>JAYVNP010000119.1:0-64155 GCA_043758385.1 Saprospiraceae bacterium
CTTTATTTATACACCACACCATTTTTCATTACCCATTTAACGTCGCCGAGAATTTTTATATCTTTAGTTGGGTCGCCTTTAACAGCTATGATGTCAGCAAAAGCGTCCGCTTTAATTTCACCGAGTTTAGGTTGCGCGAGCAAATCGGAAGCGTTAATGGTTGCTGTTTGAATGGCTTGTAACGGTGTGTAACCATAACGCACCATAAATTCAAAATCTTTTGATTGTGGTTCTTTCCAATCGTAACCACCAATATCAGTTCCGTAAGCGATTTTCACACCCGCTTTTTGCGCTTTCGCAAACAGTGCCGGTTCTGAATCGGCGAATAATTTATTGATGCTACTGCCCGCTTTTGCGCGACCTTCGGCGACAAAATCGTTCACATAAATCGTCGGACACCAATAAATACCTTTTTGCACCATCAGTTTTATGCACTCATCATCCATACCAAATCCGTGTTCTATACTGCTCGCACCCGCATTAATAGCTGCTAAAATTCCATCGCGCGTGACGGCGTGTGCTGCCATTTTTCTTCTGCTTTTAAGCGTTTCATCGCCGATTGCCGTAATCTCTTCCGTCGTAAAATTCGGCGAACTGCGATAACTACCGTCGGGTAATTTGTAATAACTTCTGTCGGCATAAATTTTTATCCAATCGGCACCATGCGCAATTTGCGTTCTGACGGCACGGCGTGCTTCGTCAGCACCTGTAATTTCCTGCAAACCTTTGGGCATCATTAATTCCCAAGCATACGTTTGTTCACTGAGCGGATAATGCCCCGTTGTATTAATGGCGAGCGTAGAAACAAACATTCTCGGACCAATCATCTCGTTGTTTTTAATCGCTTTTTTTAAATCCACGTCGGCATAACCTGCACCTTCAGTTCCTAAATCGCGAATAGTTGTAAAGCCGTTCATCAATGCTTGTTTGCAACTCCGCACCGCGCGAATAGTACGATAGGGTACCGATTCTTTTAAAACCTGCACATCGTAATCTTCCGCCGTGATGTCGCCTTGCAACAAAACGTGCGTGTGGCAATCAATTAAACCCGGCAAAACGGTATAGTCCGAGAGGTCGATCGTCGTATCGGCTTTGTATTTAATCACGCGCGCATCAGCAACACTTTTTACCATGTTGTCTTCAATTAAAATAACACGATTGAGGAGCATTTCACCTGTGCGCACATCTAAAAATTTTCCGCATTGGATAGCGGTGATGCGCTGTGCTTGGGTATTAAAAAATAAACCTAAAACAAAAAAAACGGCTAATAAATTTTTCATACTTAATTTGATTTATGAAGAACAAATTTAGTAAATATTGTAGGATTAACCAAATAGAAATCTTAAAAAATTATTTCACTATCATTTATTCGATGATTAAGAGGAGTAATAAATTATTATCATTTTTGCAATATGTTTGGTGCGAATAGCCCAACGCTAAACCCTGCTCTCACCACTTAGTTTGCAACGCGCCTTGTTACAGAAACTGAAAATTACCAGGGCATTATAGATGGTGCCAAACAAGTTGTGCAAAAGTGAAATATCGCGCCCACAGCAAAACTTCAATCCAAATATACACTGCAAGCGCCATCTTCTGAAAATTTCACTAAAATATTTTCTTGAAGCGTTGTAGCCAAAGAAAGTCCCACATAATCGGGTTGAATAGGATACGATTTGTGTTTGCGATCAACCAGAACGGCAACTTCAAATTTGGTATACGCCGCTTTTACAAACGGCGTGATGGCATAAAATAAAGTTCTACCCGTATTGGTTACATCATCAACGATGATGACGTGACAGTTTGTGCTGTTTTCAAAATCAAAACTCGTCGAAATAGGGTTTTGCAACGGCGCTTGCGGACTAATTAGTAAATTTTCAAGTTGTGCATCAATAGTTAGACGCGATTGCCATTCATCGAAAAAAAGTTTGGCAATTTTAAAACCAGTGGCATTTATACCGACAAAAACCATTTTTGGTGCAGAAAGATTGCGCTCACAAATCTGAATCGCGAGGCGTTTTAATTTTGTCCGAACTTGTTTTTCGTTGAGTAAAAGCATAAATGAGTTATCAGTTGTTGTCAGTTGTCAGTTTTATCAATACTTGTTTTTTACCATTCACCAGTCACCACCGATTTATCGCCACTTACCATCGTTTTCTTTTTTTTATTTTTATGTAAACGCATATTCAATAGTTCTACGCCGAGCGAAAAAGCGATCGAAAAATATAAATAACCTTTAGAGAAGTGCTGATGAAATCCTTCGGCAATGAGCATAACGCCAATAAGAATTAAAAACGACAGTGCCAACATTTGCATCGTTGGATGCGTGTTTATAAATTTACTAATCGCCGCCGAAAATAACATCATAACAACTATTGAAAGCACAACTGCAACCATCATCACCCAAATAATTTTCGTCATGCCAATAGCAGTCAGAATGGAATCGAATGAAAAAACGATATTCACAATACAAATTTGACTGATAACTTGTACGAGCGACATTTTTTTCTTCGATTCTATTTCTTCTTCTTCGCCTTCGAGTTTGCTGTGAATTTCGAGTGTACTCTTGTAAAGCAAAAAAATACCGCCACCAATGAGTATTAAATCTTTAAAACTGATAAGGATGGGTAAATCGAAAATGCCAAAGTCGGGCAGTTTAAAAAGTGGCTCTTCTAAAGAAAGAATAAAACGCACACCCAATAGCAACAATAGTCGAAAACACATTGCCAACAATAAACCGTAATTGCGCGCCTTTGCGCGTTGCGTGTGTTCTACTTGTTGCGCAACTATGGAGACAAAAATAATATTATCTACACCTAAAACAATTTCTAAAAATGTAAGCGTAATGAGGCTTATGAATATTTCTGTCGTCATCGGACACGATTAAACTGATTAAATGATTTTTTAGGCTTCGGTAAAATTAAAATAAATTTTGAATTTCAAAGAAAAGAATCAGTGATTATCAATTAATTTTTTTATTCTGTTCCGTCCTTTTAATCATTTTTTGTTTAACAATTTTCAATTTGTCGTTATTCTGCGCAATGATGTAGGCTATTTCATTTTTTATTTTAATCGGTTTTATATCGCGACCAGCCGAGCGCAAATTTAAACCGCTTTGTGCGTAAGGCTCAAAAACAAATCCGCCTTTGCCATCGCCGAGTAAAATGGTGCCGTAGTTTGCATCATATCGTCCCATTTCTGGTTTAGCTTCAAAAAAATTACCCACCAACATTAAATCTATATTCCCGTCGCCGTTAAAATCGGCAGCAGTGATGCCGTAAACGGGTGCAAATTGCGCCTGAATTGGTAAATTTTTTATTGTAAAATTCCCTTTGCCATCGTTAATCGCTACTGCAGATTGCAAAGTGTAGCACGTATTTTTAACGCTTTTATCTAATTCCACTTTTCCGATAACATTTTCGGGCGATTTACCCGCGTAGTCTCTCCAATGTAAATATTTTTTCTTGATGCTCGGCATTTGTGCCGCAATATCTTGTCGTAGAGCGCAGGGCAATTCTACATCGCCTTCGTACTGACAAATCATTTGTTCCGTCGAGCCGTTGTGATCGAAATCGCCAAAATACAAATGAATCGGATGCGTTGAATCGGCGTGAAAGCGCGAATTTAATCCCCAATTACCGAGAATTAAATCGGGCGCACCGTCGTTATTCACATCTGCAACTTCCATTGTTTGCCACCAACCGTTTGTCATCGGCATTTCGCGCTTTTCAAATTTACCGTTGTTGTTTATGAAAACGGTAATCGGCATATATTCACCTGTAATCACTAAATCCAAATCTTTGTCGCCATCTACATCTATCCATTGCGCAGATGTAATGATACCGATATCTTTCAGCTGTGGTGCTAAATCATTCGATTTATTATCAAATCCACCTTTTTGGTCATTCTGTAATAAATAACCGCTCACAGGTTTACCGTACGTTGTCGGATCGAAACGCATCCCACAGAATAAATCCATGTAACCATCATTATTAAAATCTGCCACTGCCACTGCGCCAGTTGCTAAATTATGTTTTTCAGCGAGTGCCGAAAACGCGCGTTTAAAATTGCCTTTTCCGTCGTTAATATAAATCCTATCGTTAAACGTTCTACCATCCGAACCACCCGAACCGACAAACAAATCGAGATCGCCATCGTGGTCGGCATCAAAGAAAACACATACTACATCTTCGGCTAAAGCGTCGAGTTCTAAAGCGGGTTGTTTAGTTTTTACAAATTTTCCATCTATTTGTAAAAAAATGGCGCCGGCTTGATTTTGCGCACCACAAACAAAAATGTCGTCCGTGCCGTCGCCGTTTAAATCACCTACGCAAACTTTCGGACCTAAAGTAGAATTCATGTGAAACAACAAACGGTCGTAATCGAAATCGGAAAAAATATTTTCGGTGTGTTTAAAATCTAAACCCGTTGAACTTGTTATGTCATCGAAATGAACATACAGCAATGCGCTTTGCGCTTCGCGCTTTGCGCTGCTATTCGAGGGCGGAAGCTCAGAACTGAAAGCTAATAGCGCATTGCTAAATTTTGGTGTTATCGTTTTTGCATCCTGTTGTCGTAGACTTAAACACGTATCGGTTTTAACATTGCGCAGCGTAAGACGTTTACCATTTGTAAAATCGGCGGTGACGGAATCGAGTAAGGTAATATTTCCTAAACCAAAGGTTAGTTTTAAATCCATAGAAGATTGAAAACCACGCATCGGCATTTGCTCTTGATAAAATATTTGTCCACCCGAGTAGCACGTCACTTGTGTGCCGAGCGCAAACGTATTTTTTGTATCGCTACTGAGTTTAATTTGGAGGAAATGGTTTTGTGGCATTTGTTGTCGGGCTTCGTTTCTGTAAACAAAGCACTCCATGTTAACATTATTGACGATGAGATCTAAATCGCCATCGCCGTCTAAATCGGCATACGCTGCACCGTTAGAAAAACTCGGATCGCCTAAACCCCATGCTGCGGCAACGTCTTTAAATTGTAAGTTGCCTTCGTTGTGAAAACAAAAATTCGGTATTTTTTCACTCGGGATGGTATCAATCAGTTTTTTAAAATCAACACCTTTTTCTGTAATGATTGAGCGTTTTGTATCATCGTCGGCAATAAACTGAATGTAATCTTGATCGGTTAAATCTTTAGCAATGCCATTGGCGACAAAAATATCTTTTTTACCATCGTTATCAAAATCGGTTATCAAAGCACCCCAACTCCAATCGGTGGCACCCACGCCAGAAAGAAAAGCAATTTCTGAAAAACTGCCATTACCGTTATTGAGTTGCAAACAATTGTGCGTGAATTGCGGAAAGTATCCGTACGATTCGTTCAATTTTAATCTGTTCCAACTATCGAACGTCGTTTTAGTTTTCAATCGCCTATCACTCGAAGGCAACATTTCTGTATTGAAAATATCGGGATAACCGTCATTATTAATATCCGCTAAATCAGAACCCATAGATGCCGCACTCATGTGGTTGAGTTGCTCGGTAGCAACTTCTTTAAACTTTCCATTTTTCTGATTGATGTAGAGATAATCTTGCTCAAAAAAATCGTTGCAGACGTATAAATCATCCCAACCATCGCGGTTCACATCGCCCACAGTTACACCCAAACCAAACGCTTGCTCGCTGCCATAAATTCCTGCTTCTGCACTAATGTCTTTGAATTTACCGTTGTCGTTGCGCAAAAGTTTATGACCGCCTTTAGCATCGCGCGTGTTCCGAATATTGTTTTGTAGATTAAAACTACCAATCGGTTTATACGAATTGTTGAGCAAGTAGCAATCTAAATCACCATCGTGATCGTAATCGAAAAAAACAGCGTGCGTCGAATAGCCACCGTCCACTAAACCGTATTCTGCTGCGCGCTCCGTAAATGTTCCGTCGTGATTATTTATAAAAAGTTCGTTGCCCCGTTTATCGCCTTCAATTTCACCTGAATTACAAACATAAATATCGAGCCAGCCATCGCCATTAATATCGGCTATCGTGCAACCGGTTGACCAAGCTTTTGTTCCGGCAACGCCCGCTTTTTCTGTTGCGTCTTCAAACTTCATATTGCCTTTATTAATGAACAATTTATTATGATTGAAGTTTGACGTCATATAGACATCGGGTAATCCGTCATTGTTTAAATCGCCGATAGCTACGCCACCACCGTTATAAAAATTGCGGTATTTATAAATATTGAATTTAGAATCGAACTGCAAATCGTTCCTGAAATTGATACCACTTTCGGCGGACGAAAGTTTTGTAAACAACGGATGCTGCGGCGTTTTAGCTATGGTTGTAGCATTTTTATTCTGGCATTCTGTCAAAAAAAGAATTGCTAAGAACGATACGCAAAGCGTTAGCATTAAAACTTTTTTATTTTTTATTTTAAAAGATAAGTGCATTTTTGAGTTGTAAGTTATCAGTGGTTAAATAGCTCTGAGCTATTTAACCACTGTTAGATCTGTAAATTTAGCTAAAACAAATTGATCGTCTTTTTTATTTACAGTAATTCTTCTATTCGCGTCAATATGTACGTAAATAGTATCTTTTCCTGGTTTAAAAACTGGAATAAACTTGCCATAATCGTGCGCTAAAAGTTTTAAAACTTGTGGCATTAAAACTTTTGAATGATATCGCTCTGCATACGGGAAAAAAGATTCATAAGTGTAATACACAGGCATTTCTGTAATGTGATATTGCGCGTCAAACACCGGATAAAAATACATATACACCTTCGCGTCAGTTAATGTTGAATCAATTTTACGCAAAACTTGTACATTTAAACCGGCACCACTACCGTCTTCCGTTACACCTGCTTGATTGAGTTTGCGGCATTTATCGAAAAAATCTTTTTTGCTGTCGCCAAACTTTAATCCTAAAAAAATAGAATCAACCCGAATATTGCGCGCTTGTTCGCGTTTTACCATTTGCGCATATTCCGAATCTTGGCAACTTGAAAAGCAAAAAGCAAAGGGCAAAAAGCAAAATACAAAACACTGAAAAGTTAATCTGAAAGATTTCAACACAAAAAAAGAAATTTTACGTTATCAAATGAATACTACTAAAAACACAAGGTATAATGGAAGGTTTACATTAACGCGTAAAAATAGCGAAAGTAAAATTCAATGAAAAAAATAAGGACATTAAAAAAATATTTCGGTCATAAACTGATGGTATTTAGTTTTGGTTTACTCCTCTTTTCATCGCTCAGTTGCAATAAAAAAATTGTGGGTTTCGATATGTATTACAAACGCACGTATAATATTCCGGTCGGAATAAATCCGTTTGTTTCTACGGTTTGGAATTCCGACTACATCACACCGGATACGACAACTTTTTTTTCGGTGAATGCATCGAGTAGTGCCAAGGTTTTAAAAGTTATTCCGAAAAGTATGCAACTGAGTTCTATTTACCCGAGCGGAAGCACAACGCTCGATAATTTAACGCGCGTTGAAGTTACTATTTTCGATCCTGCACGACCTACAGTACCGGCGCAAACTATTTTTTACCGCGATAACGTGCCCGCCAATACTGCTTACACTTTAGATTTACTCCCGAATGCCGTGGATGTTAAAGATTTAGTGATTTACAGCAAAAAATTTATCATTTCCATTTCTATTCAAGTCGCGCAACCGCCGCCGCGCACCATCGAAACGCAGTTCAGCGTTTACTTTACGGCGCAAACGGAATAAAAAAATTTAGATTCGCTCAATAATCAGAGCACTTGCGCCACCGCCACCGTTGCAAATTGCTGCTAAACCATATTTACCACCTTCGTTTTGTAAAACAGAAGTAAGCGTTACAATTATTCGCGCACCCGAACAACCCAGCGGATGACCGAGCGAAACACCACCACCATACACATTCATTTTGTTTATATCGGCATTAAGAACTTTTGCGAATGCCAACGGAACAACGGCGAAAGCCTCATTTACTTCTATAAAATCTATTTGATTAAGCGTTAACCCCGATTTTTTAAGCGCTTTTGGTGCTGCAATTGTTGGCGCAATAGTAAACCATTCTGGCGCAACTTCGCCATCGGCAAAACTGATAATGCGTGCAATTGGTTTTAAATTATGTTGCTTTACGGCTTCACCCGATGCTAAAATAATTGCCGCTGCACCGTCGTTCATTGTAGAAGCATTTGCAGCAGTGACTGTGCCTTTACTCGGAAAAGCCGATTTAAGTGTTGGAATTTTATCGAACATTACATTGCGAAATTCCTCATCTTCCGAAATAGTTACAACACCTTTACGCGTTGCAATATCAATAGCAGAGATTTCATTTTTAAATTTGCCGTTTTCGGTAGCAGAAGCGGATCTTTTATAAGAATTAATGGCAAATTCATCTTGCGCTTCGCGCGAAATTTGATATTGCTCGGCGGTTTTATCGGCAAATTCACCCATCGCTTTATTGTCATACGGGTTAACTAAACCATCTCTGCTCAAACCATCAATTAAAGCAGCATCGCCATATTTGTAACCAAACCGTGCTTTCGGAACATAAAACGGTGCTTGCGACATACTCTCAGTACCGCCCACAATTACAATATCAGCATCGTTCATTAAAATACTTTGCGCGCCATACATTGTAGCTTTCATACCCGACGCACAAACTTTATTAACTGTTGTACAAATAGTAGATTCGCTCAAACCTGCTGCCAGCGCAATTTGTCGGGCAGGAGCTTGACCAACATTGGCAGAAACCACATTGCCAAAAATTAATTCTTCTATTAAATCTGGATTGAGATTAATTTTTTGCAAAGCCGATTTGACAGCATGCGTTCCTAAATGAACTGCAGAGAGTTCAGCTAATTTGCCACCAAAACTTCCAATGGGTGTACGCGCCACCGAAACAATGAAAACTTCTTTCATTTTAATTAATTTTTGCAAAATTATAGGAGGGTAAGTAGAATTTAAAAATAAAAGGTTATTCAGTTCTGAATAACCTTTTTACTTCTTTCAAAATAAATTAATAACCCATTCCTGGTCTGCCGCCCATGCCGCCGTTCATTCCACCACGACGACCGCCACCCATTGGCATAGGTCTTGGTCCACCGTTTTCGGCTTCGCGTTTCATTTTCTTAACTAATTTATCGAATTTAACTTTTTGTTCTGTGCTGAGCAAAGGTTTGATTTCATTATTTTTTGCCATCATTACGCCGTCTATTCTATTTCTAACAGTCGAAAAATCGCCTGCTGCTTTGGCTTCATCAAAAATTATTCTGAATTCGCCATTATATTTTAAATTAATAGCGGCTACTTGCGTAGTTTGTTCGTCGGTTAAAGCCAATTCTTTTTTATAGCGTTGCGTTTCGCGGTCTGCCATTTCTTTAGGTGTTGGCATTTTAGGTGCAGCTTTATCATCGCCTCCTTGTTCTTCGGATTGTTGCGCACTAACAAAATTGATTGCGCCGAGTATAAACATCAGTAGAAAAAAAAATTTCTTCATTTCAGATTTTTAATTGAATAAATAATACGCAAAATTAAGATAAATCTGCGGTTTCTAAATATTTTTACAAATTAATACCAGCTTTAACAGAAGTTTAAATTTTGATACGGTGATAAATTTAATTTTAAAATAAAAAAATCATAATCTAATTGTAAGTACAGAAGATTGTTGACCTTATCTTCGTGCTATTTAGTTGTTGGTTATCAGTTATTGGTTGTTAGTTTACGAGAACGCTATAACCATAACTAACAACCAACAACCAACAACTATCAAATTTTTATGCCCATTGGAGTTATTGGTTCGGGAAGTTTTGGAATGGCGATTGCGCTTTTGTTGCAAGAAAATACAGACGTATTGATTTATACGCGCAATGCTGAAACGGCACAAGCGATTAATGCCACGCACAGTTTAAACGGAATTGCTTTGAGTGAAAACGTAAAAGCTACTACGGATGCCAAAGAAGTATGCGATAAGTGTCTTCTCATTATGCCAATGGTGCCATCCGGTTTTTTCAGAGAAACTATTCGCTTGTTTGCGCCTTATTTAAAACCGCATCATTTAATCATTCATGGGACTAAAGGGCTTGACTTGGTTGGCATTAGCGAGGAAGAATTGCCTAAAGTGCGCCAATGCACGCGCGCTAACGTACGCACCATGAGTGAAGTAATTGCGGAAGAAACGTCGGTTATTCGTATTGGGTGTTTATCCGGACCAAATTTAGCCAAAGAGTTGATTGAAAAACAACCCGGCGCAACACTTATTGCGAGTAAATTCGACGAAGTAATTGATGCAGGTCAGAAAGTTTTAGGATCGAAACGTTTTCACGTTTTTGGTTCTTATGAAATTCTCGGCGTTGAATTAGCAGGTGCATTAAAAAATATTATTGCACTCGGTTCAGGTATTTTGGGCGGGAAAAAACTTGGCAGAAATTTACAAGCAATGCTCATTTCGCGTGGGTTAACAGAAATGATTGCGTTGGGTGCAAAACTTAATGCCTCGAATAAAGCGTTTTTAGGTACAGCGGGTATCGGCGATTTAGTTGCGACTGCAACAAGCACAGATAGCCGAAATTATAAATTTGGTATGCGTTTAGCCACTGGCGAAAAATTAGAAGACATCGTGGCTTCCGAAAAAGAAATAGCAGAAGGCGTGCGCACTTTGCGAATCACTTACAAATTGGCTAAAAGTTATAGGTTGCATTTGCCAATTATTCAAAGAATGTATCTCATGGTTTTTGAGAATTACGATATTGATAAAGCCATTGAATATTTAATGGAATACCCCTATGATGTTGACGTTGATTTTGTTTAATTTTGGTTGACAGTCAACAGTCAACAGTTGATAGTTTGTAATACAATCCACGGCTGTCAACTATCAACCGTCAACGAACAACTATTTTGCTTCATGAAAAATAAACTTTTACTCTTTTTTTTAGTGTTTTCGATGACTCACAGCGCACAGCTCATGGGTCAGAGCGCGTCAAGCATCATTCGCGGAACTATTTTAAATAAAAAAGATGGTCAGCCATTGGCGTATGCAACCGTTTATGTAGATGAACTTAAAAACGGAACGACATCAGACATCAATGGATTTTTTCAAATCTCAAATGTCGCCACAGGCGATTATAATTTAAAAATTAGTTTGGTCGGTTTTGAAAACATAGAAGCTAAAATTACCGTCGCAGCTTCGAGCATTTTTAATAAATTTTTTTTTTTAACCGAAGACGATAAGACGCTACAAACGGTAGAAATTTCGGGTAAAAAAGAATTGCGCCGATTAACGCCGCTTGTATCGCAGGTAACAATTTCGCCACAACAAATAAAAAATTTACCGTCGGTGGGTGGCGAACCCGATATAGCACAATACATTACAACGCTGCCGGGTGTTGTCAGTTCGGGCGATCAGGGCGGACAAATTTATATTCGCGGTGGTTCACCCGTTGAAAATAAAATCTTGCTCGATGGAATGCCGATTTACAATCCGTTTCACTCCATCGGTTTTTTTTCTGTTTTTGAAACTGAAGCGGTGCGTTCGGTGGATGTTTTCACCGGTGGATTTAACGCACAATACGGTGGCAGAATTTCATCAGTAATTGATGTTAAAATGCGCGAAGGCAATAAATCAAATTATTCGGGTTTGGCGAGCGTTTCACCGTTTCAAGCCAAAGCCATTTTGGAAGGACCGCTTTTAAAACTTCGCGAAGATGGTAACACAGCGATTTCTTTTTTAGTAACGGCTAAACATTCGCTTCTGCCACAAACGTCGCAAAATTTATACAAATACGCACTTAAAGATAGCGCAACGAGTTTGCCTTTTGCTTACGACGATTTTTACGGCAAAGTATCGCTTGTAGCTAAAGGTGGCAGCAAACTCAATATTTTTGGTTTTAATTTTTCGGACGGTGTAAACTATCCGAATGTAGCAACGTTAAGTTGGAAAAATAACGGTTTTGGTTCAAACTTTACTTTGGTGCCTGCTACTTTAAACATGATTATTGACGGTGCAATAACGTACTCGAATTATAATTTAAGTTTAAAAGAAGCTGCACCCGACCCGAGAACAAATGTGCTCAGTAATTTTACAGCTAAACTCGATTTCACTGTTTTCGGAAATAATGGCGAACTGAAGTACGGTGCAGAATATAATGCTATTGGTACCGATTTAGCGTTTAAAAATCCGTTAGGTTTTTCTTTTTTGCAAAGCAATAATACGAATGAGCTTTCTGCTTATGCTAAATATTTATACCGTAGAGGAAGATTAGTGATTGAACCCGGCTTACGCGTTCAAAGTTATTCTGCACTCGGTGAAACAACTTTTGAACCACGCATTGCCGTGAAATTAAATGCGAGCGACAATTTTAGGTTGAAATTTTCGGGTGGATTGTATTCTCAAAATTTAATTTCAACCGTTAATTCAAACGATATTGTAAACCTGTTTGTTGGTTATTTAACCGGACCTGAGGAAAGTTTTAATAAACCTGGCACAAGCCAAACCGTTGACACACGTTTACAGAAATCTTCGCAAATTGTTGGTGGTTTTGAAGCCGATTTAAATCCGAATCTTTCGCTCAACGTGGAGAGTTATTATAAAAATTATAACCAACTGATTGATATAAACAGTTCTAAATCGAAAAATACAGAAGCTAATTATATTGCTGAAACGGGACAAGCCTACGGTACAGAATTTACACTGATCTATAAATATGCGCGTTGGGATATAAATACCAATTATACACTCGCTTATGTTAATCGGTTCGATGGTACACAAACCTATCCAACCAATTTTGACAGGCGCAACAGCGTGAATGTAGTTTTAAACTATACTGCTGGTGCGCATAATGAATGGAATTTTTCAGCGCGCTTTAATTACGGCTCAGGCTTTCCTTTCACGCTCACTCAAGGTTTTTATACCAATTACACGCTCTCGAATGGCGTGAACACCGATGTTTTGCGTGGCAATCCCAGTCAAGGAATTATTTACTCTGCAACAAAAAATGAAGGTCGCTTACCCGATTTTCACCGTTTAGATGTTTCTATACGTAGAAATTTCAAATTTAGTAAATCGGCAGGTTTAGATATTGTCGCCTCTGTAACAAATGCTTACAACCGCAATAATATTTTTTACTTCGACCGCCTGACTTATAAACGCGTTGATCAATTGCCAATACTACCGGCGCTTTCTGCCACTTTCAGATTTTAAAACTATTTCTCTCAAACTTCGCTGAGTTCGCAGACTTTCGCAGAAAATTTAAATAAAAGTCTGCGAAAGTCTGCGAAAGTCTGCGAGAAACTTTCCTATTAATTTTGTTACAAATAATTTAGTCGCTGGCTTATGGAAAATAAACTTCTCATTTTTTTTAGGCTCTTAAAATATATCGCCATTCTCGGCATCGTGTTTTATTTATTTTACTGGGGAATGTATTGGTTGTTTAAACGGATGCACGAAAAAGGAAAATTATAAACGGTAATGGTTCTTTAAACGTTTTTTTCAAGTTGTTCGTCGTAAATTTTGGTTTGCCGCTTAAACAAACGCTACCTTTGAATAAAAAAATAATGGAGCAAAGTAAAAGAGATCGCGCAGAACAAATTATCAGAATGCACATTGGTTATGCAGCATCGGCTGCGCTTGTACCGATTCCGGGTGCGGACATTGCTGCTGTTGGTGCCGTTCAACTCGATATGTTGCGCCAAATTGCTGGCGTTTACGATATTGGTTTTATGGATTCGCTCGGAAAAAATATTATCACATCACTCGTTGGTGGTAGCATTGCACGATTGGGTGCAAGTTTAATTAAAGCCATTCCGGGTTTCGGTACTATTGTAGGCGAATTAACGATGCCCGTGATGGCAAGTATTTCAACGTATTCGATGGGACAAATTATTGTGCGACATTTAGAAAACGGTGGCACTATGGATAATTTAGATTTGCGCGCCAGCAAGAAAAAAGTTGCCGAAGTGGCGAAAGAAGATTTAGAAAAATTTAAAAAAGAAGCCCCAGCCGATGTGGAAAAAACAGATGTTGTAACGCAACTTAAACGTATGGGCGAACTGCACCAATCAGGTATTCTTTCCGACGAAGAGTTTGAAAAAATTAAAGCTAAATTGATTGCGCAGATGTGATAAACACTGCTTAATGAGTCAAATGCTGATTTTTAGTTAAGAACATGATTCTTTAACTCATTGTGTTGCATTAACTGTAAATATTTTTTCAGCTGCGTCATTCCACTTCATCGATTTAATTTTTTCAGAATGAGGTTTCATTCCAACGTCGCCGTTCGTTTGCCATTCCTCGAATAATTTCGCAATCCAAGAAATAGCATTTTCTAAATCTTTATCAGAATAAAAAACGATCCCAGCATTCATCTCTGTTAAAATGTTTTCAAATTCTATATCTTTTACGCCATCAATTAAAACCAAAATAGGATTTTGCGCAGCCAAATATTCAAAAAGTTTTCCTGTAAGAATACCAGAAAAATTTGGAAGCGTATATGAGAAAATTAAATTGAGGTGTGCATTACGTTGAATTTCTAAAGCTTGAGTACGCTTAACCTGACCAAAGGATTTTAAAAATGTGTCAATATTATTTTCTTTTAAAAATACTTTGAGTGTTACAACATCCTTACCGGCATAAACAATCTGAAAGTTTTGTTCTGAAATAATTTTTCTTTCACTCAAAGTTAAAATAATTCTGGACAGAAAACGCAGCGTTGCATCATAACCATAAATTGAACCAGTATATGCGATTGTAAATTTTTCAAAGGGTTGTCGTTCAAAATTAAAAAGCGCAGCATCAATACCATTTCTAATGACTTCAACTTGGGAATTATATTTAAGCAGATGATTTTTTAATCCAGCTGAAACGGTTGTCAGTTTTGAAGCGCGCTTTAGCATAAATTTTAAAACGCGGTCTTGAAAATTTGGGAAGTATGTGTTTTGAAAATATGGATCAACGGGTAAATCGCGAAAATCGCAAACCCAAATAATTTTTGGGCAAAATAATATAATTAAATACCCAACGTAGATGTCCGCTAAAGGATAAAAAGAGGTTAGTAAATTTTCTATTTTTTGTTTCCTGATAAGTTGAATGCTTTTGAGCGTGGATAAAAAAATATAAAACATACTACCTTCGCTCAAAACGATGGAAAATGGGAAAGAGGATTTGATTTTTAAAAAAAATTTTGCAATTACACTTTGTTTAGCATCGTCGGAAATTTGCGCGTTATTATTTTTTCGTTTTAGGAAATAAATAAGTGTTTTGAAATCGAAAGTAAAAATTATTTTTGTTTTAAGATTTTTACTTTGTGTTTCGAGATTTTCTAAAATTTTAAGATTTGAATTAGATTTTATAAAATTATTCGATGAAGTTAAAACATAAGTCTCGTCAAACAATTTACAAAATTCAGGAATTAACGCGGCGTTGCGAATTACCGAAACGGATTCTAACGGCGGATGAAAATAAGTAACGACTAATATTTTAGACAAGTTGGTTAAGCATTAAGAATTAATACCCTGATACTCTTTTATTTGCAATTCATCATTCGTAATTGTTTCCGTTTCGCCTAAAGCTGTTGCAATAACTTGAGCTATTTGTTTGGCAATTAATCTATCATCAAATATTTCTATTACTTTTTTTCTGCCAGCTTTGCCAAAACTTAATCGCTCTTCTGCACTCATTTTAATAACGCGCACAAAAGCGTCCGTTAACTGGTTTATATTTTTAGCATCCACTAAAAAACCATTTTTATTATCATCAACAGCTTCGTAACAACCCGGTACATTTGTAGTTATTACAATTTTTTCCATCGCCATACCTTCTTGTATTACACGCGGAATAGCTTCGCGATAAGAAGGACAAACGATACAATCGGATTGCGCAATCGGAATACGCACGTCTTCAGCAAAACCTTTATCAATTATTATTTTTTTTGTTACCCAATCATTTAATTCTATTTCTTTAACAGATGTTGGGTTACCAAAATCGGCGCAGCCAATTAGCCAAAATTCAACTTCAGAAAATTGTTGTTTTACCCGTTGTGCCGCGTTTACAAATTCTAAAATTCCTTTGTCGTATAAATATCTACCGACGTAGCTAATAATAATTTTATCGTCTGATTTAAGTATTTTTATAGGTTGAAAGTGGGCAATGTTTGTACCACAGCCTTTCATTGAAACGGATTTGTTGGCTTCAACTATTTTATTTTCGATAAAAACTTTTCTATCGTCAATGTTTTCAAAAATTACACTTTGCGCATTTTTAAGCCCTACCCGATACATAAAGTTGGTAAACGAATGGAGCAATCCTTTATTAATGAAAGTATATCCTAAACCTGTAATGATGGGAATATTTTTTATCTTCAGGATGCGCGTTACAAGTCCGCCATAAATATTAGGTTTTATAGTGTAATGAATAATGGCGTCAGGATTTATTTTTTTATAAATTTTGAAGAGTTCCAACAAAAGTTTTAAATCGCTTAAAAAGTTAGTGCTTTTTCTTTTTAATGAATTCAATGGTACATGAACAACTTCAGGGAATTTATCTAAGTAGGTAATATATTTATCGGTAGGAGCAACAACAAAAACGGTATAACCCTCTGTTAGAAGTCTTTCTATGAGATTTAAACGAAAATTATAAATATTCCAAGTGCTGTTAGCAACAAGTATGATTTTTTTCACAGTAAAAAAATTATCAAACACGAAAATATTTTATTCTTTGGTGTTTCTGTTTAACCATATCTTTTAATTATTTTATCACAAAGTTTTGCAAGTTATGCCTTTTTTTAATTTATTTGTTCATTAAAATGCTGATTTGCTTTATTTCTTGTTCATCCGATTTAGGATAAATGAGTAAAACACCATTTTCATCAATTATGACGAAATTTTCTAAACCTTTTATGACGACTTTTTTATTTTCAGGTGCGCGAACAATACAGTTAAATGTTTCCACAAGGTGGGATTTATTATTCTGAACGACGTTGTTCTCAGCATTTTTTTCTACCTCATCGAATAAAGAATTCCATGTACCTACATCCGACCAACCACAATCGCATGGAATTGTAAAAACATTTTTTGCCTTCTCTAAAATGGCGTAATCCACTGAAATATTTGGAGTCTTCGGGTAATTTTCATTTATAAACGCTTTTTCGCCGCCATTGTTCCAGATTGAACTATCGGTTGGTGATAAAATATTTAAAATTTCGGGTGCGTTTTCCTTAAAAGATTTTAGTAAACTCGAAACCGACCAAATAAAAATACCAGCATTCCAAAGATACTCTTTTGAATCTAAAAATTTTTGTGCAGTGGCTTTGTCTGGCTTTTCTGTGAACGTTTTTACTTTATAAATTCCGTCTTTGTTCTTTGTGTGTTCGTATTTGATGTAACCATAACCAGTGTTGGCATTTGTGGGATGAATGCCGAGTGTCATAATAGCATCGTGGTGCGCGCAATAATGAAATGCTTGCTGAATTTTTTCTAAAAAAATATCCTCCTTTCTAATAGAATGATCCGAAGAGGCGACAACAAAAACAGCATTCGGATTAATACTCTGAATTTTTAATGCCGTATAAGCGACGGAAGGTGCTGTATTATTCCGAGACGGTTCCGATAAAATTCTATCAGTCAACATTTCGGGTAATTGCTCTTTTACTAATTCGGTGTAACTATCGTTCGTGACAACTAAAATATTTTCTATCGGTAGTATTTTCTGAAACCTATCGAAAGTTAATTGCAGCATGGTTCTACCTGTACCCAAAATATCTAAAAATTGTTTAGGCTTGTGTTCCAAACTGGCGGGCCAAAATCGCGAACCCACGCCACCTGCCATAATTGCTACATAAAAATTCTTATTCATTGTATGTTTTTTATCAAATTATGGTTTGAACCGAATCAATAACAGACGTTAAGCCCTCTTTTAAATCAATTGTATAACGCCAACCTAAAGCATTAATTTTAGCGACATCCGTTAATTTGCGTGGCGTGCCGTCGGGTTTTGTTGTGTCATTAATTATATTTCCTTCAAAACCGATAATATTTGCAATCATCTGAGCCACATCTCTTATGGTAATGTCAGTCCCCGTTCCGATATTTAAAAAACCTGGTTCATTAAAATTTTGCATCAAAAAATAACATGCCTCAGCTAAATCATCAACGTGTAAAAATTCGCGCAGTGGTGTTCCAGTTCCCCAAATAACGGCTTCGTTGGCGTTGGTTCTTTTAGCAGTAATAAATTTACGAATCAATGCTGGAATTACGTGGGATGTATTTAAATCGTAGTTATCATTCGGTCCGTACAAATTGGTCGGCATTGCCGAAATAAAATTGCAACCATATTGAGCGCGGTAAGCATCGCACATTTTTATACCAGTAATTTTTGCAATGGCGTAAGGTTCGTTTGTCGGCTCTAAAGTGTTTGTCAACAAATATTCTTCTTTTAGTGGTTGCGGTGCTAATTTCGGATAGATGCACGAAGAACCCAAGAATAGTAATTTTTCTACTCCATGCGCGTAAGCCGAATGAATAACATTGGCTTCAATCATTAAATTATCGTACAGAAAATCGGCGCGATAGGTATTGTTAGCTAAAATTCCGCCTACTTTAGCCGCTGCTAAAAAGATATACTTGGGTTTTTCTTTTTTAAAAAATTCATTCACTGCCGACTGATTGCGCAAATCTAATTCGTTAGAGCGACGCAAAACAATATCATCGAAACCTTTGCTTCTTAAATTTCTCACTATTGCCGATCCTACCATGCCTCTATGTCCCGCCACAAAAATCTTATCCTTAAATTTCATACCGTATTTCAAGTGATTAAAATTTGTTATCAATTTTGCTTTCTGTTGCAAAAGTAGTTAACAATCAGTTGTTTTGAAATATACTTTTACTCTACTTTTAAAAATTTTTCAGTTTTAACAGCGATTTTATTTCGAATAGAAAACAAATAGACACCTACACTCAAATTTTCAATAGGTGTTTTAAAATTTTCAGTTTCTATTAAAAAACTTCCCGAATTATAAATTCGCCCATTTATATCTGTTATTTGCCAATAGGTATGGCTTTTAAAACTCCCAAAACAATTTAAAAATCCATCGTTAAGACAATTAGGTGAAATTTTAAAACTTAATGCCTCAATTTCGTTTGTAGGGGTCGTAGTATTACAAGTATTTACAGTGGCGACCACCCGTGCACGTAATTGGGGTAAATAGTTCCAAACCATTTCACCAGGGCAATCGGTTGCACAACCACTTCTATGTCCATCTATATTACTAACAATTGTTCCGCCGAGTAGAGCCGCACCATTCGGATTAATCTTTTCTTTTTTCGCTTTCCATGCTAAAATTTTAACCAAAGTTTGCAAGGCTGTATCGGTTGGTAAAACATCGTTGTAAGTGCCTATCATACAAACGCCCATTGTATGGGCATTTTTACCGCAATAATGCGCACCTACTACATTATCTCCACCACCACGACCAACAAATAAAGTTCCATCTGGAGCAACCAAATAATTATACCCAATATCGCTCCAACCATTTGTATTCACATGATAATCGAAATAAGAGGCAACTACTGCTGCCCAATTTGGTGCTACATTGGGCGAAGAACCGTGATGAACAATGAGATGTGTTACAGTAGTGTATTCGGGAATATTTTTATATTGAATGAGGTCATTCAGATTGTAGGATGCACCCCAAATACTTCTTGAGACTGCCTTTGGTGACGAACAATCGTCGCTTCCTCGAAATTGAGTTTGGTTATCTACAACGGAATTGCTCGCATTACCTGGAAAAAATAGGCGTAATTTAAGTTCATGTTTGGAAAAATCAATGCCCATATTACTTTCAATTTCTATAGTCAAATGACTGCTATTATTTTCAAGAAAAATAAGTTCAGATACATAATTCACATCATCATCTACATCTTGCGCAGGTTTGATTTGAATGTATTGTGACACCGAAGAATTTAAAGTTTCAAGTTTTAATCGTACTGAATTAATTTCCTCTTTCTTAATTCCATAAAATTTAAGAGAAAGTGCTACAAAAGGAGATACCCTTTGCGGTACAAAATTTATCAAAAAATTACTATTGAATATTAGTTTTTCACCTGATTGTGTCACACTTCTTTTTGAGATATTACCATCATTTAACCGAAACTCTTGCGCTGATTGTGCAGTCATGAATAGCGATTGAAAAATTAATAAGTACAAACTGAACAGGAATTTATTCATCATTTCAAATTTGATACTAAGATAAACTTTTAAACTCTATTTTAATTGTGAAAACAAAAAAGCCATCAAACAAATGCGCTTGATGGCTTTTAATAAAAGAGAACCAACCAAAAATGTATGAAAAAACTTAACTTAGTGCAAAATTAAACTTTGAGAACATCTTCAACGTTACCCCAATATTAACTTTATAGTTAAGACAGTTTGTCGCGCAATCGTAAACTTCTGATAACTCGGTTGCGCGCCTTTGCGCTGAATACTCACCACATATTCACCTGTTTGCCACGCTTGCGTATTAATTTCAAACTTGCCCTCACCTTGTGCTGTGAATTTTGTGACGTACAAAGTTTGTCCCGACAAAGTATTAAACCCGACGGTGAGTTCTGTGGCTTGCTCGTAATTGTAATGCAGATACAAAACATCATCGGAGGGATTGGGTGCAAAGCGAATGGAATTATTACCCAATGCCGCGTTTTGCGCTTGCGCTTGCGCAATACTATCTTGCAATCGCTGCGCTTCGGTACGATTTTGCACCGCTAATTGCTGAATATCCGGCACAAGAATTTTGGGTTGTGCAATGGCTACTTTTGACGGCAGCATCGCGCCGATTTTGTTACCCGTTGTGTTGCGCACCGTGAAAACAGGTATTGTAATTTCACTTTTGCGTGCGCCTTCTTTAATTTCTATTTTGTCGCGGTCGTCGCTCAGGTGAATAAACACTACTGCTTTTGCACCCTTTTTTTGCGCACTCACTGCCATGTCTGTTGCATCTGTGCATTTTCCCATGTCAATCACCGCCACTTTACCTGCTACATCGCCACTAATTTGCGCACAACCGTGCGTTACTTTTAGCTGTTTGTAGCTGTTGCGTTGTTTGCAACTGTCGCACGTTTTGGCAGTCCACGTGTGGAGTGTATCAACACCTAAAACCATTTCGCCCAGAAATGCACCTTTGCTAAAAAGTGTTTTAACATCTGCGCCAAAACCTGCGGGTGCAATGCGGTATTTTGCGCCTGTGTTAAAAACAGAGAGCATAATGGTGTCGTACCGCGCTGTTTGAGCGCGCATTTGTAATGTAGTTGCAACTACATAAATTAAAATTATGTATTTTCTCATTGTTTAATTATTAAAAATTTTCAAGAAAGCAAATTTTGTTTTAGAAGTTCTGTGCACTGATCTTTTTTTACCCTTTCATTTGGATCTAAAAAAATTTTAGAACCTCTTCTTCATCTCTATCTCAATCGATTAAGTAAATTTCAAGCTAACCTGAAGACCATATATCAAAGCCGCCATCTTTACTATTACCTTTAAATTCGTTTCGATCTAAATCACCAAAGTCTCCATCCTTAAAAGATCTAAATTCTATTTCAAATCCTTTTGATTTAAACTGCTTGAAAAAACTCTTAACCCATAAAAAATCTTTCATATTTACGATTATGATAAAGCAACATTTTCTGAAGGAACTAAAATAAAATAGTGTGTTGGAGTTTCTCCTTTGTGATACTCCGCTATATACTTTCTTGATTCATAGGCACTTCTCCTTACAAAGGCATTAAGGTCTTCGTTTAGTCCCTTATCATTGAACCAACTATCATATGTTAGAACCAATTTGCCCTTAATCAAGGTACAAACATCTCCCCCTAATATAGGTGAACCAAGCATTTCAAGTTTCGAAATAGCATCATAAGCTTGTTCTTCTTTTAAGCCCCAGTTATTTATTCCAATAGTATCTAATGGAATCCCAACAGATAAAATCTCTAAAATTTTAGTACTCCAAATAAAAGAATTCATAATTAATTTATTTATGCTCTACAAAAAGCCTGTGATTGATAGAACCATCGGATTCTTTTATAAATTCAAAATGGCCTTTTTTACCTTTAAAAGATCCTGATATCTCTAATTTCAGTCTCTTAACATTATCGCTTCCAATTATCTCAGAAACAACTCCATCGTGCTCAAAAGCTTTTATATTTTCAGGGAAACTATGAAAATCACCACTACGCATTTGTAGTTTTACTTTTTGAGTATAAACTGTCCCATCAAAAAAGCTATTACTTTTAGCAACTAGACTTTCAGTAAGTTCAGTTGTTCTCGCCCCTATAGACCCCGATCGCTACAAGTCTTACGAAAATTACCAAAGCTTGTTAAACTATCTACCCCTCTTCCAATAACGCAGTCGCTTGTTTCAGTTTTCAAACTGAAATCTACTATTTTACGGTCTTTGACCGCTTTCTAAAACTGAGCCAGATTATATGTTTGAACTTCAACCATAAGAAATGAGAAATTCAGACATTTTATTAATGCGTCCTCAATTTCAAATTACTTTGAAAAAAAATATGTTCAAACGTTAAGAATATACAATTTCTACTTAACCTTTAAGAATACTTGATAGAACTAACAAGTAAGCGTCTGAGACGCTAAAATAACAGGATTCAGTTTGAAAACTGAATCAAGCGGCTTTTTAAAACGTAGTAGTTTTAATATTAAAATATTCAAAAATTCCCGCAATTGACACAAAATTGTAAAATTTTCCGTTCAAGTTACTAAAGTGCATCTTTTTTTATTTTAAATACGATATTTGAGTTGTAAATAATAATCCGACGGTATTATTAGCGAAACGTGCTCACAGTTCATGGCTCACAGTTTATAAAAGTTTATGCAACTCAACAAGATTAATATTTTTTTCTTCATCTCAGCTTTTTTAACGCTGTTGGTTTTTGGCTGGTGGACAAAACTTTTATTGACAAAAAATGAAGAGAGTTGGGAATTTAAAATCAAAATTTTTCAGCTCGAGCAAAAAATTCAGCATACTTTTATTGAAGACCAAGACGTAAAAAAATTACCCGAAGTGATTGAAATGCGCTCCGATTGGCATCAGCAACAGAACTTTATTTTATTTCAAGGTTCATTTTTTTTAATTGCGTTACTATTCGGTATCTGGAAAATTAGAGACGCTATCAATAAAGATATTGATAATAATTTGGCGCGTTCAAACTTTATGTTTTCTATCACGCACGAATTAAAATCGCCGATTGCTGCTATTTCTTTAGCGCTGCAAACACTGAATCGCCGTGAATTTGACACATCTAAACGGCAAGAACTCACGCAAAATGCGATGGAAGATATTGAACGCTTGAGTTTTTTGGTTGATAATATTTTATTGGCGGCGCAACTACAGAATTATGCACCCCATTTTCAACCGCTCGATTTTTCAAAAATTCTTTCCGATTTAACTGATACTTTTTCGGATAAGTTTCCGAATGCACATTTCAAATTCGATGAAGTTAATTTACCGCCTATTAATGGCGATAAGCAAAGTTTATACTCCCTGTTTTCTAATTTAATTGAAAACGCGTTGAAATATTCGGGCGAAAAACCTGAAATATTTGTACGATTAGAACACGCCCAAGATAAATTTATTTGCGACGTGTGCGATAACGGCGTCGGTGTTCCGTTGAGTGAACGCCGAAAAATTTTTGATCGTTTTTATCGCATCGGCAATGAGTTGACGCGTAAAAGTAAAGGAACAGGTTTAGGATTATTTATTGTAGCAGAAATTGTAAAAATTCATGGCGGCACTATTCGCGTGTTGGATAATCAACCTAAAGGTTCGATTTTCAGAGTGACGTTGCCGTCGCAAATAATTTAAGAGCAAAGAGAAAACGCAAATGATTTTGAAAACGCAAATGATTTTGAAAACGCAAATGATTTCATTTTTCATTTTTCATTCTTTAATTTTTAGTCATGCGCATATTATTAGTTGAAGACGAGCAGAATATTCGGAAACTCTTGAAAATGAATTTAGAATGGGAGAATTACGAAGTGGTTGAGGTATCGGACGGCAAGCAAGCCGTTATACTTTCGCACGATCAGCATTTCGATCTTATCATTCTCGACGTGATGCTACCCGAAGTGAGTGGTTTCGATGCTTGTGAGCAAATTCGATTGAGAAATTCGGAGGTACCGATTATTTTTTTAACTGCCCGAGATACACCACAAGATCGAATTTTTGGCTTAAAAAAAGGTGGCGACGATTACCTGACAAAACCGTTTCAGATAGAAGAATTAATTTTACGCGTCAATAATTTAATTCGCAGGAGTAATAAGACTGTAGCGGAAGCTTTAGAAACTTTTTCCTTCGGAGGAAACACAGTAAACTTTGTGACGATGGAAGCGCAATGTCTGAATGGAAATATAAAGCTCACAAAAAAAGAAATGTTGCTACTTAAACTTTTAGTAGAGCGCAAAAACGAAGTGATTAGTAGAAACCAAATTTTACAAGCCGTTTGGGGTTACGATGTTTACCCTTCAACGCGAACGATTGATAATTTTATTCTCAATTTTAGAAAATATTTTGAGTCCGACCCAGGTGAACCAAAGTTTTTTATGTCAATCAGAAGTGTGGGGTATAAATTTGTAATGAATTGAAGTATGAAAAAGTAGAAAACTTAAATTTCGATTTTTCAAAACCCAAAACCGCCGTAAAACCATTTTACAATTTGTGTGTAAATCGGTATGCCTAAAATAATATTGAAAGGAAAAGTTACGCCCAATGCCGCTGATAAATAGTAAGTTGGATTGGCATTCGGAATGGATAAGCGTGCAGCGGTGGGTGCTGCAATGTACGAAGCACTCGCTGCCATTGTACCCAAAACAATAGCACCACCCATCGATAAGTTTAAGAATTTAGCGAAAAGCATACCGATTGTAAAAGAAATACACGGCATAATTACGCCAAAAGCGATGAGTTTGATACCGATAGTTTTTAAATCGGAAAATCTTTCGGCAGTAACTATGCCCATTTCGAGCATAAAAATTGCCAAAAAACCTTTGAATAAATCGAGGAAGAAAAAATTGAGTTGTTTGTTCCCACTGTATGATATAAAGGCACCTATAATTAAACCGCCTAACAAAAGCATCATGCTTTTGCCAAAAAAAATTTCATGGAAAATGTCTCCAAATTTAGTTTCTTTGGTTTTTCTGGCATAATTAAAAATGATAAGTGCCACTGCAATAGCCGGCACTTCGAGCATTACCAAAAGTACGGTCATAAACTCCTCATAAGGAATTTGTTTAGAGTTCATATAACTCGTAACAACAGCAAATGTAACGGCACTTACCGAACCGTAGTGCATGGCTATGGCTGCGGCATTGTCTAAATTAAATTTTAAAATTTTTTGTAAAATCAAAAAAGCTACGATGGTAATAATTATTCCGAGAATTAGCGTGCCTAAAATGGGCAAAATAACTTTACTAAATTCGGTTTTGTACAATTCAATACCCCCTTTAATACCAATAGAAAGCAAAAGATAAATGCTGAGTACGTTGTAGAAACTTTGTGGAATCCGTAAATCAGATTTAACTAAGCAAGCAATAAAACCTAACAAGAAAAAAAGAATAACTGGATCCATCGTTTTGAATTTAATTTAGATTTTATTATTTAAACCGACACGTTTTATGTTAAAACGCAAAATGTACAAATCAAAGAGTTATCTTTGTTTTAAAAAAACTATGAGATCGTATTGCAGACACAAATATAAGGTCTGGATTAATATTTTTAAAATTCAAGCCTGATAATTAATTTTGAATGACCGTTTACGAAAGACTATTAAACAATAACGAACAATGGGCAGCAAAAAAAGTCCAAGAAGATCCGGAATATTTTAATCGGCTTGTCAATGTTCAATCACCACAATTTTTATGGATTGGTTGCTCCGACTCGCGCGTGCCACCTAACGAAATTACACAAACCGAACCTGGTGAAGTTTTTATTCATCGCAACGTCGCAAATTTGGTTGTGCATACCGATATGAATATGCTCTCGGTTTTGCAATATGCCGTTGAAATTTTAGAAGTAAAGCACATTATTGTGTGTGGGCATTATGGTTGTGGTGGTGTTAAAGCGGCACTAACCACCAAGAATTATGGACTAATTGATAACTGGTTGCGCAACATAAAAGATGTGTATCGGCTATATCAAGAGAAAATTGAAGCATTACCCGAAAAAAATAGATTCAACGAACTTGTAAGGCTTAATATATACGAGCAGTCGCTCAATGTAGCCAAAACAACGATTGTTCAAAAAGCATGGGCAAACGGCAATAATATTTCTATACACGGTTGGGTGTATGATTTACGCGACGGCATCATTGATCCAATTTGCGAAATTGATGCCCTTACAAATTGGGATAATCCGATTTATCGGTTTAAGGATTAGGTTTTGTATTTTAGAATTGGGAAAAATGACTTAACTTTGTACGTAAATTTTAAATATGACAGAAGTAGTAAATCTCTCACAACTCGATCCAAACGGAGAATACTCATACTCTGATTACTTGACATGGAAATTTGAACAAGCCATTGAAATTTTCAAAGGGAAAATTTTTCCGATGGCGAGTCCGAGTAGCACGCATCAAAGAGTGGCACTTAGGATTATTAATGGGCTTGAAAAGTATTTGATAGCAAAGCCTTGTGAACTATTCATAGCTCCTTTAGATGTTCGATTGTACGACAGAAAAAAATCGCTTAAAGCAGATAAAGATATTTTAACCGTTTTGCAACCCGACTTATTTATCGTGTGTGACCTTAATAAATTGGAAGAGCGCGGTTGCCTCGGTGCACCAGATTTAGTGATTGAAATACTTTCGCCGGGTAACTCAAAACGAGAAATGAAAATTAAGAAAGAACTGTACGAAGAATCGGGCGTAAGAGAGTATTGGATTGTTGACCCAAACCACGAAACAGTTGCGCGATTCAATATAGAAACCGAAGAAAAATTTGGAAACCCGAAGATGTTCTCGAGCGATGATGAATTAAACAGTATTATTTTTCCGGATTTGATTTTAGATTTAAATAAAGTTTTTCCTGCCGAAATACTTTAAAAGTTTTTTAAAAAATACTCAAAATGCTCTGGCAGCGCGCACCGCAGCTTTCCAACTTTTGTACAATTTTTCGCGATTAACTTTCGCCATATTGGGTGTAAAAATCTTATCTACTTTTCTGTGGTGAGCAATATCGTTTAAGTCTTTCCAATAACCTATTTGTAAACCTGCAAAATACGCTGCACCGAGTGCCGTTGATTCTTGCATAATCGGTCGTTCAATCGGTACGTGCAAAATATTGCTCTGAAACTGCATCAAAAAATTATTCGCTACCGCGCCACCATCAACACGCAACGTTTTAAGTTTTGTTTTCGATTCGCGTACCATCACCATTAAAACGTCTTTGGTTTGGTAGGCAATACTTTCTAAAGTGGCACGCGCAATGTGCGCTTTAGTTGTGCCACGCGTTAAACCAAACAACGCACCGCGCACACTCGAATCCCAATAAGGTGTACCCAAACCAACAAACGCAGGAACGAAAATTACACCGCCGTTGCTATCGACGGCATTTGACATTTTTTCTGTTTCAGCCGCGTTTTCAATAATTTCGAGGTTATCGCGTAGAAACTTTACCGCCGAACCCGCCACAAAAACCGATCCTTCGAGTGCATAAGTAATTTCATTATTCAATCCCCAAGCAATGGTAGTGAGCAAACCTTTGTGCGATGTAATTGCTTGCGCGCCGGTGTTCATCAACATGAAACAACCTGTGCCATAAGTATTTTTGGCGTCGCCCGTTTCAAAACATGTTTGACCAAACAATGCCGCTTGCTGATCGCCCGCCATGCCTGCAATCGTTATATCATCTCTTCCAAAAATATCTTTGCGCGTTGTACCAAAATCGTGAGAACAGTTGTGCACAGTTGGTAACATCGAAGCTGGAACGCGCAGTGCAGCACAAATTTCAGCATCCCATTTTTTTTCATGAATGTTATAAAGCATCGTGCGCGAAGCATTCGTATAATCGGTGGCGTGATTTTTTTCGTTACTTAAATTCCAGAGCAGCCACGTATCAATCGTACCAAAAAGCAATTCGCCATTTTGCGCTTGTTGCAAAGTGCCGGGTACGTTGTCGAAGATCCATTTAATTTTTGAACCTGAAAAATAGGCATCAACGAGTAGTCCCGTTTTTTCGTGAATACTTTTTGCTAAACCTGCTTCTTTGAGTGCT
Source organism: Saprospiraceae bacterium (assembly GCA_043758385.1). Classification (GTDB taxonomy): domain Bacteria; phylum Bacteroidota; class Bacteroidia; order Chitinophagales; family Saprospiraceae; genus JAAFJT01. Next base: position 28,218 of record JAYVNP010000119.1, read on the forward strand.
TCGCATTGCGGCACTGATTGACGACTTTGCCACACGAGTGCATTGTACACAGATACGCCCGTTTTTTTATTCCATACTACCGTTGTTTCGCGTTGATTAGTAATACCGACAGCCGCGATGTTTTCCGCGCCGACTCTGTAAACAACTTCGTTTATTGCCCAGCGAATCGAGTCTAAAATTTCCATCGGGTTGTGTTCCACCCAACCTTCTTTCGGAAAAATTTGCTCGAACTCTTTTTGAGCAATTGTAATAATGTGTCCGTGTTTATCGAAAACGATAGCGCGCGAACTCGTTGTACCTTGATCTATGGCGAGAATATATTTCATCAATCGAAAAATTTTTATAGAAAAACTATTATTTGGGCTAAATTATGAAATAATTCTTTGTTGAGAAACTTATTCATAAAGGCTAATGTTTTAGAAACAAAAAGAAGGTAAAAAAATTTTATTTTAATGCTATTTTGAGTCTTTTCGAGATAAAATTTTGACTTTATTTCAGCACAAAGAATAAAAAAGGAAGCAATAACTGCCTTAATATCTAATAGCCGAAAGGATAACAAATCACTTTCCAAATAAGTTATAGTTCTTAATGTTTTGCTCCGTGTTAAATTGTTAAATATTTCCTAAAATAGATCCAAAGTATTGCAGTGTTTGCCTTTTTATCTATTTTTGATTTTAGTGTGCATTTTTAGAATTCGTCACTACAATCATATAAACAATTTGAGTAAACAAAATTCATGTAAGTATAGATGTATGCACTCTGTTGGCAACGTCAACAAAATTAATTTCCAAGTCAAAAGTTTGGGCCTGGCGATTCTCATGATTTTTTCTTTACTGACCAAAGAATTACATCATCTCAGCCCACTTCATAATGCAATCGTCAAAAATTGCGCTACAACTAATGCAGATAATTGTAGGATGTATAGAGTGCACTTACATGGTGCTGATTTCATACCTCATGAATGTTCTTTGTGTGATTTTACTTTTTCTGTTTATGAATTTAATTTACCTAAAATAAATGTGGCTCAGGTTGAAAATATTCAACACCTACTTTCAAAAATACATTACGCCTCATTCATCTCTAATAACTCCTATCTTTTCTCATCGCTTCGTGCACCGCCTTTTGTTTAAGTATTTAATAATAGTAAAATAGGAATAATAATTCCTGATTTATTTCTCTGAAAAAATATTTTTTACTTTCGATATTTCTTGTTAGGGTACTCTTGTATCCCCTAACAGATATATCCATATCAATTCAATAGTCATGGTCATAAAGCTAAATATAGTCTTAAATTATTTTTTGATTTTAGGGTGTTTTAATCCTTTATTGGGGATTAATCTGAAAAAAAATCCTGTTAGCGCCAATACGCTGTCAGGCATAATTACAAACCATAAAGATAAAACTACACTCATTGGCGCAATAGTTTACATCCACGATTTAAAACTTGGTACATCAACCGATGAAAATGGTGTTTATACTTTTACTAACTTACCTAAAGGCACATTTGTTGTAGAGTTTAGTTTTGTTGGATTTAAGCCTTTGAGTGCTCAAGTAACAATTGACGGCGATACAAAATACAATCTCGTTTTAAGCGAATCTGCTATCGAAGAGTCAGAAGTAGTTGTGACGGGTGTTTCAAAAGCCACGCAAACGCGTCGAAGTCCGATACCCATTCTTTCTGCTAAGCGCGAATACCTCGAAACACATCTCGAAACCAATATCATTGATGGTATTGCTAAATTACCAGGTGTTTCGGCAGTTACCACTGGACCAAACATATCCAAACCATTTATTCGTGGGTTAGGTTACAATCGTATTTTAACGCTATTTGATGGCGTTCGACAAGAAGGACAACAATGGGGTGATGAACACGGAATTGAAGTTGACCAATATGGTATTGATCACGTTGAGGTTGTTAAAGGTCCTGCGAGTTTAAGTTACGGTTCGGATGCTTTAGCAGGGGTAGTAAATCTTATACCTACTCAAACCGCACCCGATGGTCAAATAATTGGTAATTTTTTATCCGAATACCATTCTAATAACGGATTAATTGGTACGTCTGTTATGCTCGGTGGCTACAAAAAAGGTTTTGAATGGATGACGCGCCTATCACACAAACAAGCTACGAATTATCAAAATTCTGTTGATGGCAAGGTTTACGGAACTGCTTTTAACGAAACCGATGCCAGTGCATCTCTCGGTTTGCATAAAAAATGGGGCTATTCGCACTTACAACTTTCATTGTATAATGATGAACAAGAAATTCCTGACGGTAGTCGCGACTCTGCCACGCGAAAATTTACAGTTCAAACGACAGAAATTGATACGTTGCCGCGCCCAATTGTTTCCGATGCTGCCTTAAAAAGTTATACCATCGCACCAGTGCATCAATTGGTTCAGCATTATCGCGCAGCACTGAATAATAATTTTATAATCGGTGATGGACAATTAAATGTGAATGTGAGTGTGCAGCGCAGTGTTCGGCGTGAATATAGTCATCCGGAAAATATTAATTTACCGGGTTTATATCTTCAACTCAACACTTTTGGTTACGATATAAAGTATGCTTTGCCAGAAAAAAATGCTTGGAATTTTGTTTTAGGATCAAATGGATTCGGACAGACTAACGATGTTACGGGTGGTACAGATTTTATAATTCCGAGTTATTCTCAGTTCGATGCGGGTGTGTTTGCTTTGGCAAAACGCACTTTCGATAAATTAGATATTGCCGGTGGTGTGCGCTATGATACGCGTTTTTTTTCAAACGATGCACTTTATACTAAACCTAATAAAATTACAGGATTTTCGGAGTTTACCGCCGATACTTTTGGTACGGATAAAATTTATTCGGCACGCTCAACGCGCTTTTCGGGTGTGTCAGGCAGCCTTGGTTTAACTTATAATTTCAGTAAAGAACTTTCGTTAAAATTCAACGTCGCACGTGGATATCGCGCGCCAAATGTCTTAGAAATTACGGCGAATGGTGTTCACCCCGGAACAAATGTTTATCAAATTGGAAACCCTAATTTTAATCCCGAATTGAGTATTCAAGAAGATTTTGGTATTACCTACGCTTCTTCAACAATCTCTGTTTCGCTCAGTTTGTTCAATAATCATATAGACAATTATATTTTTAATGAAAAATTAAATTCCCTTTTCGGTGGCGATTCTACAATAGTAGCCGGTAATCAGACATTTAAATTTCAACAAGGCAACGCCAATTTATACGGTGGGGAATTCACTTTGGATATTCACCCGATACCCGAATTGCATTTTGAAAATAGTTTATCGGTCGTTTATGGAAATAATGCCGGTTCCGTTACCGATAGTACACGCTATTTACCGTTTATTCCGCCGTTTCACGGTACTTCTGAATTGAGATATACTACTGCTTTTACACGAGCGCATATTTCAACCGCATTTGTTTACACCGAAATGCAATACTATGCAACACAGTCTCGCATTTTCAGCGCATACGGTACAGAAACGATAACATCAGGTTATGTTTTAACTAATATTGGTTTGGGTGCCACTTTTTTAAATCGAAAAGGTAGTCCTTTGCTAACGCTATCTGTTATTGGCAATAATATATTTGACGTGGCGTATCAAGATCATTTGAGCAGATTAAAATATTTTGAACCTTATCCGGACAACACTTCGGGTAGAAGTGGAATCTATAACATGGGTAGAAATTTTGCCCTGAAAGTGAATGTGCCATTGAGTTGGAGTTTAAAAAGGTAAAATAAAATTGCGCTTCAATAAAAAGTGAAATAAAAAGGTGTAGTTTTTTTATAAAAAGGTAATAAGTTTTTGAATGTTTTAAGTTTGAATTTTCTCGATGTATCTTAACGTAAAATAGCATTAACATATACTTCACAGTGTAAAGGTTTTCTAATTGAAAGTAAACAATTACGTTTGCACTCATACTTTTATAATTTTTAAAAAATTTTATTATAATTTTTAAAATTTGTTAGTATAATAATTTTATGGCATTGAATTTGATACTACAGAAGTGTTACAATAAAACATCAGCACTCGTGCTTTAAGATAGTGTTTGTTCATAGTGTTTGTTTTTTGTTTTGTCCCTGTCATAAACTGACAGGGTTTTTTTTTGTTTAAAATTGAAATATCTTTACAACATGAATAACACAATTGCTAATCTTCGCGAAGATTATAAACTCGCAGAACTTACAGAAGACAATATTTTTAACGAACCGATGCAACAGTTCGAAAAATGGTTTAATGAAACATTGAAATCGGAAATTAAAGAACCCAATGCCATGGTTTTAGCGACGTGCGAAGTGGAAAGTCACGTGCCACATGCACGAGTGGTTTTATTAAAAGATTTTAGAATGATGGAAGGTTTTGTTTTCTTTTCAAATTATGAATCGAATAAAGGACGAGAACTCGAAGCGAATCCTCAAGCAGCATTGTGTTTTAATTGGCTCGACTTAGAACGACAAATTAGAATTGAAGGCGTAGTAGAAAAAATTCCTGCGCATCAATCCGATGAATACTTTGCTATGCGCCCTTACAAAAGTAAAATTGGTGCTTTAGCTTCGCCGCAAAGTCAATCAGTTCCCAATCGTGATTATTTAGAAGCGCGCGACCAACAATTTAAATCTATTTATCCCGAAGATGCTGTTGTTCCAAGACCTACGCATTGGGGTGGTTATATTGTAAAACCTTTGCGCATAGAGTTTTGGCAGGGTAGGAGAAGCCGTTTGCATGATAGATTGGTTTTTACGCGTACTGATATACATTCAACCGATTGGCAGCGCGCGCGATTAGCACCTTGAGTAAAAGTATTAATTCCAAATCACCGCCGTTTGTGCTGTCTAAATTAAAACTATAAAAGATTTTATTTCGTTTATGTAGTCTGGAGTTGCTTCTGAAAACAAAAAAGCTGTAAAGACCTCTGCAATCTCCGCGATTCCTTTGCATCTCTGCATTAAAATTATGTTTAGTTTCAACACAGAGACGCAAAGGAATTGCCAAGGTGGCAAAGAATGATTAATACTAAGAGCTCAGTTTTTTATAAGAAATCGAAGATTATTCCTCGAAAACCCCTATTTACAAAATAAAGTTTACCAAAATTATGCACAATATGCCCTTCTTAAAAACGAGTCTCATCGTTTACTTTTTTTCTATCACACAAATAATAATAGCTCAAACTGCATCACTCGATTACAGCGATATGAATTTATGGGCAGCACATCCACTAAAAAAAGATTTTGCTGATAGCGTGCCGAGACATTCTGATTTAAAAGATTTGCAAGCGCAGTCTGAAGTAGATGTTTTTTTTATTCATCCAACAACTTTTGTAAAAAAAGTTAATGATAGCATTTGGAATGCGAATATTACAGACGCTGAATTGAATAAAAAAACGGACGAAAGCACTATACTCAATCAAGCAAGTGTTTTTAATGCGGCAGGTAAAATTTACGCGCCACGCTATCGTCAGGCGCACATAAAAGCGTTTACTGTCCATGACGAAGATACATTAACCGCAAACGCTGCTTTTGATTTAGCTTACAGCGATATTGCTAACGCGTTTAAATATTATTTATCGCACTACAACAACGGCAGACCGATAATTATTGCATCGCACTCGCAAGGTAGCAAACACGCACAAAGGTTGCTGAAAGATTTTTTCTCGAATCAAGCACTTAAAAATAAATTAGTTATAGCGTACATCATCGGTTTTGCTACGCCCAATGATTTATGCGCCGATATTCCCGCTTGTACTTCGCCAGAACAAACGGGTTGTATTTGCGCTTGGCGCACTTTCCGAGATGATTATGAACCCACTAAATTTTATCCCAACGAGATTTGCGTCAATCCGATTAGTTTCAGGACCGATACAGAATTAGCACCGAAAGAGTTACACGGAGGTGCTGTATTATTTGGTTTTAAATTGACTGAGCCACACACACAATCGGCACAAATTTATAAAAATATTGTCAGAACCAATAAACCGCATTTTTTGGGCAGCTTTTTATGGAACAAAAAAAACTATCACATCGGCGATATAAATTTGTTTTACATGAACGTACGCCAAGATGTCGTTCGTCGTGTGGGTTATTTTTGGAAAAGATAAACGCTGTTTAAATACTTTTTAAAATTCCTATCCAGCCTAAATTTAGTCAACAACAAGTTAAAGTTTTAAAAAAATTATTTCAGTAATTGTAATTCAGATATTTTTATAGCGTTAATACAGCGTTACTGTTTTTCATGCGCGCTAAGGCATACCCAAACCGATTATAATACATTTAAGGCAAGCATCATGGCACTGAGAAATACATTTTTCATTTTTTCATTTTTCATTTTTTCATTTCATGCTTTTGCACAACCCGCGAATGATGAATGCGAGAATGCGTATAATATTTCCAATTCTACGGATTTTTGTATGACTCTTAACAACGCTGGTGCAACAGCAAGTTCATTTCCTAAACCCAGTTGTTTTTTAAATTCTGGTAAAGATATTTGGTTTGCTTTTACTGCCTTAGGAACACAAGCTCAACTTGATATTGTCGGAATTAAAGATAAAAATATTAATGCACTAAACGGTGTTGAAGCTGTTTTTTATTATGGAAGTTGCTCAAGTTTTAGTGTACTACCTTGTAAAAGTACGAAATCTGGTGCACTTGAACTTGTTGTATCGGGCCTGATATTAGCAGAAAAATATTACATCAGAGTACAAGGTTATAATAACACTGAAGGTGCATTTCAATTGTGTTTAAAAAACTTTAACCCACCAACAAGTTTTAATGCCGATTGTATTTCAGGACCAACTTTATGCGATAAATCTTCTTTTGCAGTTCCAAATCTAATTGGTGCTGGAAAAGATCCAACAGATTTAAATGACGCGAGTTGTTTAAACAATGGCAGTGGGCAAAATGCAGAAACAAATTCTACTTGGTTTCGATTTACGTGCGATTCATCGGGTCCACTCACTTTTACCCTCACTCCGTTTTATGGTGGCGATGGTACGAAAGATAATTTAGGTGATGATATTGATTTTGCCGTTTACGAATTACCAAATGGCGTTGATAATTGTACAAAAAAAACTTTATTGCGTTGTGAGGGTGGAGGACCATACGTTGAGCCGGATTCGAGTACTACGTATCAACAAGCTCTAAGATGTAAAGGGGCAACAGGATTGCGCGCAGGCGAAACAAATACTGTTGAACCGGGAGGTTGCGCAGGGAGTTTTAATCATACTAATTTTTTAAAACCAGTGGATATGATAGCTGGTCACTCTTATGCTATCGGAATCAATAGTTTTCAACCCAAGAGTACAGCAGCACAAAGTGGCATTTATGTAGAGTTTGGTCAATCATTAGGTTCTGGAACATTCGTTGGCCCGAAAGCAAAAATTTCATATAGCGTACCGAGTAAATCAATATGTATTGGCGAAAATATTACTTATACTGATGCTTCGAGTTTTGCGAACGGACAAATAGTTGATTGGCAATGGTCATTTGGTAAAGATGCGTCTATTGCGAAAGCATCTGGCAAAGCGCCTAATACTATTTATTATAGAACGCCTGGTTGGAAATCAGTGGTGCTAACTGTAACTACTGCGCGGAATTGCGCAATTTCAACAATTCTCGATTCCGTGTATGTAAAAGGTTTTCAGTACGATTCAACGATTCGGAAACCGACGTGTACGTTAGGTAACGATGGATTAATCAGACTTAAAGTAACGGCTTGCGGCAAAGCACCCATCAAATACAATTGGGAAAATACGGGTTACACTACGCGCGATTCGCTCGGCGGTATTGGTCGTGGTACTTATCGGGTGGCAGTTACCGATTCGTCGGGCATTTATGTTGATACATTGGTTTTTAAATTACAGGAGTTAACGCTTTCGCTCGATACAGCCGTTAATGCTATTCAAAATCCAAGTTGTAACGGATTGACGAACGGAAAAATTATTGTGAGTCCATCAACAGGTACGCGACCTTACGTTTTCAATTATGGCAAAAATAATACGCTCGATAGCACGCTTGCAGGTTTAGGCGAAGGCACATACACCGTTAAAGTTGTTGATGCTAACAATTGCAAAGGTAGTTTTACTTTCGATTTAATGAATCCACCCAAAGTTCAACTCGACATCGACACGTTTAATATTTCGTGCTATGGCAAAACCGATGGAGCATCGGTGGCGCATCCGTCAGGTGGTGTGGGTAATTATTCCGTCAGTTGGAGTACAGGAAGTATCGGCGATACGGTGCGGAATTTATCGTCCGGCGCATACAACGTTTTCGTGAACGATGGCAACAAATGCGAAGCGCGACAAAGTTTTACGATTGCAGAGCCACCCCAATTATTTCTCGATACGATACGGATAAAACCTGCCAATTGTTTTGGCGATAGCACAGCAGAATTAGTAGTGAAAGGCCGCGGTGGCACGCCACCATTTAAATATAGTATTGATGGTTATCAATATAGTATGGATTCTTCTTTTTTGAAAATTCCTGCTAAAAATTATAAAGTTTATGTGCGCGATAGCACAGGTTGCCAAAGCACTTTTAATGTTAATGTACCGCAGCCGAATCAGTTACAAGTTAGTGCCGGTGCAGACCAAACGATTGAACTCGGTTTTTCGACAACCATTGCAGCTATTGTTGTGCCATCAAAAAATCCGGTAAAATATGCTTGGACTCCCGCTGACACGACGCTGCAATGTGCTACGTGCGCAGTCGCCACCGTCACGCCGTATCATACAACCGATTACACAATCACGGTGCGCGATTCTCAAAACTGTGTTGCGTTTAATGTTGTAGAAATTCGCGTGTCAAAAAATCGCCCCATTTATATTCCGAATTCGTTTTCGCCCAATGGCGATGGTGTGAACGATTATTTTACCGTTTATGGCAATCCAGCATCTGTAATCATAAAAGAGTTTAAAGTTTTTAATCGCTGGGGAAGTTTAATTTGGGAGACAAACGATATGCCACTCGGTGTTGACCAAAAAGGTTGGGATGGTTTTTTTGGCGGTAAACTCCTTTCGCCCGATGTGTACGCTTTTTACGTAAAAATTTTATTTTTAGACGGCGAAGAAATTATTTATCGCGGTGATATAACTTTAGTCAGATAAAATTTAGAACCACAGCTTATAGAAAATATTTTTTTGCTGTCGGCGTTATTGAATGAACGTAAAAATACACGCCTTTATCTTTATCTTTCCCGTATGAAAAAAGTAAATTTTTTTGCATCATTCCTCATATCATCTTTATTGTTTTTTACAAATTGCGGGAGTGTAAAATCTGCTGATTCAAATTCTTCTGCAAAAAGTAGTGAAGAGCCGCACGAGTATTCTGCAATTAATTTTAATTACACCGCCGATTTAGACGGCGCGATGGTGCGCGCAAAAAAAGAAAACAAACCTATTTTTATTGATTTTTATACAACTTGGTGTGCCCCTTGCAAACTCATGGATCAAGGAACTTTTAAAGACCAAGATGTTGCAGTTTACTTGAATGATAATTGTGTTACTCTAAAAGTAGATGCCGAAAAAGGAAACGGTCGAGCATTGCGCGTTCAGTACAATATCGCTGCTTTCCCGACACTTATTTTTATTGACCCAGATGGAAATGTTGTATCGCAAAAAGAAGGCAGTTTGGGAATAGATGGTTTCAAACAATTTATGAAAGCAGCCGTTTGGAAGTATAAAGGCAACTAATCGAAATACAAAAATCAACCCACGAAAAATTCTTTTTCCTTGTATTTAAAACTAATTCAACTTTGCAAGTGTTTGACTAGCGTCTTTTCTTTTTGTTTATACATAAAAATACTTTTAATGAAAAATTTGTACTTTCTATTATTTGCAATGATTTTAGGTTTTAACTTAACTTCGATGCAAGCGCAGCGCAAAGACGCGCGCGTTTTATTTGTAGCGAATTTAGACGGTTCGCAAGAAGTCCCTGCCGTTAACACAAAAGCAAAAGGTTTAATAACCGTTATGCTGGAAGAAGATGGCAAATTAACTATTAATGGTGTTTTCGATAGTTTATCGAGTGTTGCAACGCTTTGTCATTTTCATTTAGGCGATTCAAAAACGGCTGGAAAAGTTATTTACGATTTAACATCGGGAATAAAAAACGGCAATAGCATCTATTTTAAAACGCCCACGCGCGTACCTGATAGTTTAATCTCGGGCATTTTAAATGCTGGTGTTTATTTAAACGTGCACACTGCCGCTAATCCGGGCGGCGAAATTCGCGGTATTCCGATAGTAGAAAGCGATTCGCATTACACAGCATTTTTGAGTGCAGCGAGTGAAGTACCGACAAACGCATCGAAAGGTTTTGGTTTACTTTCTATGGTGGTTTCAAAAAATTTAATGACCGTTGAGGTGAAAGCTGTTCTGTATGGCTTAACGGGTGCCATTGCAGCTTCACATCTTCATTTCGGTGCAACAGGTGTAAACGGTTCCGTTAATGTGCCACTCACTTATTCAGGTAATGTAATTTCTGGTACTTACACCGTTACACAACCTTTTATTGATAGTTTATCGGCAGGAAAAATTTATATGAACGTGCATACTGCTACTTATCCGGGCGGTGAAATTCGCGGACAAGTCACGCCGATTGCAGCTAACACAATCGGTTTTGATGCGCTGTTAGAAGGAGCAAACGAAATACCTGCTGTAATATCCGATGCAAAAGGTGTTTTAGTGGGTACGTTAAACGCTACACTCGATACGCTTTCGTACTCCGTTTTATATGCAGGCTTAACGCCTCTTTACGGACACATTCACGACGGTACGAAAGATTCAGCAGGTGCTGTAATCAATAATTTTGTCGCCGATGCTAACTATACAAATATCTATCGCGGTACTTTTCCGCTGACTTTAGCGCAACGTTTGCGGTTAGTTAAAGGCAGCAATTACGCTAATATCCATTCAAGTGCAAATCCAGGTGGTGAAATTAGAGGACAGGTTTACTCAAGTATTCGCGAAGGTTTAGTATCAAATTTGTGTGCAGGTCAAGAGCCAACAACGAATACATCAAAAGCGGTTGGTGCAGCAGCAATTTCAGTTAACCGACTAAAAACAGATCTTTCGGTTAATTTAGTCACTACAGGTTTAACAGGTAATATAATAGTGTCGCATATTCACAAAGGTGCAATTGGTGTTAACGGCGCGGTATATGTACCGTTTGTAGTCAATTCAAACAACACCGTTAAAGGTGTCTACACGCTCTCAACTCCAGGTGGTGGCGACTCGATTATTAACGGACAGACGTACGTGAATGTACATACTGCTGCCAACGGCGGCGGTGAAATTCGCGGTCAGGTGGATAAAGTTTTGAACACAACTTGTTTAACAACTGGTACTTTTGAGCTTAATGGAAAACAATTTACTGTTACTGTTGCGCCCAATCCATCACAAGATATTGTAAACATTACTTTCGATGCCAATTTGGATATTGCTACACAATTAACGGTGAGTGATATTGCTGGCAGAACTGTAATTTCTAAAAAGGTAGAAATTTTAAACGGTGTTAATCAAATTGGATTAAAAGTTTCTGATTTAGTGAACGGTATTTATTTCATTCAACTCAAGAACAATAATGAAATACTATTTACCGAAAAATTAATTAAGAACTAAGCAATCGCAATTTCGAAAAATAAGTTTAAATAAGTTCGGCATTAAACGGCGTAGATTTTTAAAAATCTACGCCGTTTTTTGTTTTGATTTTCGTTTTGGTATTAATTCAGACATGAAACATCCTGAACATTCCCATTTTTCAAATGCGCGTTGTTTCATTTTTTTTTGCAACCCACAACTGTTTCAGCCGTATTTAAGTCATGGCTAAATCAGAAACACCTACTATTTACACAAGTGCATTTATTTTCTTGTGCCTCAGTAATTTTCTATTTTCTGCCAGCTTCCAAATGCTCATTCCAGAACTGCCCAATTTTTTGACGCGTTTGGGCGGTGCGTCCTACAAAGGATTTATTATTGCAGCGTTTACATTAACAGCAGGCTTATCGCGACCGTTCAGCGGGAAATTGACAGATACGATTGGCAGAGTACCTGTTATGATTTTTGGTTCGTTGGTGTGTGTGGTATGCGGAATTTTTTATCCGTTGGTAACAAGTGTGGCAGGTTTTTTTATTTTACGAACTTTTCACGGATTTTCGACGGGCTTTAAACCCACTGCAACAGCTGCTTATGTAGCAGATTTAACGGATTACGCACGTCGCGGAGAAGCAATGAGTGCGCTCGGCATGAGCAGCAGTATTGGTTTTAGTTTGGGTCCGGCACTCGGTAGTTATGTATCTAATATTTATGGATTGAACGGCATGTTTGTGCTGAGTACGTTTGCTGCGTTGATGTCGGTTGTAATTTTAACATCACAACTGAAAGAAACCGTAAAAAACAAACAAAAATTTTCTTTGCGTTTATTAAAAGTAAATCGCGCCGATATTTTTGAACCAAAAGTGATTGAACCTTTCGTCATTCAATTTATTATGGCTTTTGTTCTCGGTACGCTTTTAACCATCGTTCCCGATAGGAGCGAAATCTTACACATCAGCAATAAAGGTTTATTTTTTACCGTTTACACGCTCTCTTCGCTCGCCATTCGGGTATTTGCCGGTAAAAGTTCCGATAAGTTCGGGCGTTTGCCCGTCATTAAATTTGTAGTTATTTGTTCGGCTGTATCTATGTTTTTTATGGCGCAAGCACAATCAGCGTTTATGTTTTTGTTTGGCGGTATTTTGTACGGATTTTCCTACGGATTGAGTACGCCCACATTACAAGCGTGGACGGTTGATTTAACACCCGAAATAAATCGCGGTCGCGGACTTGCTACCATGTTCATTGCTTTAGAAGCCGGCATCGGCACAGGTTCAATTGTTTCGCAAGCGGTGTATAATAATGTTGCGGCACAAATTTCGTCTCCTTTTTATTTAGCTGCCGCTTTGGCATCGGTCGGCTTTATTGGTTTATTTTTTTTGAAAAAAGAAAAATCATTTAAATTAATAGCGTAGTTCAACGCGTACCTTCGCACTGTCAAATAATTTTTTAAATGATTACGCCCATTAAACAAATATTAAACACGCGAAAAACACTCTGAGTTACCTCTTGTTAATTTTAAAAATTTATTCTACATTTGTATAGATTATTCTTATGGAAAACACATTATTGATAGAAATTACTAATCCAAAAGTATTAACCCTCTTACAAGATTTAGAGGAACTTAAACTCATTAAAGTGCTAACAAAAAAAATACCTAATCCCAAATCAAAGCTTTCTGAGAAATATAGAGGCGTACTTTCAAAGCAAACAGCTGACAAAATGAGGACACATTTCATTACAGAATTTTGAGGTTTATTTCATCGAATCCCACTATTAGTTATGCTTATTTTGTTGGTAGTATTAATTTTTGCTTTAAATTTTTACCGAAAATTTCGGTATGAATTTTCTCATTATTTAAATCAGAAATAATTTTTTTTATAGACTTTTGTGAGAAAACAACTTTTCTATTATTATTAATAGAGTCAAAATTCTCTATCCAAATATATTCATCAAATTTAGGGTTAACAGTATTTTCTTCAGGGTTTTCGACTTTAAATTTTTCGTCATTAACCCAACCCAAATGTCTCATAACAATTTTTAAATGTAAATTGTTAATAGCATATTTGCAATCCTTCACAACCTCTTTCTCTAGAGTTGTCATTAAAATATAGTCTTTTCGTGTAGAAATTTCACCAACTATTTTATATAGGGGCTTACCTGCATCATTTGAAATTTTACCAATTTCACCTGCTGAAATTGCGTTTAAAATAACATTAAATACACCATTCTTACTTTTATCTATTTCAATTTCACTGCTTGACAGAATATTGTCCTTTCCATTAAAACCATAAATTTTATTATTTTTTGGGCTAATAATTAAAACTTCTCTAGGATTTATATTAAATATTTCTGGAAGTAGTTTTGACCATATCTCCATAAATTCTTTTTTCTTTTCATCCGCTTTAATTTGCAAAAAATTGTTGAATTCTTGTGTTGTGTCATTTGCAACTGCATTTTTACCTGAAGTCCTATATATTATTTCACCTTTTTTAATATTATATTCTTTAAAATCTAATTTTGGTATTAAGACTTGATTTTGTTTAGCTACCAAAAGATAATAAAATTCCTTTGTGCCCACTTGGAACTTTTGTAAGTCAATGCTTACATTCAGTCCAACTATTTTTTCAAATTTTTGATTAACTAAGTTTAAATCTATACTACTCAATAATTGGAGGTTTTTATCATCCAAACCTACTTCTATATACTTTCCAGTTACTTTATTTTCCTCAAATCCCAATAGAATTATTCCGCCGTTTCCATTACAAAATGACAAGATATCTTTTGCAAAATTTTTTAAAAAGATTTCTATTGGATTTTCATCACCAGAAAAATTTAATTTCAATTTATAGTCATAAAGGTCGTTTTCTTTCGGTAAATTTCCAGTATTTTTAAAATTATCGATTATATCTTTAATTTTAATTTGTAAATCTTGTAGCGTCATAAATGTAAAAGTTGTCAAATTTTGATCCAACGAGAAGATATTGATGCCAGTGTAAAAACAGAATTCCATTTGCCCATAACCGAACTAATGAATGAAATATTGTCAATATTTTATTCAAGAGCTAAATTTACAACTTACTGCTGAAACTAAAGCTCAATAGTAGCAAGAATGTTAACATTTTTCCACGACCTTCCATTGGCAACACCAATGTTGGAGGCAATTTTAATTTTAAGCACTAAATTAAATTTAGGCCTCCAACATCAATTATATGTTTGTAGTTCAAATTGCCATACCAAAATTTGCGTAATAAATGTTTACACTTTAAGCGATTGAGAGTGTTATATTTGTATAAAAAAAGTGTGTGGTTGAAAAACAGGTTGTTCTAATAAAGCTGAGTTCAAAGGGGTTTACGCCTATTTTGAAAAAACTCCTCACGATAAATAAATGTATTGATTATTATTTTCCTATGGTAATTCGCCTTGTAAAACTCACGTTCAAACCAGAAAATATCTCCACTTTCATCAACATTTTTGAAAGTAGTAAAAATAAAATTCGCGCTTTTGAAGGGTGCGAACATGTCGAACTTTTAAATGACGTAGAAAACCTAAATATTTTTTTTACGCGCAGTATTTGGCGGAGCGAAACCGACTTAAATTTGTATCGCCAATCGGAATTGTTTAAAACAACGTGGGCAAAAACGAAAGTTTTGTTTGCTCAAAAACCCGAAGCATGGACAACAAAATTATTAAATGAAGGGAAGAATAATGATTTTTAACAGTTAACGATTAACTGCTAACAACCTTCAACTAACAACTAATAACTAAATTTATGGATTACAGAATTGAAAAAGATACAATGGGCAAGGTGGAAGTGCCTGCCGATAAATATTGGGGCGCGCAAACGCAACGCTCGATAATGAATTTCCCCATTGCGCAAGATATTAATAAAATGCCGCGCGAAATTATAAAAGCGTTCGCTTATTTAAAAGCAGCAGCTGCACTAACCAATTTCGATTGTGGTGTTTTAGATGCGCAAAAGTGTCAACTCATCGGCGATGTGTGCAAAGAAATTATTGAAGGTAAACTGGATGATCAATTTCCGTTGGTAGTTTGGCAAACAGGTAGCGGCACGCAATCGAATATGAATGTGAATGAAGTTGTGGCGTATCGCGCGCACGTTTTAAATGGCGGTTCGTTATCGGATGAGAAAAAAATAATCAATCCGAACGATGATGTGAATAAATCGCAAAGCTCGAACGATACTTTCCCGACAGCGATGCACATTGCAGCGTATAGTATTTTGATGGAAAAAACGATTCCAGGCATCACCAAACTGCGCGATACTTTGCGCGAAAAAGCAAAAGCGTTTGCACACGTTGTTAAAATTGGTCGCACACATTTAATGGATGCAACGCCGTTAACACTTGGTCAAGAATTTTCGGGTTATGCAGCACAACTTTCCCACGGATTGAAAGCGATTAATAATTCTTTGTCGCATCTTTCCGAATTGGCTTTGGGTGGAACTGCCGTTGGAACAGGAATTAACACGCCGCCGAATTATTCAGAGAGGGTTGCGGCACATATTGCTGCACTCACAGGTTTACCTTTTATGACAGCCGAAAATAAATTCGAATCACTTGCTGCACACGATGCAATTGTTGAAGCACACGGCGCATTAAAAACTGTTGCGTGTTCGATGATGAAAATTGCGAATGATGTGCGATTATTAGCATCTGGTCCGCGCGCAGGATTTGGCGAAATTTCTATTCCGGATAACGAACCCGGTTCGAGTATCATGCCAGGCAAAGTAAACCCAACACAATGCGAAGCGATGACAATGGTTGCAGCGCAAGTTTTAGGTAATGATGTAGCGATAAATATTGGTGGTGCATCAGGTCATTTTGAGTTGAATGTTTTCAAACCGATGATGATTTATAATTTCTTACATTCTGCGCGTTTAATCGGCGATGTGTGCGACTCGTTTAACGACCGTTGCGCTGTGGGTATTGAACCCATTTACGCAAACATCGAAAAGCATTTGAACAGTTCATTGATGCTCGTAACAGCACTCAATCCGAAAATTGGATATTACAAAGCGGCTGAAATTGCACAAACGGCACACCGCGAAGGTGGCAACCTTAAAGATACTGCTATTAAATTGGGTTATTTGACTGCCGAAGAATTTGATGCGTGGGTAAAACCCGTTGATATGTGTGGAGAGATTAAAATTTAGGCGTGCTAAATGGGAGCAGAAAGAATAATTCTATTCTCGTATCATTTAAAATGACATTGGCACACCGTTTTCAAGCCACAATTTTTCATTTACAAAATCAATGCTTAAAATATGGCGACCACGAAAAAAATCGAGCCCTAAAATACAATCGTAAGGACTTAAAACACCTTTGGCAATAAAATCGTAGGCTAAAACGATAAAATTTTGAAGACTATTGTCTAAAGTTGCGAATTGATTTAATGAAAAAAGTTGCGCTTCAATAATGCCATTCGATGTTTCTAAAGTCACCCAATCTTTGCCATTTTCAGGGACATAACCAATCATCATAAGCATATTCCAATCTATAACAGTGTGCGTTGCTGCTGTATCAACGGCTAACCTAATGGGATAACCATCAATCAATGAATCTACAATAATAACACACCTCATCTGTTTCAAGGCTAAAAGAATATTTTTTCATAAACTATTTAGATATTCTCCGCATCAAACCTATACGCCTATGATTAGGGAATTCGCCCGTATAAAAATGATTAACATCTGGATATTGTCGAATGAGGTCTTTGCCTTTCAGCGCTAATTCCCGTTTGTCTGCCTCGTGAAGAAGAATTTTTCCACCTAAAATTTGTGTGCCGTTTTTGTGCGTGTAAGCTATTAATATCCATTCATTAGGATGCATTTTTTTAATTTCCTCAGTTGTTATATATCCTTCAACAGGTGAACCAAAAATGGTATTACTGACGTTGTCTTCTTCGGAAAATGCTTTTACAGATTGCACAAAATCTAAAGATTGCACAAAATCTAACAACTTCTGAATCTTTAAATTGAATGGCATACGTTGTTGACATTAACTTTTATTTTTAATGTTTATCGATACACAAATATATCCCTCTTTTATCGAAGAATAATTTTTTTACAAAATATTCTTCTTTTATTTCGTCGTTCATATTGAAAAACTTTCATTAAATTCTAAAAATTTAATGTTCTGTTAAAATTGAAAACAAATATAGGTCGCATCTTTGTAGAATTATAAAAATGTTAATGGCAAATAAAACCAGTTCAAAACGCAAAGTTGAAATAGTTGTAATCTCCGATACACATTTAGGCAGTGTAGGCTGCCATTCTAAAGAACTTGCCAACTATTTAAAAAGTATAAAAACGGAAAGGCTTATTTTGAATGGCGACATTATAGATATGTGGCAATTTAAAAAATCTTATTTCCAAAAATATGAGCTTTTAGTTGTTAATCGCATTTTAAAAATGTTAGCCAATGGCACTATCGTGTATTATCTGACGGGCAACCACGACGATATTTTACGTCGCTTCTCGGGATTTCAAAACGGCAATTTTTATCTGCGCGATCAAGTCGTATTTTTATTAAATGGCAAAAAACATTGGTTTTTTCATGGCGACGCATTCGATGTAGCGATGCTGAAAACGCGTTGGCTTTCAAAATTAGGCGGTACTATCTACGATTGGCTCATCATGGCTAATAAATTTATCAATAAAATTACAGGATTTTTTGGCGCACCACCTATTTTTTTTGCTACACTCATTAAAATGGGAATAAAAAAGGTTGTAAAATTTATTTCCGATTTTGAAGACAAAGCGATTGATGCAGCTAAAACAAATGGTTACGATGTTGTAGCGTGTGGTCATATTCACAGACCAGCAATTGCTGAAAAGCAAAGCATTCTATATCTCAATTCAGGCGATTGGATAGAAAATTTGACGGCATTAGAATATAATGACGGCAAATGGACTTTATTTAAGTATAACCCAAACGATTTTATTGACGCTGCGCCAAAAGAAAAAACCAAACCGACGGACGAAGACGCGCTCATGTCGCTTTCTCAAGAAGAATTAATTAATAACTTTATAAATAAAAAACCAGCATTTGTATCTTTGCAAAGTAACGAAGCTGTTGAAAATAAATTTTGGGATGGCATTGAGCATTAAAATAATCATTCCATACTCTTTCTGATACATTAATAGAACCATACCATGTCAAAAATTTCTAACTGGGTATTTAATAATGTCCATAATAATAACCTGATTTACAATACTTGTTGGGAAGATCCGCGTTGCGATCGCCAACTATTACAACTAAATAAAAAAAGCGAAGTTGTAATGATAACTTCTGCGGGTTGTAATGCACTCGATTATGCTTTGGATAATCCGTTTGCTATTAATTGTATTGATATGAATCACCGTCAGAATGCGCTGTTGCAATTAAAATTGTCTTCTATACAAAATACGGCGTTCAACGATTTATTTAATATTTTTGGTGAAGGCGTTTACAAAAACGTTAACTCGATTTACAAAGACGTTTTGAGTAAAAATATGCCCGAATTTGCGCGACAGTATTGGGATAAAAACATTAAACTTTTCAAAGGTAACGGCATTCGCAAATCTTTTTATTGGCACAGCACGTCGGGTAGTTTTGCTTGGTTGCTGCTAAAATATATGCAATTTAAGAAATCGAACCGCATTGCGTTAGATAATATGTTCGCCTCGAAAAATATGGATGAACAACGCGAAAATTATTTCAGACTCGAACGCGGCATCATAAATGATTTTATTAAATGGGTGATGGATTTACCGATTATTATGACGATGCTCGGCGTTCCAGCCAGTCAACATAAAATGGTTTCAAAAGATGATAGTGCCATTGGTTACATTATTAGTTGTTTGCGCCACGTTTTTGCTGAATTACCGATTCAAGATAATTACTTTTATTATCTGTATTTTACAGGAAGATACGATACCAATTGTGCGCCGAATTATTTAAAAAAAGAAAATTTTGATATTTTAAAAGAAAATTCGCGTGCAATTTCTACACACACTACTACTTTAACAGGCTTTTTAAAAGAAAATCCAAAACCGTATTCGCATTTTGTACTTTTAGACCATCAAGATTGGTTGGCAGCTAACGATGTACCAGCATTGAATGAAGAATGGGAAACTATTTTAAATAATAGTCAATCGGGTACACGCATTCTTTTACGCTCGGCAGCAAAAGAGATCAATTTTTTTCCTACATTTGTGAATGAACGCGTTGAGTTTGAAAAAGAACTCACTGCCATAACACACAAACAAGATCGCGTTGGTACGTATGCCAGCGTTTATTTAGGAATAGTAAAATAAATTGAACCTGAAAAGTAATAATGGAATCGAACACCAAAACCAATAATTTAGAACACGAAAAATCACAGCAAGCGCATCGCATAAGCAACTATTATAAATTACACGCCAAAATTTACGACGCGTCGCGTTGGTCGTTTTTATTTGGTAGAAAAACCATTTTAAAACTCATTCCTTTTAGTGCCGACGCAGCAATAAAAATTATTGAAGTCGGTTGCGGAACTGGTATTAATCTGCAAAAATTAGCCAATCAATTCCCGAACGCTCAAATTATAGGTTATGATGTTTCAGGCGACATGATTAACGAGTCGAAAAAAAAAATAGATATTTTTGGCGACCGCGTACGACTGATTTGTGCGCCGTATGGCGATAACCTGAAAGCAGAAAGCGAAAATGCCGATTGTATTTTATTTTCTTATTGTTTAACGATGGTTAATCCGCAATACAACGAACTTATTGAGCGCGCACGCGTTGATTTAAAACAAAATGGTGTTATTGCCGTCGTAGATTTTTACGATTCAAACTCTAATTTATTTAAAAACTGGATGGCAGTTAATCATGTCAGAATGGAACAACACCTTTCTCCGCATTTATTGCGCAACTTTATTACTGAGCAAAGTTTTACGCATAAAGCATACGCAGGTTTGTGGCGTTATTTTTTATTTATTGGGCGTAAAAAGTTTGAAAGGTGAGGTATTTCAATTTAAAAATTTATAATTGCTTTTTCTCACGTTCTGTTTTATTCGGCGAGCGTATTTCAAAATTAAATCCCGATTCAACGTACTTATTGTATTTCTTTTCATCAAAAGCATACAGCAAAGCAGGTCTGTGTGCCATGCCTCGTTGCACCTCGTGCGCTTGCAAAATATCCATTTTCAAAAACTTAGTTCTAAAATTGCGCTTGTTGAGCCCAATTCCTAAGATAGATTCGTATAGTTTTTGAAGTTGACTGAGCGTAAATTTTTGTGGCAATAATTCAAAACCAATCGGTTGATAGCGTACTTTTGAGCGTAACCTTTCAATAGCGGTTTCAAGAATGATGTTATGATCGAAAGCCAAAGACGGAAGTTTTTCGAGCGAAAACCAATCCACGTCTTTAGAAGTAGTTTCAGATCCAATTTTATGCTCTTCTAAATTAATAAGCGCATAATAAGCCACAGTTACAACGTGTCCGCGTGGATCGCGTTTGGGCGTACCGAATGTAAAAAGTTGTTCAATAAAAATATCTGTTACGCCTGTTTTTTCTTCCAACTCACGCAATGCTGCAGCCTCAAGTGTTTCGGTTTCATTTACAAAACCGCCTGGTAAAGCCCACGCGTTTTTAAACGGATCGTTGTTGCGTTGAATAAGTAATACCTTTAAGCGACTCGAAGTATCTAATCCGAAAATGACGCAGTCAACTGTGAGCGTCGGTCGAGAAAACTCATAAGTATAAGCCATTAAAAATTAAATTTTTCTTATTTTTTAGTTGTTCAGTAAGCATTTTAAAACAAAAAAAAGTATGTGGTGTATTATGACTCCGCAAATTTCTTCTTTTCACGCACAAATATAAATTTAAGACGCATTGTTGCCTCAAAGAAAGACATAAAACTTGTTTTAAACGTTATTAATAAAATTATGCCATGTTAAAAAGTTCAAAATTTTATTTTCTTTCCTCAATTTTAATTATCAGCCTTTCTTTACCTTGGCAAAATTATAAAAATGAAGTCGGTAAATTTTCGGTTTCCGTTCCAGCACCCGTGAAAGAAACAACATCGAAAATAAAAACGGTTACTGGCGAACTGATATATCATCAGTTTGTATGCAAAACGCTTTCTAAAAACGATGGTAAAATTCTTTACACTATCAATTATTGCGATTATCCACCTGGTACTTTTCCGAAAGATTCAGCCGATTTACGCGAAGAATTTTATAGAGCGACGATTGAATCATCAACCGAAGTGATAAAAGGAACAGTTGCATATCAAGATAATATTTTACAACAAGATTACAACGGTAAAATTTGGCGCGTTGATTTTAATAAAGAAACGGCGCATATTAAGAGTAAATGTTTCCTTATTGGCGATAGATTTTATTTACTTCAGATTATTGTTGCCAATAACGAAAAAAATGATCCCAATGCGGATAAATTTTTCGACACATTCTTTGTACAGTTGTAATTAAGCACCACTTTTGCGTGTTGTAAATTAAGAATTGAAATAAATGAAAGTGTGTGTGTTTCCAGGTTCTTTTGATCCAATTACTTCAGGCCACGTTGATTTAGTGCGTCGTGCATTGCCACTTTTCGATCGTATTATTATTGCTATTGGCGTTAATAACGAAAAAAAATACTTGTTCAGTTTAGAGCAGCGCAAAGCGTGGATAAGTAAAGTATTTGAAAATGAGCGCAAGGTGTATGTTGATTCGTTTGAAAAACTTACTGCTGAATATTGCAAGCGCGTGAGTGCCCAATGGATTTTACGCGGTTTGCGCAACGCCAGCGATTTTGATTACGAAAAAACAATTTCTCAACTCAACTATATTGTCGGCGATGGCGTTGAAACGGTGTTTTTAATTTCTCAACCACAATTCTCACACATTTCATCAACCATAGTGCGAGAAATTATTCGCGGCGGCGGCGATGTATCGCCGTTTGTACCAGACATTCCTGAAATGAAAGAATTAAAAAATGAAGGAATAAAGAAATAACGAAAATCAAAATAGTAACGGCTCAAAAATGAATCATTACTATTTTGATTTTGATTTTCGTTTTGATTTTCGTTTTGATTTTCGTTTTCGTTTTCGTTTTCGTTTTGATTTTCGTTTTGATTTTCGTTTTGATTTTCGTTTTGATTTTGATTTTCGTTTTGATTTTCGTTTTGATTTTATTACTTCTTCATTACTTACTTCTTCATTACTTCATTTATAAAATATGAGCGACGCAAATTTTAGAATTCCAACCGCAGTGAACGAACCTATTTTGAGTTATGCGCCTGGTACACCTGAAAGAAAACTTCTAAAAGATGCCCTTCAAGTGATGCAATCGGAGCGTATAGAAATACCAATGATTATTGGATCGGAACGTGTAATGACAACCGATAGGCGCGCGCTAACACAACCGCATAAACACGCGCACGCTTTAGGTTATTTTCATTACGGTGAAAAAAAACACGCTGAATTGGCTATTGAAACTGCTTTAACAGCAAAATACAATTGGGAGAAAATGCCTTGGCACCAACGCGCTGCCATATTTTTAAAAGCTGCCGATCTGATTTCCACAAAATATCGCTATAAAATGTTGGCGGCAACAATGCTCGGTCAATCTAAAAATGTATATCAAGCAGAAATAGATTGCATTGCTGAATTGGTTGATTTTTTGCGCTTCAATGTTCAGTTTGCAAACGAAATTTATTCGCAACAACCCATAAGTAGTGTCGGCGTTTGGAATAAGGTAGAATACAGACCGTTGGAAGGATTTGTTTTTGCAATCACGCCTTTTAATTTTACCGCTATTGCAGGTAACTTGTGTACTGCACCCGCAATGCTCGGTAACGTTGTAGTTTGGAAACCTTCTGATACACAAATTTATGCAGCGCATTTATTCATGGAAATTTTGCTTGAAGCGGGATTACCCGCTGGTGTCATTAATTTAATTTATGGCGACGGACCAACGATTGGTGACGTGGTGTTTAATCATAAAGATTTTGCAGGATTGCATTTTACAGGATCAACTGCGGCGTTTCAAAGTATGTATAAAACAATTGGCGCAAACATTTCAAACTACAAAAACTATCCGAGAATTGTTGGCGAAACAGGCGGAAAAGATTTTATTGTTGTTCATAATTCAGCAGATGTTGAAGCTGTGGTGACGGGTATGATTCGTGGCGCATTCGAGTTTCAAGGACAAAAATGTTCGGCAGCGTCGCGTGCGTATGTGCCGCATTCGCTTTGGGCGCAAATTAAAGCGGGTTTAATGCGCGATTTCAAGTCTATAAAAATTGGAAGTACGGAAGACTTTTCCAATTTCGTAAATGCTGTTATTGATTCGCGCTCGTTTCAAAAAATTAAAGGCTATCTCGATTATGTAAAATCTTCGACGATGGCAGAAATTATTTGTGGCGGGAATACGGACGATTCGACTGGTTATTTTATTGAGCCGACGGTTGTAGTAACAACTAATCCGAGATTTAAAACGATGGAAGAAGAAATTTTCGGACCTGTTCTGACGATTTATGTTTATGAAGATGCGCAATTCGAGCATATTTTAGAACTAACCGATACGACTTCTAATTATGCACTGACAGGTGCTATATTTGCACAATCGCGCGAAGTTATAACGCACGTTACAGAACGATTACGCCATAGTGCAGGCAATTTTTACATAAACGACAAACCTACGGGTGCCGTTGTTGGTCAGCAACCTTTCGGCGGCGCGCGCGCATCCGGAACAAACGATAAAGCGGGTTCGATTCTGAATTTATACCGTTGGGTATCTGCCAGAACAATAAAAGAAACGTTAGTATCGCCGACGAATTATCGCTATCCTTTTTTGCTAACGGAATAATACGCAGATTTGAAACATTTTTAAAGTTAAATATTTTTAAAATTGAAAAATCATTCAATGAAATTCAAATACTTTTTTTTGTTTCCAATAATTACAATCTTTATTTCTTGTAATAACGCAACAACGCCAAACAATAAAACGGTTAACTCTAATGCGCCCTTACCAACAGTTAGCAGAGTTCAAAAACCAATTAATATGGCTGCACCTTTGAAAAACGCAGCATCAACTGATATTTACGTTAAAGCTGCGGATGAAACTTGTGCTTGTTTGCAGCCATTAATAACAAAAGTAAAACAGATGGTAGAGCTGCAGAAAGAAAACAAAGCTGCCGAAATAAAAATTTTAGCAGATGAAATTCGCGTTATAGAACCGCAAATAACGGCGTGTAGCGAAAACATTCGCAAAAAATACGGTGATATGAAAACCGAAGAAGATAAAAAACGTATTTTTTATGCGTTGAGAGATCTTTGTCCTGATGCTGTTAATATTGGTACAGGATTGAAATAAAAAAAAATCTTTGTCATTTGCCCGATGTTCGTTACTCACAAACAGTTGGGTAGTAGGGGTTTATTTTTGAACACTAAAAAGCCAACAACAAACAACGAACAACAAACACGTATGTTTAAAGGAATTTCAAATATTCTCATTATTGTTGTAGCACTTGTTGCGGGCATACTTTTGTCTCGAATGTGGTATATGCAACCAGTATCGGTTACGCGCACTGATGCCAATGTGATGATTGAACAGATAAAAAATGTTTCCAAAATAGTAAACACCGAAGGTTATTTTTCAGAAGTTTACACCGAAACTGATACAAAATCTTTTTATGGCTTTCCTTCAACAAAAAAAATAATCATAAAAGTGAAGGCGCGTGTTTTGGCAGGCTACGATTTAAATAACCTTAAAATTGATATTGATTCTTCTGCAAAAAAAATTAGAGTTAAAGGTTTAAACAATCCGCAAATAATTGGCATCGAACCTGAAATTCAATATTACGACGTTAACAACGGTGTACTCAATCAATTCAGTGGTGAAGATTTTTCGCGTCTAAACCAAAAAGCAATTGATACAATTCGCTACTCGGCTCTGCACAGTAATTTACTCAACAACGTGGCGAAGCAAGGCGTTAGTAATTTCCAAAGTTTGCAAATATTAGCGCAACAAATGGGTTGGCGCATTGAATTTATTAATTCGGAAAAAACAATTAATAATTAATGACACACAAACTACGGTTAATTACACCCAATGCCCCATCAAAAATTTTTTGGTATTCAAGTATCGCTCATTTTCAGTGCGTGGTGAAATAACGATAGATTCTCTCGAAACTACCTTAATACCGAGTTTTTCTAATTCGGTAATTTTTAACGGATTATTGGTGAGCAGACGCACCTTTTGTATTTTTAAATCGGATAAAATTTTGGCAGCATGTTCGTAATGGCGCTCATCGTCTAAAAAACCCAATGCTTTATTCGCCTCAATAGTATCTAAACCTGAATCTTGCAGTTTATATGCTTTAAGTTTATTGATTAAACCAATGCCGCGACCTTCCTGCCGTAAATAAATTAAAATGCCGCCCTCTTCATTAATTTTTTTGAGTGCGTAGTCGAGTTGTTCGCCACAATCGCAACGCAACGAATGAAACACATCACCCGTCATACACTCGGAATGAATGCGAACTAATATTGCAGATGTATCGGCATTTTTTTTTTCAGAAACTAAAACGATATCTGGTTGAGGTTCGTTGGGTGAAGTGGCGTAAGCTAAAACTTTAAAATTACCGAGCGCAGTGGGTAAACTTGTTTCTACTTGTAAAACGTAATCGGACATTAACTTTAGTTATAATTGAGGCAAAATTAAACACTAACAGTGCATCACTAACCAATTATTAAAAAAATTGTTTACAAAAAATAAACTCTTCCAAGATTACACCTTGAAAGAGTTTATTTTTATCGTTTTTACAACCTCTGTATTTAGCTGTTGTAACGGCGAGTACCCGATTTAGAAACGGCATTCGAAAATGCTACTACGGTAAATATTAACGCAGCAATGTAAAAAATAATCATAGCACAAGTAAGTTTAGATGTTGATAACTCGATAGATTTTAAAGATTCGTACTTTCTCAAAAGTGCAACGCTAAGGTAACCTTTTTACAATTAACAGCCTATTTAAAAGAATTATTTTATTGCTAATTTTTAAGAATTTCTTTTGAAAATAATTATGAAATAATCGAACTCTAAAAATTCTGCCTAATGAACAAGATTTTAGACTAAAAAAATACAAAAGGCACAATTAAAAACAATTTACTGAATTGATTTACTTATAAAGGTTATGAAAACTCAAAAAAACAACACTTGTATTAAGTTTGAACAAATTTATAAATACTTTTGCGATAATTAAAATTAAATTAATTTGCGAAATCCATCATTATATATTGCACCAAGTAAATTAGGTGGTCGAGGTGTTTTCACAGGCGTTCACATAAAAAAAGGGGAATTAATAGAAATTTGTCCGGTTATAATTTTAAAAGATGGTGAATCTAAATTATTGGACGCAACCACACTGTACGATTATTATTTTTTTTGGGGCGAAGGCGAAAAACAAAGTTGTATTGCGCTCGGATATGGCTCATTGTACAATCATAATGCACCGTCGAACGCCGATTATTTAATGGATTATGGCACAACTTCTATTGAAGTATTTGCGGTGCGCAATATCGATATTGGCGACGAAATAACTATTAATTACAACGGCGACCCGAACGATAAAACACCACCTTGGTTTTTAATGGATGGGAAAAAAAGATGAATAGCAGCGGGCTTGGGGCTTTGAGCGTTATTGAAACAATATTAATTACTTTGAACGAGCACAAAGCTCATAGCTAATAATTATGCGCGTAATTTTTTCAGCAGGCGGAACAGGTGGACATATTTTTCCAGCACTTTCGGTAGCGGATGCGTTAAAAAAAATACTGCCCGACACTGAAATTTTATTTATTGGTGCGCTCGGTAGAATGGAAATGGAACGCGTGCCTGCACAGGGTTACAAAATTATTGGATTACCGATTGCAGGATTTCAACGCCAACTGAGTTTAAAAAATGTACGGCTGAATATTCAACTGCCGTTTAAAATTGTAAGTTCTCTCCTGAAAGTGCGCGAAATTATAAAAAATTTTAAGCCCAATATAGTTGTTGGTTTTGGTGGTTACGCATCTGGCCCGACTTTGCGCGCCGCCGCATCTGCCAATATTCCAACTATTTTGCAAGAACAAAATTCTTATGCAGGTGTAACGAATAAAATTTTAGCGCGCAATGCAAAAAAAATTTGTGTTGCTTATCCAGATATGGAAAAATATTTTCCTTCCGAAAAAATTATTTTTACCGGCAATCCTGTACGCGCTGAAATTTCTTCTAAAAAAAATTTTAAAAATGCGGAGGCTTATAAATATTTCGGTCTTGACGAATCAAAAAAAACTATCGCTATTCTCGGCGGTTCGCTCGGTGCGCGTACTTTGAATAATATTATGTCAGATAATATTGAATTTTGGAAATCGCATAACGATGTACAAGTTATTTGGCAATGTGGAAAGTTTCATTTCGAGAATTTAAAAAATAGTGAAACGGCGCAATTGCCGAACATAAAAATTATGCCCTTCGTTCAGCAAATGAATTTTTTATACGATTCTGCCGATGCAATTATCACGCGATCTGGCGCGCTTACGGTTTCTGAATTGTGTGTTGTTGGAACACCTACAATTTTTGTACCTTCGCCGAATGTTGCGGAAGATCATCAGACAAAAAATGCAATGGCTTTAGTTGATAAGCAAGCTGCGCTTTTTTTAACTGATGAAACAGCGCAAAATTTGGCTCCACAGCTTGTAATTGATTTGCTAAAAAATGAAAATTTGTGTGCACAACTCAAAAAAAATATGGAATCTCTTGCAAAACCGAATGCTGCGACTGAAATTGCAGACATTATTCTGAAAATAGCAAAATAAATTCTTTTTTGTTATTTTTTTGATCCATACCCACTATAATTTGTTAGTAACATATTTTCTAAATGGCGCGTACGCAACAAGAAACCAGAAGTTATAAAGTTAATAAAACTCGCGTTGTTTGGGTTGTTGGTGCAATTTTGTTGCTCTTGCTTTTAATTTTTGCTACTCAGAAAAAGAATGATGGTATAATTTCAGGTGTTGAGGTTGAAATAATTCCGTTAGCGAATGAAGAAAATGTTTTTATCACTGAAAGCGATATAAAAACTATCATAAAAAATAATTTCGATGGCGACTTAATAAATACACAACTTTCGAGAGCCAATGTTTCGCGTATCGAATCGGTTTTGAAACAAGATCCATTTATTGATCATGTTGAAACGTATGTAGATGCTTCCAATGCAATCCATGTTAAAGTCTATCAGAGAAAACCTATTTGCCGAATTATTGACAATGAAAACCGACAATATTATTTATCGGAAAAAGGCGATTATGTGCCACTTTCAAAACATTATACATCACGTGTAATTGTTGTAACGGGTGCAGTTTCAAATTTTTCAACCGATTATTTAACAAATCCGAATTACAAAGGGAATTTGCGGGATACATACAACCTTATAAAACTTTTAACAGCCGATAATTTTTTTCAACCCCTTGTTCAACAAATTTATATTGATGCCAATAGCGAATTTACTTTAGTCCCAAATGTTGGTGAACAAAAAATACGCATCGGAGATTGTAATGACATAGACGATAAATTCAATAGGATAAAGATTTTTTACAAAGAAGCAATGCCTTACACCGGTTGGAATACTTACAGTTCGATTTCAGTAAAATTTAAAGGGCAAATTGTTTGTAAAAAATAGTGACTTTCGTCATAATTTCAGTTTGAATGTTTGAACAAGAAAGTTAAATTGTTTTTTTCCATAAAATAGTAAAAAAATGTTTATGCAAGAAATGAAAAAATGTTAATTCTTTTTTTTTAAGCACTGTATTTATAATTTTGTTATTACTTTTATGTGTCAAATTCAGATCGTTAAAACTTAAAACAACACGGAATTATGGTCAACGAAGATTATTTACATTGTAGTGCTTATGAAGGTCATGCTCTACATCCAACGGAAGCTAATTTTACCGCTTTTTTACACGAGGAAAGCAAACTAAATTTTTTCGCGCTATTAGATGCCGATGGCGCAGTTCTTTTAAAAAGTGAGGGCTATCCACAAGAAGCATCGCGCGAAAACGGCATCCAATCGGTTATAAAAAACCGCTCTAACCGCGATTTCTATTCTGTTAAAGAATTAGAAGGTGAGTATTATTTAAGTTTACGCGCAGCCAATTATCGCGAAATTGCGCGTACTTGTCGCCACAAAACAGAAGCTGAAGCTTTGGCACTTCTTCCTTTTGTTACAGGTCAACAAATTCGTAAGAAGGTTGTCACTGAAACTGTTGCTGTTGCAACAACAACTGCTACGCACACAAATGACCGTCGTGAAGACGATTATTTAGCTTGTCATTTTTATGAAAATCAACCATCTGTCAATCATGAAGACGGAATGGTAAAATTCACACACACTAACGAAGAACATTATTTTGCTTGGTACGACGAAAATAATCAGTTATTAATGCGCTCAGAAGGCTATCCGTCAACTGCTGCGCGCGATAATGGTTATGCATCAGTTTTAAAAAATCGCGATTTAGAAGAGCGTTATGCTATTGAAGAGAAAATGGGTTATTACTTTGCATATTTAAAAGCAGGTAATCATCAAGAAATTGCACGTGGCTGCGGAAAGAAAACTTACGAAGAAGCTGCTGCTTTATATCCGAGTGCGCGCGCTGAAGCAAAACGCAAAGCGACTATTGTGGTGGCTACGCCAATTGTAGAAGCTCCTAAAGTTTCTGTTCCAATAATTGAAGTTCCGAAGGTCTCTGTACCAACACCAACGGTAGAAATTCCAAAAATTTCTGTACCTATTGTAGAAGCACCAAAATTAGAAGTTCCAGTTATTGCCGCTGCTGTCGTCGCTTCAATTCCTCACGTTGAATTACCAAAAGTGGAAATTCCGCACGTAGAAGTTCCGCATATCGAATTACCTAAAGTTGAAGTTCCGCACATTGAAGTTCCTCATGTTGAAGTACCAGTTGTTGCGGCTACAATTGCTGCCGTTGCTGCTACTGTACCTCATATCGAATTACCTAAAGTGGAAGTTCCTCATGTTGAAGTACCAGTTGTTGCGGCTACAGTTGCTGCCGTTGCTGCTACTATACCTCATATCGAATTACCTAAAGTGGAAGTCCCTCACGTGGAATTACCAAAATTGGAAGCTCCTCATGTAGAAGTACCGCATTTGGAATTGCCTAAGGTAGAAGTACCTCATGTTTCAATTCCTGCGGTTGCACTTGCTGGCGCTGCGGTCGCTGCTGCGATTCCTCATGTAGAGATTCCGAAGGTGGAGATTCCGAAGGTGGAGATTCCAAAAGTGGAGATTCCAAAAGTAACTGTTGAAGTTCCGAAAGTAGAAGTACCAAAAATTGTTGTTGAAGCACCTAAAGTGGAAGTCAAAAAAGTTGTTGCTGCTGCTGCAGTTACAGCTGCCGCTGTTGCTGTAACGCATATCCCGCACAAAAAAGAGGAAGTCAAAAAAGTTGTTACACCCGTAGCACCCATTGTTGAAACACCCATTGTTGAAGAGAAAAGTTGGCTTTCTAAATATTGGTGGTTGCCACTTCTTTTACTCTTAGGTCTTGGATTTTTATTGCTCAGAGGTTGCAATTCAGATACAACAACAGCAACTGTTACGCCACCTATTCCGGTAGAAACGCCTAAACCAGTTGTTTCGGAAGCACCAAAAGTTGCAGAGGTACCAAAAGTTGTTGCGCCTTCTTGCGATTTACACTGGATCTATTTCGATTACAATAAATCTGACCTTCGTGCTGAGTCGAAAAAAGAACTCGACCACTTAGCAGATTTGTTGAAAGAAAATAAAGGTTCGGTTGCGGTGTTAAAAGGTTTCACGGATAGTAAAGGCGATGTTGCTTACAACGATGCACTTTCTAAACGTCGCGCCAATGCAGCGCGCGCTTATTTAACGGGTTCAAAGAAAATTTCTGACGCACAAATTAAAGAAGATGCTTCCGGAAAAAGCGCACCCGTAGCGAAAAATACAGATGACGATTCAGGACGTAAGTACAATCGTCGTGTAGAATTGTACATTCAAGATGCCACAGGAAAAAATATCTGTCAATCTATTGAGTTGACTATTCCGACAACTTTAAAGGAATAAAATTTAATAGTTTAAATTAAAAACATAAAACACCTCGCGTTTACAAAATGTAAATGCGGGGTGTTTTTTTTGCGGGTATTAAAAAAAATGTAAGGGAAAAATAATTAGCAGTATTTTTTTGAATTGCCGATTGTGCCAATTGAAAGCAAAGTGAGGTGCTTGTTAATGCGCAACAAAATTTTAAAAAATTCAATTGGAAGATTCAATTTGTTTAATTGTCCAAAAAGACTTAACTTTACTAAGAAAATACATTGTATGAATCCTTTGTTGAATAGAATTACTATCAATCCTGAAATTTGTCATGGCAAACCAACGGTGCGTAATATGCGCTACCCAGTGGAAATGATTTTGGATTTGATGTCATCGGGCATGACACAACAAGAAATTCTCGAAGATTACCCGGCTTTGCAAACTGAAGATTTATTGGCATGTCTTTCTTATGCGTCGAGGCTAACTAAGGTAAAATCAATAAATAAAGTTTTAGTATGAAATTCTTGATAGACGCACAGTTGCCTTATGGTTTGAAGAAATTCTTATCGTTAAAAGGCTATGATGTAATTCATACCGATAATCTACCCAATAAAGAACGGACTACAGACAACGAAATAAAAGATTTATCACTTGCAGAGAATCGCATAGTCATTTCCAAAGATTCTGATTTTATCGATTCATTCTATGTACGAGGTGTTCCTCGAAAGCTACTCATCATTTCAACTGGCAATATCAAAAATAGGGATTTATTCACCTTGTTTGAAAACAACATGCAGCATATTACCGAACTATTTTCTCACAATAATCTTTTAGAAATGGATAATTTTGAGATTATTGTACACGAATGACACAATTAATCAATGAATAAAGCTGTATATGGAACACTCTTAAAGTACATACAAACTAAAAAAGCCGTTGCACTTGTTCAGTGAAACGGCTTAGTATATGTAGTTGGCAGCCACCTACTTTTCCGATGTGCAGAACAAAACCCGCTTTATTATTGCTAAAAGTTAAGTCGTACTGACAAAGCATTTCACTGGGAGTCAAAAACCACGCGGAAGCCTATATCGTTATCGCAATTCGTAGGCGCGCTGTAATGGCGATAAGCGACACGGCAGTGCCGCGGAAAGTTGTTCCAACCTCCACCGCGAAGAATACGGCTCGAGCCGCTTGAAGGCCCTGTTGAATTGTCTGCCTCTACCGGTGAGTCTGAATAATCGCCGTACCAATCGCTGCACCATTCCCAAACATTGCCACTCATATCGTAAATATCCAATTCATTGGCAGTTCTCGTACCAACTTCGTGGGTCTTGCATAAGGAATTACCAAAGTACCAGCTAACCTCATCTGCATTATTACTGCCGCTGTACTTGTAACTCCCGCTTTTAACACCACCTCTTGCAGCATACTCCCATTCCGCTTCTGTGGGTAAACGGAATTTTGTGTCGGTTTTTTTCGTCAGCCATACACAGTATGCCACTGCATCGTTCCAAGAAACTCCGACAATTGGCAATTTCACGTTTCCTAGACGTTTGTAACCTCTGCTTTTGTAGTATTCATTTGTTCCTGTCTTTATATTATATTCGTTTCCTTTCTCAAGCCAAAGCGGAAAATGTGTTTTTGTACTATTGACAAACTGCAAGTATTGTTCTACTGTCACTTCAAATTTGCCGATGTTAAAATCGTTTAGAATGACTTCATGTGTAGGTTTCTCATGTTCAAAACAATCGCTGCGTTGTTCATTTGTACAGCCCATTTTAAATGTGCCGCCTTGTACGAAAATCGTTTCCGGATTTAAATCAAATTTTGTTTGTGCAATCATGGCATTTTATTGACTGAAAATTATAAAATCGCCGCCGAATTGGTGGCTGGAATCTTGCAATAAATTAATCTCGGCTTACTACCTCAAATTGCAACATACGTTCTTAGTTACATATATTTGCAGTTCTGTGGCAGCTATTACACTCTTATTCAAAAATTGTCGAAGAATGTGCAATATAAAACGCACATCTTTTTTGCTCAAAGTTAAGCCAGACTGACAAGCCTTCTCATTGAAGAGAAATAACCACGCGGAAGCCTATATAGGTATTACGATTCGTAGGCGTGTTGAAATTGAGACCAACGACACGGCAGCCCCTCGAATCGTCACCCCAACTTCCACCGCGAAGAACATGGCTCGAGCCGCTTGAAGGCCCTGTTGGATTATTTGTCGGTGAGACTGAATCAACCCCGTCAAACCAATCGCTGCACCACTCCCAAATATTGCCGCTCATATCGTAAATGCCCAGTTCATTGGCTTTTTTTGCGCCAACTTCGTGCGTCTCACCTCCAGAATTGTCTTTGTTCCAAGCAACCTCATTAAGTATGTTGCTGCCGCTATACTCGTAATTTTTGCTTTTATCACCACCTTTCGCAGCATATTTCCATTCCGCTTCTGTGGGTAAACGGTATTTTTTGCCGGTTTTTGAA
Source organism: Saprospiraceae bacterium (assembly GCA_043758385.1). Lineage (GTDB taxonomy): Bacteria > Bacteroidota > Bacteroidia > Chitinophagales > Saprospiraceae > JAAFJT01. Next base: position 62,406 of record JAYVNP010000119.1, read on the forward strand.
TTAAGTTTCTTTAAATAAGTTTGAACATTTTCCCAACTGACTCGTTCAACTGGCAATTTATCGCCTTTAAATTGAGAAGGATTTGAGCCCATAACACTTTGCCATTCATCTTGTGTCACTTCATATTTGCTGATGTTAAAATCGCTTAAGGTAACTTTATGGGCGGGTTTTTCATCCTCGCTACAATCGCTGCTTTGTTCACTTGTGCAGCCCATTGTAAAGGTGCCACCTTTTACGAAAATCATTTCGGGCTCAAAATCAAATTTTGTTGGTGGAATCATGATAGTTTTATTGTTTATAAAATATAAAATCGCCACCTAATTGGTGGTTCCAATCTTTCAATACTTCAATCTTGACTGTGTGCCTAAAATTGTAATCCACGTCATCGCTCATCAATACTTTCAATTTGGTCGCCGCGATGGCATTCTCGTTCAGATTTTTCAGGTGTCGCAAAATACTCGCCGCAAACGGACTATTAGTTTCTTTTTTTCCTTTGTCCGCTACTTCACCAAATCAGGAGCAAAAAATTTGGCGTGATCTATTGAGTTTATTCTGTTCCAATGTATAATTTGCCTTATTATTTTCACTCAGCATCAATAAGGATCCGCCGAAACAACAATCACAAACCAACAATATATGTTTGGGCTTGGAAATGGATTGAATGATGTCGCGCAATTCTTCGTTGCGAATCAAACTGGTACTACTGTCTTTTTTGCCGCCGTAAGGAATCAAAAATCCTTTAGTCCAGTCATTATCATCGGGTTTGCCGTGTCCTGCAAAATAAATTAGCAATTTATCGTTTTCCGTCAATAATGCATTTTTTCTAAGTGCTCTCAATCCGTCAATAATCGCCGTTCTTGTCGCTTGGTGATTAGCTAAAATGCCTAAGCTTTCATAATCAAAATCAGCCGCTAAACAATTGTAGATGTCGTTCACGTCTTTCACAGCATTTTGCAAATGCCTGAACTCTGGATAAGTGTCTATCCCGATACCAAAAAAGTAATTTTTACCTTTCGGACTATTCATTTCTGCTGTTTGTTTTTCGTAACCAATTGCGCGATTGTCGGACATAAAGCGGAGTGCTTTTTAACGTTCAACAAAAATATTAAAATAAATTGTATTTTTCAATTTATTTTATTTGATTTTCAGAATGGGGTCAACTTTTATTTGATTTTTAAAACAAAATTTGCTGATGACACAATTATAGCTGTGAGCGAAAGATTTGGGAAAAGCAATTGGGAGACGCATGCAATGCGTCTGTACGAGGGTGAGAAACGCGCGAGCGTAAATTTCATAAAAAAGGTATCACATTGCATTTTAAATAATAAAACTTTTACTTACGCAAAAATGATTGTTATATTGTAATATTAGATATTATTCAGAAAACATTTTAGGTTTTTGAATTCTGATTTACTTTGTGAATGAAATACGAAGAACAAATCACAAATCGAACTATGTTTTTGTCTTTAACGAGCTTGCATCCAGAAGAATTTGAGTATCTTTTAGAACACTTTACTCCTATTTGGAATGCCTATTACAGACATTATACAACCGAAGGTAATAAGCGTAAAATTCTCATGTTTAAAGAACATAAGAGCGCTAAATTACAAGGTACTGCTCAGAAATTATTTTTTTTGCTCGTTTACCTTAAGATGAACTCCTTGCAAAGTTTCCAAGGTGCAGTCTTCGGAATTTCGCAATCAAAAGTTTCAAAAATAGCAGCTATTCTGTTAAATATTTTAGATCAAAG
>JAYVNP010000120.1:0-28436 GCA_043758385.1 Saprospiraceae bacterium
CGGATAATGACCGCCGTTCCCTTCAGAACGTTTTTTACCGTCACTGTATTTTTCGTTTTCTCCATTGTACTTGAAGTAAAAGTTATTTCCGTACTGACCTATATATGTGTAACCATAAGGTGTAGCAGGTTGAGTGCAAGGTGCAACATACGGATTTACAATAATTGTAAATGTGCAATAAGCTTTATTGCCTTTAGCGTCTGTTGCAGTGTAAGTTACTGTATAACTACCTGGTGTTAAACACGAACCATTAGCAGGTCCCGCAGTTTGAGTCACTGTTGGCGTACTACAATTATCTGTTGCAGTTGGAGCCGTCCAAGAAATTGTCAAACATGAACCACTTACTGTTAACGTTTTAACAATATTAGCAGGGCAATTTGCAAAAACGGGAGGAGCAACATCATTATCGCAAGGATTTCCACCGCCGCCACCACACATTGTTGGTAAACCGCTTAAACGTATACAAATATCGGCTTGACCAATAACTGGCGCTAAAGAATAGGGCAAAATTTGCAACCAATTGTTGGATGGTTGACTAACAATTTGATACTGAAACCACCCCGTTAAACCTAAATTAGTTTGCTCGGAACATTGATTTGCTGCGCCGATACCATATTGTGATGGCATCATGTGTTGTGAAAGCGAAACTTTTCCGCCTTCGCAAGTTGTACCTACTACACCTGTTAATGAACCAGACGACAATGTATAATATTGCCAAGCATTTGTTGCAATGACTGGGCATAAATTATTTGTTTCTGGTGAACCTGTTGTTGACGTTGATTTGCCTGTAAAATTTACGACTACATTAAAGCTGCGTTTTGGGCTTGAACCATACTGTGTAATTACGCCTGTTAGGTTTGCTGTGCCATCTGCATTTTCTTGAAATACAGCACCTGATTCAAAATTCCAAGTAGCTGTTGAGCCATCGTTAAAAAACTGTTGCATTGCCCAACCCACAGCATCAACTGTGCCTGCTTTGCAATCTTGTGCTGTTCGTGTGGCTGTACCACACGTCTGTGCTGATATACTCGACGACGAAAGAGCCGTGATGAATACCGCCAAAAAAAGTGTAAAAACCTTTCTCATGATAAATAGTTTTGATTAAAAAAGTGTGTTGCTAAATATACAATATAGTATTTGCCTAAATTAATTTTTGAAGTTTACGTAAACTTCGTCACGGCGCTTTGATGAAGCGAAATCATTAGTGGTATGGTCTTGTGCAGTTGGTGCATTTTTTCGATAGTATTTGTAATTATAAACTTTAGTGATTGTTATTTTACTCGTTGCAAATATACATTAAAGAAAGTTATTTTTCACACGCTTCTTGTTACGATGTAACAAAATGATTTTGAACAATAAAATTAAGATTTTGCTTTCTGAAAATTTATATTTGTATCGTAAAATATAATGCTCGATATAATTTTCAAGTTTAAAAAAAAGTAAAAGCATTAACAACTTGATTTTTAAATTTTTATGTTAATAATCTTTAAATTTCAGTTCTAAGATAATTAAGCTCGGGATGAAAAAGTTTTTTTTTGAAATTTATATTTTCATAAAATCTTAAATAAATATAATCACCTGATTAAAATAAAAAATTTAAAAATACAATTTATGGTTTACTAAAAAACTCCAAAAATAAATGCGCTATAAAATTAAATTGTGTGCTTATTAGTAATTTTAAGTTCGCTTAGTTTCATTTTTAGTAAGTTTGCTGCTCTATTTTTTTGCTAAAACCTTTATGCAACGCAGAATTCTAAATTATTTCGGGAAAAACAAAAACGAGTTAATTGTTACAGTACTTGCTTTCGCAGTTTTTATTTTGCGTTTCGGTATTAAACCTCTCAATATTTTTGAAACTAATTGGATAAAAAACTTAGGTTCTGATTTTGGAAATGAAATAAATCTGTGGTTTTATTTTTTACATAGCCCCTGGTCGTTTCCGATAACTTCAGTAGGTTACGATTATCCTTCCGTTATCGGCGTTGGAATGACGGGATCAATTCCTATTTTGTCCGTTCCATTAAAACTGATTTACAATATTTTTCACGTTAATTTTCAGCATTTAGGTTGGTGGTTTGCACTGTGTTATATGTTGCAAGGTTTGTTTGCTTACAAAATTTTAAAGTTATGGATTGAAAAGTCGCGAACAGATATTGTTAGCAAAAAAAGTTTTGATCTCATTCCAATCATCGGCGCGCTTTTTTTTGTGGTTGCGCCTACGCTTTTGTTCCGTTGGGGACATATTGATATGAATGCGCATTTTCTAATTTTAATCGGAATTTACTATTATTTCAACACAAACAATTCGTCCCGAAAAAATTTAATAGCACTCATAGTTTTATGCCTCGCAACGGCAGCTATTCAGCAATATTTATTACTCATGGTTTTAGGAATTGCTTTTGCTGGCGGAATGCAAAATTTAATCGCTCGAAAAATAAATTTTATCGGTTTCATTACTTTTCTGACAGTGCTTTTAAGTGGTGTGTTTTTTGTTCTTTTCAGCGTCGGTGATTTTATTATGCCTATAACTGCGCAACAAAGCGATGGTTTTGGCAAGTACTCAGCCAACTTAAATACGTTTTGGAATCCTTTAAATAGTTCAAAGTTTATTAAAACCCAACCCTTAGCTTTTAGCGACCAGTACGAAGGTTTCGGATATTTAGGTATCGGCGTTTTAATACTTGCCGGGATTTCAGTGGCAAGTTTAATTTTTGTAAAATCCGTTCGCAAGCGCTACTCATTTAAGTTTTCTTCTATTGTTTTTGTGAGTCTGCTCATTTTTATTTTCGCTTTGAGCAAAAACATAACGTTTAATAACAAAGTGCTGCTCGAAATTCAAGTGAAAGATTATACTGCGCTCGGTATTTTTTGTAATAGCTTTAGAGGCAGCGGACGATTTATTTGGGTGCCCTATTATTTAATAATGATCGGAATTTTTGAGGTTTTCTTGAATCTCCCCATAAAAAATTATTTAAAAATCAGTTTGCTTTCGTTTTTATTAGCTGTGCAAATGTTTGAATTGCAAAGTTTATTTGCGCTTAATATTAATCATAATGGCGTTGAAACGGCATTCCTGCCAGAAGTTGAAAAATATATTTACGACAAAGCAGAAAAATTAATTACCTATCCGCCTTATTGTTGGGATGTTAAAATTTCGGGCGATTTTTATAAATTTGCTTATCATACTTCTGAATTAGGTTTACCGATTACGACAGGTTATTTGGCGCGACCGGATTATAAAGCGCGCGACGAGTGGGCAAAAAAATTTAACGCTGCACTCGATAGCAGCACATTATTCGATGCACACAACGCCATCGTCATACCACAAATGTCCGAAATCGGCAGGTTCTATAAAGTTTGCAAATTGGGACTTTTGAAAAGTTTTGTCTGCAACGGTTATGCCATATTAGTACCGCCGACTTTAAAAAATACGATGTCAATTTTGGAAAACAACAAAGACGTACAACCGCTTAAATTTCATAACGAGTTTTTTAGCGATTTTTTAAAAAGGCACACCAACCACACTGTTTTATTAGCAGTGAGTGATGAAGCGGAAAACAAACTTTCTGATTCAGAGAAAAAATATCTCACCTCAATCGGTAGCCATATCGCCGATTCTTTGCGCTATCAAGGTTCTTACATTGGTATAATCAATGGAGGAAAAACTATTTTTGAACAATTTGCCAATGGTAAAATCGTTGAGCATAATTTTTTAAAAAATGAAAAAATAGCGGCGTACGCTTTGCCTGTAAATATTTATTTAATGTCGAAGGGTACATTTGCAGGTATTGATTGCGCCATAAAAATTTCGGGTGTTGAATACACACATCGCAATCAAGGATTTAATTGTGTAGCCATTGACGCGCAAGGAAACGTTGTAGAGAAATGCGTTTTTAATACGTATTTAAGTTCGGAACGTGCGGTGTTTGAATAATGATTTTATTTCACATTTTTACTGTCGAATTCTGAGAAATAAAATTGAGCGTAAGCGAGAAAATATTAGAATACAAAACCGAAGAGACGTTGCCAATATTTGTGAGCGCGTAATCAACTTGTAATCTGCCGAGTTTTAAACCGACACCAAAATTCGGTTGATAGTTAATAGATGTTTGCGTTGGATTATCATCGCGTTTTAAACGTTGAAAGTTGCCGACGCCTGCGCGGAGAAAAATCTTTTTGATGTAACTTAATTCAAAACCCAATCTTGGATCAATATTAAATGCTTTGCTACTAATGAGCACATTGCGCTGACCATCCGTAGCGAATCCTAAATCTAATTCGGTGGTGAGTGAAAGTTTTTCGCTCAGGTTACTGATGTTTGCTACACCCAAAAAAATTGTAGGCAGTGTTGTTTCTACGGACGATTTTGGAATATCGTTATTCGTTGCAGCAAACGTTGCCTTTTCGGCATCCGTCAAAGTGGCTGTCCAAGCGTTGTAAGTAGTAGAAATATCTTTTCCGACGGCGGCAAATCGCCAATTTCCAATTTTATACCGCACACCGAGATCTATACCAACGCCCCACGCCGAAGCAAACGTACCAATAATGCGGCGAATAACTTTTACGTTTCCACCGTAGCTCAAATTGTTATCTTGTTTCGCGTAAGCAAGATTGAAAGCATAATCCGCAGAGGAAAATTGCGAAACATTGTTGTAATTAATTGCGCCATCGGCACCAACTAAATTAAGTGTATAGGGTATTTGATCAATGCCGAGTCGTATAACATTAATAGCAAACGCGCTGCGGTGCACTTCTCCTTTTTGTACAGATTCGAGCGTATTCTCCGACGTTTTTACCAATCCCAAAAAATCATATTTTGCCACACCGGCAAACCATTCGGCGTGCATAGCACCAATTTGGAACGGTGCTTCAACGTCTGTCAAACAAGCGACGTTCCAATAGGCAGCAAAAACGCCTTGCGCTGTGGCAATGCTCGCACTACTCATACCTTGTTCGCGCGCACCCACGCCAATGCTCAAAAAATCGTTGCTGTATTTTTGCGCGGAAACTGCATTAATAAAATACAGTAAAATAACCGCCAGAAAAAATTGTTTCATTTTATTGCGCATAAAAAAAATTTTGAAATGAGAAATATTTTATGCCACAAATTTACATTTATTTTTATTAGAAACGAAAAGAGGGTTCAAACAGGAACCCTTACTTTTTACTTTAATTTCGCATTAACCTTTCGGAAACGCTTCTTGCCAAGCCAAAGCGCCGCCAATAACGTTACGGACATTTTTAAAACCCATTGATGCTAAATATGCTTGCGCCTGACCTGAACGCCCACCAGAACGGCAATGAATAATAATTTCATCATCTTTATGATTTTCTAAATTTTCTGTTGCCGCCGTAGGAATTGTGCCGAGCGGAATAAGTTGAGCACCGAGATTATATTCGGCATACTCGTGTGGTTCGCGCACGTCTATGAAAATAAATTCTTTGTCTGCTTTGTGTGCTAATCTTTCGTGTAGCTCTTGAACTGTAATATCTGTCATTATAAGTGAATAGTGATTTAAATTGTGCAAAGACTATATTGGTACAAGACGCAAAAATACATGAATATTTTGATGAATTGCACATTAACTGTTTGGTTTAACCAATCTCAATGCGCTACAACAATTTTTTGGAAACGCGCAGCACCATCGCTTTTTCTTTCAACTTGAAAAATATATAAACCGTTGGCGAGTTGCGAAACATCAATTCTGTTATTTTGAACGAAACGGTTTTGCGCAACACCTGAAAGATTTACGAGCTTAAAATAATAATCGTTCAAATTAGAGTTTACGCTTTCAATAAAAATATTTTCGCTCGCAGGTGTTGGATAAATGCGCAACCAATCGGATAGTGGTTCAATTGTCGCCAATTGACTACTATTCTGAACAACGTTTGAACCCATAATTGGTCGAATCATAACTGTACCATGATTGAATGTATCTTGAACCCAAACGCCACTGATGTATTGATACAAATATTTTGAATTGGTGAGATTACTTCTGTCTAAACCTATCGGAATGCGCACATCGCCGACGTTTTGCCAACTTATATAAAAATCACTTGCAGGTAAAATTAAAAACGTATCTTTTTTTGTCAGTGCCGATTTTAAACCATACGAGCTAAAGCCTTGTAGCGAATCTACTTTTTGGTCGAGATAAAACGGTGCGTTATTTTTCATCGTCAACAATGGTTTAGTTGTCAACGAATCTTTATAAATATTTAAATTAAATAAACCAGTGGCATTGCCATTTATGTGCGGAAAGAAAAAAGCAACACCACGCAATGTATCGTTTACGTTGGTTTTAAAACGGTAAGCTGTTTGCGTATTTTCGCCAGTTGCTGTCAATTGTAATTCTGCCGTGCCATCGTCGTAAGCAAAATAATTGCTAAACCGCGTGATACGGCGTTCGGAATCATTTTTGAGTGCTACTTGCAGAATATCGCGCGCTTCTTGTCCTGCAATGGTGAGAGAATAATCGGTATAAACATCAAAGTTCGCATAGTCGGGAATACTTTTTAAATTATCGCGCAATGCTGAAGGATAATTTTTAGGAATAGATTTATAAAAAACAGATGGTGGAATATTAACACCATCAAGCAAAGTTGTGCCAGTAGTTAATGTTGTGCCGAGCGACGTACTCACCGCAGCGTTTGTTTGCGTTGGGTTGCGCGCATTGGCGAATAAATTATTAAAATTACCGCTTATTACATTGCTTATTTCTGTCGCGAGTTGTGCCTTAAAATGTTTATAAGGCATCGAAGTGTATTTCGATAAAATCGTGGGCGGTAAATCCGTAAAAGTAACATCGTCTAAATTGGTAGCATTGTATTTTCCGTTCGGGGCAATTTTTATGTAGTCAATGTGCCATTGTTCATACGCGCCATCGCGACGACCGTAATTGTGAAAACGCAATTGAAATTTATTGTTAAAATAACGCGCGTCGTTAATTTTAATTTTCACAAATGTAAATGGCGGCACTGAATCGAGTGGGAAGGAATGAGAAATGGAATCTGAACCTACCAGATAAGATGGAAGTCCCTGATAAGTTGAAATAATATTCCACTGGTTCGTTGAATCTTTAAATTCTAAAACCATCGAATCGCCCGAAGCAGCCAACGGTGGATAACCCAATCCTTTAGGCTGAATAAAAAAACTGAGATACACACTATCAGCAATGGTTAATGCGCGCGGTGTCGTTTGTGCATTATCTTGGTAAGTCGCTAAATTTATAAATACTGAGGTGAGCGAATCGCAGGAGCCGTAATAGTTTACTAACGTGTCGTATGGTCTGCCATTACTATTGATACCATCGAATGTAGCAAAACCAAAACTTGGCGCTTTTGTCGAATTGGTTGTATTGACGAACACTTGTTTATCGAGCCATAAAACGGGACTTGGCGCCGGGCCGGAGTAAGAAAAATCGTCTATGAAAGGTAGGTTAACGCGTGGTGTATCGGTTGTCGGTGTTCTGAAAGCAACATTGTGCGCATTAAATAACTGTAAAGTCCGATTGTCTTTCAAAGGTTCAACTGTAAAACCCTGCGCGAATGTCTGAAAAAATAGTAAACTTAAAATAGTGGTAGCAAGGATTGTAAATACTGTACGCATGGGTATTGCTTAAAAAGATTTTTTTCTGAAGAATAATACTTAAATAATTATACTTTCTGAAAACGCGCTTTTATTTGTTTTGTTGCTATCGCCGAAATCCTTAACCGCGTAGAATAAAAAAATTAAACTCTCGCTTAATTCATTTTTTCAACCCACACCAAAACATTACTGAACGCGGCATTACCCGTTAATTCGTCAATAATCGTTTCATCTGTTAAATCGTTGGCACTTACGCCGGCGTGTTGTTGTGCAATTTTCCAGTTTATATTTTTTCGGTTATGACCAAAACCGTGCGGAATACTAATGACACCGCGCAATATATCGTTCGTAATTTCAACGGGTATTTCGACCGAACCGACGCGCGATTGCACTTTTATAAAATCATTATTTTGTAAACCGAGGGAATTTGCATCCGTTTCATTCATTAAAGCGGTGCATCTATTTTTTCCCTTCATTAATTTTTCCGAATTGTGCATCCAAGAATTATTAGAGCGCAAACTGCGCCGACCGATGAGCGCAAACGCATTCGATGCTGGCGCATTTACGAGCAAATGCAATGCTTCACGCGCTGCACGCGGCATATCATTCACCAAAATTTCGGGTGCAAGTTGAATTTTTTTATCTGTATGGATAATGCGCTCGGGAAGTTGAGGTTGCAAAAAACCTAAATCAATTCCTTCTGGTTTATCTCTTAATTGTTGCAGCGATAGTTTATACGGTCCGTTCTGCAGCATATAATCAATCGTAATTTCAGGTTTTTGCAACGTCAATGGCGTTTCATCCTCCGAAATAACGTGCGCTAATGTTTGCATAATTTCCCAGTCGTACCGCTCTTCATCCGATTTTTTAAATGTAATAGGCGAATATTTAGCGGTATTATAAACAGAAAGTGCGTGAAAATTTATATCGTAATGAGAAACCTGCAAACCCGTAACAGGCGGTAAAATATAATGCGCGTGGCGCGATGTTTCGTTAAGATAAATATCAATACTTACCATTACGTCTAAACTTGCCAAACCGTGTTCGAGTTGCGTACCGTTGGGCGTAGAAAGCACCGGATTTCCGCAATTGGTAATGAACGCTCGAATTTTACCCTCGCCCTCAGTCAGCATTTCTTCTGCCATGACTGAAACAGGTAATTCACCCATAAATTCAGGTAATCCGCGAATACGGCTGTGCCAGCGTTTAAAAATATTTTTAGGTTTGGCATTGGCGAGTAAATCGAACGCAGGTGTTGTGAACATGGCACCACCCACCGAATCGAAATTGCCCGTCAAAATATTAATTGCCCACACCAACCACTGACAAACGCCACCAAATTTTTGAACCGAAACACCCATTCTGCCATAACACACCGCCGATTCTGAAGCAGCAAATTCGCGTGCAATGCGTGTAATTGTTTCTGCGCTGATGCCCGTAATGCGCTCAACAAATGCAGGTGTATACGTCTGAACTGTTTCTTCTAATTTTTTCACGCCTTCAGTGAACGCCTCTAATTTGCCTAATTTTATTAAATTTTCTGCAAAAAGTGTATGCACAATTCCGAGCAAAAAGAAAACATCGGTTCCAGGTTTTACAAAAATATGCTCTGATGCGCGTTCCGCTGTTTCCGACTTACGCGGATCGACGACAACCACTTTGCCGCCGCGTTTTTTAATATTATCGAGATGCTCTGAAACATTCGGCGCAGTCATCATCGAACCATTCGATGCAATCGGATTGCCGCCTAAAATTAAAATGTATTTTGTTCTTAAAATATCGGGCACAGGCAATAAAAACGGATGACCAAGCATAAGCCAACCTACAAAATGATGTGGTAATTGATCGGCACTTGTAGCAGAAAACGCATTTTTTGTTTTTAGTGCGCGCACCAAAATACCTGAATTTAAAATTGTCCCAACATTATGCACCGAAGGATTACCGTGATAAATACCGAGTGCATCGTTGCTATATCGCTTTCTAACAGCTTTAAACTTTTCACCAATTTCAATAAATGCTTGTTCCCACGAGATTTTTTGCCAAACCTCTCCCACGCGTTTCATCGGTGCGCGCAATCTATCCGGATCTTCGTAAATATCCTTCAGCGCAAACGCTTTCGGACACACATATCCTTTACTTAACGGGTCGTTTTTATCACCGCGAATAGACATTACCGAATTGCCTTGTGTCTCAATTTCTAATCCGCAAATAGCTTCGCATAAATTGCAGGCGCGGCGGTGAGTTATTGTATCCATATTTAGAATAGTTTGAGGGTGTAAATTAAGAAGAAATTTTGGGATTTAAGATTAATATTTCGATGTTTTATTCTAAATTTTTAAGAATTAAGCAAGTGCAAATAATTGATCGAAACTATTTTAAAGGCATAAATTTTGGTTTCTCCAACTCAGCCGTATGTCTCAAAAATAGTTTGATTGTTCTGGCTGAAAAGCAAAAAAAATTCGTATCTTTGTTTTAATGACTAATAAAGAAAAATTCATTAAACAATTATCTGCATCGGGTTATTTGTGGAGTTATGATCCGAATTGCGTCACGCTTTTGCCCGACGATATAATTATTGAACACACTTTGGTATATGCCGATACGCCAGATATTCAGAAATTGTTTGCGTTGTACGATTTAAAAAAAATAAAAAAAGTATGGCAAACACATTTACTGCCTGACTCAAAATACAGAAAACTAAATTATTTTTTAGCGATTTTCTTTTTCAATTCTAAAAATCCGACCGCCCTACTCAACAAAAAATATGAGACCCGATTGGAAAAACTCCAACGCCTTGCTGCCGAAAACGCGTGATGTGTTGGAAAAATTATCGTCTTTAACTTTCTTGTCGGACTTTACTTTCATCGGTGGTTAAAACTTTCCTAAACTATCTTCGTAGAGGTTTTAAGATAGCAGTATTTGTGGACAACAAGTAATTCTATTTCCCAACCTGGATAAATCCCTTTTAGTTGTACTTCACCTTAAAAGAAATTCCGTATGAGTTTAGAACAAATAACTCGAGAGCAAATAAACAAATGTCAGGGAATTAATGTGTTGGACTCAGGAAATAAAGTTTTGTATGACCTATGCTCGACAAATTTCACCCACGACACAACAGAAAAAATTTTAGCAAAGACATGGCTCATTGGTAGAGCTTATGCAGCTGCAATTGAAAGAAGAAAAAATAAAAATAAAAGTGAAATCAGTGATGATTTTTATACTGACATTGTAGTTCCTACTTTTGAAAAATCAGATCTTGACATAATATTAGCAGACCTGAAAAATTATACTGAAATTTCAAGCGACAGTTTACCTAAAATAATTGACGCTCATTACTATTTGACAGATTTCTTATTTAAAATAACAGAACTTAGGAAGCGTTCGTTTGGCTCAAAATATTTGCATTTTCATTTGCCAGAATTATTTTTCATTTACGACATTAGAGCCGTTTCAGCAATACAGTTTTATGTAAAAAAACTTCCAAAAAATTTACAGGTTTTGGCTGACAGAGAAAATGCAGACAATGAGTATTCAAATTTTTTTTCAAATGCTTCTTTTTTAGGCAGGAAATTAACGAAAAGTTCAAGATTTTATTAACACCTCGACAACTTGACAATTTGTTATTGAAATTGCCAACACACAAGAAAAAGAAAGATTAAACAAATTGACAAAAAATTTTTAACACTCTTTTCAATAAGCAAACACGCGCGCAGTAGCATCACTCTCTCCCAAAATTAACAATTTTTATTTTTCTGTTGAATTATTTCCGCACTGCGCACATTGCCACACAAAGCAAACAGTAATAATATTTGCACTTTCAATTTATTTTTTTGCAAAAAATCTATTGAGTATAAAATTAGTTTTAACGCGCTTAATGAACTCAGCGCACAGAAAAATCAATTCCTTGAATTATATTTGCGAAGTATGAATGCGCTAAATTTTTAAAATTTTATGGAGACTATTCGCTGGGGAATTATAGGGCTTGGGCATATCGCAAAAAAATTTGCGAGCGATTTAAAATTAGTTCCGAACGCTGAACTCGTTGCTGTTGCTTCGCGCAATGAAAGTAATGCTGAAGCGTTTGCTGCTCAATTTGGTGCGCAACAATATTATTCGAGCTATGAAAAAATGCTCAATGTAGGTGGTTTGGATGCGATTTATATTGCAACAACTAACGAAACACATGCTGAACTCACACTTTTATGTTTTAAATATAAAATTGCGGTTTTGTGCGAAAAGCCGTTGGCACTTAATTCAAAAGAAGTCAGAAAAATGATTTTGGCAGCACAGCGCAGCAAAGTTTTTTTTATGGAGGCGATGTGGAGTTATTTTGTGCCTGCGTTCAGAACGGCGGTGTATGAGGCAACTGTTTTAAAAACACTTGGCGAGCCGCTGTATGTTAAAGCAGATTTTGGTGCGTATTTTCCGTTCGATGCTAATGCTCGACATTACAATTTAGCAATGGGTGGTGGTGCGTTACTCGACATAGGTATTTATGTGATTGCACTATCGCAAGCAATTTTTGGTGTACCGAAAAAAATTCAAGCGCAAGCTAAAATGAATTCTTTAACAAGTGTTGATGAAATAATATCTCTACAATTTGAACACGCACACGGTTTTTCGCAACTCAGTGCAGCATTTACAGCAAAAATGCCGACGCAAGCATGGATTTTTTGCGAAAAAGGTTTTTTTTATCTTCCCGAAGGCTTTCACCATCCGAATAGTTTTACGATTGCGCGATATGACGGCAGAAATAAACCGATTGAAAAAACAATTGAAATGCCCGTCGAAGGTTTTGGTTATCAGTTCCAAATTATTGAAGTGTGCGAATGTTTGCGCGCCGGCAAATTAGAAAGCATGGTAATGTCGCATCAAAAAAGTATTGATTTTATGCGAACATTGGACGCTGTGCGAAAAAAAATTAATCTTAAATTTCCAAATGAATAACTCAAAAATTGATTTACAATTTAATTTTATTCGAGTAGAAAGAAAATAATTTTTCACTCATTAGTTTTTATTAAATTTGCAAGGTGTAGTGCCGATTAAAAATAAAGTGCGTTATTTGTTCCGTTCTACACGTACAAAAAATGAGCGAGAAAGTAAACCATATAGACAAAAGTAAATTGCCACGTCATGTTGCTATCATTATGGACGGAAACGGACGTTGGGCGAAAGAGCAAGGACAGAATCGCGTTTCGGGTCATAGAGAAGGCGTGAAAACAGTGCGCGAAATCACAGAAGCAGCCGCAGAAATTGGTATCGAATATTTAACACTCTATACGTTTTCAACGGAAAATTGGCAACGCCCGGCGTTTGAAGTCAATGCTTTGATGATGCTTTTAATAGAAGCTGTCAGAGCAGAAATAGACACGCTTATGCGCAATGAAATCTGCTTGAAAGTTATCGGCGATATTGAAAAACTCCCCATTAGAACCTATAAAGCGTTAGTGGAGGGTATAGAAAAAACGCGCAACAACAAGCGCATGACTTTAGTTTTGGCATTAAATTATTCTGCCAAGTGGGAAATAATGCGTGGCGTACAAAAATTAGCGGAAAAAGCGGCGAAAGGTTTAATTAAACCTTCCGAAATTACGGAATCTGTTTTTGAAAATGAGCTTTCAACAGCTGGTATGCCCGACCCAGAACTCATGATAAGAACGAGTGGCGAAACGCGCGTCTCTAATTTTTTGCTTTGGCAGTTGGCTTACGCCGAGTTTTATTTTACTAAAACGTATTGGCCCGACTTTAAAAAAAATGATTTTTATGAAGCCATTTTGACCTACCAAATGCGTGAGCGACGTTTTGGTTTAACGGGCGAACAGGTACATGAATAAAAAAAGAGATTGCCAATTGGCAATCTCTTTTTAAACAAACAAAACAAAAACTATTCTTCTAAATTATTTGCTAAAGTAGTTTGTACTTGGGAGGTTTTTGGCAACAGTAACCAAACTTTTCCATACTTATTCATAAAGCGCGTGTTACGCTTGGCAGTTTCACCTTCGCCCATATATAAATCAATATGCCCAGAACCTTGAATAGCACTACCGGTATCTTGCGCCAAAACAAAACGCAATTCTTTACCGACTAAATTTCCTTTGTCGTCAATTATTGGAATTTCTGCCAACAAAACAGAGCCGAGTGGAATAAATTCTTCGTCAACAGCAACTGTATAATTTGTTGTTAAAGGCACTTTACCCGAACCGGTTGGCGTAATTTTATCTTTGAGTGTAAAAACGCAATGCGTAACTAAATTTTTATTATTTTCGTTTTCTTCATCCGCAATTGCGCGCGAGTTACCGTCGTAGGCAACGAGTTGTCTTTCGCCGTTGGCAAATACCAAATACGAAAAACCTTCTATGCGCATTCTACGAACTTCTTCTTTGCAACTCACATATACAACGTGCAAATCTTCAGTTTTATTTAACGAAATGTAAACAGGAACATCGAAACCAACTTCGCGTTTGTGGCGTGCATGAATGATTGGCGAATAATAACCCGTAAAGCGAACGTTTCCGAGCATATCGGAACCACAAATTTGGTACATATCAACCCAATCATTGAGCTCTTGTGGCGATTTGATTTTTTTTATAGCCTCCACAACTTGACGAAGATCGGAAGTGCTGATGTCAATATTTCCGAACTTTTGTTTTTCACCTATTTCTTTGAGTAAACTTTCTTGGTGTTCAAGTGCTTGTAAAAACTTTGGGCTTAATTTTGGCAAACTAACATCCTGTAAGTTAGAGCGGGTATATAATTTGCGGAGAATTTTTTTAGAATCCTTGCCATCCGCTTTCAAAGTTAGAACTGTTACATCTGGAATGAGCGAGTTGAGTAAAACTTTCTTTTCTGTTTCTTCAGTATGTTTTTTTGAAAAGGTGAATAAAAACGCTATTGATGCTAAAAAAAATACACTTGCTGTCGAATAATTGAAGATATTCTTCTTCATTCTAATTTAATTAAGTGAAAAAATATTGTGCTAAATTGTTTTCAGAAAACACGCTTTAGGGGGTCTTTTTTGAAAAACTTTTTTGATAATGGCACAATGTTAAACATTCATGGTTGCGGTTCAGTAATTTTATTTACTTACTACCTGTATCAATCGAAAGCCAAATAAGGCTTTAATTTATCTATTTGCTGCGCGCTGAATATGCCTAAGTTCGACATATCAACTAAATTTTTTAAATCACCGTGATTAATCTTGTAACGTTGTAAAATCGAGACTTGTTTTTTAGTCAAGTAAGGATGCTTAGTTTCGGTGATGTTGAGTTTGTTAATATGTGTTTTTTGAATAAAACCAGATAGCGATAGCGACGGTGCTATAAAATTAAAAGTTGAATCTGGCAAATTTTCAATTTCTTTAAGCTGATTTACTGCGACAAATCCGCCTAAGTCCTCTCTGTATTTTATTATTCTCGATGCAAAGGTATGCCCAATTCCATGAAGACGCAATAGTTCTTCTACTGTTGCAGTGTTAATATCAAGTTTCGTCATTGATTCCGAAGCCGTAAATTTTGCAGTTTGCAACTTATTAGCGTTATTTAAATTTTTTACAATAAGTTGATTGTCATTTAATTGAATGGAATCTTTAATTTTATAAAATACTTCAGGTGTGATGCCATAAATTTTTTCAACATCTTCTTTTTTTCTGAAAATTTTACCCGCAATTCGATAATTTAACCAAATTTTAACTACGCGTTTTTCTAAACCCATTGCTAACAACTCTTCCTCTGTCACTGTATTCGGATCAAATTTTTTTAAAACGCACGCTTTAGGCGCATCAGATTTAATCGAATAATTTTTGGGAAAATAATTGGCAAATGTTTTTGGCTCAGGCAATAATATACGCGATTCTAAAGCAGAAAAAAGCAGTGGTGTAACGCCATAAATTTTTTTTAGATCTTCTTTGGTTCTAAAAATGCCACCTTTTTCTCGGTAATGAATTAAAATATTAGCAATGCGCGGCGGCAAACCTGAAGCAATTAATTCTTCTTTTGTTGCTTCGTTCGGGTTGAATGGGTTTAATGAAACAGAATCATTATTCGTTAAATTTGAATCAGATTCTTTCAAAAAAAATGATTGTGCTTGCTGCACTAATTGATCAGAATAACGCGCCTCAGAACCGTTCGAAGAATTTAGTTGAACGTATCGAAAACCGATACTCAGCACAATTAACGCGAGCAAAACTAAAGTGCCTGTGCGTTCGCTGCGTGTGTGATAGAAATATTTATGTATGTAGTTTCTCATGAAAAAAATAAAAAAAATTAAAGTTCAGCGTGTTGTTTAATAATCTATCCAGTATGCACCTTGCTTTTTAATAACGTGAACGTCTAAGGTTAGTCTTTGGCAGTCAGTTAAAAACTTCTCAGTAGTTTCAATTTTATTCGATGGATCAATAATTATTTTTTTGGGCGAAAAATATTTTTGAATTGAATCCATCGAAACCGCTACGTTATTCGCCAAAATAATATTTTCGATGGTTGTTTTTGAAAAAAAATTTATTGGTTCAGAAATTAATAACCAACGTTCAGGCATTCCGAACAACACACCGTTCGCGAATCCTATTTTTTTAACGGTTATCGAATCATCGGTTTGCGCTAAAAAAAACTGTTGAACATTTTTATATTCTCTCAAATTATGCGTCGCGCGGTCGAGTTGTTTTTTTTGGCGCATATTACTTGTGTCTATATTTGTTACTGTTAAACATAAATCTTCTGAAAAAATATCAATCAGCGTTTTGTTCGGCGTATTATAAATACAAATAGCATTCTGGGGTTTTGTTTGAAACTTAAATGCGCTAAAACTTGTGAGCACCAGAATTGAGATGAGTGCAGGATTCCAAGCGCGTAATTTTTTTTGATAGATGCCGCAATAAGTGAAAAAAATAATTAAATAAATGAGTTCGACGGCTAATAAACTCAGGTACACACCACTGATTGAACCAAACGGTAGCGCATCTGTTTTTAAAATAATGGCATTCATTAAATATACGCAACCATAAAAAATTTTACCTGCGCACCAAGCTAACGGTTGTATTGGGTGAAATAAAAAAACCAACAAACCAGCGTACAATGCTACTGTCGAAACAGGAATAGCGAGCAAACCTGTTAACCAAAAATACGTACCAAAGCGATGAAAATATAAAAGCGAAAGCGGTGTAACTAAAATTTGCGCCGCGAAACCGAGTGCTGTAATTTCCCAAAGCGCGCGCAAAATGCGCGAGCTAAAGAAAAAAAACTTAAAAATGAAGGGATAAAAAACGACAATACTCAACACCGCTAAATAAGAAAATTGAAAACCAATATCGAATAAATAATTGGGATCAATGACTAAAAGAAAAAAACTGGACGTTGCCAACATATTTATAGCGTTTCCTTTTCTGTTTGTGAGTGCGCCTAAACCTAAAAAAGTTGCCATTACAGTGGCGCGCAAAACACTCGCACCTAAACCTGTAACGCAAGCAAAAACCCAAATAACAACAAGTCCTGCCAATGTACCGATAAGTGTATTCGCTTTTTTATTTTTAATGAATAAACCCACTATCCATTTCAATGCTGCCCACAAAAGTACAATGTGCATACCCGACACAGCGAGAATGTGCATCGCTCCCGTTTGAATGTAAGCATTTTTTATATCGCTGGCTTCGGTATTTTTCGCGCCGAGAATGAGTGCGGTACCGACATAAAATTCGTTGGGTGTTTGTAAATACGGTTGTAACCAATTACTCAATTCGGTTTGAAGTGCTGCGGAAACATTGAAAATATTTTTTTGTGGCGGTGCGGATAAAATTTTTATAGCGTCTGACGAAACGAAACATTGGTAATGTATATTTTTTGTATGCCAAAATTGCGCAAAATCAAATTCAAACGGGTTGTTCAGTGTCGTAATTTTATTGGGTTTACAATTTAGGGCAATTTCTTCACCAACATAAAAAGTAGATATAGAATCGTGCGGTGTATATACCAATAAATTACCCGTTACAGTTTTTATTTTTTGTACAGCAGTATCATTAAAAATTAAACCTGATGTGGCGAGGGTTAATCGCATATTGCTTACAGTTGGCGTAATATCCGTTATATGACCAAAAATGGTTTGCGAAGCGTCTAAATTTAAATTACCGAAATAATCTGCGCGGTGCATTTCATTATTGACATACGTTAAATTTATGCCAATGCCAATAAACAAAAGACTCAAAACGTTGCCATATAGAATAGTTTTAAGCGGTGCGGTGAGTTTAAAGTGTATAAACACTAAACAGCAAGTAAAAATAAAACACAACGCGAAAGAAACATAAAACTGCGTTTCACTGATTTGGAAATAGCGTGAAAAGATAATTCCGATAATTAACGGAATGACTAAGCGCACAAAAGGATATTTATGCCATTTAAACACTTTCTCATAGTTTGGTGTTAAAAGTAATTGCAAAATTTTAATAGGCAAAATTTTAAGCACTACTTCAATTCATTTTTATTTTACCTATAAAAACAACTATTATGGAACTTACATTATTAGCAACTATTACCGATTATAAAACTGAAAATGCTGCCGATTTTAAAGCTATTAATCAAGTTTGGATGAAACAGTTTGAAAGCAAAGGTGGCACTTACACTTCCCTTTTAGAAAATCCGACGGAGAGCATTTTAGATAAAGGCGGAAAAGTTTTTGTAGCTTCCGTAGAAAATAATATTGTAGGTACGTGCGCGCTGTTGCGCAAAAGTTTCAAACAGTATGAAATTTGTTTAATGGCGGTGAAACCAGAGTTTCAAGGCAAGAACATTGGTAAACAATTACTGTCTCACGCTATGGATGCAGCGCGCGCACTTCAAGCTAAAACAATTGAACTTATTACAAATCCGAAATTAACTGCGGCAGTTGAATTATATAAGACGCATGGCTTTCGTGAAGAAAAAGATTTTGCGTCAAGTTCTGTTTTGTTTGATGCCAATGATATTATGATGACGCTCGCATTGATGTAAAATTAAATGAGGCAAATAAAATAATTACTTTTTTTCTGAAATCTCTTGCAGATTTTAAAAACGGCAGTATATTTGCAAACTTTTTACATGAAAGGGCGATTAGCTCAGTTGGTTCAGAGCATTTGTTTTACACACAAGGGGTCGGGGGTTCGAATCCCTCATTGCCCACCCAAAAAAAGGCTGCCAAATTGGTAGCCTTTTTTGTTTAAATTTGTTGTGATGAATTTTATTTCCGACGCTTTAAATCATTACGCCGAGAAAAATACTTCGCCCGAATCGGAAGCGTTGCAATATTGCGTACGGCAAACACATTTAAGAACATTGCAGCCTCGTATGCTTTCTGGGCATTTGCAAGGCAGGTTTTTAAGTCTCTTTTCTAACCTGATGCAACCTACACGCATTTTGGAAATAGGGATGTTCACAGGTTACAGTGCCATTTGTTTGGCAGAAGGACTGACAGATAACGGTAAACTTATTGCCATTGAAGTTAACGATGAAGTTATTCCAATAGCAAAGGAGTGTATAAACAAGGCTGGTTTGGAAAATAAAATTGAAATTATACACGGCGATGCACTAAAAGTTATTCCAACACTCAGCGACACTTTTGATATGGTTTTTATTGACGCAGCTAAACGCGATTACGCCGCGTATTTCGATGCAGTAATTGATAAAGTGCGCATCGGTGGATTAATTATTGCTGATAATATTTTGTGGAGTGGCAAAGTTTTAGACGAAGTTTACGACACAGATACTTATGCAATTGATGCCTTTAATAAAAAAATAGTGGACGATACGCGTTTAGAAACCGTTCTGTTACCTTTACGCGACGGACTAATATTAGCACGTAAACGCTACTGACTACCAACAAACAACCGTCAACTAAATTATGAAGGCAATGATTTTTGCAGCTGGATTTGGAACGCGTATGTCGCCAATTACAGATTACATTCCAAAAGCTCTGGTTGAAGTGGCAAGTGTGCCATTGCTTGAAATTAATATCCGTAGATTAATAAAACATTTTGGCGTAACAGAAATAATCGTCAACGCACATCATTTTGCGGAACAAATAATTAATTTCTTAATAAAAAATAATTATTTTGGCATTCGTATTGAGGTTTCTGTTGAGCGCGCGCACGTTTTAGAAACTGGCGGTGGATTAAAACGCGCGGCTTGGTTTTTCGACGACGATAAACCATTTTTTATTTGTAATGCCGATATTTTGTGCGAAATTGATTTAAACGCCCTGCTTTCACAACATTTAAAAACGAAAGCTGCCGTCACGTATGCTATTCAGAACAGAGAAACAACGCGCTATATGTTGCACGACGATGCGATGCGATTGTGCGGTTGGGCGAATGTAAAAAAACGACAGATTAAAATTCGGCGCGCAAAACCTGAGCTGACAGCCTATTCCTTCAGCTGTTTTCACGTAATGAATCCGAGTTTTTTAAAAACAGCACCCACTGAAGATTATTTTAGCATGATTGATTGGTATTTGGCACAATGCAGCAGTAAAAAAATTCTTGGTTACTTGCATAATGCGGACGATTGGCACGACATCGGTACCCCACAAATGATTTCGTTGGCGGAAAATTTGGCAAAAAAACTTATATCGGAATAGAAAAATGAAACTTAGTACCAACGTTTTCTTCCGACTCAAACCAAATGCTACCGTTATATTTTTCGACAATATTTTTGCAAATGGTTAAACCTATTCCTGTACCTTCATAACTTCCTTTTTTATTGAGTTGCTGAAAAAGCACAAAAATTTTAGATGAATAATCTTTTTTGATACCAATGCCATTGTCTTCGACTGTAAAAATAATACGATTAGGTTCTTCGATAGCATATACGCGAACGCGCGGCGCATCAGTCGTAAATTTTAAAGCGTTTCCAATAAGATTTTGAAATAATTGCATCAAATGATTCCGATTCATCCTCACCCCCGGCATATTTGGTGTATATTCGAGTTGCGCGTGTTTGAGTTCGATGGCACTATTTAAATTAGCGCGTACATCATTCAAAACTTCTTCAGGTCTGACAACTTCTGCACCCGGTTGTTGGCGAATAACTTGCGAAAGTTCGAGTAAATCGTTTAAAAGTAAGTACATTCTTTTTACGCCACTGTTGATGAATTGCATATATTCGCTGGCAGCAGGTGGTAAATCTTTCAAGTATTTAATTTGTAGGATGCCGATATAGCTACCTATACTGCGGAGTGGTTCTTTTAAATCGTGGGCAGCCACGTAAGCAAATTGGGTTAATATCTCGTTCGATTCTTCTAATTTTTTATTCTGACTTTGAATTTCGGCGTTGCGCAACATGAGTTGATTGTAATTTTTGGTGCGATTTTGTAAAATTAAACTGAATAAAACGACCAGCAACATAGCACCGATAGAACCAAAAATTAGTAAAAACCGATTATCGCGCATTTTTAATGTACTGAGCGCGTTTTCCTGATAAGCATTGTTAAAATTTAATTTAATAGATTCTTCGCGTTGCTTATTTTTTGAACTGTAAGTTACTGTTTGCAAAGCGGTATCGGCAATAAAATATTTTTTTGTGCTCGTCGCATCATTTAAGTTTAAATGCGTTAAAAAAAGTTGATGCGCAACATGCTGTAATAAAAATGTGTCGCTACATATTGCTAAATTATTTTCAGCAATTATAAAATGCGTTTGCGCTGCTTCCCAGTTTTGTTGATTAAAAAAAATTTCGCCTAAAAAAATTTCTGTTCGAGCAATTAATAAACTTTTGTGCAAAGTTTTTTGTAACATCAAAATTTTTGAAATCGCTTCCTCTGAATTTTCAGTATTTTTTAAGATTTCGCTTTCTTCTAAAACAATTTCTGCTCTGAGAATATCATCGTTTATTTTTTCGCACAACCCCTGCGCTGTTTCCAAAGTTTTTAATGCGCTTGATATTTCGTTCAATTGAACTTGCAGCGTACTTTTCGATTTTAAAACTTTAATCCATAAAACTGTTGTTTGAAAATTATTTTGATTTGTTTTGAGTTCGGATTGTACCAACGTTTCAGCTGCGTTTATATACTGCGTTGCTTCTTCGTTTTTATTTAATTTTAAATCTGTTTCCGCCAAACTACATATTAATTGTACGCGCAATTCCAAAGGCGAGTAAGAATTTGTGATAGACCATCCTTTTTTATAATTACTATAAGCTAAAACATAATTTTCTGCCTTCGTGAATATATCGCCTAAAAATTTAAATGCTAATTGCGCCTCTAAATATCTATGACTGCGCTCAGCCATGAGCGCACATTCCGAAAGTTGTTGGAAGGCAACTGTATATTCTGAAAGTTGTGTATTGACTTCGCCCAAAAGTAATAAAGTATTTATTTGCGCCGAATCGCTCACACGGGTTGAAACATTATAGGCTTCTTCAAAAGCATTGCGCGCAGAAAACCAATTTTGTTTTTGTTTTAAAACTTGTCCGAGGTCGAGCCAGTAATAAAAAATATCTTTCGGTGAATTTTTTTCTATTGGTGAAAAAGTTGGAGATACAATACCGATGTGCGCTTGCGCATTACTATTTTCTAATTGAGTTTTAGCAATTTGTTTCTGCGCCTGTGTAGTTTTAAATCCTAAAAAGAAAACAATAAAAAGTTGAAGACAAAAAATTTTACAATCGCAATGCTTTACGACATTTTTTGAAAATTTCCGACAAATATTTTGAGCTATCAAGCAGTATGTTTACCGAATAACTGCAATTTTTAAACCACTTTTAATCAGAAATTATATAATAATAAAATTCTAAAGGTTTAATAAATTTATTGATTATTCGAGGCAAGCAAAAATGTGACGCAGCACATTAACATCGTAAATTTCGTAATCATCTAAACCTGCACTCCAAGCTACGCGCACTTGATCGAGTTCGGCAGAAGTTAAATTTTTCACATCGCTACCATAGAGTTGAAAAGTCGCCACATAAGTTGTTGTTCCTTTTTGTGCATCAACAACGCCGATATCGGTTTTAATATTTGGCAAGTTAATATTTCTACCATTGAGGAGTTTAAAACTGAATGGAACGCCGCGATCTAAAAATCCGAAAGCGCGTTGCGCTTCTTTAGTCGCAATTTCAAACCGCAAAATCAGAAAATAAAAACCACCTTGCAATCGAGAAGCAGAAGCCATGCACGTTACAAACTCTTTATCTTTGAGTTGTGGTCGCATAAAATCGTCCGTAAAAGTAAGTAATACTTGCGGCGTTGTTTCTTTTTTAGTCTTTCCGGTAAAATTATCAATCCCATCTGATGCGATACTACAAGGCGCATTCGGTGGCGTAAGCATCACATCTTCAGCGACACTATAAGAAGCATAAACCATTTTTGGCGCATCAATTTTTTTAGAACTTACTTTTTCTGCACGTTGTTTTTTGGTTTTAAGTATTGGTTTATCATTAACTTCGCTCACAGTTTTTTCAAGATTTCCGCCAGTTGCTATTACAATTTCTGCATTAATGCTATTGGTTTCGAGTTGTTGTAATTTATCAGTTTTATTGATAACATCCGTTGACTGTTGCGCAGGTTGAAGCACACTTTCATATTGCGCACCGTTCGGCAGTGTAATATCACCATATTTTTTTTCGTAACGTTCAACAAAGCGTTTTTGCTTTTCATATTTAGCGTTGAAAAGATCAGTAATATCGTCAATCATCAATTTAGTTGTTGCCACTGTTTTTTCAGCGGTATCTATCCGAAGCGTTAAATCATTTAATTTTGTTTGTAACGCGCGACGATCTGCCTTGGGTAATTTTTTTTCAGTCGCGTCTTTCACATCTTCCTCAACGTGCAATTTCAAATTGGTTAAATCCTCGCTTTGGTTTTTAGCTTCCGAATTTTGTTTCTGAAACGTAGCATAAAGGTCTGTTAGTTTTTTCAAAACCGTTGTGGTATCGGTAGTTTGCGCACTAATATTGATTACGGCAAACATGAAAAAGAAAAAACAAATAAACGTTCGAAAAATATTTTGTTGAATTCGATTAACCAAAGTCATAAATTTTTAAAATTAAAGAGCACTAATAGAACGCACTTACAAATCAATTCATGCAAATTACGTTACTTTTTACTAATTCTGAAAACAGAAAGATTCTTGTCAGCGTTTAATTTTTAGTTTTTAAATTTTTATAGTCTAAACCATTGTTTTTTCTAAAAATTTTTATAACCTTGAGGTATGTTTCATTGATTGCGCACTGATGACTTTAGAAGATATACCAAAAATGCTTTCCCCAGAAACGGATTTAGAGAGACGCATTCTCACAATGCCCGAAATTCTGGAAGGATTAATGTGGGGTGAGCCGCGTTACGGTCATCCGGAAGGCAAAGTTGTTTTTCATGTGCGCGAAATTTATTTTAATATTGAAAAACTTACGCCTGCACCAACGCCTGAAGAAAGAAATAAACTGCGTATTATCGCCCTATTGCACGACACCTTTAAATTTAGGGAAGATAGAGGCACACCGCGCGATTACACAAAATATCACGCTGTTTTGGCGCGCCAATTTGCTGAAGCGAATATTCCGGAAATTACGGATCAGAACTTACTCAACATCATAGAGCAACACGACGAATCATATTATTGTTGGCGATTGCATACGTCGCTCAATAATCAACCACTTTCGGATTCACGTTTAAATAAACTGCTCGATAAAGTAAAAGATTGCTTACCGCTGTATTTTTCTTTTTTCATTTGCGACACTTCAACCGGCGATAAAACGCAAGCACCACTGAGATGGTTTCGCAAAACGGTGATTGATACGCCTGAGATTTTTATTAAACCACACGAGAGACCTATAAATTTATTTTAGTAAAAGAACCTAATCTGTTATAAACATAAATAAAACACGATACAATGAAATGGCAAAACTTATGTATTATTTTTGCGCTTAGTTTTGTTGTAAATGCGTGCGCGCCGCGCAATATTCAAAACTATGTGGCGATGCAAAGTTTTACACCATCAACTTATTCAAATTCGCAAGAAAGTAAAAGTATTGAGCCAAGCGCGGAAAATTTAGCAACA
Organism: Saprospiraceae bacterium; assembly: GCA_043758385.1. Taxonomy (GTDB): domain Bacteria; phylum Bacteroidota; class Bacteroidia; order Chitinophagales; family Saprospiraceae; genus JAAFJT01. The sequence continues at coordinate 24,594 of JAYVNP010000120.1, forward strand.
GAGATTGATCCGAATTTATTAACCTATCATTTTAAAAAACCTGAAAGTGATTTATATTTACAATCCTTCGCAGGCGTTGTGCGCGCCGATGCCAAAACTACGCCGAGCGGTGCGCCTTGCGAAACGTATGAATCGGTAGAAGAATTAATTGAAACACTACCGTACGATTCTGAAATGTATGCACAAGTAGGTGATTATTCGCCTTCTCTACCCGAGGAAGATAGAAACGTTTACATCAAGCGCGCTTTTATTTTTTACATCGCAGCTGAATCCGATAATGATTTTCATATTATCATCGGTGATACGATTGACGGCGAACGTACACATTTTATGACAGCTGAAATTGCGGGTTTACCGACCGACACTACAACACAAGCCTACGATGCGCTTCGCGATGCACGCCGAATGCTGTTTGAACAATTTCCGAGTTTTTTTGAAGGCAAAATGCGCCGCATATTCAGACCGGTTTCGCGGTTTCCGGAAATTGAAATTCGCGGATCACTTTTTTTCGATAATCGGCATGGCGTAGGCGAACGCGGCACCGGTAATATTAAACCCGAATCGAGTTGGGAAATTCATCCTGTTACGTTTTTGCGTGTGAAAAAATAGTTCTGCAATCAATACGTTTGGTTTAAATCATTTTTTTCGATGAGAGCCAATAAAAATACAGATTTTTATTTTTTTGGTATAATTTTTTAAGAAGCATTATACCTAAATTTGTTTTCAATGAAGTTAACGAATGTGCTTTCAATTTTTATAACCATTACTTTATTTTCTCAATGTAAAAAAGAAGGAGTTGTAGCACCACCTGATTACCAAATAAATGGTTTCGTTCAAAAAGGTCCGTTCCTCGCAGGTGCCAAAATTATAATTACACAACTTGATACGGTTTTAAAAGAATCCGGTAAATCATTTATTGGTACAACTACTGATAGCAAAGGTTCATTTAGTATAAGCACGCAAGGAACATTTTCTAATTTTGTTTCCGTAAACGCCAACGGTATTTATTTCGATGAAGTCGGAAATACAATCACTTCTACGCCTTTAGTTTTAAATGCCATAGCAGATATTTCTTCCAATCAAAAAATTAATGTCAACGTTTTAACGCACTTAGAAACTGAGCGCATAAAATATTTAATTACAAAAGGTAGTACATTTTTAAAAGCTAAAGCGCAAGCGGAAAAAGAAATTCTGAAGATTTTTTTAATTGATAACACCTCAAGCAGTTTTGAAACGCTTGATATTTCGCAAGTAGGCAACGATAACGCTGCACTTTTAGCCGTTTCAATAATTTTACAAGGTACTCATACCGTTTTGCAACTAACAGATTTACTTACAAAAATTTCTGCTGATATAAAAACGGATGGTACTTTAGATACCGATGCACTCAAATCGGAATTGATTAATGAAGCTCAAATATTGAACACTCAAAACGTGCGAAACAATATTTCAAAACGCTACGCTGATATCGGTGTTTCTGCGCAAATCGGTGCTTTCGAACCAATCGTTGAAAACTTTAAAAATAAGTTGGGTTACACTTTTACTAAAAAAATTACCTATCCACAGCTTGGCAGCAATGGCAAACCTAATTTGTTAGCGATGAGCGATACTGTTTTTGAAACAACTAATTCGGTTATCTTAGGTCTTTCAGCTAATTTACCCGTAGGTACTTCACTCAATTTAGTCATTCGCGCCGATACAAACACCAATTCTATTTTTAATTTCAACACTAAAAATTATGGCGGTTGGGCTTATGCTCAAGCAAGAACAGTTGCGCCCACCATTGTTGCAAGTTCAACCTCCGATGCAGAAATTATACTTGATCCGCGCACATCGAATAATTCAATTACTTCTTTCACAGTGGAGATTTACGAAAACGGCTCGAGTGCGCCAACAAAAACGATAAAAGTAAAAGTTTCCGATCTTTCAAAATCTTTTAGTTTAAACGCTACTGGAAAGAACGGCGTGAATTTTATAAACCCTACTTACATTACTTCAAATACGAAAGGTAATTTCAGCGTTCAGATTGCCGTGAACGATACCAAAGCGCACGAAATAAAACTTGTTTTCGATTACATAACACCAGCACAAAACGGTCTCAATTTTTCTAATTTAGAAGGTTGGGCAGTTTTTAATGAGGTACTTTCTGGGCAAAAGTATTTATATCGCACAACACTTATTCTTCCCGCTTCAAAAAATAATGGCGACGCGCTACTCAATATAAGTGGTTTCGGACAAATGAGTTTAACCGGCACCGTAGATGGCGTTGCTAAAAATGCTTTTTCTAAAACGTATGATTGGCAATAATGCGCTATACTATTATTACAGCGATAACTGGTTCAGCCGCAATAAATTTTTCTACGCGCGGTTTACTGGCAATAAAACTCAGGTTCTGACCAAAGTAACCTTTACCTTTTAAATATAGTGTGCCGTATTGATAAATAAAACCACGACTGACCTCAATTTTTTCTACATCTTGCAACGGATAGCGCACGGTACGAAAATAATTTGTGACATAAATATATTCCATATCCGCATCAATACGCAAAAGTTTCCACAGTGTAAATTTAAAAACAACAACAAACGTCAGAACAAATGCTAATAGCTCCCATTTAAGGCTGTTCAAATTCAATCCACCAATTTCAGGTTTTTCTGAAAAGAAAATGGCTAAAAAAAATGCGCCGAAAAATCCCAACCAAAGCGTCGGCACAAACAATCGGTAAAACAAAGTAGAATTTGAAGAGAGCTGAAATTTCATGAATTATATAAATTGATAATTTAGGGTCTTATTTTTTCTCTTCCAATTTTCGCAAAAGTTCAACAATTAATATATCCTTTTCGCTCAATGCTTGATCCTTTTCTTGGATAGTTTTATTTTGTTGTTCTAATTTTGCTCTTAATCCTTCGGTCATAGCGTCAACCGTTCTCCATGCTTCTTGTTCTGTTTCTATTTTCTTTTTTTCTGAAGGATTAGTTCCCGAGTAGTGCAATATATCGGTTGCAATTTTGAGTTCTTCAATATCAATTTCATGATTAAACTCTTTAATTATTTTATTGTCATCAATAAAATTTGTCTGCTCGAATACGCTCAAAAGTTTGTCTAACCGCGTCTGATACCTATCTGTTATTCTTTCCACCTGAACAACAAAACTATCGTGGGTTAGTTTTTCAACAAAATCACTTTTTGCTGTAAGGTTTGTCTTATTAGTTAAGTCTTTATAATTACGTTCAACTTTTAGGCATGGAGTTTCTATTTCTGGTAACTTGAATCCTAAAATATAAATAGTGGTAATCGGAAGGATTACTTTTTCTTCGTTTATCGTATCTTCTTTTTTGTATTGTTCGGCTAAATAATTCCGAAAACGCATCAAATCAATTTGGTTTTTAGCTTTTTGTATTTCAATGAGCACTTTTTTAGACTCGCCTTCAGCATTTTTTATTACTGCTATGAAATCAAGGCGAAACACAGCAAGCCCTGCTAGTTCATTCGTGTAAGTGAACTCCTGTGGTTTTATTTCTACACTTTCAACAATTTGCTCTAAAAGCGTGCTGATGAAAAATTTAGCTACTCTATCATTTTCCATTAGCCTTTTAAAAACAACATCGTAAATCGGATTTGCGATTATCATCTATCTATTATGTTATATTTTCGTGCAAAAATAAACCATTTTATCACCTTTAAAGTAAATCAACACAATATTATTATTACTTTACTGACATTACGCAGTCATTAAATTCTGAAGATAGCAGAATACTTTTAGGGAATTGATATTTTTACGAAAAAAAGTATGAAATCTCCGAATTTACTTGATTTGTACAGTGACTTTCTAACTTGTTCGCCGA
>JAYVNP010000121.1:0-3391 GCA_043758385.1 Saprospiraceae bacterium
ATCGAGCGCATATTTTTCAGCATTGACGTAATCTTTTTGAGTCAAATATACTTTCGCTAAAAATCCCCGTGCAGCGCCTTTAGTTGCGCGACCTAAATCATCCGAAGCATATTTGGATTTTTCTGGCAACACATCAATACAATCTTTGAGGTCTGAAATAATTTGCGCGTACACATCGGCAGTTTTGGCGCGAGGTTGTTTAAACTCGCTTGCCTGAAGCTGTTTTAAAACCAATGGTACATCGCCAAACCAACGCACTAAATTAAAATAAAAGTACGCGCGCAAAAATTTATTTTCTGCAATCAGTCGTTTCTTAAAATCTTCATTGCCGGCGACTTCTGGAATGCGTTGAATAGCAAGATTGGCTCTAAATATAGCGCGATAATAACCTTGCCAAACAGTTACAGGTGCAACATTTGAAGCATCGAACGTAAAATTATCCATATCGAGCAAAAACAAAGCATCGTTAGGTTCGCTGCCTTTATCGCCGTCGTCGGAAAGAATATCTGTGCAGCCTACGTAAGCAAAAACATGAATTTCCCAGCTGCGCAAAATGTTATACGTTGCGTTAGTTGCTGAAAGTGCATGATCTTCTGTTTTGAAAAAATTATCTGCACTGAGGTCTCCTTGTGTTTGAATCTCATAAAAACTATTTTTACAAGAAAAAAATGCCAAAGGCAAAAGACAAAAAGCAAAAATTGAAAGTATCTTTTTCATAATAATTGAATTGAATTGCGCTTTTATAAATTTATTAGAATTAAATTTTGATTTAAAATACAACATTAACACCAACAGTATAAGTTCTACCTACTGGATAAACACCACGATCAATTCCAGGAGAGAAAGAATCGCCTCCATTTGTGATTTCAGGTGTATAGCCACTATATTTAGTCCACATTTTTAGATTTGTTGCTGCAGTATATATACGTAAACTTTGCATTTTTAGAGTTTTTGCAATATTTAGCGGCAAAGTATATCCAACTTGCAAATTCCGAATAGAAGTAAAAGAACCATCTTCAATGAATCTGTCGCTCACTTCGTAATTTCTACCGCCAATGGTCACACGCGGTTCAAAATTACTCGGGTTAGTTTCTGTCCAGCCATTTAAAAAAGTAGATTCAAAGTTACCCGTCGAAAAACGAGCCAGACGTTTAGCATTCATAACTTTATTCCCACCAACGCCACTAATTTGTATGGAAGCATCGAAGCCAGCATAATCGGCACCCAAATTAACAGAAAAAGTATAAGTAGGGATTGCGCTACCCAAAAATACGCGATCTTTAGCCGTAATGACGCCATCGCCATCAGTATCTTGATAAACTAAGTCACCTATTTTAACGTCACTACCTGGCACTTCGCCAACCCGTTTCGGCAAATTTTTAAGATCTTCTGCATTTTGGTACACACCAACTACTTTATAACCATAATAAGCACCGATAGAAGAACCAATTGTTGTTCGAGTTCCGAGTTTACCTCCTTCGCCTACACCGCCACCAAAAATCTCAGTTTTACCCTCTCCCAAAGATAAAATTTCATTATGAACTGTAGATACGATTATATTGATGTGATAACCAAAATTACCAGCAGTTTTATCGCGCCAGCCGAGATTGAAATCGAATCCACTATTTACGAGCGATGCCGCGTTCACATAAGGTGGATCTTGAGCCCCTACATAAGCAGGAATAGCGACTTGCGTTATAATATCAAGCGTTTTTCGGTTATACCAATCAATTTCTGTTGTTAAACGATTTTTAAAAAAGCCCGCTTCAAATCCAATATCCGTTTGGTGAGTTTCTTCCCAATGTAAGTCTGGATTGGCTAAAAGATTGATTGTAGCGCCTGGAAAAAACTTCTCATCAGGCCCAAATATGGCATCTAACCGAGAAGTTACGGGTGGCTTAAAAGCAGTTTGAGGAACTTTGTCGTTTCCAATGACGCCATAACTCGCTCTAAATTTAAGCGCAGAGAGCCAATCTATATTTTTAAACCAATCTTCTTCTTTCAAACGCCAACCCACTGCAACGGCAGGAAAATTACCGAAACGACGATTCGGAGCAAATTTAGAAGATCCGTCCCTGCGAAGTGATGCTGTAAACAAGTAGCGTTCGTTATAAGTATAATTGATCCGATATAATTGTGAAAATATGCCGAAATTAGCATCGTTGTTCCCGATTTCGTCAACTGTTATTCCCTTTTGTGCATTGCGTAAATAAAGCAAGCTCTCAATATCAGCATCAATATTGTTTACGTCGCTCAACAAATCTGTTCCATGTGCGGTTAATCTACTTCCACTTTGAGTTTGCGCAGTTAAACCTGCCAACAAATTAAGATGGTGCTTACCAAAAGTTTTATCGAAAGTAAGTGTATTTTCCCAAAGTTTATTAACATTTTTATTTCGCGCCACATCCAGCGTATTGTGGTCTAATTTCTGAATATCGGTTACATAAAAAACTGGAACAAATTTTTTACTTTCGTCGGTGTTGTAATCTAAACCACCACTTGTTCTAAAAGTTAAACCCGGCAGTATGGTAATATCGGCATAAATATTTCCTAAAGTTCTGAAACTGCTACCCGAGTTGTAACGCTCATAATACAATTGCGCAATTGGATTGCCAACATTTCCATCCGAAGTCGTATTGCCAAATTTTCCAACAGAATCAATTGTTGGTGCAGTTGGTGGCGCATAATACGCATTGTAAATCATTCCAGGTGAATAATTGCTGTGCGAACTGAGAATAGAAATGTTATGACCCAATTTAATGAATTTATTAAGTTTATATTCATTGTTTATACGCAAAGTGTAGCGTTCAAAATCACCGCCTTTTAAAATACCATCTTGTTTTAAATAATCCCCGCTGATGCTATATGTCATAAATTCATTGCCACCACGCGCAGCTAAATTTAAATTTTTGATAGGTGCTTTTTGAAAAATAGCATCTTGCCAATCTGTTCCTACACCCAAACTTTCAGGATTTGGAAAAGGCGTGGGTTGATTAAAATTTTTAGCAGCTGCGTTGCGTAATATGCCGTATTGAGTTGCATTGGTAAGTCCAATTTTTTTTGAAAGTTCTTGAGTACCGTAATACGATGAAACAGAAATTTGTCCTTTACCACTTTTCCCGTGTTTGGTTGTAATTAAAATTACACCGTTTGCGCCACGTGTTCCGTATAATGCTGTTGATGAAGCGTCTTTTAAAACGGTTACCGTTTCTACATCATTCGGATTTAAAAAACCAATATCATCAATCAGTAAACCATCTACTACAAAAAGCGGATTGGAATTATTAAGTGTACCTGTCCCGCGAATACGAATGATAGCTGCTGCGCCGGGTGTGCCATCAGTTGGTGTCACTAAAACGCCTGCAAATTTTCCTTGCAAGGCTTGATCGAC
>JAYVNP010000122.1:0-3390 GCA_043758385.1 Saprospiraceae bacterium
GTTCTGTATTTTTCAGCCAACCAAGCAGAGGCTTTTAACTCATCAAGCGTTCCCGCCGATCTGCCTTTGAAATGCGCATCGGAAAGTTCAAAAATATCAGTTTTTAAATCGCTCTCTTTTATGCTTGATAATGCGGGTGGATTTTGCGCGATTAAAACAAAAGAAATATGGAAAAATAAAAAGAAAACTAAAGGCTTTTTCATGAGCGAAAATTTATCGTTGAGTGCCAAAGATAAGCATCAATGTTTAATTTTTCGCTAAGCCAATTTCTATTTGCGGTTGTAAACTTTGAACGTGTAATCGTACATATTTTTTTCATCCTTAGCATGGAACTCTTCGGATTCTAAAATCCAATCGTTCCAATTTTCAGGAACAAAAAATGTATCACCTTTCACGTTTGCATGAATTTCGGTGTAGTATAATTTTGTTAGAAGCGAGTAGGCGAGTTTATAAATTTCTGCGCCACCGATAATAAAAACAGTTTCGTCAGAAATAGATTTTGCGTGTTCAATCGCTTTTTCTATAGAGTTTTCTACAATGATGTCTTCTTTTTTATAATTTTCGTCACGCGTCACTACAATATTTACGCGTTTAGGTAACGCATGACCGATACTTTCATAATTTTTTCTGCCTAAAATAATCACGTGATTCATTGTCACGCGACGAAAATACGCATAATCGGCAGGTACATACCAAGGAATTTTATTTTCAAATCCGATAACGCCATTTTCGGCGCAAGCCATTATTGCTGCAATTTCTGACATAATTTTATAATTTTGAGGCAAGCGTCTAATCGAAAAAAACTTATAGTTAGTTAGTCATTGCTAACCATTGCGTAGCTAAATAAACAATGGCATCCTCTTCAATTTTTATTTGAACATTTTTGGGAAATTCTACAAACTGATCAGGTTTTATTCTACCCGAGTATTTCATATTTTTAACGTCGGAATATATTCCTGTCGAAAAAGTAACAGTAGCGTTGTCAGAAAGTTTAAAATTTTGGGCTTCTTCACTTAATCCACCCGTCGGTTCACCAAATTGTTTGGTATTTTTTTTAGACTTAAAAGCAATAACTACTGCTTCGGCAGCAGCTTGCGTGAGCGGACCTGTAAGAACAGCAACGGGTAATTTTTTATTCAATTTATATATTGTGGTATCGCTATAATCCCACGATTTCTGCTTTCCGTTGGCATAATTTAAGCTAAGTGTTTTTTTATCGGTAAAAAAAGGCGCAAGTCCATTCATCAAAGCGTCAACATTGCCTGAACTACAATCGCGTAAATCAATAATAAAACCTTTCGGATGTTTATTTTCCATTATTTTAATGAGATGAACGAGACTATCGGAATACAATTTTGAAAGTATCGGGTCTTCAACAAAAAAACTGGGTACTCGAATAATGGCGTAGTCGTTTTTCCAAATACCACCAATTGGATAACGCAAAGGCGGAGGTATTTTTTTATTTTTCAGAGCGTTTGCTCTTTCAGTATTCGCTTTTGTCATTGTTGTTGAATCGTAATACGCGCCAAAATTATCGTTCATGGCTGCAAAAGCATATTGAAACGGCGATTTTAAATCGTCTTTATTTTGCGCGCCCTTAGCTATGAGTTCTAAATCTTTTTCGAGTAAATCAAAATCAACAGAATCGCGCCGAATAGAATGTAATTTTAAAGAATCAATAAACTCGGCAAAATATTTTTTGACTACCGGACTTGCGGGTGTAACATCCAAAGGTATTTCTTCTAATTTAAAATCGTCGAACCAAATTTTACCGGAACCCGTGATCATACCACCAAAACTCAGCGCGTTGGTGTAAGTAGGTAACGTAAACTCAGCGACGATTCTTCGCCAATCCGCTGTTCCACCAATGCCGCGTTCAAACATATCGGTTGAAAGAATTGGAAATTGTCTGCAAAAAGCATTTAGAATTACGCCACAAGGCGCAGCCGATTGTGTTTTAACCATTACACTCAATCGCCAACTTTTCAAACCCGTTTTTTTTGTTGTAAAAGGTTGGACAAATGCAGCACCGCCAGATTCTGAAACAGAGTTCGTTACGTTTTCAAGTAAAGCTGAATAGTTTCCGGAATAATGGGTAAACGGATCGGCTACAAATCTATAACCAAAAGCATTCGACCACTTCCAACCTAAAACTTTTAGCGTTGTATCTACGGTTTCAAAATCGCCATTAGTAATTATTTGAGACGTGCAGGGTTTTGTTGAAAAAATTAAAAAAAGCAGTAAACAGGTTTTAAAAATAGTTTGCATGGAATTATTGTAGTTTAAAGTTGATTGTTGCCATTTGATAGTTATTTAAAACACTAACAACTATAACGGGCAACAATTTACTAAATTAGTCCAAAAGTATAGGTAAAACTTGTTTCGTGCAATTAAATTTTCAGTCCTTTAAAATTTGTTTAACTATTCACATACAAATAAGACTTTTAAAACGTTAAAAGTCATGGTTTTTGCATATTAGTTGATAGTTGCTGTTTGTTAGTTGTTAGTTCGACATGATTCAATTACTATCAACTAACAACCATACACTATCAACTATATTTACAATTCTTTCTGAACGATAATTACAATTAATCGAAGATTCCTTTAAATGATACCACGCATATTACCATTTATTTTATTTTTACTACCGTTTACTCAAATTTTAGCCCAGTGTAATAAGCCATATCCGAGTGATAATGCTTGTATTGCGCCTTATTTTTGTAACACTGCACAACTCAATGCACATTGTAGTACTATTCGCGTGCCGATATTTGGAAAAACTTATTTAAACCCTAAAGGATTTTGTGGTTCGTTAGAAAGCCCGAGTTGGTATAAAATTAAGGCAAACAGCGCAACACTTTCACTCCGATTTACGGCTGGCGCTGGTTGCGGAACAGATGGGGTGCAAGCAGTTATTTTTTCTTCGACAAATTGTGCGGATTCAGCCAGTTTTACGCCTGTTTCAAATTGTATAAATTCCAATGGTGGACAACCTGTGGCGGATGTAACAGCAAATAATTTAATTGCTGGACAAACGTATTATTTATTAGTTGACGGTTATTCAGGTGCTGGTTGCTCATTTAACATTACTGTTTTAAGTGGCACAATTCAAGATGTGGTTGATCCATTACCCGCTCCAACGGCAGTTTACGGAGCTTCAATAGTTTGTACGGGTGTTTCGAGTTCTATTTATTCTGTTCCAGCCAATCTAAATGCTTCCGAATATATCTATTCAATATCAAATAATGGTGGCGCACCACAAGTTGTATCAAGACCCGATAGTTTTTACAGCTATACAAATTTTCCGGCCACTGGCACAGTAAATGTTTGCGTCAATTATAAAAATGATTGCACACAAAGTCCGCAAAAATGTTTGGCTGTCGTCATCGG
>JAYVNP010000123.1:0-27935 GCA_043758385.1 Saprospiraceae bacterium
ACAGAAAAAATGCCCCAATGAATAAAAATGCCGAATTTTGCATCTTCAAACCATGTCGGAACTGCGCGACTATCAATTGATTCCCAAGTCGGTTGATAGATTTTTTGTGCAGAGAGGTTAAGAGAGATTGCAAAAAGCCATATAGTAAGTAGTAGTTTCATAATTTAGAAAATTGGTAAGATATCGCTGTGCCAAAAGTACACTTTTTCTTTGTAAAAGCTAAATGATTTTTCTGTATTACCTTCAAATCGCCGTAAGGGAGATTAATTGGTCTCGCTGGAAGTAAGCCTAATGTCCAGTGATACTATCATTTAGAAACAAGAATCACGCGGAAGCCTATGAAGTGGTAGCTAATCGTAGGCGTGCAGGAGTAGCGATTAGCGACACGGCAGTTTTGCGCAAAGTAGTTCCAACTGCCACCGCGAAGAACACGGGACGAGCCATTTGAAGGCCCTGTTGGATTATTTGCTGGTGAATCTGAATAATATGTCTTACCATACCAATCGCTGCACCACTCCCAAACATTGCCGCTCATATCGTAAATTCCCAATTCATTGGCTTGTTTTATACCTACAGAATGTGTTTCATTGCTGCTATTCGAATCATACCAGGCCACATCGTCAATAGTATTACTGCCGCTGAAAGTATATTTACTATTTTTATTTCCGCCACGCGCTGCGTATTCCCATTCCGCTTCGGTAGGTAGTCTGTAACTCTTTCTGGTTTTTCCGCTAAGCCATTCACAATAAGCCACTGCATCGTTCCAACTCACGTGAATAACAGGATGATTGTATTCCGATTGTGTGCGCCTATCACCATACACATCACATTTCCAAAACACACCGCCTTTCGATTGCCAACTGCCATCAATATAGCAAAAGCTTGAACCTTCCGTTTCAGCAGTTGTGATGTAAGCAGATTCTTTTACAAAAGTCGCGAACTGCGCGACTGTAATCTCATATTTGCCTATCGAAAAATTTTTTAATGATACAGTGTGTGGAGGTTTTTCATTGTCATATTCATTGCTTCCCATTTTAAATGAACCACCTTGCACAAAAACCATTTCAGGTATCTTAAAAGTTGTTGCTGTTTGGGTTGGATTATCTGGCGAACTGCATAGCGCAATCGAAGTTCTTAAACTTTGCTTTTGGTATTCTGACAAATTCGGATACCCGAGTGCTGCTTTCCATTTTTTTAGAATCATCTCACAATTACCAGATTCATAAGCAATTTTTCCGGCGGTTAAAAGATCATTGTATACATCGTCATCTTGAGCAAAAGCGCAATTGAGTGTGCAAAATAACATAAAGGTTAATAAAAGTTTCATTATGTTTTTTACACAAACTAAAATAAAATTTGTTAGAGTGAGAAATTTAGAGGGAAAAAAGTGTACTAAATTTTTTTTGAAAGAAATAACATGAAAGTGCAGAAAGTGCTCAAGATTGTGAGAAATTTTTTTGATTAATTTACTAAACATGAATAAGAAGAAGGTGTTTTTGAATAATTCGCTTTTATATTTGAGGGTTTCTGAAGTATAATTTTAATTTAGGTGTACATTTGTAAGTGTAAATTAAAAGTGTAAAGCATGACAGAATTAGTCCTTCATATAGAAAATTTACAGTTGGTTGAAAAACTATTGCCTGTTCTAAAGCAATTGGACATTCCTTATACCTCAAGGTATGTAGTCAAGAAGAAAAAGAAAACGAGCAAACCTCGAACAGATATTATTGCGAAAATTGAAGCAGGCGGGATGGATATCCAGAATTTTGATGAACTCATGCGCGATTTTGAAGAAAGTCGGAAAGATAGAACTTTGCTGGGGCGCGACTAAAAAAACATAAACAGCACAGTATGAGAATACTTGACAGCAATATAATTATTTACGCCACTCAAAGTAACTATTCCTACTTATTGCCACTACTTCAAAAATCAGATTCGTATGTATCTGAAATTATTAAACTGGAAGTCTTAGGTTATCATAAATTTTCTGATTCTACGAAGCAAGATATGACTATCCTTTTTTCAATATTGAACATCATACCGATTGATTCCGCCATTATCGACAAGGCAATTGAGTTCCGTCAACTTAAAAAAATGTCAACTGGAGATTCTATCATTGCAGCAACTGCTTCCATAAATAGTTTTGAAATTGTTACAAGAAATTTATCAGATTTTAGTGGTTTTAGTTTAAAAATTTTCAATCCTATTTCGAATACTTAAACTGCAGCTTCCGTATCTTAAATAAACCTTTATTCCGTATATTTAAATTTGTTACAAAGTATTTAATCATCTCCTAATTCCGCGTTTCAAAAACATATTCACCTGAACCCACTTCTATCGAAATCATATTATTTGTAAATTTATTTGCAAAGTTTTTTAACGGCTCACCGTGCTCTGTAATTTTATTTATATTTTCAGCGGGTAGTTTAATGGTTGCAGTTGTATTGGCTGGAATTTTTATTGAAAAAATAAAACCCGTCGCCGTTTTTTTCCAACCTGAAACTATTTCGCCGTAATTAGAATTGAAAGTAGCCTTTGCATCATTTAAACTATCCGTCGGTTGCGGTTGAATGAGAATATGTTTGTAACCGACAGTTCCAACTTCAATGCCCGCACAAACGCGATACATCCAATCGCCAATAGCACCATACGCGTAATGATTAAAAGAATTCATGTTCGCATCTTGAAAAGTGCTGTCGGTTTTAATGCCATCCCAACGTTCCCAAATAGTTGTTGCACCCATTTTTACCGGGTAAAGCCAAGAAGGATATGTTTGTTGCAGCAGCAATTTGTATGCTATATCGGTTTTATTATTCTGAGAAAGTACGTGGCATAAGTACGGCGTGCCGAGAAAACCCGTTGAAAGGTGATAGCCACGACTTTTTATGTCCATCACTAAATTATTAACGGCATTTGCGCGCATTCTTTCTGGTAGTAAATCAAAAAATAAAGCTAATACATACGATGTTTGAGAATCTGAAGCAGTGCGACCACGTGGCGTAAAATATTCCTGAATGAAGTTTTCTTTAATTTTTTTGTGTAGAATTTTATAAAAAACGGCATCATCTTTTTTTCCTAAAACTTCTGCCGATTGTTGAAGCAGTTTGGTTGAATAGGCAAAGAAAGCCGTAGCAATATAATCTTGGTCTGTAAATCCATCGGCTTCTGTATGCCGCGTTTCGCGCGGATGAAAAAATAACCAATCGCCAAAAACGCTGCCATTTTTCCAAATGAGCGAATCGCCTGCGCTTTTTCGAATATATTCTACGTAGGCTTTCATGCTCGGGTATTGTCGCTCTAAAAGTCTTTTATCGCCATAAACTGTGTACATCGTCCAAGGTGCAATAACGGATACGTCTCCCCAGCCCGCGCTTGTTTGCGATTTTCCTTTCGAGAGCACATCCGGAATAACAAAAGGCACCGCGCCCGTTTTATTTTGGTCAGTAGCAACATCAACGAGCCATTTATTAAAAAAACCTGAAACATTAAAATTGTATGAAGCCGTACGAACAAATGCTTGCGCGTCGCCTGTCCAACCTAAACGTTCGTCGCGTTGCGGACAATCGGTTGGCACGTCTAAAAAATTGCCTTTTTGTCCCCATTGAATATTATGTTGCAACTGATTTATCAGCGCGTTTGAAGTTACGAACTCCCCAGTTTTTGGCATATCCGTGTGCACAACTACGGCTGAAAAAAAATCTTTTAAATCTTCTAATTTTGAATGAAAATAGTTGGGATAGTTTTTTATGCGCGCATACCTAAAGCCAAAAAAACTAAAATGCGGTTCAAAAATTTCTTCACCGTTTCCTCTGAGCGTATAATTAATTTCGCAACGGGCTGCGCGCAAATTTGCGGTATAAAAATTTCCTGCTTTATCCAAAACTTCTGCATGATTTATCGTCACTGTCATGCCAACTGCACCGCGCACTTTCATTTTAACCCAACCTGTTAAGTTCTGACCAAAATCTATGACGGTATCGCCTTCAGGCGTGATGATAATTTTTTGTGCTTTAAGTTCTTCTATCCGATGTACTGCTTGACCTTTTGGTGCAACCAATTTACTATTTATAGACTCAAATATATTTGTAGTTTCTACAGTTGACCATTTTGAATCATCGAACTTGGCTTCTGTCCAACCCAATTGTTCTCTCCGCGCATCATACGTTTCACCCATATACAAATCGGAATTTACAATCGGACTGTTCGACGTGGCTTTCCAAGTTTCGTCTGTTCCGATTATTTGTTGCGTTCCATCCGAAAAAGTAATAATTATTTGCGCCAATAAAGCCAATTTTGTACCGTAATGATTGCGCGCATTTGCCCAAGCTAAATAACCGCGAAACCAACCATCACCTAAAATAGCACCAACGGCATTGTCGCCAGTTTTCAAAAGTGCCGTAATATCGTAGGTGAAATATTGAATTTGATTTTTGTACGATGTCCAACCAGGCGTGAAAACATTATCGCCCACCCGTTTGCCATTAATGTACATTTCATTCAACCCTTTACTCGTTACATACAAACGCGCCGATTGAATTTTCTGATTCAGTTTAAATTCTTTTCGCAGCATGGGCGCAGGCTGCTGTTTTAAAGAATCAATGTTTTTTTCAGGATCAATCCATTGAGCTTTCCAATCGGTTGTACTGAGCAAACCCATTTCAAAAAAAGCGCGTTCACTCCACTCAGTTTCTTTATTTTTTTCATCCCATACGCGAACTTGCCAAACATATCGCACACCCGATTGCAAATCACTGCCTTTATAAATTTGCAAAATAGATTCCTCAGACGGCGTTTTGCCTGAATCCCAAACAAGCGCTAAAGAATTATTTTTTTCTGCAAATACCTTTATTTGATACGCCGATTGCATCACGTTTCGTTCTGTACTAAAAAGTTTCCAACTTAATCGGGGCGCAGTTTCATCTATACTGAGCGGGTTCAGAAGATTTTCACAAGTCAATTCCTTTATGCTCACTTGTGCATGAAGCTGAATTGCAGAAAAAAAGGCAATGAGTGTAAAGAGGCTTCTCATTATTAAATGGATTTATTTTTTTAGAAATGATTTAAGAACGAATATAAAGCATTTTTTGAAAAAATTTGCGAAAGGACTTTTATTATTCCATCTTTTTCGGCAATAAATAAACACCAATCATTTAAATGTTAAGATGTATCTAAAACACCGTCTGTGCGTTTTAAATATAGATTTTGATAAATTATGGGAAGTTTTGTTTAAAAAAACTTAAATTTACCAATGTTTAATTGATATTTCCTTTCTATTTAAAAGGTTATTGTATGAAAAAACAGTTTTTTATTCCGTTTTCGGTCGTGTTAGGCTGTTTTCTTTTTAATATCAACACAATTTTTTCTCAAAATTGTAATACGGTTTTAGTTGAAAATAGGGTAGTGGGTAATACGCATTTTTTGCGAACAACAGCGACAACTGTCATCTTTCGAGGCGATTACAGTTACGAAATTGAACTTTTTAATAACGAAAAGGGTGTGCAAGCGCGCGTCACATCGCACAATGGTGTAGAGTTTAATCAGAACGATGAAATATCTTTTGTTGATGCCAATAATATTCGTAAAACGTATCGCTTCGTCGAAAATAATGAACTCATTAGTGCAAAAACTTACCAAAATATTCTGCAACTTAATATTGAAGCTGTTACATGGTTGAGTGAACACGCACCAAATATTATTTACATTCTGAGCAAAGGCACTTTAGAAATGCGCAAATTTACGTTACCCGATAATCGCAAAAATGATTTCGTTAGTCTCATAAATTGCTTTGCAACCACTTTAGATCGCCAAAGAACTAAGAGTGTTGCTGTTACAGGTGAATCAACCGGATTTAATGCAGCCAATACAACACCACGCGCTGCCGTTCCTAATTCTTCAAATAATAATACACAAGTTGCTCGTGCAGCCGATCAACCGCTAACGGATGAAGAACTTCAAAATTTAAGAAAAGAATTAGCCACAACGAAAGAACAATTACGCGCTGAAATTTTGGCAGCGAAAGAACGCGCAACCAAAGAAAAAGAACAAATAGCTACCGATTTACTCCAAACGCGCGCAGCGAGCGAACAAAAAAAATCCGATTTAGCTAAAGATATTTTGAGTGCGCGCGCACGTGCGCAAACACAAATTGATTCCGCAGTAAAATCGTACTCTGTTGTGATGACAGAAACGCAAAAGCGTGCAGGCATTGAGAGTGAAAAAATTACACGCAACGTCGGTGAGATGCGTGCATTGGCAGCGCAAGAAGTTCAGAAAGCACAATTAGAATCGGCAAAAGAAATTGCGAGTGTGCGCGAAAAAGTATCTACCGAAATAAAAGCAACGCGACAAAAATTAGAGGAAGCGAAACAACAATACGCCGATGAAGTAGCGAGTGCGCGCGAATCTTCGGCATCGGAATTAAATAAAATTAGAGAAGAAACGCAAAAGCGCGTAGCAGAAGCGCGCAAAAATGCGCTCGTAGTGCGCGAACGCACAGCAGAAGAAGTTGTTGGCGCACAAAAAACGGCTGCCGATTTAATTCTTAAAACAGAATTAGCATCGGCTGATACTGTTGCGAGAGTGCGCGAGCGAGCCGTGTTAGAAAAACAAAAAATTCTGTTCGACATGGCAGAGATTCGTCGCAAAGCAGCAGAAGAAAAAGCACTCTTCGCACAAAACACTGCGTCGGAAATGGCGGAGATAAAAGAAAACGTGGCGAAGCAACGCGAGCAGTCGGCAGTCGCAGTAACGGAATCGCGCAAAAAAGCGATTGAAATTATTTTAGAAACTGACAAACGCGTGGAAGAAGAAAAAGTTAAAGCAGTCGCAGTTATTGATTCGGCACGACAAGTTAATTTATTAACCATCAAATTAGAAAAAGATAAAAGCGACTCTACCATACAAAAGCAACAACAACAATTACAAACTACCGTTGAGCGTGCGCGTTTCGCGGCAGATAGTGTGCGCACGGCAGGTGCAAAAGAGATTCAAATTACACAAAAACAAATTGCAGAACAATTAGAGCGCGTTCGTAAAGAAGCACTTGATCAAATAAAGTTGGCGCAAACAAAAACGCAGGATTCAAAATTAAATTTAGCAAAAGAAATTACCGAAATCCAAAACACTGAGAAATTTAAAATTGATGCTATTCAGAAAGAGATGGAGCAAAAAATTGCGGAAGCGAAAACGGCTGAAAGTAGAATTATAAACATTTCGGCGCAAGAAATTCAGGATGCTAAAAAACGCGCTGCTATGGAAGTAACGTTGGCGCGCCAAGTAGCTGCCGAAGAAATCTCGAAAGCTAAAACAAATGAGGTAAAAGAATTGCAAGCAACAGCGCAGCGATTGGCTGAGACAAAACAAAAAATGCAAGAAAATATTCAATCTACTATTGCTACTGAATCCGATTCAATTCGTTCGTTGCGCGAAACATCGCTGCGCGAACGGCAAAAAATTTCGAGCGATTTAAACACAGCCCGGCAATCTGCTGCCGATTTGGTGGTGAAATCGACGGAGCAAGCGCAGAAAGAAGTTTTTTCTGTGCGCGAACAAGCCGCCGCCGCGTTGCGAGAAATGGAAAAAGCTACCGAAAAAAGAAAAAACGATATTAAAAGAGATTTAGCAGAAACTGAAATGGCAATCAATACGCAAAAAGATTCTGTGCGTCGCGCTTCTTCGGTTGATCTCTCGAAAGCACGGGAGGAAACTGTACTTAAAATTCAGCAATATAACGACGATGCCGCCGCCGCGCGATTGAAACAACAAAGCGAATTGCAGCAACTCCAGATTGAACAAAACGAATTAATTTTTAAAACCAAACAGGAAGCCAACGCGCAAATCCAAAAAGTAAAAGAAGAAACGGGGGAAGAAATTCGCAGAATGAAAGAAGAAGTTAAAAAACAAGAAGAAATTCTCAAAAAATTGAAAGACGAAACTGAAAAAAAATCTGGCAAAAAAGAATAAATACTTCTCTCTAATAATATTTTTAGTTTGATTTTCAGTTTGAAGTATAGAACAATCAGTGTTAACGCACGTAGTATTTATCTAAAGCTTAAATAAAAGAAAAAAGAAATGTTAAATTTTTTTTCACTCATCGAAGTAAATTTTTCTAATAAATACTTTTTTTTGAGATTGGCTCTTTATTTTTGCCCCAATAAAGGAAAATCAATTTAGAAATTTTCTAAATAGCTTCAGTTCTTAAGCATTAGTCTGTAATTGTTTGCGCCCTAATTGATTTATGAATAATTTTGTAGTCGTAAGTTTAAAGAAATCATTAACATCAAAATATTAATTTATGAGATCCTTTAAGATACTCATTTTAGCAGCATTATTTTTTAGTTCGTTTTCTGCGTATGCTGCCGGTGACCCTGATGCTGGAAAAGCATCTTTCATAAACAACTGTGCGACTTGTCATAACAAAAACATGAAAGATAAACTCACGGGACCTGCATTGGGTGGCGTGCGTGAGCGTTGGGGTGATGACAAAGCATTGTATTTATGGATTAGAAACAATGCAACTTTACGCGCTGCGGGTTATCCGAGGGCTGTACAAATTTATACGGAGTATGGCGGTTCCAACATGACCGTGTTTTCTGCTTTCAAAGATTCCGATATTGACAATCTTCTCGCTTATGTTGAAGGAGTTGCAAAAGGTACTTATGGACCTAAGACAGCTGCTGCTACTGGTGTGAAAGCCTCAGGCACTGATACAGGTGAAACAGACGGTAATTCAATACTCTATATAGTAGGCTTTGCTTTGCTAACAACTTTGGTTTTAGTGCTTTCGAAAGTAACTAAAAATTTAAGTAAGGCTGCTGCTGAAAAAACGGGTGATATTTATACCGATAGAACTTGGACAGATTTCTTGACAAGCAAAGGTGTAATTGGTTTTGTTATTTTCTCATTAATCGTTTTGGGTGGTTACACAACTGTTAATAATGCAATTGCTTTAGGTCGTCAACAAACTTATGCACCCGATCAACCTATTAAGTTTTCGCACAAAACGCACTCGGGTTTAAATAAAATTGATTGCCAATATTGTCATGATGGTGCGCGCCGTTCAAAGCATGGTTTAATACCTGCCACTAATACTTGTATGAATTGCCATAAAGCTATTAAAGTTGGATCGCAATATAAAACGGCAGAGCTAACAAAAATTTATGCTTCCTCAGGTTGGGATCCGAGTACGGATAAGTATATTGATAATTACAACAACATGAGTGAAGGTGAAGTAGCTGCTATCTTCAAAAAATGGATTTCTTCAAAATATCGCGAAGAGCGCAAACTTGATACAACTTTTAAAGTTTCTAACGATGAAAGAAATTTTGTTGACGCGCAATGGAATGATATTGCTGCTTCCTTAAAATCGCCGTATAAAGATAAAGTACAAGGTCCGATTGAGTGGAAACGCATCCATAATTTGCCCGATCACGTTTATTTTAATCATGCGCAACACGTAGCAGTTGGTAAGGTAGCTTGTCAAACGTGTCACGGACCAGCGGAAACGATGGTAGTGATGAAACAGTACGCACCGCTTTCAATGGGTTGGTGTATCAATTGCCATAGAGAAACTTCGGTGAAGTTTGAAGAGAATGATTATTACAAATCGTACACAAAATATCACGAAGAAATTAAAAAAGGCACACGCGAAAAAGTAACTGTCGAAGATATCGGTGGTTTAGAGTGTCAAAAATGCCATTATTAACTCGTTAATAGTTGTTTGTTGTTAAGCGTTCGCAAACGAACAGTTATCAACGAACAACTATCAACTAACAATTTTCAATTATTTTTATGGAATTGAATAACAACGATGCACTTTGGATTAACGTTTCCGATTTAACCGGCGACAGTGCAAGTGTACCGGCAAGTAATACCGAAATTGGTATTGTTGAAAAAGCGTTGACAGAAGAAAATTCATCTTTTGCTGCTAATCGTCGTGATTTTTTAAAATTCATGGGTTTTGGTTTAGGTGCAGCAACAGTGGCTGCAAGTTGTGAAATTCCTGTGCGTCGCGCAATACCTTATGTTGTAAAACCTGATACAATTGTACCAGGTGTTGCGAATTATTACGCATCATCATACGTGCAAGGTGGTGAATATTGCCCCGTTTTGGTAAAAGTTCGCGAAGGTCGCCCCATAAAAATTGAAGGCAATGCGCTTTCAAAAGTAACTTTCGGTGGCACTTCAGCACGTGCACAAGCATCCGTTTTAGGTTTATACGATACTTTCCGCATTCAAACACCCGGTAAAATATCTAATGGTAAAGTTGAAAAAAGTAATTGGGCAAGCTTAGATTCGGTTGTTAAAAGTAAATTAAACGTTGGTAGTCGCATTCGTATCATCTCTAACACCATTGTTAGCCCAACAACCAAAGCAGCTATTGCCGACTTCAAAATAAAATTTCCACAAACGCAGGTTATAACTTACGATCCCGTTTCTTCATCAGCTATTTTAATGGCTAATGATATTTGCTACGGACAAAAAGTTATTCCCGATTACAAATTTGATTTAGCACAAGTTATCGTTTCGTTCGATGCCGATTTCTTGGGTTCTTGGATATCACCGACGGAATATTCGGCGCAGTATGTTAAGAATCGCGTCGTTAATGCCGAGAAGCCAACTATGAGTCAGCACTTTCAAATCGAAAGTCACATGTCGCTTACCGGTTCAAACGCAGATAATAGAATTTTAGTAAAACCGAGCGAACAAAGTGCAGCGATTGCAACTTTGTATAATTATGTTGCCAGCATTACTGGCGGTGGCAAAACGTATTCAGCACCATCTATAAATGCCAAAGCCGATGCTTCTTTTAAAACGTTAGCGCAAGTTTTAGCAAATAATAAAGGAAAATCTTTAGTCGTCAGTGGTTCCAATAATGTGAACGACCAAGTCATCATCAATGCTATTAATGGTATTTTAGAGAGCATAGACAAAACTGTAAGTTTTGCCGAAGTCAATTACATGCGTCAAGGAGATGATGCTGCTGTTCAAAATTGTATTTCTGAAATGGAAAACGGCGCAGTGGATGCTGTTTTTATTTGGGGTGCAAATCCGAGCTACGAATTAGCGAACGCCGAAAGATTTACAAATGCTTTGAAAAAAGTAGGCTTGAGTGTGTCATTTAATCTAACAGTTGATGAAACTACAGCGAATTGCCAATACAGTGCGCCGTCACATCACTTTTTGGAAAGTTGGGGTGATGCTAATCCGAAAGCAGGTCATTACAGTTTAATACAACCTACCATTGCGCCTTTGTTCGATTCGCGTCAGCCAGAAGTGAGTTTACTTACTTGGGCAGAATTAGCACCGCAGACGGAGCAACCGATGTACGATTATTTAGTCAATAGCTGGAAAAATAATTTATTTGCTAAACAAAAACAGTTCGCTACTTTCCAACCTTTTTGGGATTTTACGTTGCACAACGGTATTTTTGAAACAGGTGAATACGTAGTGAAACAAAATTTTGGATTCGGTGGAAATTTGGAGGCTGCATTTGCAAGCATTAAAGCACCTGAAACAAATGGCGTGGAAGTTTCATTTTTTGAAACGGTTAACGTCGGTAACGGACAGTTTGCAAATAATCCGTGGTTATTAGAAATGCCGGATCCTGTGACGCGAACCTCTTGGGGAAATACTTTGACAGTGCCTGTTAAGTTTGATGGCGTGAATGATTTCAGCGCATTCAATAATTTAAAAGACGGCGATAAAGTTGACCTCGAAGTGAACGGTAAAAAATATAATTGCGTTGTCACGCGTCAGTTTGGGCAAATGGAAAATACCGTGGCTATTGCACTCGGTTACGGCAGAACGGCTGCGGGTTATTGCAGTAATTACGGCACAAATGTCAATGCGGCTTTACCCATTGTAAATGGTTTGTCCCAATATTTTGCCACTAACGTAAAAGTGAGTAACAAACTCGGCGTGGATGATAAATTTGCTTGCGTTCAGTATCATCACACTATGGGTGTTACAGCGTATGGCAAAGAAGAGGGAAAGGAAATCAATGCGGATGAAAAATCGCTCGGTTGGAAAGGTTTCCAAGGTTCTTTAGTTGACAGAACAATTATCCGTCGTTCCAATTTAAATGACTTACCTAAACTGCTCACAAAATTAGAAGAAGAAAGAACGGAGCATAAAGAAGCAAATGCGCAAACATTGTATCGCTCGCACCAAGATAAATATTTGAGTGGCTTACATTGGGGAATGCACATTGATTTAAACGCTTGTACCGGTTGCGGATCGTGTACGATTGCGTGTATGGCAGAAAATAACGTACCCGTTGTTGGAAAATATGAAGTGCATCGCCATCACGAGATGTCATGGTTGCGCATAGACCGTTATTATTATGGTGCTGTCGAAAATCCGAACGTTGTTTACCAACCGATGATGTGTCAGCACTGCGACAATGCGCCATGCGAAAACGTTTGTCCGGTAAATGCGACGAATCACTCGAGCGAAGGTATTAACCAAATGACGTACAACCGTTGTATCGGTACGCGTTATTGCGCGAACAATTGCCCGTATAAAGTACGTCGTTTTAATTGGCAAGATTACACAACGGCTGATATTTTCCCCTGGAATGAGCGTACGTTAAACGGTTCATCTCTTGGTTTTTCAACCGATATGCCTTACGGCGCGGATAACTTAACGCGTATGGTTTTGAATCCGGACGTTACAGTGCGCTCCCGTGGCGTTATCGAAAAATGTTCATTCTGTATGCAACGCATCCAAGAAGGTAAACTCGGCGCAAAACGCGAAAATCGTCAGTTCCGAGACAGCGATGTCAAAACAGCTTGTCAAACTGCTTGCCCAACAGGTGCCATTACTTTCGGTAACAAAAATAATAAAAATAGCGAGTTGAATAAATTGCGTAAATCGGATTTAGTTTACCGCGTTTTAGAAGAAGTTAATACAGAAGCAAACGTTACATATTCAGCTAAAATTATTAATAAAATATAGTTGTTCGTTGATAGTTGTTCGTTGTTCTTTTAAGAGCACCCAACAACTAACACTAAACAACTAATAACTAACAACTAATATGAGTGCAGTAGTATCGCCAATTCGTGAGCCGCTCATCCTTGGCAACAAAACATATCACCAAATTACGGAGGATATTTGCCGCCCGACAGAAACAGCGCCATCGAAAGAATGGATAATTGGTTTTCTGATTGCCTTAGGTGGTTTGAGCACTTATTTGTTTTGTGTCACTTGGACTGTTTGGAACGGTATCGGTTCTTGGAACTTAAACCGTACCATCGGTTGGGGTTGGGATATTACTAATTTCGTTTGGTGGGTTGGTATTGGTCACGCGGGAACGCTCATTTCTGCGATTTTACTATTGTTTCGTCAGAAGTGGAGAACAGGTGTCAATCGCGCAGCAGAGGCAATGACAATTTTCGCTGTTATTTGCGCGGGTCAATTCCCGATTATACACATGGGTCGCGTTTGGATGGCCATTTTTATTTTTCCCTATCCGAATACACGCGGACCGTTATGGCCAAATTTTAATTCGCCTTTATTTTGGGACGTTTTTGCAATCTCCACCTATTTCACTGTATCGCTATTATTTTGGTACACTGGTTTAGTCCCCGATTTTGCCACAGTGCGCGATAGAGCTTCTGGTTGGAGAAAAAGAATGTACACCGGTTTAGCTTTAGGATGGACAGGTGCTGCCAAGCATTGGCAACGTTGGGAATCTTTATCGCTTGTTTTAGCAGGCATATCAACACCGCTCGTACTTTCCGTTCACACAATTGTAAGTTTCGACTTTGCTACGTCTGTCATTCCAGGTTGGCACACTACTATTTTCCCTCCGTATTTTGTTGCGGGTGCCATTTTTTCTGGTTTTGCGATGGTGTTAACGCTAATGCTTATTGTGCGTAAGCTATTAAAATTAGAGGACTACATAACCGTCGAGCACATTGAAAGTATGAATAAGGTTATCTTATTAACGGGTTCTATTGTCGGTGTGGCTTATTTGACGGAATTATTTATTTCGTGGTATTCAGGATATGTGTACGAGCAATTCGCTTTTTATAATCGTGTATTTGGAATTTACTGGTGGTCGTATTTCGGTATGATGCTCTGTAATGTGGTTTCACCACAATTGTTTTGGAGTAAAAAATTGCGTACAAATATTTGGGTGACGTTCTTCATGTCTATCTTTATTAATATTGGTATGTGGTTCGAGCGTTTCGTAATTATTGCAACTACTTTAGCGCGCGATTATTTGCCATCATCTTGGAGTTATTATTCACCGACTTGGGTTGAAATTGGTTTATTTTTAGGTTCACTCGGTTTATTTTTTACTTGTTTTTTAATTTTCACTCGCATCGCACCCGTAGTTGCAATTGCTGAAGTAAAGGCGATTTTAAAAACAATGGGTAGTCAATATGTAAAACACAATACCGTAGCCGATCACGCACATCACGATGAACATGCCGTTGTTGCTACTGATGAGAGTGCTGCCAAAAGCAGAGAACGTTACTAAATGAGAATTAGAAAATTAATAAAATTAAAGTTTAAAAAAGTTATCAAAATAATAAATTAGCTTAGGCTGAAACTGAAGAGTTTAAAGTATCTGAAAGTTTAAAGTTCGAAGCGCAAAGTTATTAAAAATGAAAGTTTACAATAAAGAAATTTTATACGGATTGTATGACGATGAAACTGATTTACTCAAAGCAGTTACATCGGCTAATAAAAAACATTTAGGCATTTGGGACGTTTTCACACCGTTTCCAGTGCATGGTTTAGATCCGTTGTTAGGTTTAGAGGAATCGCGTTTACACCAAGCGGGTTTTGTGTATGGTTTCATTGGTACTTGCACTGCATTTTTATTTATGACGTGGGCATTTGTGAGCGATTGGCCTATCATATTCGGAAATAAACCTTTTTGGGCAGTTCCGGCATTCATTCCTGTAACTTTCGAGTTAACGGTTTTATTTGCAGCAGTCGGAATGGTTATAACTTTTTACACAATTTGTGGAATGGGTTTTGGCGTACAAAATCCGACGCTCGATGAAGCTACAACAGACGATAAATTTTGTGTCGCTTTCGATGTGAGCGGTGCGACGAATAATGAAATATCGGATTTAAAATCTTACTTTGCAACAACTGGTGCTACTAAGGTAGCACAAAAATATATTTAGTTGTTGGTTGTTGATGGGTAGTTGATAGAAACAACTAATAATCAACGACAAACAATTATTAACTATCAACTATCAACTATTATGTTTAAGTTTAAATCAGGCTTATTTATTTTAGCAATTTATATTTTCGCAAGCGAAGCGTTCACAGCGTGCTCGCCAGCGGGAGGTAATAGCACCGGGCATGAGTACATGCCTGATATGGCACACTCCATTGCAGGTGAAGCAAACGTCATTGATGAGTATTCAACGCATACTTGGAATAAACAAAGTACACGTACACTCATTGAGTTGTATGGCAAACCGCGTTTACCGATAAAAGGTACTATTCCGCGGGGTTCGGTTGGTTTAACTGCAACCAATTTTTCCGATGCAGAATACAAAGAACTTTCTGGGCAAAGCAACAGAGGTATATCAACGCCCATAAATGGTAATGTCCCGTATTATTACGCCGATACAGACGAGGAGCGCATTCGAGCAACAAAAGAAATCGCAATGAATCCGTTACCGATAACGAAAGAGAATTTAGCAAAAGGGAAAGAACTCTGGACAATCTATTGCGGCATTTGCCATGGTACGAAGTGCGCTGGCAACGGTTATTTAGTCAGCGATGAAAATCCCAATGCAAAATATCCTGCGCAACCCGCAAATTTATTGCTTGATACTTTTGCGAACGGAAATAACGGTCGCATATACCACGCAATGATGTACGGCAAAAACGTGATGGGAAATTATGCCGACAAATTAAGCTATACCGAGCGTTGGCAAGTCATTCATTATATTCGCAAATGCCAAGCAGATGATAAGAAAATGCAGTACGATGAAAATCAAAATGTTTTCAGACCATTGCAAGCTATTTCCGATTCAGCTTATAGAGTAAATTTAGCAAACAGCCGAACAATAAATAAATCTGAGAAAAAAGTAAACGGTTTAATAAATAAATTGGAGAAAAAGGTTTCTGATGCAACAAAAAAATCCGTAGAAAAAGGAACAACAGATAAAGGAACAATTACGAGCCGTTTTTAAGTTTAAAAAATACTTTTTAAAGAATTATAGTTTGCGTTATTATGAAGCAATTTGTATTTGAGTCGAAACAAAAGACTGTACTGCTGGGTGGTATGGTATTAGGTATTTTGTGTTTAACCGTTTCCTATTTTTATGATGTAACCGGGAGTTCACACACCCGTTTCTGGACTAACCTACTTCAAAATTCTGTATTTTTCACAGGTATTGCGTTTACAATGACGTTTATGCTTGCTGCAACAACAACAGCTTATGCAGGGTGGCACATCGTTTTTAAAAGAATTTGGGAAGCCATGTCGTTGTTTTTACCCATCGGATTAATGGGTTTAATGTTAGTAGGTTTAGGTTCTTACTGGCATTGGCACCATCTTTATCCTTGGGCTGAAAAAATTGATGCCGTCAAAGATCCTATTTTAGCTGGCAAATCCGGATTTTTAAATTTTGGTTGGTACGCTTTATCGTTAGGTTTCGTAATTGTTTGGTATCTTTTTGCGCGCTATTTTCGCACGGCTTCTTTAAATCAAGCGATGGGTCTAAACGATTTAAAATGGTATAGCAAATCACAAATTTGGTCTGCCACGTTTTTGCCAATTGCCGGTTTTAGCAGTGCCGCAGCCATTTGGCAATGGACAATGTCCCTCGATGCACATTGGTATTCAACAATGTATGCGTGGTACACTACAGCGAGTTGGTTCGTCAGTGCCATTGCGATAACCGTACTGTTGATTCTTTATTTAAAATCCATTGGACACATGCATTGGGTCACGACGGAAAATTTGCACGATCTGGGTAAATTTCTATTCGCATTTTCTATATTCTGGACGTACTTATGGTTCTCTCAGTATATGCTCATCTGGTATGCTAACATAGGTGAAGAAACGGTGTATTATCGTCAACGCATGGGAGAGTTTCCTGTATTATTTTATGGTAATTTGGTCATGAATTTTGTTTTGCCTTTCCTAATTTTAATGCGTAACGATACAAAACGAAAAATAGGTACTTTAGCTTTCTGTTCTATACTCATTTTATTTGGTCATTGGTGGGATTTTTTCCAGATGACAAAAATAGGTCCCTATAAAGTTGCGATGGAGCGTTTACACCCCAAACTCGGTGAAGCTAAAATGGCTGAAAAAGAAACAGCGTCTACAAGTTCTACAAGTTCTACAAGTTCTGAAAAAATAAAACCGCTTACACAATTAAGCGCCACACCCCAAAGTGCTGAAATGGCTGCTGCCGCAGTTGTCACTGACGCTGAAAAAAAAGCGATGCCTGCCGAAAATAACATGGGTGCAATGGTATCAGAAAAAAGCATTAAAGTTGTTAAACTTGCAGATGCTACTGAAAAAGTAGAAACGGCAAGTGCAGTTGTCGGCTGGTCAGCGCCGGGATTAGAAGAAATTGCTGAGCGTGGTAAAGAAGGTTACTTCCATTACACGCCTGATACAACAATTGGTTTCGGTTTGCCCGGGTTCCCTGAACTCGGAACGTTCATCGGTTTCTTATCACTTTTCGTATTTGCCACATTCTCGCAAATGGCTAAAGCACCGTTGTTACCGACCAATGATCCGTTTATTGAAGAAAGTTTACACCTTGTTTCTTAAAACTAGGAATTATATTTAGTATTTAAAATTTAGTTTTTTAGGAATTTAAAATTTTTTTATAACTTAATAAAAATAATTTCAATTTAGAAATATTCTAAAGCAATAACGTTGCAGCCAAATATTTTCAAAAGAAATTAATTAACTATAAATTTGCAAAAAATAAAAATATGACTGCTTTCTTTGTCGTAGCTTGTATTATTCTTTTCTTAATCATTGCGGTTCAAGTTGGTAAAATAACTGATGTTTACGCGCGCATTCGTGGCGAGAAAGTGGCGCAAACGTCTTCTAATAATTTCAATGCTGTCTTCGGATTAGTTTTCTTGGTTGGCTTTCTACTTTTGAGTATTGGCTCAGCTTTGTATTACAAAAACTATATGTTGGGATATGGCCCTATGCATCATGCCTCTAAACATGGTAAGTCCATTCAAACACTGTTCAATACAACGTTGTTTTTTACGGGTATTGTTTTTGTTTTGACTCAAATCGCTTTGTTTTGGTATGCTTACAAATATCGTGACACCAATACAAAACGTAAAGTTTTATACATTCCGGATGACAATCGTTTAGAAATTATCTGGACTGTTATTCCTTCAATCGTAATGTGTGGTTTGGTAGTTGGTGGTTTATGGGTTTGGAATGATGTGATGGCGGATGTGAAAGAAGGTGAAGATTATCTAGAGATTGAAGCAACAGGTTATCAATATGCTTGGGCAGTACGTTATCCTGGTGCTGATAATGCCATCGGTACAAAATATTTCAGAAACATTGTGCCTGGCGTGAATGATTTAGGACTTGACTTTAACGACCCGAAAAGTCAAGATGATATTTTGATGTTAGCAGGAGAGGAATTAGTGCTTCCAAAAGGTAAAAAAATTCGCGTTCGTATTACTTCTAGGGATGTAATTCATAATTTTTATTTGCCGCATTTCAGTGTTAAGATGGATGCGATTCCGGGTTTGCCAACGTATTTTATTTTTACACCTACAATGACAACGGAAGAATATCGTCAGGAATTGAAAAAATATCCTGAGTATGACGTGCCTTCCGATCCTACTGATCCGAATAGTCCAAAAAAATGGGAAGCATTTAATTTCGAGTTAGCTTGTTCTAAACTTTGCGGTGTTGGTCATTTTTCGATGCGTCGTCAAATTCGAGTAGTAGAGCAAGACGAATACAATAAATGGGCTGCGGGATTAAAACCTTTCTTCACTGAAAATATTAAAGGAAAAATTGAACCGGGTAAATACAGTTGGTACAAAGGTGAGCCAGTTGGCGTAACTAAAGAATTTAATTCTCAAGCATTGGAAACTGCTAAAGAAGGTGATGTTTTAGAGTTAAATCATGTCAATTTTGCAACAGGTTCAGCTAACTTGACACCTGAGTCTGTAACGGAATTAAGTTTAATTATTGATGCCTTGAACAAGTATCCAACTTTAAATGTTGAAGTATCAGGTCACACAGATAACGTAGGAGATGCAGCTAAAAATAAATCTCTTTCAGAAGCGCGTGCAAAAGCTATTGAAGATTTTGTTGAGAAAAAAGGGATTGATACCAAAAGAATTTCATCGGTTGGTTTTGGCGATTCAAAACCGATTGCTGATAACGGAACTGACGCTGGCAGACAACTAAACAGAAGAACTGAATTTAAAATTTTAAGTAAATAAAATTGTTCGGATTAATAAGCAATGATTTTTAAAAAATTCATTTCTAATTGGTCTTTTTCAAATTAAGATAATAAATAGCTTCAATTATGGAAAATGTAATTTTAAAAAATCCAAAAGAACTTGTCGCAAAAGAGACAGGTTGGAATGACGGTTTTCACGATCATCATCACGGTGACAAGTATCAATCAGGTTTTATTTCGACCTACATTTTTAGTACTGACCATAAAATGATTTCTAAACAGTTCTTGGTAACAGGAATTATTTGGGCAGTTATTGGTTCAGCTATGTCTGTAATCTTTCGTATGCAATTAGGTTTTCCAGAAGCGAGCATGACATGGATTAAGCCTTTACTAGGAAAATGGATTGTAGTTAACGCAGAAAGTGGCGTTGGTAAATTAGATCCTGAATTTTATTATGCCTTAGTAACAATGCACGGTACAATCATGGTTTTCTTTGTTTTAACGGCTGGTTTATCTGGTACGTTTTCAAATTTATTAATACCCTTACAAGTTGGTGCGCGCGATATGGCATCAGGATTTATGAATATGCTTTCGTATTGGTTCTTCTTTTTTTCGAGTATCTTAATGTTTTACTCATTATTTTTGAGCACAGGTCCGTTTGCAGGTGGTTGGACGGCTTATCCGCCACTTTCAGCTTTGCCTCAAGCATCTGAAGGATCGGGTGCAGGTATGACATTATGGATAGCCAGTTTAGTGATGTTTGTTGTTTCCATTTTATTAGGCGGTATCAACTATATCACAACTGTTTTAAATTTACGTACCAAAGGTATGACAATGTGGAGAATGCCATTAACAATTTGGGCGTTTTTCGTAACAGCTATTCTTGGTTTATTATCATTTCCTGTTTTAGCATCCGCATTTTTTTTATTAACTTTCGATAGAAGTCTTGGTACTTCATTCTTTTTGAGCGATATATTTATTGGAGGAAAAGCCTTAGATCATGTAGGAGGCAGCCCAATTTTATACCAACATTTGTTTTGGTTTTTAGGTCACCCCGAAGTTTACATCGTTATTTTACCAGCTATGGGTTTAGTTTCTGAGGTGCTTTCGGTGCATTCACGCAAACCAGTTTTTGGTTATCGCGCAATGGTTTATTCCATTTTAGCGATTGGTTTCCTTTCATTTATAGTTTGGGCGCACCACATGTTCCAATCAGGTGTGAATCCGTTTATTTCAAATTTTTTCGTGGTATTCACATTGATCATAGCAGTGCCATCAGCTGTAAAAGTATTTAACTGGATCGCAACTATTTATGGCGGTAACTTCAGATTTACTTCTGCTTCATTGTTTGGTTTAGGTTTCGTTTCAATGTTTATTTCAGGCGGATTAACAGGTATTTTCTTAGGAAACTCTGCGATTGATATCCCTAATCACGATACTTATTTTGTAGTTGCTCACTTCCATATTGTAATGGGTATTGCAGCATTCTTCGGAATGTTTGCAGGAATATATAATTGGTTTCCGAAAATGTACGGTCGTTTCATGAATGAGACACTGGGTAAATTGCATTTCTGGGGTACAATCATCGGTGCTTATGCAATTTTTTGGCCTATGCACTATTTAGGTTTAGCTGGCGTGCCGCGTCGTTACTACAGTTTCGATTCGTTCCAAGCATTCAGACAGTTTTCAGCAACTAACGAGTTTATAACTGTTGCTACAATTATAGTTTTTTCTTTGCAAATTCTTTTTGTAGTGAACTTCTTTTGGAGTATTTGGAAAGGTAAAAAAGCAGAAGACTTGAATCCTTGGCAGTCAAACACTTTAGAGTGGACGACAGAAACGATGGTTCCTGGTCACGGTAACTGGGAAAAAAACTTGCCCATAGTTCATCGTTGGTCGTACGATTACGGTAAAGACGGCATTGATTATCAGATGCAAACTGAGCCAGCGCGCGAAGGTGAAGTAATGGAAAATTAAAAAAGCAATGAATAATGGTTGACAGTTGATAGTACTTACTACCAATTGTCAACCATTTATATTTCAATTCATAAATTATTATGTCGCAAAGCTCAAAGCTCATAGCGGAAACACTTTTTAGCAGAGTCTTAGCCAAAGCTAAAGATTACGGCACACTCATAAAGTTTAAACTTTCAATGACTGTTGTTTTTTCGGCAGTAATGGCTTATTTAATTGCGATAAAAAGTCCAATTGAATACGGACAACTTCTCATTTTAGTGCTTGGTGGAATTTTTACAACGGGTGCATCCAGTGCGCTCAACCAAGCTGTTGAAAAAGATTACGACAAGCTGATGAATAGAACTGCCAACCGCCCGGTTGCGGCAGGAAGAATGTCAGCGTCGGAAGCCGTTCTAGTTGCAGGTTTTATGAGTTTATTCGGCGTATCTTTTTTGGCATATTTTAATCCAATCACTGGAGTACTCGGTATGATTTCGCTCATACTTTATGCTTTCATTTACACACCCCTCAAACGCGTTTCAAATATTTCTGTCACCATTGGTGCAATACCGGGTGCGTTGCCAGTTGTTATTGGTTGCACAGCTGCAAACAATGGTTCACTCACTGTTTTAGCTTTAGGTTTATTTGGCATTCAATTTTTTTGGCAGTTTGCACATTTTTGGGCAATAGCTTGGCTCGCCGATGAAGATTATAAAAAGGCAGGCTTTTTTCTTTTGCCTTCAAAGAATGGCGAAAAAAATAAAAGCGTCGGTGTTTATTGCGTTTTATATACAGCAGCTATTTTTCCGAGTATTGCACTTTTATATTTTACTGGAAATATTAATAGTATTTCAGCTACTCTACTTTCGGTTGTGACGCTTGGTTACTTATATTTTTGTTTTAATCTTGCTAAACATTCCGATCGTAAATCAGCATTACAACTAATGTTTGCTGCACTTTTGTATTTACCAATTGTTTTAGCAATAATATTAATTTTCAAATAAAGATACGTTTAGTCTATTTCTGTTTGAAAGCAAAACGAAAAATTAAGAAGTGAAGATTACAAATAGTTTTTTGATTCCTTCACCTAAATTTTTTTCATTTTTTAACTCTTTCATTTCTAAATATGTCACTCACATATTCTAATAATAAAATTCATCCTCATAAATTTGCACTGTGGCTCGGTTGCGGCGGCTTAGTGATGATGTTCGCAGCATGGACAAGTGCCTATATAGTCCGCCACGCAGCAGGTAATTGGTTAGAGTTTAAATTGCCGAGTATTTTTTTTTACAATACCATAACGATTATTTTGAGTAGCATTACGTTACAGTTTTCGTACGAAGCGTTTAAAAAAAGAAATGAAAAAGTTTATAAATCGTTATTAATTGTTACTTTTGTACTTGGTATTCTGTTTATAGCGTTGCAGGTAGTTGGTTGGCAACAAATGGCAAATATGGGCGTACCATTAAAGAAAAATCCTTCGGGCGATTTTATTTATTTGTTTAGCGGGTTTCATATTGCGCATTTAATGGCTGGTTTAGGAATTTTGATTGTTGCATTAGTGCACGCTTTTGGTTTACCTTTTAAACCTACTCCGCGCAGACAATTAAGATTTGAACTCACGCTCACGTATTGGCATTTTGTATCTGTACTGTGGGTGTATTTATTATTATTTATTTATTCTCAAAGTTGAAAAATTAAGAACTAAAAATTAAAAATTAATTTACAAGTTAAAGTAATCTGATTAATTTTTAATTTTAAACTTAATTTTTAATTCTTAAAAATTATGGCAACAGAAACGGTAGTTGATCACGAAATTAATCACGTACCTACGTCAGATCATGAACACACAGCAGTTGAAGATTGGGATGGTGGTGATTCGCCTTTTAAGGTGAGTTATGGTAAACTCATGATGTGGTATTTTTTACTCTCCGATGCGTTTACTTTCGCTGGTTTTTTAATTGCTTACGGAACTTTGCGTTTCAGTATGCCGAGTTGGCCTGTTCCAGATTTCGTTTTCCAGGCTTTCCCTGGGGGAATTCATGAAAAACCATTGATGTTCGTTTCACTAATGACTTTTATACTTATTGTATCTTCGGTAACGATGGTGCGTGCCGTACAAGAAGGTCATCGCGATAATATTAAAGGCGTTGTATTTTGGATGATGATGACAATCCTCGGTGGTGCATCTTTTTTGGGTTGTCAAGCATGGGAATGGACAACACTAATAGGGACAGAGCACGTATCGGTAACACGAAATCCATTTGGAACTTTCAAAGAAGGTGGTGTTTACTTAACTGATCAAGAAGGAAAACCGTATGCAAACGGTACTCAAGCAGAAAGATTTAAGAAAGGCGACGGATACTTAGTGGAAGCAGAAGTTAGTAAAGAAACAGGTGAAGCAGAAAAAGATGAAAGTGGTAATTTGAAATTTTTCCAGCGCCCTTACAAAACGGATGGTGGTAAAGAAATGGTTCAACAATTCGGACCAACTGCCTTTGGTGCACTTTTCTTTTTCATTACGGGTTTTCACGGTTTTCACGTACTTTCTGGTGTAGCCTTCCTTGCTATCATTATGCTCAATGCAGCCAGTGGGCTGTATAAGTCACGGGGCAATCACCATGAGATGATTGAAAAGATTGGGTTATACTGGCACTTTGTAGATTTAGTTTGGGTGTTCGTATTCTTAGTTTTTTATTTATTGTAAAATAGCCGGGCGAAATAAACAGTAGTTTTAAGTTATAAAAATATCATTTTTCATTTTTTCATTCTTTCATTAGTAAAAAATGGTTTCTCACGAAGAAGGTATAAAATCCGTCAAGAACGGACTAATTTTATTATCAATTTTAACTGTTGGTGAAGTATTCATTGCTTTAACCGGCAAAGGTCATATCATTAAAGGATTTTACGCACCCGTCATACTGATGAATGTCGCGATGATTGGTTTGAGTATGTGGAAAGCGACTTTCATTGTTCAAAAATTTATGCACATGGGTTACGAAGTGCGCAGTTTAGCACTCAGCGTTTTGTTACCTTGTTTACTATTAATATGGGCGGTGATAGCATTTTTTTGGGAAGGAAATTCATGGGGAAAACGTCGTGAACTCATACAAGAAAAAAATGCCCGCGTTGTTAAACCTATTGAAAAAACTACCGGTGCAGTCTTTATAATGGATGGAACAACTTATTCGTTGAGTTAGTACAGATGTGTTTTGATTTAATTCAATTGCCAAATGGCAAAATTGAGCAGCGTTGCAAAACTTACCCACGAAATATATGGTACTAAAAGCCACGCTGCTGTTTTACTGATACGGCTGAAAATAAAAATGGTGAGTAAGATCATTATCCACAGTCCGACGATATCAAATAGGGCGAATGAAATATTGTGTATCCCAAAAAAAATAATTGACCAAAAAAAATTCAATATCAACTGAATAATAAAAAACTGCATTGCGCGCGGTTTCTCCAAAGCATTGCTGTTCCATATTATTCCCCACGCAATACCCATTAAAATGTAAAGCGTTGTCCAAACGGGTGCAAATAAAAAACTCGGTGGATTCCAACTCGGTTTATTGATAGTAACAAACCACGTTTTAACATCGGCGATAGTAAAAAAACTCGACGTGATACCTACAGCGAGACAAATTGCAATAGCGTAAATATATTTCATAATTTTTTTTGAGAGTTTTTTGAAAACGGAAAGGTCTTTATCGATTGAATTCTAAAATAACATCCAATGTATCAAATGCGAATAAAAATGATTTTTTTTTGAAAACTTAAACCAAGTTAATTCATTCTATTTTTCACGCGCGGTCGAATAATGAGTCGCAACGCTTGATCGTATGTAAAGTAACTCCAAAACCAATTAATAAAAATAAAAAGCCGGTTTTTTAATCCAATAATTGAATATAAATGAACGAACAGCCAGACAAACCACGCGAAAAAACCTTGGAAGTGCCAAAACGGTAAATCAACAACAGCTTTGTTTCTTCCAATTGTCGCCATAGACCCTAAGTCGCGATAATGAAACGGTTTAAAATAAACGCGATTTTTTGACTCTAAAATTAAATTTTTCGCTACATTTTTTGCCATCTGCATAGCAACTTGAGCTACCTGAGGATGCCCGGTTTCTTTATAAATCAACTCGGAATCCATAAAAGCGATGTCACCGAGTGCATAAATATTATTGAAGCCAATGACTTTATTAAAAGAGTCGGTTCTTAAACGTTTGCCGCGCGCAAAGGTAGCCACTTCAAACCCTTTAACAGGATTACCAATTATACCCGCTGCCCAAATAACTTTTTTAGTGGTAATTGTTTTTCCACCTTCCAACTGAACGGTGTTGCCATCGTAATCTATTACGCGCGAATTGAATAAAATTTTAACGCCGAGTTCCGTTAGGTAACGCGCAGCACAAACACTCGCGTTTAGACTCATCGTATTCAGAAGCAATCCACCCGATTGAACGAGATAAATGTCAATGTTTCGGTAATTTAATTCTTTATATTCAACGGGCATAACATTTTGTCGCATTTCTGCCAGCGCGCCCGCCACTTCTACACCAGTTGGCCCACCACCGACAACAACAATATCCATCAAGGCTTCTCGTTCGGTTTCATCGTTCGTTAATAAAGCTTTTTCATAATCGTCTAAAATGGCATTGCGCAAATACAGGGATTCTGCAACGCTTTTCATCGGTATCACAAAATCAAGTAAGTGCGTATTGCCAAAAAAATTTGTATCAGCACCCACTGCAATAACAAGGTAATCAAAATTTAAAACGCCTTTATCGGTAACAATTTTATTTTCTGTTGTTACGACTTCATTCATTTCTGCTACGCGAAAAAAAACATTGTTTGCTTTCTGAAATACTTTTCGAAATGGGAAAACGATATTGCTCGGTTCCAAACCAGCCATCGCAACTTGATAAAACAACGGTTGAAACTGAAAATAATTATTTTTATCAATTAGCACCACTTGGTAGCGCGTGTTAATGAGTTTTTGCGCCAATGTTAAACCTGCAAATCCACCACCTACAATAACGACGCGTTTAAATTCGGAGTTTGGTATATTAAGAGGCATATCAAAATGGTAAAAGCAAATTCAAAAAGCAAAAGGTTCGTAAGCCTTGCAAATCTATTCATTAGAACTGATAAATAATAAACTGCGGGCGATAAAATTATTTCAAATCGAAAATTGATTGAAACTGTAATCATAAAGGCAGAATTCTAAAATAGGTTTTGCCTGTGAAACTGTTTATTAATTCCGATTTTACCGAGACTTAAAACGCCGGCTTTACACACCAAATTTTACTTTCTAAGAGTTGCGCTGTACCTGTTTTACTAAAAAGCTCTAATGTATTAAAATCTTTGGTCGGAAAAAAAATGTCAGTCACTACAGTTTGTCCATCGTCGGCGAAAAGTTCGACCGAAGCGACATCAATAAGAAAATACGTTTCAAGAATAGAATTTTTTTGCGCGCGGTGCAAAGTGTTTGCCTGCAAAACTGGATTCAAAAATTTTTTATCCGGCATTGGCGCGGTTAGTATAAAAACTATTTATTTTTTTATCGAAACCGATCGTAAACTTTTTCTCTTTTTTTTTCAGCATTGCAAAAAATGAAAAATAGTAGAAAGCCCAGAACGAAATATAGGTATGCTTTGGTCATTAATTTTTAAGTTTGATAAGTTAGTACAACTTCAAAACAAAACTACATTAGTATTTCTAATTTAGATTAAAAAACGCCAATTATTATAATTTTGAAATTGATTGACCGTTTTCATAGCGTCTTAAATATTCGGGTAATATTTTTGTTTTACTGAAAATACATTATCAAACAAATTGTCACTCATCTTTGTATCTCAATATTTAACATTTTGAACGGATATCATTGCGTTGTGTGTCAATTATAATTTTATGAAACAAAGCAACGAATACAATTGCAACGTTATCTAAGTTTTTAACGTAAGATAACAACCGAGCTATCATTATTGGTAAGATTTAAAGAAAATCATAAGAATATCGTTTATGACATCGAAAAAAGTATTAATGGGCGTTGTTAGTTTTTTAGCAATGGCTTTGAACACGTCTGTTTTGGCGCGTGGTGTGAATAATGAACCGACGGGACGCACAGGTGGCGAACTAAATATGCCCATTACTTTAGCTTGCCCAACAGATACGGCTGCAATCTCACTTGTGAAAACGTGTGCGTGTTATAATTTGACAGTAGGTGCCGTAACAGGAATAACAGCACCGTACAGTTTTAATTGGACGGGTACAACGGCGATTGGAAATAACGGTGCACCAACGTGTTTAGCAGCAGGAAATTACAGCGTTACAATCACGGACGCGCTGGGTTGTAAAATAACGGGTCGCAAAATTGTACCTGTGTTTGTTCCGTTGAGTGTTTCGTCAACAATTACGAACACGACGTGTGGAAAAAGCAGTGGTGCAATAACAATAACAACCGTAGGTGGAGATGCGCCTTATAAATATGTTTGGAGTGGACCGTCAGGATTTGTAGCGACATCGGCTAATATTAATGGTTTATCGGCAGGTGCATACGCTTTAACGGTTACGGATGCTTCCA
>JAYVNP010000124.1:0-27645 GCA_043758385.1 Saprospiraceae bacterium
CTTTAACGAAAACAGAAACTTCTAAAACTCAAATTAAAGAACTTCGATACGACGACACAACGCTCTTTGCCGAAAAATCGCCGTACTTAATGCCTTACAACCGCATCATTGATGGCGCAGGTGAATCGGTAAATTTTGGCGATACCGATTTTGAAAACCACAGTTTAGATTTAACACAAATTCCAAATAGTAGTACAGTTGTTGTTGAAGACCGCTATGGCGTAGCATTTTTTAATACCGAAACGCACGCACTCATCACTCGGTTTGAATTACCAAAAAATTATCCTTACACCCGATTAATGAGTACGTTTTCGGGAATAAAAAGTATAGTCTATCACGATTCAACGTTTATTTTTTGGAGCGCAGGAGAACGCGACTCTCCTAAATCGAGCGTGTTGCAAGGTTATTGGGATGGTAAAACAATGCGCATTGTTCATGCTTTTAATTTTAAAGCTGTTGAGCCAGCAAAAATTGCTTTACCCAACGATATTAGCTTGCGCGTTGAAGACGGTAATTTATTTTTATACGCTGTTTTAAACGGAAATAGTCAACTCGCCAAAGTGCGCGTAGATGATGGTGAAACTATTTTTCAAATTGGAACGGGTGTTGCGCCTTATGGCGTGACGCTCATAGATAATCGCGCGTTTGTAACAAACTGGGCAGGGCCGAAAACAGAAACAAATACAACACGCGAAACCGCAGGTGTTCCGTGGGATGCAGCTTATACTGACCCACGAACTGGCGCGATGGCGCAAGGTACAATTTCTGTATTTGATATAAAAAATGCGCGACTCGAAAAGGAAATCAACGTCGGCTTACATCCTACGGCAATTATTCAGAGTTTAGATAAAAAATACATTTACGTCGCTAATGGCAACAGCGATTATATTTCTGTTATCAATACACAAACTTTAGTCACCGTTGATTCTATTTTTGTGGGATTGTTTAAAGATAATGAAACGCTTATCGGTAGCACGCCAAACGCACTGGCATTGAATGCCGACGGCACAATTTTGTACGTTGCCAACGGATTAGATAATGCGATTGCAGTTGTTCAGCTCGGTAAAAATGCAGCGACTTATGGCGCGAGCATGAATAAAATTTTAGGTTATATTCCAACGCAGGCGTATCCTTCTGGCATAGTTTTGAATAACAATCGTTTGATTATTACAAATTTAGAAGCTATCGGAGCACGCGCAGCACTTAAAGTGAATGAGCAAGGTGCAAAATCGGAAAGTGCATTCAATGCGCATCATCAATTGGCATCAATTTCTTTTATTGATGTACCAAATCAAAAACAACTCGATAGCTTCACCCAAAAAGTAAAAGCGCAAAGTTTATATTTGCGCGCCGAGCGGATTGCGCTCACACCGCGAAAAAATATTGCGCCGCAACCCGTACCTGAACGCATCGGTGAGCCTTCGGTTTTTAAACACGTATTGTATATCATTAAAGAAAACAGAACTTACGACCAAGTTCTTGGCGATATAAAAGAAGGTGACGGTATGGCATCGCTTTGTATTTTTGGCGATAGCGTGACACCGAATTTACATAAAATTGCGCGCGATTACGCGCTGCTCGATAATTATCATGCGTCCGGAAAATCTTCTGCCGAAGGACATCATTGGGCGAGTGCTGCAATTGTTACCGATTATACCGAAAAATCGGTGCGCGCATGGTTCAGAAGTTATCCGCACGTTTTATACGATGCTTTAGTGTATGATAAAAATGGTTTGATCTGGAACAATGCGCTCGATCATGGTAAAACAGTGAGACTTTATGGCGAAGCCTGTACGACGCACTTCGACGAAAAAACGTATGATTGGAACAGTTTGTACGCACTCGAAACTAAAAATAAAAGTTTTACATTTGACAATACAACAACTATCGGTCGCGTAAAACCGATTTTATCTAAAACTTTTCCAGGCTGCGACAACGAAACTATCTCCGACCAAATGCGCGCCGATGATTTTTTGAACGAATTTAACACACTCAATAATTCACCGAATGCGCAACTGCCGAATTTAATGGTGATGTCATTACCGAATGATCATACATCGGGTATGAGTTCAAAATTTCCAACACCGCGCGCAATGGTTGCCGATAATGATTTAGCCGTTGGCAGAATTGTTGAAGCCGTTATGCACAGTCGTTTCGCCGATTCGACTGTAATTTTTATTTCTGAAGATGATTCGCAAGCCGGTTGGGATCATGTGAGCGCATATCGCACAACGGGTTATGTCATCAGTAAGTATTCGCGTTTGCAAAAAACGATTCACACCAATTACAACCAAACGAGTTTAATACGAACCATTGAACATATTTTAGGTTTACCGCCCATGAATATAATTGATGCAACCGCTACGCCGATGTTCCATTGTTTTTCTTCAACAATTGACACAGCGTATTCTTTTTCTAAAGAAAAAAACCGCATTGCACTCAACGAAATGAATAAATCTCCGAAGGAATTAAAAGGTGCAGCGCGCAAATTCACGGAGCAATCGGAAAAATACGCTTTCAATCTCATTGATCGCGGGCATGACGATTTGTTGAACCGTATAATTTGGTATTCCGTAAAAAACAATTTACCCTACCCTGCGCAATTAGCGGGGACAGATGATGAAGATTAAAAACTATAAATCAAACTAAACGCACTTTGAAATACAAAAACTCTGTTTTAGAAACAATTGGCAACACGCCGCTCATAAAACTCAATCGCGTGGTGGCGCACGTGCCGGCTTTGGTGTTGGCTAAAGTAGAAACTTTCAATCCCGGTTTGAGCATTAAAGATAGAATTGCCGATAAAATTATTTGCGAAGCAGAAAATCAGGGTTTGCTCAAACCGAATGGAACTATCATTGAATGTACGTCTGGTAATACAGGTATTGGCTTAGCAATGGTGGCGGCAGTAAAAGGATATAAAATAATTTGCACCGTCAACGATAAACAGTCGAAAGAAAAAATACAAATGTTGCGGTCGTGGGGTGCAGAAGTAGTGATATGCCCGGCAAATGTAAAACCCAATGATCCACGTTCCAATTATTCAGTAGCCGAGCGATTGAGTACCGAAATCCCGTTTTCATATTGGGTGAATCAATACGAAAATATTTTCAATCCGATGGCGCATTATTTGTCAACGGGTCCGGAAATTTGGGATCAGACGGATGGAAAAATTACGCATTTGGTAGCATCGGCAGGAACAGGTGGAAGTTTGACGGGCAGTGCGCGTTATTTAAAAGAACGGAATAAAAATATAAAAATTTGGGGCGTTGATGCCTATGGTTCGGTGCTCAAAAAATTTCACGAAACGGGCGAGTTCGACACAAAAGAAAGTTACGAATATTCTATGGAAGGCGTAGGTCGCGAGTTTATTCCTAAATCGTTGGATTTTTCGCTCGTTGATCATTTTGAAAAAGTAACTGACGGCAGCGCGGCGCTTATGGCGCGACGTTTGGTGCGCGAAGAAGGTTTATGGCTCGGTCATTCGTCGGGTGCAGCCGTTTTAGCTGTCATTCAAATGCGCAAATTACTCACCGAAAACGATGTGGTTGTTGTAATTTGTCACGATCACGGAAGTCGTTACATCGGTAAAATTTACAGCGATGAATGGATGGATGCTAAAGGATATTT
The DNA here is from genome assembly GCA_043758385.1 of Saprospiraceae bacterium. Classification (GTDB taxonomy): domain Bacteria; phylum Bacteroidota; class Bacteroidia; order Chitinophagales; family Saprospiraceae; genus JAAFJT01. The sequence continues at coordinate 3,631 of JAYVNP010000124.1, forward strand.
TGTAGAAAATAATGCGCACATTAATCCATCTAAAAATTAATCCAACTGAAACCGCGCGGGCGTTGTGGTGTTTAACCGTAAATTTAAAATTGAGTTTGCGCTCTTCATACATATTTATGAAGCCAACAATTCGTACAAAACGGGTGTAACAATACGGGTTAAAAGCGTTGAGCTGATTAAACCACCAATGAGAACCCACGCTAGCGGCGAATACAACGGATTAAACTCTATTGCGAGGGGCATTAAACCACCAATAGCAGTGAAGGTTGTCAAAATTATAGGTACAAACCGCGTTTCGCCAGCTTCTAAAATAGCTTCGTTCAAACTCTTTCCGCCTGCGCGGAGTTGTTCGGTATAATCCACTAAAAGGATTGAGTTTTTTACTTCAATACCTGCCAGCGCAATAATGCCAACAATCGCTACAAACGACAGTGTGTAACCCGTAAAATACAGCGCGAGCACAGCGCCAATAAATCCCAACGGAATAACCGAAAGCACAACAATTGTGCTTTTAAAATTGCCAAATTCGAGAATCAAGATACCGAGTAAACCAAAAATTGTAATAATAATAATTGTTCCCAATCCGCCGAAACTTTCTTTTTGCTGTTCAACATCGCCGGCTGCAATATATTTATATCCTTCCGGAAAAGCAATTTTATCCAAATTTTTTAAAACACCGACAGTTACTTTTTGTGTATTAAATCCAGTTTGTAAAAAACTACTAACGGTCGTGAAGCGGTCTTTATCGTAGTGTTTAATAGTGTTCGGTGTGGTTTGAAACGCCACTTGCGCCAATTGTTTCAACGGAATACTCGCACCTGTTACAGAATTAACATAAATTTTATCGAAAACATCGAATGTTTGTTTGTTGCCCCGCGGAATAGTAACGTTAATCGCGTAATCATCGTCGCTGTTTTCTACTCTGAATTTACCAATCGGTAAACCTGTAATCGCCATTCTAATCGTTCTATCAATTTCAACCATCGGTACACCATACGTTGCTGCTTTTTGGTGATCAATTTGTACTTTTAATTCTTGTGTTTGCGATTTAAGTGCGTTGTTAATATAAATTGTGCCATCCGTATTTTGTAAAACTTCTTCAACCTTTAGGCTTAAATCTCGGAGGGTGTCTAAATTTTCTCCAAATAAACGAATGGTAATAGGTGCTTCAACCGGTGGACCTTGTTCAAAATCTTTCACTTGAATTGTAGCATTCGGGTATTGCATAAACTGCTTACGTAAAGCATCAATAATTCTAACTTTTTCTTCAGGTTGTACTTCTTTTTGTAATTGCACAAACATTTGTGCAAAATTTGGCGATTCGTTGCGCTGAATGACGTTGTAATAAATTCTTGGATTACCCTTACCAATATTGGTCGAAAAGTTTTTTAAGTGTGGTACTTTCCGAATGGTGCGTTCAATATCGCGCGCAACCCTATCCGTTTCAGAAATATTTGTTCCGAGTGGCGTTTCGATATTGACTAAAAACATCGGTTTTTCGGAAGCGGGAAAAATACTAAAACCTACTTTCGGAACTAAAGCTATGGAACCTGCAAAAATAATGAGCGATAGGATGAGCGTTAAAATAGGCGCGCGCATAGCAGACATCAATAACCGATGATACGAACCTTTTATGACCCAATTCAAGCCGCGTAAAAATATATTTCCTTCCGGATTATGGTTTTTGCTTAAAATTTTAGAAGAAAGAAACGGCACAAGCGTAAGCGACACCAATAAACTTGCTGAAATGGTAAGTACAACGGCTAATGGTAAACCGCGAATAAAATCACCAGAGGCTTCCGGCAAAAATAAAAGTGGCAAGAATGAAAAAATTAGCGTTGCGGTGCAACCTAAAACAGCAAGTGAAATTTGACTTGTAGCTTTAATACTGGCATCGAAACGCGAAAAACCTTTGCGCAAAAAACGCTCAATGTTTTCGACAACGACTATTGAATCGTCAACCAATAAACCCAACGCGACAATAAAACCGCAAATACTCAACTGATTAATGGATATCCCCGATTTATCGAGTAAAAATAAACCAATCAGTAACGATGTCGGAATAGAAATCATAACAACCAACGATGCGCGCCAACCTAATGGAATGAGCGTGAGTAGTACCAAAAAAATGGCAATTCCAAAGTCGCGCTCGAAATGCGATAGTCGCGTGCGCACAGATTCGGCGTTGTCAAAACTTTTTTCAAACTGAATGTAAGGCGGTAAAGTTTTCTTGAAATTCTCGAAAATAGGTTTTATTTGTTCATCCACAGAAAAAATATTCGTTCCCATTTTGCGCGCGCCATTCACCCAAACGGCGCGCTTACCATTCAATCTTACTTTATAACTTTCTTCCTCTTCATTAAAATTAACATCCGCTACATCACTGAGTCGCACAATATTTAAACCCGTACTTTTAATCACCGTATTTTTAATTTCATCTAAACTTTTGTATTCGCCACTGGTTTTAACGTTTAATTTTTTCGTCGCCATATCAATTGAACCGCCTGGAACATTTGCATTTTCGCTTTGTATAGCACCCAAAACATTATTTATCGGTACTTTATTGGCGGCGAGGCGTTGCAAATCAATCGAGACGCGCACTTGTTGTTTCTGATAACCAACGTGTTCTACTTTTTTGAGCGATTTTACTTTCTCTAATTCCTTTTTAAGTTTGTAGGCTTGGTCTTCGAGTTCTTTATCGGTCGCCACTTCCGAAATTAAAGCGACTTGAAAAATATTGACATCACTCGGCGTAAACTTTATAATGTTGGTACTTACAATTTCGGTGGGCAATTCATTTTTTAGAGCCGTAATCTCGCGCACCAAATCTTGATATTTTGTATCTGGATTGCTACCAAATTTAAAATTCACACGAATCACCGCCACACCATCATTGATAGAAGAAACAATACTTTTAATATCGTCGAGTTCATTGGCTTTTTTTTCAATAGGATCAACGACAAGCTTTTCCATATCCGACGGCCCCGTACCAGGATAAATAACAATTACTGCAAATTCGGGTGAAATAATATCTGGATCTTCTCCGCGCGGCATATTTAAAAGCGAACCAATACCCAATGCCATTAACGCTACAAAAATAATGAGCGTGAATTGATAATTTTTTACTGCAAATTCAGTGAGTTTCATATTTTTTAGTGAGTTTCATATTTTTGATAGTTTTTCGTTGATGAGTGTTCGTTGATAGTAGGCGTTCATTTTTGAACCCTCAAACGAATACCTATCAACGAGCAACTAATTTAACTTTTGTTTTTTCTGTTAAATAAGCCGAGCCATCGGTAATAACAGCAATACTCGTTAAACCGGAAACGCCGACTTCTTTTTCTAAAATTTGAATAATTTTAACGGGTGTTTTTTTTACCGACGTATTATCGCTGTTCAAAACCCAAACAAAACCAGACGTTCCATTGCCTTCAACGAGTGCTTCAATCGGAATTATTTGCATCGGTGAACTGGCACTCGGTTGTAATTTCGTATGCGCAAATAAACCCATCGCCATGCGTTTACTTTTAGTATTGAGCGAAATTTCGACTTCATACGTGCCACTCGTAGCATCCACATAATCGGCGAGTTTAGTAATTTTACCTGCAAAGGTTTCATTTGGGTAAGCATCGAAAAAAATATTTGCCGAATTCCCGACGCGCAATGCAGCCCAATCCCGGTCGCTTACTCCCACCCGCACCACCCAATCGTTTGTGTTTGCAGTAGCTTCATTGATAAAAAATATCGGAATGCCCGGACCCGCTAATTCACCCTCGCTCATCAATTTTTTTAGTATTTTACCGGGACGCGGTGCACGAATTTCTGAAAATCGTTGATTGAATTGTGCAATCTCGCGCGTTTTGCGCGCCACTTCAGCACCTGTTGTTGCATTCTGAACAGTTTCTAAAGTTGCAACTGTATCGGCGTATAGTTTTTTAGCGCGTTGTAAATCACGCTCTGCTTTTTGAACACTGAGCTCTGCTTGCGCTACTTGTGAATTAATTTCGGTTAAATCCAAAGTCGCCAACAACTGACCCGCTTTAACATCATCGCCTTCTTTGACATAAATTTTTGAAATTACGCCGCCTGTTTTAAACGAAAGCCGAGACTCAGCTTTCGACATCAACATACCTGTGCCGATAACTTCGTGCGTAATGCTACGCATTTCAACGGGCATTGTTTTAACGGCAATAATTTCTGTTTCGTCAACGGCACTTGGCGTTATTACGAGTTTAGTTTCTTCTTTTTTCTTCCCACAAGAATTAAAAAGCAAAAGACAAAGTGCAAAAGGCAAAGTGCAAAAGGCAAAAGATAAATTGCAAATAGCATTCCTTCTGAAAGGCTTAAAAAGATATGTGAAATAAGATGGCTGTTTCATGATTTTTTTTATTTTAACCTTAATTTTTAATTTTCAATTAAATAAGATGCTGCTGCGCGTTCAAGTTCAATCAACCTTTGCAAAACTGTGAAATGAGCGACACTTCGTTTTAATTCGGCAGCCGTTTTTTGCGTACGCGCATCCACTAATTCAATTTGCAAAGCAGCGCCGGCGGCGTAGCGTTTATCTGTTAATCTGTAGTATTCATCGGCGTATGCTAATTCGGCATCGTTTACTTTAAATTGTTCCTGCGCAGTTTCTAAATTCGTTTGCGCTATTTGCGTTTGCAACCGAATTTGTTGTAAAATTTCAGCAGATTGCGCTTGTGTTTTTTTTAAATCAATATCGTTTTGTAGAATTTTTAAATCATTCGATTTAGCCGTGTAAAGTGGTAAATCTAATTGCAAACCCAATAAACCGTACGCTTGTTTATCCCAAATTTTAAAACCATAGCCTTGAAAACCGAGATCAAGTGAAACACCAATCTTTGGAATTTTATAACTTTCGTTCATTTTTTTTTGAAGTGAAAGCGCACGCTCACCACCTTTGAGTTGTGCAAATTCTTCTCTGTTAGCTGTTAGCAATGAGCTATCAGCTACGCGCTTTCCGTTGAGATTGCTCATAGCTGATAGCTCATTGCTTAAAGCTAAAGTAGAATCAATTTGTATTTCTGCGCTGAAAGGCTGATTGCGTAAAAAATTAAAATATGCGGCGGCATTTTTTACATTGTTTTCGTATTCAACGATACTGCTTTCTACTTTAGAAACTTCCGATTTAGCTTTAAGAACCTGCGCGTTTGTGCCTACATCATTTTTAACCAGCTTTTCATTCACGCGCACGTTTTCAGTTACCAAAACCAAAGCATTTTTATAAATGGAAACAGCTTGGCGCGCTAAAAGCCATTGAACATAAGCCGATTTAATATTTTTCACCAATTCGCGTTTGAAAACATTAATTTTAGCTTGCTCGATGGTAATAAGTTCTTTTTTTATCTCTCGGTTGTAATAAATTTCTTTATTCAGGATAGGGTAAACGGTATGGATTTTAGAATCTTGAAAATTATTGGGTAAGAAATTTATTTGTTGATTATCAATATTTGGAAAATTATTACTGCTCGTTAGTTTATTGAGCGTACCATACACCGGATTTAATAAATCACCAACAGGCAATTCCGTTCTTCTACCTCCCGCTGCTAAAGTATATTGAAACTGAAAGTTTACGCGCGGCATAAAAAGCGTTTTCGCTTCTTCTAAAACTGTAATGCTGTGTTCTAAATCGAACTGTTGCGTTTTTAAACTGGCGTTATTTGCAAAGGCTTCTTTAATGTAATTATCTAAAATGGCACTTTGCTGCGCAAAAGAATTATCTGATATGATACAGAAAGTAAAAATCAAAAAGTAAATGAGATTTATTTTTTTTAAAGTGCACGTCATAATTTTTAATTTATTAAACGAATATCATAAAATATACACTGTTCATTAAAACCCAAATAAAAAAAGTATTTCTACTTTTATTTCGTTAAGCGGTATTCAAAAACTGATTTAATAAAGTTTCGGATGTTAGCTGAATTAAACTTTCTAAATCTAAACCATCGTACATTCTCAAACGTTTTCTCAGGTGCAACGAAACCATACCATGCAACGAACTCCAGAACATAAAAGAAATCATCGGCGCGCTTTCGCCTTTGAGCCGTTTTTTCTCAAAATTTTCATCAATAATATCTTGAAGCATTTTAAAAACGCGCAATCCACATTCCCAATTTTCTGCGTTCTCATCAGCACACATCGGTTCTTGAAGAATAAACATTAAATCGTACAGTTCAGGATTTTTAAACGCAAAGTTCACATACGTTACACTCATAGCACGCAATTTTTCAATTGGGTCTTTTATGCCGCGTAAATTATTTTCAAACGCCACCATTAATTTTGTAAATGCCCATTCGTGCATCGCAAAAAAAAGTGCATCGCGATCTTTAAAATATAAATAAATGGTACCCGGCGCGTATTGAATGCGCTGCGCAATGCTGCGAATAGATACTTTTTCGTATCCTTCATCCATAAAAAGTTTAATGGCTGCATCAACTATAAGTTGACGCATCTCTACAATTTCCCGCTCGCGTCTAATTTGTAATGCTGACATTAATTATTTTAATGAACGATGCAAATGTAATGAACACTGTTTATTATTTCCAAACTTATTTTAAAAAATAAAACTTTTGTCGTAGGTTTGAGTAAAATTTAATTCAATTTCAGCTTAAACAACTTCTGAATGCTAAAAAAAATACTCCTTGGGCTAGCGATTATAATTGCCATTGTATATTTCTATCCTTCTCAAAAATTTACTTTCGAACAACTCTATACACAAAAAGATAGTGTTCTGACTGCTTTGCAAAATTTTAGAAAAGAAGCAACAAACACCCTAAAAGTTGGTGAATACGATTGGACATATTACACCGCCGGCAACAGCGATACAACTATTTTGTTTTTGCACGGCATGGGTGGCTCATACGATATTTGGTGGCAACAACTCAATTATTTCAAAGCGCGATACAAAGTTATTAGTCTAAGTTATCCGGCGGTAACAAATTTAAAAGATTTATCGGCGGGCGTCATAGATATTTTGAATAATGAGAAAATTTCAAAAGTAATCGTTATTGGGAGTTCTTTAGGTGGTTATTTGGCGCAATATATTGCCGCTACATATCCGGAACGCATTAGTAAAGCGATGTTAGGCAACACTTTTGCGCCAAATACTGAAAATAAACAGAAAAACGAACCGTTGGTGAAAGCAATAAAATGGTTGCCGGAATGGTTTTTTATTAAAAATTTACGCAAAAAATACGATAAAGAAGTTACTCCAGCTTCAGGCAATTCGCCCATTTTATTTGCCTTTTCGAACGAACTAATAGGCAAACAATTAACGCGCAAAGTATTTATTGCGCGCTATTACTGTGTGGTCGATACATTCACACCCACAATTTCTCCTAATATTCCGCTGCAAATTGTCGAATCCGATAACGACCCTTTAGTGAGTAAAAATTTGCGCGACCAACTCAAATTGACTTACCCACAAGCAAAATTTATAACGCTTCACAATGAAGGACATTTCCCTTATCTATTTAAGGCCGAGAGCTACAATAAAATTATTGAGGATTTTGTGAAACGTTAGAATAAGATTCTTCCATTCCATGGCAAGTGCAAAGCACCGAAAAAATTTGACGTTCGGGCAAGATTCAAAGTTGCCCGAACGTGCTTATAACCAATAGGCTCTACGCATCTACTTTCGCATACCGAGCATTGGCTTCAATAAACGCTCTGCGCGGTGGCACTTCATCACCCATAAGCATAGAGAAAATACGATCTGATTCAATAGCATCGTCGATAGTAATCCGTTTAAGTGTGCGCGTTGACGGATCCATAGTTGTTTCCCAAAGTTGTTCGGCGTTCATTTCACCCAATCCTTTATAGCGTTGCGTTTTCACGCTATCCTCTGTGCCGTAATTAGCTATGGCTTCTGTACGCTCTTCTTCCGTCCAACAATATCTGAATTGTTTGCCTTTTGCGACGCGGTAAAGCGGCGGTGCAGCAACAAAAATATGTCCGTTCTCAATCAAAACAGTCATGTAACGATAGAAGAAAGTTAAAATTAAAGTTGTGATGTGGCTACCGTCAATATCCGCATCACACATGATAACGACTTTGCTATAACGCAGTTTTTCGACGTTTAAAAAACGTTCGCCGTTTTCGTTTTCCGAAATACGCACACCAAGCGCAGTAAAGATATTTTTTATTTCTTCGTTTTCGTAAATTCTGTGCTCGAGTGCTTTTTCGACGTTCAGAATTTTTCCGCGCAATGGTAAAATAGCTTGAATATGTCTGTCGCGACCTTGCTTCGCTGTTCCACCCGCCGAATCACCTTCGACTAAAAATATTTCACACTCGTTCGGATTTTTAGAAGAGCAATCCGCTAATTTACCTGGCAAACCACCACCCGCTAAAATATTTTTGCGCTGCACCAATTCGCGCGCACGTTGTGCCGCATGACGCGCCGAAGCTGCTAAAATAACTTTATCAACAATTTTTCGCGCTTCAACTTGGTTTTCTTCCAACCAATGTTTTAAATAATCGCCCACTAATTGGCTCACGATAGCTGTAACTTCCGAGTTACCGAGTTCACCTTTTGTTTGTCCTTTAAATTGTGGCTCCTGCACTTTTACACTCACTACCGCCGTCATACCTTCTTTAAAATCATCACCTGTAATGGTTTCTTTCATTTTTTTGAAAAAACCATTCACATCACCATAGTTTTTAAATTCGCGCGCCATAGCACGCCTGAAACCGTTAACGTGTGTACCGCCTTCGCGCGTAGAAATATTATTGACGTACGAAAAAATATTTTCTTTGTAGTCCGTATTGTACGAAAACGATACTTCAACTTCTACGTCGTCTTTCTTGCCCTTAATTAAAACTGGTTGGCGCAAAATAGGTGTGCGCGATTCGTCGAGATATTCAACAAAACCTTTTAAACCTGTTTCCGAAAAATAAACCTCTTCTGTGTAAGGTTGTCCGTGCGAATCAGGGCGTTCATCGTTTAAAGTTAAAACCAGACCACTGTTCAAAAATGCCAACTCGCGCAAACGGTGTGCAATTGTAGTGTGATTATAAACCGTCTCTTCAAAAATAGTTTTATCGGGCGTGAATGTAATCGTTGTTCCTGTCAGTGCCGATTCACCAATAATTTTCACGTCGTAAAGCGGTTTACCAATCGAAAACTCCTGCACAAAAGTTTTTCCTTCGCGGTTAACTTCCGCGCGCAAATGTGTAGAAAGTGCATTCACACAACTCACACCTACACCATGCAAACCACCCGACACTTTGTATGTGTCTTTGTCGAATTTACCACCCGCGTGCAAAACAGTCAGCACAACTTCGAGTGCCGATTTTTGAAGTTTTGTATTAATACCTGTCGGAATACCGCGACCGTCATCTTTAACTTTAATAGAATTATCTTCGAGTATCGTCACTTCAACGCGATTACAATAACCGGCTAAGTGTTCGTCAATCGAGTTGTCAATAACTTCCCAAACCAAATGGTGCAGACCTTTTATATCAGTGCCACCGATGTACATACTTGGGCGCAGCCGAACGGCTTCTAAACCTTCAAGTGCCGTGATGCTATCGGCATCGTAACCTTTTTTTACCGCAACGGGTAGTTCTAATTCTTCTAATTCTTTTTCCATAGACACAAATATACGATTTTTTTCACAGAAATTCTAAACTGATTTCGATTTAAAAAGTTAAAATCTGAGGATTAAATTAACTCGCAAAAATACAAAATGTAAACGTAAAATTTTTTTCTGACGGCTAAATTTTTAAACTACTTAAGGATCAATTTAATTCTTTTTCATACAACTGATTGAGCGCGTGGCGCATTTATGTATTTCCTACTTTTTTAAATCCTAAATTTTCATAGCAGTTACAAAAAAAATCTATTTTTTCAAATTATTATGGAATTACTATAAAGCATTTATTGGTTACGCCATCGGTTGTTTCAACGCGAACCACGTAGTAACCAAGTTCTAAATTATTAAAATTTACAGACGCGTTTTGAGCATTAATTTTTAATTTTTGTTGAACGATTCTACCGACGCTATCGAATATAAAAATATTAGCGCTGACGGAATTTTTTGTTTTAAATGCAATAGTGATGCTTCCTAAAGCGGTTGGGTTTGGGAAAATACTAATATTCGCTTCTTGGTTTAAATCATTTATGCCTGTTAAATCGCACAGAGTTGATTGATTTAAAATTTCACTTCTATACATTTGCAGTGCCGCTAACATTCTATCTTTCTGACCTTTTGTAAATAAATTATAGCACGAATCTGCGACGTAATTCATATAATTCATGAACATAATACCGTTAGCGGCGAACGTACAATCATCAAATTTTGGAAAATTGAGACAATGAATAGCATTTTTAGGATCGGGTTGTTGTGGTGGTGTATCGTCCACAAAATCGGTTGAGCAATTCATGCTAATATCGGTTCCAAAAGTGTGAAACAAATTGAACCAATGTCCCACTTCGTGCGTTAGCGTTCTGCCACTGTTTTTATAAACAAAATTAGAATCTCTAATACTAAATGCTTTACTATTTATTACAACACCATCGTATTGTGGGTAAGTTGCTAAATCGGTAGGGAAAGAGGCATAACCAAAAGTATTCTGGTCAATATAAGTCACCCAAATATTTAAATAATGTTTGGCATTCCAAATTTCGTCACCGCCGGACGCCGATGATTTTACAGAATTAATATTGGCTAATTCTGTCGCGTTTGTGTGCGTATGAATAATTCCAGTTGTTGAATTACCGAATGGATCGCGTTTGGCGAGACAAAATTGTACGCCACCATCGCTGGCAATATTTTTCCAAACACTCGGCGTTTTTATTGAATCTGGATTTTTTCGAGCAAAATCGCGATTCAGAATGGCTAATTGTTGCTGCACTTGAGCGTCTGTAAAATCTTGATCGGGCGTATGGTAAACAATATGAAAAACAACTGGAATAACAGGTGTTGTGCGAAAATTTATTTTATTTTTATTATTTTCTATGAAAGTTTCAAATCGCGCTTCCTCTTCAAGAAATAATTTTTCAGTAGGGTAACTTTTAGGATATGCGGAAGCAGTACAAGTCTGAGCCTGCAAAGAATTACTGTAATACGTTAGTACCAGAAAAAAAACCAGTATTTTCATTGAACGCAATTAAAATATCGTCAATTTGTCGCACCTTTCAAATAAGCAATACTCTTCGGTACATTTACCATTTCAAAATTACTTTCATCCTCTAAAAAATAATGTTTAATGCCGATTTTTTTTGCCACCTTAAAAATTTCCGGAAAATTTGCCTGCCCTTCACCTAAAACTACATCGTTTTCGGCTGGCGTTCCACCCGATCCATCGCCTTTTATACCTTTTTTTAAATCTTTAACGTGCATGAGTTTCCAACGATTTTTATATCTTTTCAAAAGCGTTACGGGATCTGCACCGCCGTGTAATGTCCATAAAACGTCCATTTCAAACGAAACGTATGTAGGATTCGTATTCTGAACAATGTAGTCGAACAAAGTTTCTTTTCCATACGGTTGAAATTCGTAACCATGATCGTGATAACAAAAAGTCAAACCATTTTCTTTTAACGTTTTTCCCGCTTTGTTAAATACATCCACGGCGCGCTTAGCTTCATCTATATTAAAATGAAACCGATCTTTATGAGGAATCCAAGCGCACATAATAAACTTTGCGCCTAAAATTTTAGCCGTTTTAACTACGCCGTCTAAGTTTTTTTCTAAGTCTTCAAATCCAACACCTGTTGACGGAATACTGATACCGCGATCGGCACAAAGTTTTTTAAAAGTTTCGGCAGTCATTCCTTTCGGTACGTTACCTTCTAATTCTGTGATGCCAAAAAGTTTTATGGTATCTAAAGTACCGACAACATTGCTCGGAAAATGATTTCTGAACGTGTAACCTTGCGCGCCGATTGGAAAATTGAGGCGCATATTTTGCGAATTCACTGTACTTGAAAATACAACAACAACTAAAAAAATAATACTTTTTTTCATTTTGAAATTTTAGTTTGATTCATTCCGCAAATTATTTCAAAACAATTTAGAAAATGAATACTATCCATATTAATTTGTAAAAAATTGAGATTATCTTCTATTTTTAGGAATAAGAAACGAAAATTAGAAATTGAATGCTTAATATTGTAGGATATTATTTTGTTTTAAAATGATTTAAATTCATTTCAATTTTTTGGTTGTTGCTATGCGACTCTAAAATAATTCTTTAAAAAATGTTACGCGTTGTACTTACCGGTCCGGAATGTTCGGGCAAAACAACACTTGTTAAGAAATTAGCGGAATACTTCAAAGTACCTTTTGTTGAAGAATTTGCAGTGCATTATTTAGAATTAAAACCAAAATACACGTACGCCGATTTAGATCAAATCGCAATTGGTCAGGTTTATTCAGAAACAGATGGGATATCAAACTTGATTAACAGCGGCGGCAAACAAATTCTACTTTGCGATACAGACGTGCTTACAATAAAAATTTGGTCTGAAGTTGTTTTTAAAAAAACAAGTCGAGAAGTAAATAGTCGGTTTAAAAAAACATTTATTTTAAACGAAAGTAACGCTGTTTATTTACTTTGCTCGCCCGAAGGCATTCATTGGGAATTTCATCCGCAACGCGAAAACCCGAACGACAGGGACAAACTCTTTGAACGCTACGAAGAACTTCTTAAAAAATTAAACTTACCATACTATGTTTTGCGCGGCAATGTAGAAGTACGCTTTAACGAAGCGGTAAAAATTATAGAAATTATAGAAAAAAACGCAATGCTTTATTAAAACGTAGGTTTGTGCGTACTTTAGCGTCTTAATTTTTACACGCTTTAATGAATAAGCAAATTACAGAACTGAAAGATAAAATCGCGCTCAGCAAATTAGGGGGTGGACAGAAACGCATTGATGCGCAACACAAACGTGGCAAACTCACAGCGCGCGAACGCATTCATTTTTTGTTAGACCCAAACAGTTTTGAAGAAATTGGACAATTGGTAACGCACCGCAGTACTGATTTTGGCTTACAAGAAGAAATTTATTTCGGCGATGGCGTTGTAACGGGATACGGAACTGTGAACGGTAGATTGGTGTATGTTTATTCGCAAGATTTTACTGTTTTTGGTGGTTCCCTTTCGGAAACGCACGCCGAAAAAATTTGTAAAGTTATGGATCTTGCTACCAAAAACGGCGCACCTATTATTGGTTTGAACGATTCAGGTGGCGCGCGCATTCAAGAAGGCGTTAATTCGCTGGGCGGTTACGCCGATATTTTTTATCGCAACGTGAGCGCATCGGGTGTTGTACCACAAATTTCACTCATTATGGGACCGTGCGCAGGTGGTGCGGTTTATTCACCAGCCATGACCGATTTTATTTTAATGGTTGAGAACACGTCGTATATGTTTGTAACCGGGCCGAACGTTGTAAAAACAGTAACGAACGAAGAAGTAACTGCTGAAGAACTTGGTGGTGCAACAACGCACGCTTCAAAATCGGGCGTAACGCATTTAACGGCTTTGAACGATTTAGAAGCGATTGAAAAAGCTAAAATGCTTTTAAGTTATTTACCACAAAATTGTGAAGAGCGCACACCGCGTTTGGCTTTTAATTTCGATGAGGAATATTTAGAGGATATTGCAGAGCTTATTCCGGATAGCGCGAATCAGCCCTACAATATGAAAGATATCATCCATAAAATGATTGATCCTGATTCTTTTTTTGAAATTCATGCGCAATATGCCGAAAATATAATTTGTGGTTTTGCGCGTTTGGGGGGTCGGTCTATCGGCATTGTTGCTAATCAACCGGCAGTTTTTGCCGGCGTTTTAGATGTCGAATCTTCTAAAAAAGCAGCGCGCTTTGTGCGCACTTGCGATAGTTTTAATGTACCACTTTTAGTTTTAGTAGATGTGCCAGGATTTTTACCCGGCACCGATCAGGAGTGGCACGGCATAATTACAAACGGCGCAAAATTACTTTTTGCATTTAGCGAAGCAACCGTTCCGCGTGTGACACTCATTACGCGCAAAGCTTTTGGAGGTGCGTACGATGTCATGAATTCCAAACACATCGGTGCAGATATGAATTTTGCTTGGCCCACCGCAGAAATTGCAGTAATGGGAGCAAAAGGTGCATCGGAAATAATTTTTAAACGCGAAATAAGCGAAGCCGAAAACAAAACAGAAAAAACATTAGAAATGGAACGCGAATATCAAGAAAAATTTTCAAATCCTTATCGTGCTACTGCGCGCGGATTTATTGACGAAATTATTGAGCCACGCGAATCGCGCCGAAAACTCATTAAAGCATTTTCAATGCTCGAAAATAAATCCGTAGTAGTGCCTAAGAGGAAACACAGTAATATTCCGTTGTGATGAAGGAATTAAGGAATGATGGAATTGTTTATTTGAGTTTTAATCGTAAATACCTTTTCGATGTTCTAAGTTTATAACTTCAATCAGCAAAATTTCTTCAAATAATTCATAAATAATTCTATAATTTCCAACGCGAATACGAAAACCGTCCCGACCTTTCAGTTTGATATAACCGTTAGGTCTTGGCTCTTCTGATAAATTCTCAATTGCTTCATTTATCTTTGAAAAGAACGGCTCGTCAATTCCTTATGAAACTTTTTGTGCGCGTTTTTTAATGATTATTTTATAAGGCATTGGCTTCTTTGTGTTTTCGTTTTCTCTAATCATTTTAACCGCTTCATCAAAAGGAATACCTTCATCATTATCATCCTTTGCTTCGTCATATAATCTTAAATCTTCGAGTTCATCAAGTTCGTCAATCATTTTTTCAAATTCTTCCACAGAAAGAACTACTGAAATTCTTTTTCCTGTTTCATCAGTTATAAAATTCGGATGAATTTTTACCGTAAATTAATTTTTGTGCTAAATTATATAATGAGTTGTCAGCTTTATCTATTCGATAAAACTGACAACTCATTGCTTACAGCTAATTCTATTTCCCGCGTTGCGCTTTATAATAATCTTCGACTAACTGTTTGTAATACGGTTTAAGCGTGGGCGAAACTGTTTTAAACTGTTCAATTTCGGTGCGGCGTTTATTTAAATAATTTTGTAAAGATGGCGGTGGTGTATTTTCTTCAACGCGTTTAGCCACTTCGGCTTTTCGCTCATCGTCTTCTTTGCGTTCGCGCTCCGCTTTTTCCGATTCGAGCAAGCGCGTCAAAATTTCATCTTGGCGTTTAAGCGTACCTTGGTTAAGTTGTTTATTGACTAAATCTGTTTCGGTTTGCTCCATTCCGTTAATAATATCCTGCAAACCTTTATCGCCTTTACCACGCTCTTCCAATTCTTTTTGTTTGCGTTTCAATGCTTCGCGCAAAGCTGCTTGTTGGGCTGCCATTTGCGCAAATTCTTTACTACCCACACCAGGCTGACCACCTTGTCCGCCTTTACCATCTTTACCTTGTTTTAAACGCTCTAAAAGTTTTTTCAAACCTTCGTTCATACTTTTTTGTCCTTCACCAATTTTATCTGAAGGCTCTTTACCCGATTTGTCTTTGCCTTTTTTCCCTTTACCTTTACCACCGGGTTTATCGCAGCTACCATCACCCGGTTGACTTTCGCCTTCGTTTTCCATATTTTGCATAGATTCGGAAAGCATCAAAGCTAAATCGTTAACGGTTTTCATGGAGCGTTGCTGCCAATCTTGACCTTCATATTTTTTGCGATCTTCTAATTTATCAACCGCCGTTGCCATGTTGCGTTTTATATCTGTCACCTTTTCAATCACAAAAGTTTTTATGGCACTTTGGCGATTGGCAAGCATTTGTAACGAATCTTCAATCTGACTGAAATCGCCTTGTAATTTTTTCTGCTCTTGTACCAGTTTAACATAGTGCGGCGTGTTTTCAATCGTACCTGTCATATCTTTCATTGTCGCTTCTTGGTCAAAACTCAAACGCACGAGATTTTCCAAAAGCTGGCGCATAACTTTCAAATCTTCCTCATTATCTTTTTTCTTGCCTGCTTCCGAAGCCTGCTTCATCTTATTAGATTTGTTTTTCATTTTATTCGCAGCCGATTTCTGTTTCTTAGCTGCTTTCTTCTTACTCTCTTTTTTGTCGGCACTTTTTTTATCTTCCTCATTTTTCTGACTGTCGTCTAAATTTTTCTCGCTATCCTCCAAGTCTTTTTTTATTTCTTTATCGTCTTCTTTTGTGTCAGGCATGGCTTCAGGCCGTTTCAATGCCGCGTTTTTCTTTTCCAATTCATCCTGCTTTTTTTCGAGTGCGTCAAAATCTTTATTAATTTTATCTTGCTCTTTTTTTAAATCTTCTGCACTTTTCTTGTCCTCTTCGTTTTGCTTTGCTAAATCATCTTCTTTTTTAGAAAGATCATCGAGCTTATCAATTTGCTCTTGCATCATGTTTTCAACTTCCATTTGTTTAAATGCTTCATCCATGCGCTCTAACTCTTTTTGCAGTTGTTCGTTATTCAATTTCAAGTCTTCCATTTTATCGAGCGCCTTATCTTTTTCCATTTTTTGCAAAAGTTCTTCGATTTGTTTTAGCAAATCTTTCATCTCCGGATTTTTAATCTCATCGAACATTTTTTTCAACTGTTCTTGTTTTTTCAAAAGTTGCTCATCTTGCTTGTTTAATTCTTTATCATTTTTCTGATTCTGTTCAAAATCTTTCTTAGCCTCGTCAATTTTACTATCCACATCTTTTTGGCGTTGCTGTAAACGTTCCACTTCTTTTTTCGTCTGCCAATCTATTTCTTTTTGCTGCAACATTTTATCGCGCATTTTTTCGACGTCGAGCTGAATTTTTTTGGTTTCGTCAATCGCTTTTTTGAGTTCCGATTTTATATCGTCGTTATTTTTAGCAATCAGTTTCTCAATTTCCTGGATAGAAGCTTTTGTAAATTTCATTTCGGGTGTGCGCGCCGATTTTGCACCGTTGACCGCATCGTTATCAAAAACTTCAAAATAATAACTTACTACATCGCCTGGCAATAAATTGAGCGTACCAAAATCAACGTTATGCTGAAACTGAATTTGCTTGGCTTTAGGTTGTTGCAAAAATGTTTTCTGCGGCGCGTCTTTCTTTCCGTCAGCGCGCGTGATTTGGTAATTAAAACTCAACGACGTTAAACCGTAATCATCCGTCGCCTCTCCGGCGAAATACGTTTTATTTTTATTGATGGAATCGGGAAAAACTTCTGCATTAATCGTAGGTGATAAATCTGCTTGAACAGAAATATTGTATTGCGCCGAATCGGGCTGACTGAGAAAATTATTTTTGAAAAAGAGTTTGTATTGGTTATCGGTTTTCATAAACTTTGAAAAAATAAACCGCGTATCGCCTTGTCGAATAACCGATTGCGGATTGCCACCGTCGAAACTTACTTTAATATCGTCAGTGTTTTCTGCGTTAAATGCCCACGAAACTTTTGTACCCGCAGGCACAGAAATATCTCCTTGGTTTGTAAGTGTTTCATTCGGGCGACCTAAATAACTCGGATATTCTAAACTGATATCGAAACCTGTAACATTCGGTTTTTTGATAACGCGCAAATTATAATCTTTCGATTGCACATTACCCGATGCGAATTTAAACGGCATATCGGTTTGCACGCCTCTGAAAGTGTAGGAAAACGTCGTATCGTTTTCTTTTTTCATTCTGTATTGGTACCCTTTTACGTCAATAAAAACGTCGCTCGGCAAAACATCGCCTTCTGTGTGTATTTGTAAATCGTAATCTTGAAACTGAACGACATCCATTTTATTATCCGCAACCACAAAACGAAAAGGAGCCGGTCGCTCGAAAGTGCTGTTATAATTTAAAAGTCGGTACGATGCGCGTTTCATTAAACTCGGGGCAGCCGTAAATAAAAACAATAACAATAAAAGTGGAGGAAGCGCGTAACGCAGGTATTTTTTGTTTTCAGCTAAATTAACAGCCGCTTGAAACGGAACAAATTTTATTTCTTTCGATTTCTGATTGATACTCGCTTCAATCAATTCGCGACTTTCAGAGCTACTTTGTAATTTTTTTAGTTGAAGTATGTTGAGCAATTTATCTTTCACGTCGTTAAAATGCGCGCCAATAATTTCTGCGGCTTGCTCGTGCGAAATAGTTTTACCCAAACGAAAATAGTGCATGAGCGGAACAGCCACCAAAGCACATAAAGTAGATAAACAAATCGCTACTGAACCCCAAAACAAAGGTGCTTTCACGCTTGGCGCAAAATATAAAAAGTTTTCAGCAACGCTGATACCAATATAAAGCGCAAGAATTAAACCCACACTAATCAGTGCGCCGCGCAAAAGCTTATTGATATAAAACTTGCGTATAAAACTATCTAATTTTTCGAGCAATAATGAGTGATCTGTATTCATAACCAATTCTTTTTTTCTAAGTAGCAGACAAATTTAGAGTCAAATAAGTTTTATACCAAACTTTATTTATCATTCAATTCAAAACGAAAATTTGAACCGTATAGTTTCTGAAAAAAAAATTTATCTCAGTAGTAATTAGGGGTTAGAATTTCTCATAATTTTAAAAACACACTGCTTTAAAAGTTAAATTTAAATACCAATGAGAATAAATAGTAAATATTTATGCAAAAATAAATTACACATCATCCAATTAACAATAAAATTTTCTATATTTCGGAGAACTGAGGCAAATTGAGTTTTATAAATTTAACAAGATGTTAATTTTAGAGGAAATAAAAAAAATCCTATACTTTTGTAAAGTTGATTTTTATTTCTGCTTTTCGACGTTTAAAAATTACACTTTAATAACTTGAACAGATAATTTTTCTAAATATTAACATGAACAAAATTAAAATATAGCTCTTCAGTTATTACATTTGCGTACCGTATTTAAAGTAGAAATCTTTTAGCCGACAAATTTATCAGCTGTCCTACTGCAAGTTGGAAGAAGTACTTTATTTAAAACTATTTAAAACCGATTACACCAAGATTTAAATCAATACCCATGAGAATCTTTTTTTCTTTTCTTGTATTCATATTTGTTAATTCCAACAGCTACGTACTTCACGCTTTAACGCCAATTGTAGGCACACCGTTAAATGCACAACTTTCAACTTCAATGGGTTGTACAACGCCTGATTCTTTACAATTATTAAGTTTGTACAACGCAACAGGAGGTGCTGGTTGGATCAGTAAATGGGATCTAACGAAGCCTGTTTCTACTTGGTATGGTGTTACGATGACCGCAGAGGGTTGTAACGTAGCCGCTCTGAATTTAGATAACAACAATTTAATTGGTAAATTACCGAAACTGGCGCTGCCTAACATAGTGCATTTAAGTGTGAGTAGAAACTTATTGACGGATACTATTCCGAATTTTAATACCCCAAGTCTTAAATTTCTCGACGTATCGCAAAATCAATTGTTCGGCAATGTTCCAGACTTTTTGGTTTTTAAACCCGATACACTGTCAATCGAAAATAATAATTTTGTTTTTGGTGATATCGTGGGTAAATCGTGGTTGAATGCAAAAATTATAATTTACGCGCCACAGGCTAAAATCCCTATCGGCGTGCGTAACGATTCACTATTTGTGACTACCGGCGCTGCGGATAAAGATCAGCAGTTTAATTGGTTTAAAGATAATGTTTATCTCGGGACATTTACGCACAGTACGTTTAAACCTACCATTTCTGGAATGTATTATTGCCTGTTGACACACAATACGCTAACCATACAGAATAATATTGACAAAGATTTAGTGCTTCAGAGCCAAGATTATACGATTCGCATATCGAATGGGAAACGCATAATTCCTTTAGATTTACCCAATTGTCTGGAGGATGATTTTAATCAACTGGAGGCATTATACGATTCAACGAACGGTACACACTGGAATAATTCGACGAATTGGTTTACTGCCGATATGGGTAAATGGTTCGGCGTGCGCTTAACGGCGAGCGGTTGCGATGTGGCACAAGTAAATGTACCGAACAATAACTTGGTGGGAACAATAACGAATTATAATTTACCGAACCTATTCGCATTTAATGCTAACCATAACAAACTTGCAGGGAGTATCCCTAATTTCCGATTAGCACCGTTTTTGAATAGCCTTAATGTAAGTAATAATAAATTCACGGGTAGTTTGCCCAGTTTCGATAATGTAGTGCGTTTGGTAAATTTGAATATCAGTAACAACCAACTCAGTGGTGTGCTACCCGATGTATCTGCGCTGATTAATTTGGAAACGTGCAACTTAGATTCGAATAGATTGAGCGGAAGTATTAAAAATTTGACACAATTAGGAAGTTTGAAAGATCTGAGAGTCATTCAAAATAGTTTTTTGGGCGATGTGCCAGAGTTTGTATCCCAAGATGTACAATACTTAGCCTTAGACAAAAATAAATTTGTCTTTTCCGATTTTTTGGGGAAAGATTGGGTTAAAAATTGTCAATTGTCAATTAACAATTCAAGGAATCTAACGATTTGTCAATTGTCGTACGCGCCACAATCAAACATTGCTATTAGTACTGTGGGCGATTCACTGTCCGTTTCAACGGGTTCGCCCGATGCGGAGCAAGTATTTAATTGGTACCGCAACGGTGTTTTGTTTGTCACGACCCCAATATCGAAATACAAACCGACAGCCCCCGGCACATATTATTGCGCCGTTTCACATAAAACGCTCACTGTAACAACCGATCCAACAGATTCTAAACGCAATTTAGTTTTAAAAAGTGATTCGTTTATGGTGAAAAGTTCTCAGGGCGGTCGCGCGTTACCCATTAGTTTGTCGACTTGTTTGGTGAATGCGTTCAATCAACTGGAGAAATTATATGATGCCACCGCCGGTAATAATTGGACGAACAATAAAAATTGGTTTACCGATGCGCATTTGAATAATTGGAGTGGCGTTGTTTTAACAGCTGATAGTTGCGATGTGGCTCAAATTAATTTAAGCAATAACAATTTAACAGGTAATCTTCCAAACTTGAATTTACCGAATTTGCGTGCGCTGAATTTAGAGGGAAATGCACTGAGCGGTAATCTTCCCGTTTTCGATTCGTTACCACTTTTGGTTGATATAAATATAGCCAATAACCAACTCTCTGGAAGTATTCCTGCATTTAGCAAGTCGCAAAATCTTGTTTCTATTTGGCTTTCCAAAAATCAACTTTCGGGTAGCATTCCTAATTTTGATTTACCAGTTTTAAAAACTTTGCAGCTCACTTCAAACGCACTCACAGGCACTTTGCCGGATTTTAAATTAGATAGCCTGCGCACGCTCACTGTGGATTCCAACAAACTTAGTGGAAATCTACCGCCTTTAGCGCGCACACCGAATCTGATAACTATTCAAGTGAGTGCTAATCAACTGTCCGGTAGTATTCCTAATTTTGCAAACAACCCGCAACTCACAACTATCAACGTATCGAACAATAATTTTATTTTTGGCGATTTACTCAATTATCAATTGGCAATTGTCAATTATCAATTGACGTACGCACCGCAAGCCAAAATAGCAATTACTTTGAATAGCGACGGTATGTTATCGGTTTCAACGGGTGCATCCGATGCGGATCAAATTTTTAAATGGTTTAAAGATGGTGTATTGATAGCAACAACGCAAAGTTCAAAACTCAGCGCGCAAAGTTCGGGACTTTATAGTTGCCAGATAACGCACAACACGATTACAATTCCTGCAAATCCGAATAGGAATTTAATTTTAGTGAGCACCGATACGGCGATTCGCGTATCGAATGGTGGACGCATTTTTCCGAAAGGTTTACGCGTTTGTCTGGAAGATGATTTTAATCAACTCGAAGCACTGTACGATTCAACAACTGGAAAAAATTGGACGAACAATACCAATTGGTTAACCGATCCGAGTTTAACAAATTGGTACGGTGTTCAACTGACGGCGGATAGTTGCGATGTGGCTCAAATTAATTTAAGCAACAATAACTTGATAGGTTCGATACCAAGTTTTACAAACTACTATCAACTAACAATTATCAACTTATCAACGAATCAACTGTCGGGTTCTATTCCCGATTTTGCACAGAGTGCAAAACTCACCACCATTAACTTATCTCATAATAATTTAAGTGGAACCGTTCCGAATTTTAACTTGCCGAACCTCACCGAATTAAGACTGAGCTTTAACCAACTGACGGGAAATTTTCCGAATTATTCGCATTTACCGCTAATCACAACGCTTGATTTATCCAATAACCAATTAGCAGGAAATTTGAATAGTATTACTGCATCAAGTTTACAAATTTTTGATGCGAGCCATAATAAATTGAGTGGGAGTATTCCAAGTTTGGTATCGAGCAATCAGCTTTCTTCTCTCATTTTAAGTAATAATAAATTTACAGGCAGTATTCCCGATTTTGCAAACAATACGCAGCTTTTAACGATTAATTTGAATAACAATCAACTCTCCGGAAATATTCCAAATTTCAATCAAAACCCCAAATTAATAGCTTTAAATCTGGCATTCAATGTACTGAGTGGCAGCATCCCGAATTTTAATTCAAATACTCAGTTAATTGGAATAACTTTAAACAATAACCAACTTTCAGGTAATGTACCGAATTATTCGCATTTACCGCTAATCATAACGCTTGATTTATCCAATAACCAATTAGCAGGAAATGTGAATAATTTTACAAATAACCCGCAACTCTCTACTTTGAATGTCAGCAACAACAAGTTTATTTTCGGCGACCTATTCGCATTTTATGCTAATCGGTTAACAATTAACAATTTGACGTACGCACCACAAGCCAAAATAGCAATTACTTTGAATAGCAGCGATGGTATGCTTTCGGTATCAACAGGTGCACCCGATGCCGATCAGCAATTTAAATGGTTTTTTATTGCACCCAACAGCACTGCACCAACACTTGTAGCTTTGACAAATAGCAGTAAATATAAACCTACGGCAACGGGTACTTATTTTTGCCAAGCTACGCACAATATTCTTTCGATTAGCACAAATGCGAATAGAAATTTAATTTTAGCTTCCGAAAACTACAACGTCGGCGTATCGAACGGCGGACGTATTTTACCGGCGGGTTTAAAAACTTGTTTGGTGGAGGCGTTTAATCAACTCGAAGCGTTGTACGATTCAACGGACGGCACACATTGGACGGACAAAATAAATTGGTTCACCAATCGGGATTTAAGCACTTGGAGCGACGTCAAACTGACAGCCGACGGTTGTGATGTGTCAGAATTAAATGTATCGGGTAATAATTTATCGGGGAAGCTGCCGAACATCAATTTACCTAAGCTATTCGCATTTAATGCTAGCCATAACAAACTTACGGGTACTATCCCGTCGTTAATTAACAATTATCAATTAACAATTATCAATTTAAGTAATAATCAATTGAGTGGTACCATCCCGATTTTAAATTTGCCGTTACTCTCTACACTCGACGTGAGCAATAATGCACTCAGTGGCAATATTCCAGATGTGGTTCTGCCAAAATTAAATTATTTTGATGCCAGCTTCAATCAGCTTTCGGGTAGTATTTCCAATTTTACAAATTCGACGGCTATTGTAGATTTTCACATCGCGAACAATCAATTTGTTTTCGGAGACATGGTCGGTAAGCAATGGCTGGGTTTCTCCAATGTAATTTACGCGCCCCAAGCCACGATACCGTTAACGCTCAATAGCGACGGTATGTTATCTGTTTCAACGGGTGCATCCGATGCCGATCAAACTTTTAAATGGTATAATAATGGTGTTTTGGTGAGCACCGTTTTGAATAGCTCAAAGTATAAACCTCAAATGTCGGGCATCTGGAATTGCCAAATAACGCACAACACGATTACCATTCCTGCCAATCCAGACAGGAATTTAATTCTTGTTAGTTCAAAAATAATGCTGCGCGTCTCGAATGGGGGCAGAATTATACCGAGTGGTCTTTCCGTTTGTTTGGAGGACGATTTTAATCAACTCGAAGCCCTGTACGATTCCACCAATGGAACACACTGGCGCAGCAATACAAATTGGT
>JAYVNP010000125.1:0-27174 GCA_043758385.1 Saprospiraceae bacterium
TATCGGACATCGGAAGGTACTTTTTGTTTCGTACCTCAAAGTTCTAAATTTTCTCGGTGTCCGACATTTTTATTTTAACTAGCAACTTGAGTTAAATAAGAAAAATGAATTGCTCACTTACTTTCAAGCTAGAAGAGATTATTGGAATTTAACTTTTTTATTAAATCCGGATTGTACTTGGATTAGTTGGATTACAGATTTTGGGCGATGCAATACATGGCGTGCAAACCGAAATAATGCAATTGTGAATAGAGGGGGATATGAAAGGGGAATCGCTTGGATAAATAGTGCTAATGACAATTATAGAAGGATTATTGGTGCAATTGATGAAGTTGCAACCACTCAGACTGGATATAATTGCGATTGTACAGAGTACGATTATGATGGTAATGCTATCAATAGTTGGTCTAATATTACTTCAAACGAAAATGATTGTTATAATTCATCAAGTACTTTTACAACTTGCAATGTGACAGGTTCAACAACCTATACTTCATACTCAGTTGTTGAGAAATCAACCGATGGTACTGTTCTAGCAGAATCAGCTAAGGCATTTCCTGGAGTACTCCCAAAAAATGTTGACGAAATGAGGGATACCAACCATAATAAGATGACGAATAGTTCAGAAACTAAAGCTAAGCTTAGAAAGCTTTTGGACGGTGGCTATGATTCATTTTTCAAAACAAATCATAAAGAATAATAAAAAGCAAGGGGGTAAATATATTATTTGCCCCCAATTTTTAAAATTAAATTATGAAAAATATGATTTTATTGTTGGTTTTCTTTTTAATGTTTAGTTGCCAAAGGCAATCGACTGGTATTCCATTTCTACAACCCAAAGATTGTAGTAATCATCAATGCGATACCTCCAAATTAGAAGTAGTCTGGCAAAAACCACTTTCTCAAAAAGATACAGGGGAAATGTTATCTTCCTCACCCATCCTTTATAATGGCAATGTACTATTTACGCGGGGTTCATTTGGTGAAACTTGTAGCGATACACTTAAAATGTTTGATGCAAAGAATGGAAATTTAATTTGGACATGGTCTGACTACTTTTTCTCATCTCAATTTAATGAAATACATGGTGAAATTATACAATCGGGTAAATATGCTCTTTTTACAACAGAAAAAGAATTTTACTGCGTTGATTTATCTACGGGTAAAACTAATTGGCGAACTTACATCAATGTAGGTGTGGGATATCCTGGGTGTTCTGTCCAAAATGGTTACGTTTACCAACCGAGAACTATTTACCAATCGGATAGTACTTATTCAGATGTTCTCTACAGGTCGAAAGTTGAATCTGAAAGTTGGGAACCTCTCTACAATCAAAAAACAATAAATCATTATAAGCCTTATATTCAATGTCCAGTTATTTGGACCAGCTCTAAAGGTGAAGACATTGCATTGTTTCAAATTAGGTATGTAAATTTTGAAACATCGTTAGAGAAAGCTGATTTTGTTGCTTATAGTATAACTCAAAAAAAAGGTTACTTTAGACTTGATAACATCGATGAGATTAATGCTGGTGGATCAATTGTGATTCCATATATAAAAGAGGATAGAGTATTTATTGCTACTGGTCAAATAATTTATGCTGTCGATTTGAACACACAAAATATAATCTGGCAAAAAAAATTTACTGATGGTGGGTTTAATGGTGGACAAACTTTTATAATAGCAGGTAATGATTTGTATGTTAAACTCAACAGCAGAATACTATATAAATTAGATTCTAAAACTGGTTCTGAGTTAAACATCGATTCCAATAATGGAAGTGATTGTAATTCGCAATTACTACTTTATAATAAGCTCCTATTTTATACATGCAGTGGTAATGGAAAAATATATGCAATTGACATAAATAATGGCAATAAAATTTGGTCAGAACTTTCGCCTAATAATTTTAAGGGGGCTTATAACAATTACAAAATTTATGATAGTTCCAATATCGGTGAGTGCGGTATAGCAATTGACTCCTTAAACAATTATTTATACGCTTCAGACTATTATTTTGCAATGTGTTTAAAATTACCCAAGCACTAAAAAATATGTGCAAAACAAAGCGTTTCTACAATTTAGGAGCGCTTTTTTTATGAATTCTTAACCAAAGCCACAATTCCACCGATAATAAACTGCACACCAATTGCCATTGTAATAAAACTCATGACACGCGAACCGGCTTTTAAACCGGTAACGCCTAAAATGCGGTAAAAATATTTTGCAGAGCGCAGAATAAAATACACTAATACGCCATTGGCAATGATAGCGAGTGTTATGGTGAGTCGCTCATTAAAATATTGGTATTCTGAAAAAAAACTGACGAGTAAAGAAATTGTACCTGGTCCGGAAAGCATCGGCATTGCCATCGGTGAAAAAGAAATATCCGGTTTTTCCATTGCTTCTTTCTGCACGGCGTCGTTCATGGCGCGACTTTCATTAAATTTATCGTTCAATAAATCGTAGCCCGATTTTAAAATTACTAATCCTCCTGCAATGCGCAGCGCATACACCGATAGTCCAAAAAAACTTAAAATAAACGCGCCGCCCCAAAAAAATGCGAGCATTATACCAACCGTGTATATGCTTGCGTTTAAAGAAACGCGATTACGTTCTGCGTCAGTGTGGTCGGCAGAAAGTGTTAAATATAACGGCACTGCACCTACTGGATTAACAATTGAAAATAATCGTGTCAGAACTGCAATAAATATTGTAACCATATATTAATTTTAGGCTATTAATTCTCAAACACAAAAACAACTCCCTTTTATGCGTTCAATTACTTTTTTAATTTTATTTTTAAGCTGCACGTTTTGTGTAATCACAATGTCTGCACAAACTACTTACAAAGTTGTAACTAAAAAAACAATTCCCACTAAAAAAATTGTGAACACTGCGCCAAAAACAACTGCTTCTTCTTTTCAAAAAGAAATGCTCAGCGCTATTAATGCTGTTCGCGTGAAAGGTTATCAATGTGGTGATACATATTTCGGTCCGGTGCCTAAAATAATATGGGAAGAAAAACTACAAAATTCATCGAAACGTCATGCTAATGATATGGCGGTCAATAATTTTTTTGAACATGAAAGTAGTGATGGTACAGAAATGAGTATGCGCGTTTCTCAAGCGGGTTATAAATGGCGTTTTTGTTGCGAAAATATTGCGCTCGGTTATAAGGATGTACAAAGTGCAGTTCAAGGTTGGTTGAAAAGCGAAGGACATTGCGAAAACATAATGCGCAGCGAAGTTACGCAAATGGGTGCAGCACGCACAGGCAATTATTGGGTGCAAGATTTTGCAGCACCACGCAAAGAAGGTGTGATGTACGTGGAACAATAAACGTTTTAGCCGTGTAGGATTTCTGCTGAACAACCTCGTAAGTTTTGAAACCTACGAGGTTGTTGCGGTTGATATAGCTTATGAAATAGCAAAGTGCTTTGCTTTATAATCGGTAATAAACTTTGTAGCGCGTTTTTTCAATGCACTTTGAAGTTGCAAAGTTATTTTACCCATCGGATAAATATTTTCATCAATTTGAATTACGGGATGAATTAATCGCGTAGTACTTGATAAAAAAACTTCATCTGCCACATTAACTTCATTGACAGAGATTGGCTTTATTACAACTTTTATGCCGAGTGCGCGCGCTTCTTCTATGGTGTTATTGCGCGTAATTCCTTTCAGCGCACCAATGCTCGATGTGTAGAGCACGCCATCTTTGACTGTAAAAATATTACTGCGCGTACTTTCAGAAATAAAACCGTCTTTAAAATAAATGGCATCGTCAAATCCCTTTTGTTTTAATTGCGGTAATAACTGAATGCCATAGGCATAGTTAACTGTTTTAGTTTGATATAAATCGCGCTCGTAGTGGGCAAACATTAATTTTAAACCAACCGACGTATCAACGTATTTGAATGCACGTGGGATGATGATACAATTTGATTGCTGTGCTAAATTATAATGATCAGGACTATTTCCTCCTGTCACGATTATTTTTATAGAAAGTGATGGGTTATTGGCGCGATGAACCACATCTAAAATAATTTCTTCGAGTTGCTTTTTTGAATACGAAATTTGTAAATGAAAATCGCTCATTGATTTAAACAATCTTTCTAAATGTTGATCAATGTATAAAGGCACGTCATCAAGTGCTAAAAAAAAATCGGTTACGCCGTAACCACGTTGAAAAGCTAAATCATCCACTGAAATAACGGCTTCGCTGCTCGGTAGAAATTTTCCGTTTATAAAAGTTTGCATAAATTAAATGATGCGTTTTAAATTATTAAAAAAGCACGCAAAGTTAACGCGGATAAACATTATTTATTGAACTTGTTTAAACTTTTTCTTTTTAGGCGAAAATGAGATATTTTTCCATGGGACGATTTATTTATGAGTTCGTGGAGCACTACGGAAGAAATGAATTAAAGAAGTATGATTGAAAAAGAACCGTATGCAGCCGAAAGAAATAAGTTTAAATAAGTTCGATAGATTTGTTTATTGTGTTAGTGATTAATCTTTTTATTGATTTTTAATTTCTTAAAAATTCGGCAAAAAAAATGGGTCTCGTTAGTACGAGACCCACCCAAACAATTTATAATCCCATGAACATATTTCTCTTTAATTTCTTCTATTTCGTTGAGCAAATCGTTCAGAAAAAATGTATCTTTCTATATTGACTTGCCGTGTTTGTGTCGTTTTTCTTTTTAGTTATCGGTCTTCTCTATTCTGTAAGTTTGTTTTTTATACTGCCCTCTTACTCACTAAAACCACGACTTGCTAACGAAATATTTTTATGTTTTTTCTTATGTTACAAAGATGAAGTATTAAATCCGCGCCACCAAAAACAAATTAAGGCATTTGTTACACAAAAAAATGTGCGTTATTCAATTTTATTTTTGCAAAAAATTTAAAACCAACTATTTAACTTTTATTTTTTATTGTTTTTGTGAGAAAAATAATAATTTTATTATTTATTTTTATTGAAAATACTTTTAAATGATGCAAATTATTTTTAAAAAAGTAGATAAATAATCATTTTTGTTCTCAATTTTATTTATTCTGATATTTTTTATGAAAACCCTTTCTGATTTACTCCTCCTCGGCGATGAACGCCTCTATGAAAAATGTGCGCTTGTTGAGCGAGAAGAATTACCGCTCGTAAAATTATGGGTGACAGATTTAGACAACGTGATGCGTGAAATTCGCGCGAAGTATAATTTTGGTCGCGCTATTGCGGCACCGCAACTCGGCATAATGAAACGCTTAGTGTATATGAATATCAATAAACCTGTTGTATTCATTAATCCCGAATTTACTTTTCTCAGCGATGAGACGTTTGAACTCTGGGATGATTGTATGAGTTTCCCAAATTTGTTTGTGCGCGTGAAGCGACATAAAAACTTGAAAATAAAATTCAGAGACGAACATTGGATTGAACACGAATGGTTTTTAGAAGATGCACTGTCGGAGTTGTTGCAACACGAAGTTGATCATTTAGATGGAATTTTATGTACCATGCGCGCGGTGGATGAAAAGGCGTTTAGGATGAAGTTATGAAAGCAAGAAAATAAAAATAGAACTTTTAATTTTAAAAAACAAACTTGCAAACTGTCATTTCTATTTTTTTACTTAATTTTCGCTTTTCTCTTTAAATACCTATATTTTTTGAAAGCTCCACGATTAGTTAAGCAAACGATGGTGTATGGTTTAAGCAGCATCATCGGGCGATTTTTATATTTTTTATTAGTGCCGCTCTACACGCGCGTCTTCACCGATTCGGGTGAATACGGTGTGTCGAATTGGTTTTACGCGCTCGCTGCTTTTTTAGGTGTTATATATATGTATGGCATGGAATCGGCGTATTTCCGATTTGTAAATTCGGAAGATGATAAAGATAAAGTGTATAGTACCGCAGCGATAGCCGTTATCACGACGGCTTTTTTAATGAGTGCTTTAATTATATTTTTTGCGCCACAGTTGGCGCATATTTCTAAAAACGATGGTCGCAACACGTATTTTATTTTGTTTGCGTTAATACTTTTTACGGATACTGTTGCTAAAATTCCGTTTGCGCGACTGCGACAACAAAACAAAGCGTGGCGATTTGCTTCGCTTAATCTAATCAGCATTGCGGTAAATCTGGGTTTGAATTTACTTTTTTATTTGGTTATTCCTTTTTTATCGAGTCGTTCGCTGTCTGCCTCTATGAACGAAGGTGCGCCGTCAATTATCTGGATGTTTATTGCAAATTTAGCGGGCAGTGCGGTTCTTATTCCGTTAATGTTACCGGAATGGCGCGCAATACTTCAAGGTACTTTCGATTCCGAATTATTTAAACGTATGCTGCGCTATGCTTATCCAATTATGTTCATGGGTTTTGCCGGAATGATAAATGAAACGCTCGACCGAATTTTACTGAAACAACTCGTCGTTGATCAAAAATATGCCGAAGCGCAAATTGGTATTTACGCCGCAAATTACAAACTGTCTATCATCATCACGCTATTTATTCAAGCTTTTAGATTTGCTGCCGAGCCGTTTTTTTTCGCGCAATCTAAAAAAGAAGATGCACCTCAAACGTATGCGCGTGTGATGCGCTATTTTATGTTGGTGTGTTCCACTATTTTTGTAGGCGTATTACTTTATCTCGATATTATTAAATATTTTATTGGTAAATCGTATCACTCCGGATTGGAGGTTGTTCCGATTTTATTAATGGCAAATGTTTTTTTAGGTGCGTATTACAATCTATCGGTGTGGTTTAAACTGACTGATAAAACTTTGCTCGGTGCGTACGTGAGTATTGGCGGCGCAATAATTACTCTAGTGCTCAATTTTTTATGGATTCCGACGTATGGTTACATTGGTTGCGCCTGGGCGACGTTGATTTGTTATTTTTCGATGTCGGCAGCAAGTTATTTTCTCGGACAAAAATATTATTTCATTCCTTATCCAGTAAAAACAATTATCGCTACGTTGGGTTGGGCTTGGAGCGTGTATATGTTTTCGGAAACGTTTCAAGAATATGTTCCGACGTTTGGTTTTTTACATTTGTTAATTCAAACAGTTTGGTTTGCGTTGTATTTAGGCGTTGTGGCACTCATAGAACGCGATGCTGTTCAGCAATTTATTTCAAATCGCACACTGAAATCGTAATCTCTGTTGCTGAAATGTCATCTATAACGATGCAGTGTTTATCGTTTGCGATAAATTCAATTGCATGCTGTTTTTTATCTTTAAAAGCACTAAAAGTAAAACCTGTAACATATTCTTCTTTGTTTTTCTGAAGCGTAACAAATTCACCGTCAACTTTGACCAATAATTTTTTGTATTTTTTTGAATCGGCAGGGTTAATATGAATGATATAATTCGCCATAAATCTATCGCTGATTGTTCCTGATTTTGCCGTAGTTATAACACCCTTTGGGTATCTTTTATAGGCTTGCACTAATACAGGTTGCCTTTGCTCGCGTCTAATAGTGCTTGATGTTGATTCATTAATGGCAACATCCGAATTTTCATTTTTAGGTTTTTGATCGGGTTTATTTTTGTCAGTCTTATCTTTCTCGGTATTATTTTGTGCCAATTGTTCATCGCGCTGTGGTCGTTCTTCTTCTTTTATAACTTTATAAATGGTATCAATCTCTTTAGATTTAACTTGATCTGTCTTAGCCACTGTTCCGCCAGATATTATGGGAGCTTGCGCACTTCCACCTAAATGATTTAAAGTATAAAAACCACCTGCCCCGACTAAAACCAAAGCTATGGCTGAGGCGATACCCATAAATAATCGCCGTTGCGATCCGGAATTTGATTGCGATTGCGATTGCGTTGGTGCTTCTATTTTTTGTGGCGCGGGTGCGCTCGGCGAAAATTGTTTTTCTGCTTTTTGATAGGCAGCTTGCGAATTAATTACACGCGTTGTTTTTCCACCTGTTTGAAGTTTTAGTTTGGTGTCAATAAATTTTGCAACGGGTAAATCTTCCGCGATGGCACTAACCATTATATCTTTTTCTAAAACAATATCGCGTGAACGTTCTTTGCCGTTTATAATTTCAAGCACTGCCACTTTTATAGTCAACGGGAAAGTGCCTTCACGAATAGCTTTAACTATAAATAACCATTGTGTATATTCATTCGATTCGACGAACTGTTCTTTTTCTGTAATGGCGCGAATCGAAAAACAGGGTGTATCATTAAAATCTACGAGTTCAACATTCATTACTTCCGCAATGCGCACATCCTGAATAACTGTATCGTCGGTGGTAGCAAAATCTTTTGAGACTGTGAGTTCGTCGTAAGCAATGCGCACAGTGCATCGTGTATCGCGACCTAAAGACATTTTAGAAGGTACGTTGTGCAGTAATTTACCCGCGTTACTATGAACCACTGTTGTTTCAGATGGTGCAGAATCAGGATGCGCAATTTTTTCTACATACTCTAAAAGCGCATAATTTATTTGCGCCACACGCGAATCGTATTCATCTTTTGTAATTATGCCTCGAAGCGTAAAATCGTCGTGCGCTTGATTGTACCTACTCTTTAATAGCGTCAAATCTGTCATTCCTTTTGGGAACAACGTCGGTAAATTTTTTTTCAAAACGTCGAAAGCCGCATCTGTTTTTCCTTCGCCGATAAAATCTTGAACGGCAGTTACTAATTCTTGTATTGTCATAGTTTTGTCGAAAGTGAAATTATTTTTTACTTTCTCGCAGTATGTCTTCGTTAATTTTTCTATCAGCGAATAAAGATAATGGATTATAACTAAACCAAGTAGCTTTCATAATTCACAAACTCATTTTTTATAATTATTGTTTGTAAGTTGGTTCAACCTATTCATGAAATTATACGGGCAGGGATATTTTTTATTTTTTAAAAGCCCTTAGAATTGCACAAAAATATTTATTATTTCACACAAAAAATAAAAAGGCTGCCCAATGAGCAACCTTTTTTTCTTTTTTTTACAAAATTCTTTAATTTATTTGACTAATACAAATTCGCATTCACTGGTGTAGTGATGGCT
This sequence comes from Saprospiraceae bacterium, assembly GCA_043758385.1. Taxonomy (GTDB): domain Bacteria; phylum Bacteroidota; class Bacteroidia; order Chitinophagales; family Saprospiraceae; genus JAAFJT01. The sequence goes on from JAYVNP010000125.1 coordinate 9,029, forward strand.
TCTTCTTTACCAAAATGTTTTACCAAATGATAATATACTTCTGCACGATTTTTTGTTTCTGGATGTTGCGTAGCAACGTGGTCTATGGCATGGTCTAAATGCTCCGAATGTTCTAAACCTAATTTACCAACTAAAAAATGATGCTTAATGCGTTCGCGCTCTTCTGCGTTGTGCAAATCAACGGGGGTTGAATCTGTATGCTCATTTACGCCAACACTATGTGCTATTGATGTCATTAAATGCTGATCAAAAGTATGCTCAACAACAGGCTCAGTTTGCTCGACGTGTTCAACCGCAGGTTCAGCTTTTGCTAAGGGTGCATTTTTTGTTGCAGGTTCAGATTTTACAACTTTTGTCGCTGGTGTAGCTTTCGCAGGCGTAGTTTTAGAAAATTGTTTTTCCATTCCTAATTCTTCAATGAGTAGATAGTAAAATACGGTGCGGTATTTTCTTCTATTACTCGAACCCATACGCTCGCATACTTTTTTAATAGCATCGGTTAATTTTGTAGAATCTTTTAAACCCAATGTGCCTATTAAAAAATTATCTTTCACGTGCGAAAGTTCTACTTTATCAGAGCAAGCAACTAATGAAGCATCCGGATGATAAATAGCAGTTCCTAAACCTTCAGCAATAGTGCGAAGAAGACTTAAATCGTAACTGATGCCAAGAGTATCTTTCATGAAATCAGTGTACTGCAGCATCGCAGCATCAAAATTTCCTTCTGTAATTTTAGTTTCTTTTGCCATAACGTTATTTGTCTTAGTTTTGAAATTTTTAGAAATGTAGTGTCTTAGCACGTTTAGCGCGATTAATTATTTTTGCAAAGTTAGTAATAACTTGTTAATTGAATGTTATTTTTTTTACCGTTTATTTAGCCGTTTTCATTAATAAATTTTTTGAGATAATTTTTTTATTTATTGATTGAAAACCAATTTTTTTACAGCGTTATTCAATGGTTTCAGCGACAGGTTTTTTTGTATTTTAGAAAATTTTTTAGGAAAGTGTTTTGTATGAAAAGTGGTTTTTTTAAATTTTAGTTGCAAAATTTTTCCTCTTAAAGTTTCAGCATAAATTTACTAATCACATTGTGCATTAGCGACTTAAAAATATTTTAATTTAATAAATTAATCGATTGTGATTTTTCAAAACTTTTATTTTACGTTCAATTTTCTAAAAAACAATTACTCATGAACAATTTACCAATTCAACTAAATTTTACTAATTTTGCGCACAAATTAGAAATAAGAGTTGTTGTTATGTCAGAAAATAAAATTGTAAAAAAAATTGCCGTACTGGCGGGTGATGGTATCGGACCCGAAGTTATAGCTCAAGCTATAAAAGTTTTAAAGGCAATTGAAAAAGTATCAAGTCATTTATTTATTTTTAAAGAAGCATTAGTTGGTGCCATCGCCATTGACGCAACGGGAAATCCTTTACCGGATGAAACGATTGAAATTTGTAAAAACTCAGATGCTATTTTATTCGGTGCCATCGGTCATCCGAAATACGACAACGATCCGAACGCACCAATTAGACCCGAACAAGGTTTATTAAAATTGCGCAAAACAATGGGTTTATTTTCAAACATTCGCCCAGTTAAAGCCTACAATAGTTTGCTTTCAATTTCGCCGCTCAAGCGTAGTTTTGTAAAAGGAACTGATTTTGTTATTTATCGCGAACTCACGGGTGGTATTTATTTTGGCGAAAAAAAACGCAGTGCTGATGGTTTAACCGCTTCCGATTTGTGCAGCTATTCAGTTTTTGAAATTGAACGCATTACACACGCTGCTTTCAAAGCCGCGCAGTTGCGCCGAAAAAAATTAACTCTAGTAGATAAAGCCAACGTTTTAGAGAGCTCGCGGTTATGGCGTGAAGTCGTAAAACGTATTGCACCCGAATACGCAGATGTTGAACTCGATTTTTTATTCGTTGACAATGCCGCGATGCAAATTATCCAAAATCCGCGTCAGTTCGATGTCATGTTGACTGAAAATATGTTTGGCGATATACTTTCTGATGAAGGCTCAGTTATTACAGGTTCAATGGGTTTATTGCCGTCAGCATCCGTCGGGGAACAAACAGCTATGTTTGAGCCGATTCACGGTTCGTATCCGCAAGCTACGGGATTAAATATTGCAAACCCTAAAGCAACAATTTTAACAGCAGCCATGATGCTCGATTATTTCGGAATGTACACCGAAGCAAACTTGGTGCGCGAAGCAATTGATTATTTGATTAAAAAGAAATTTGTCACGAAAGATTTAAACGCTAAAAAATTTTATAGCACATCTGAAATTGGCGATATGGCAGCAGCGTACATTTTAAAACAATTATGAGCCATGCGCTATGAGCATCCATTTGAGATTAGCTCATAGCGCATAACTCAAAACTCATAGCTAATCAATGAAGAAATCACAATTAATGAATCGCGTGAATAGAGAAGTGCTGTTGCATGAACTTCGAGTAACGTTGCAAGCGCGCACTACTTTATCTTTTTATAAATACCACCGCATCGAAAACCCTGAAACGCTGCGAAATGAACTTTATCTAAAACTCGACGCTTTGCAAGTTAAAGGCAGAATTTATTTGGCACATGAAGGCATCAACGCGCAAATTTCTGTTCTGGATGATTTATTTGATACTCTAAAAGAAACGCTTTACAGTTACGATTACCTTAATAATGTACGATTGAATGTTGCCGTAACCGACGATGGCAAATCATTCTTCAAACTTACAGTAAAAGTAAAAGATAAAATTGTGGCCGATGGTTTGAACGATGCGAGTTTCGACGCATCCGACACAGGAACGCATTTAGATGCCACAGCATTTAATGCCCTCACTGACGATCCGAATACGATTTTAGTGGATATGCGCAATTATTACGAATCGGAAGTTGGATATTTTGAAGGTGCTATACGACCCGATGCCGAAAATTTCAAAGAAGAAGTTAAACTCGTTGAAGACATTATTCGCGGACAAGAAGATAAAAATATTGTGATGTATTGTACTGGTGGCATACGTTGTGAAAAAGCAAGTGCTTGGTTTAAGCACAAAGGTTTCAAAAATATGTTTCAACTCAAAGGTGGCATAATAAATTATGCACAACAAGTGCGCGCAACAAACGACCGAAACAAATTTAAAGGTGTCAATTTTGTATTCGATGAGCGACTTGGCGAACGAATTAGCGATGATATTGTCGCGCAATGCCATCAATGCCAAAAACCAGCCGATACACACCGCAATTGCGCGAACGACGCGTGTCATCTCTTATTCATTCAATGCGACGATTGTTTTGAAAAAATGCAATGGTGCTCGCAAGAATGCACCGATTTTGTTAAATTGCCTATTGAAGAGCAAAAACTGCTGCGCAAAACCACAAAATTTGCAGGAACAAAAAATAAAAAAGGAAGAATAAATGAATTAAAAAACTAAATTAATTCTATCAAATATAAAATGCCACTTCAAAATCGCGTAACACCGTTTGGTGAAATTATTTTTTCTGCACAGCGCGGTTCGTTTACTGGCAATCGTGGTGTGATACACAATGAGAAAAAAGAAATTGTGCGTCCCCACGCGCTCAAAGCATGGATAACTTGCCGATTAGAATATAAAAATGCACACCGAGAAGTGATGACACCGAACCGTTGGACAGAATTATTTTTTGGGGATGAAGCAACGGCTTTTGCAGCAGGTCATAGACCTTGCGCATATTGTAGAAATACCGATTTTAAAAAATTTAAATCGCTTTGGTTAAAAGCAAATAAAAATATTTTTAAAGTTGAAGACGAGAGCATGAAGTTTATTGACACGCTGTTGCATACCGAGCGGCTTACTATTCAACATGATAAAATTTTTCAGACCGCAGAGCTCAATACTTTACCGGACGGCATTTTTATAAAACGCGACGTACTCGAAAACGCAGCATATTTATGGTGGCAGAATCAATTATTTCTTTGGAAGGAAAAAGGTTACACGCGTATCGAAAATTTTTTAGAGACGGAAAACGTATTTGTTATTACGCCCCCAAGTATTGTAAATACGTTTAAGCAGAACTACTTACCTCAAGTAAATTTAAGTCTGTAACTGAAAAATTTTTCTGAACCCTTATTCAAAATCGTATACTAATTATAGTTTTTTTTCTGGCAGAACGATTTTACTAATTTTTTTATTCAGTGAATTCTTTTTTCTCGAAGTTCTAAGTGTTTTTCCTCTTTTTTTAATCGCTGCTTTTCACTAATTTTGTACTAAATTTATTTACAACTCAATATAAAGTATGAAAAAACTGAGCTTAGTTGTTATTTGTTGTTTTTCGATAGCAACAGTCTTGCAAGCACAAAAAAGTATTACTGTTTCAGATATTTGGCAAAAATTTATTTTTCGCCAGAAGTCACCACAAAATTTAAGTATTACAGCTGATGGCGCACACTATTCAAGTTTAGAAAACGGTGCTATTTTAAAACGCAAACTCATTGATAATACCGTTGATGACACGCTTTATGTTGGTTTGTCTCAGAAAGAATTTAGCAATTACACACTCAGTGCGGACGAATCGAAAATTATTATTGCGACGGATGAAAAGCAAATTTACAGACGATCCTCGAAAGCAAATTACAAATTAGTTAATACAAAAAAGACCACTGAAATTTTTAAATCAGCATCGCAAAACAATCCGACTTTCAATACACAAGGTTCTCAAATAGCTTTTACTTCTAACAATAATTTATTCGTTTACGATATTGCTAAAAATGCAGCTAAACAAATTACGACTGATGGGCAGGACACAAAAATAATTAATGGTTTGTGCGATTGGGTGTACGAAGAAGAATTTTCTTTCACGCGCGCTTTTGAATGGTCGCCGGATGGTAAAAAGATAGCTTTTTTGCGGTTCGACGAAAGTCTAGTACCGTCTTTGACTTTAGAATATTACAAAGGCGAAGTGCATCCCACGCCTTATACGTTTAAATATCCGAAGGTTGGTGAAAAAAATTCGGTGGTTACGGTTTGGATATACGATGTTGAAAAAAACGCTGCCACGCAAATTAACACGGGTGCGTTTGAATATTTTCCGCGCCTTAAATGGTCGCCCGATAATACCCTTTTAGTTTTTGCGCTCAATCGTTTACAAAACGAAATGACGATCTTAAAAGTTGAATCTCAAAATAAAGTCTCAACACTTTTTAAAGAAACGCGCCCAACATTTGTTGATTTAGAAATGAACGACGATATGTTTTTTTTGAACGACGGTAGTTTTGTGCGCACTTCGGAAGTGGACGGATGGAATCATATTTATGTGTATTCTAAATCGGGTGAGCGCAAAGCAACTATTACACCGGGCGATTACGATGTGAAAAAACTATATGGTATAGACGAGAAACGTGGCGAAATTTATTATCAAGCCTCCGAAAAATCGCCGATGAATACCGAAGTATGCGCGATTCATTTCGATGGCAGTCAAAAAAGATTAATCTCGAAAAATGAAGGCTCGAACGATGCGGAGTTCACGCCGAATTTTGATTATTACACAATGCGATATGCTACGGCGAATCTTCCGCCACAATACGCCATTTTTAAAAATGACGGCAGTGTTGTGCGCGTGTTGGAAGTAAATCAAAAAATTCAAGATCAAGTGAAAGAATATAATGCACAACCGATTGAATTTTTCACAATTCCTGTCGAAAATTTTAGGCTCAATGCTTGGATGATAAAACCTGCCAATTTTAATGCGACAAAAAAATATCCAGTTTTAATGACACAATATTCAGGACCAAATAGTCAGGAAGTAAAAAACAATTGGCAAGGTACTAATTATTGGTGGTATCAGATGTTGGCGCAACAAGGTTATATGATAGTGTGCGTTGATCCACGCGGAACAGGCGGACGGGGTGAAGCATTTAGAAAAGTGACGTACAAACAATTGGGTAAATATGAAACGGCTGATCAAATTTCATCCGCACAATGGTTAAGCCGTCAGACTTATATTGATAGTGCGCGCATCGGAATTTTCGGTTGGAGTTATGGCGGATTCATGGCGGCTTCGTGTATGTTTAAAGGTGCCGATGTTTTTCATGCAGGTATTGCTATTGCACCCGTTACGAATTGGAAATGGTACGATAGTGTCTATACCGAGCGGTATATGCAAACCGAAAAAGAAAATGCTGACGGGTATCGCGATAATTCACCGGTTAACTTCGCCGACCAACTTAAAGGAAAACTTTTATTATGCCACGGTGAAGCCGATGATAATGTGCATTTTCAAAATACGATTGAATTAACGCGCGCCTTGATTGATAGCAACAAACAATTCGATACTTATTTTTATCCAAATTTAAATCACGGTATTGCTGCGCGCTATCACCTCTATACAAAAATGACAGATTTTTTGATGAAGAATTTGTAAATTTTATAATTGTAGAGACGTCGTGAAATGTCTCTACAATTTAATTTTTAAAATATTTGTAGTACACTAATACTTAAAACAACGAAAGGTCGCCTCAGTTTATGAGGCGACCTTTCGTTGTTTATTTTAAAAAATACCAAAAATTATTTCTGGAACTTTGTAAATTTTTTATTAAACTTATCAATACGACCTGCCGAATCAACAAATTTAGTTTTGCCTGTAAAAAACGGATGCGAGAACGCAGAAACTTCCACTTTTACTAAAGGGTAAGTGTTGCCGTCTTCCCAAGCGATTGTATCTTTTGTATTGATAGCAGATTTTGTCAAGAAAGCATCATCAGTTGCGATGTCTTTAAAAACTACAAAACGGTACTGCTTCGGATGAATATCTTTTTTCATTGTACAATATTTTTAAAACCTGCTCTTTAATTAAGAGGCGCAAAATTATAATAATTATCGGTTAATTACAATTATTTTAGGAAAAAAGTAAAATTAAAATTACGAACAATCTTTTTATATTTCATTAATTTATTCATTTTTCAACCACTGTTTTTTATAATCGTAGAAAATAGTCTGAATTAAGAATTAGAAATTGTTTTAAAAAAATTATTTTCTGTATTATTATTTTAACTACCCTATCGTTTTGGTAATTTTAAACACATCACGAAATAATTATCAGAGGTGTATAGTAGATTATTAACGGTATCTATGGCAATACCAGTTGATCCAATATTGGCTCCATCAAATCTTCTGTATTGATTGTAAGCACCTTTAAAATAATTTGGCGAGGGTTCAGCCCAAATCTTTTTGCCTGTGGATTCTTCAATGGCATAAATTTTACCGCTTGCATTACTTGTGTAATAAATTACTCCATTGTAAAAAATCATTTGCTTGCTACTCGAGTAACCGTTGTCAGTATCTACCCAAATCTGCTCACCAGTGTCAGGATTCAACGCATACAAAACTTTATCTTCTGGCTTTACATACAATTTATTATTAGCAATTAAAAAAGGATGTTTACCTGTAAAAAAGCCCTGATTAACGTTGAAGTCTTTTGACCAAAGTATTTTTTTAGAACTTAAATCTAAGCATAGAATTGTCCGAGCCAAAGGAACGTAAGCTCTATTACCATAAATATAAGGTGTATTCACAGTACCCGTTTGGCTTTTATCTATGTCATTAAACCTAAAGTATTCTTTATTCTGTGTAATATTGTAAGCTAAAACATCAATTCTTCCTCTAGTGCTATCAAAATTATAATACCTAACTTGAAACAGAGCTATCTCATCTCCAGTGGGGCTTTTCCAAACAGAAGGTAACTCACAAGAAGGAACAAATCTATCTATAGGCTGTTGAACGTAAACTGTATCCCAAACACCTGAATCAAACTTTGTTCGCATTAAATATGATTTTTCGAGTCTATCGGGTAAAAAGAAAGTACGAACATTGTAAGCATATCCATTTTGAGAATTTACAGCAGAGACTACAGCACTCCCTGAATCTATTTGAGTACTCCATTTAGTGTTTCCATTTTTTAAGTCTAAAGAGTAAATTACACGTTCTAAATTATCATTAAAGAATGCAAGAGATGTGAATTGAGTAACACCATCATAAATACCTGGATTTCGTTCTTTAAAAAGGTAATTGTTCCAACTCCAAATTTTATCTCCACTTTTACCATTAAAATAGTTGAACATTTCACCTCCAGTCCCACATCCTTTCGTAAATACAACACCTTCATTATAAATAAGAGGTGCTTGAGATTTACAATAAGATGAATCTGAAGCAATTGATTTTTGCCAGACAACTTGAATTATTGAAGTATCTCCATCACAAGGTTTAATTAAACATGTCGTGGGGGTAGGTGTGTACGGAAAATCTAAAGGTTTACACTGCGTAAACAAAAGAAGAAACAAGAAAAAAAACATATTTTTCATGATTATTTTATTTAAAAAATCTGGGGCTATTTACAGCCCCAGATGAATGGAGAACTATTTGTTCAATGTTCTAAAAAATAAGCCGTACTGACCAAGAAACAACTCATTAAGTCGATCTCTTGTATTGAAATCGTTAGTTAGCTGACTATGGTTACTTCTTAACATTGGAGCTCTATTCGGTAATCCAGGATCATTGGGTATATCAAGACCAGGAAATGCGAGTGCAGATGGCATTGTAACAAGTCCATCGTTATTTATGTGTTCTTCAGAATAATCATAAATAGTTGTAGGAACTGGACTACAAGTAACAAAGGTTGAGTTCCTGTTGTAGCAATCATTTTCATCTGTAACAGTAGTTGTCCAAGTATTTATTGGAAATTCATCATAGTCAAACTCAGTACAATTGCAATCGAAGCCTGGAGTAACAGTTATTTTAGGCACAAGCCCACCAATTATTCTTAAATAATTATCATTAGCACTCTGCCACCACACATATCCTTTAAAGTAAGCATCTCTTCGAGCAAGCATTTTAAAAGCATTAATAGCTAATGCACCTCCAAAAGCTGAATTTGCCTTGGTAATTTGATCTCTCCAATATATGTAATGATTGAAATAATAAATTAATCCATTGTCAGCTGCTATCTTGAGGTCATCATCTTTTGTCGGATCAACAAAGTAATCCGTAGAAGTTGGTTTTGTTGTCAATGAGCTACTTACAATTCTCCACAACTCTGAACCTTGATCTTCAACGCCATAAAAAGCTACTTTAGGTAACTGAGAAGTTACATTATTTAATCCCAGAATGATAGGCGAATTGGGCTTTAAATCATTTGCAATTGGTTGATTATAAGGTAGGAAAAAAGTTTCCAACGAAGAAGTAGATAACTTGCAAATAAAATTTACCCCTTGTTCAATTTTTTCGGGAGAGACTAATTGATTTGCTAAAAAGCCTACAAACCCTGTAAGATTATAAATTGCGTCAGTTGCAGGGCCTAAAAGCAAATCATGACAAGCACTCTCGATATATTTAGGAATATTACCTGTAGTTGGTCTTATATTTTCTTCAGCAAGAAGTTGAGTGCCAGCATGAGGTGTTGTAAAAGTTACGATGCCATGAATTTGTCTATTTACTGAATTTACACCTCCAATATCATACTTCTGATCAACTTTTCGGGCTACAATTCCACCCAAACTATGACAAATTACAAATCCTTTACTAAAGTCTGCATTCCCAAAAATAGGAGAATTACGATCTGCATTTTCAATAACTGGTAAATTCGTTAAAATATCATTAGCTCCAGATTCTACACTGTTTGCCATAGTATATTCTAATTTTCGGGAGTAAACTTTGTAAGGCTGATAGTTATTAAGCGTTGAGGCTTGGGAGAAATAAAAATCAGTTGCGTCTGCTGCTTGCCCCCAAGTACTTTTGTTGCCACCAAACCCATGAAGCCAATAGACTATTTTTGGTGCTTGAGCGAAACACATTAAAGTTTGACTAAAAATTGCAATAGATAATAAAAAAATATTTTTCATTGTAGATGATTTTATAAATAAAGAATTATTGTTTGATAAATCGTTCTGTAAATGTTTCATTCGATTCAGTTTTAAGGTTAATTGTATAAACGCCAGAAACAAAATTTGAAATATCAATAGATTCCAAAGCAAATTGAGCTTTTTGTGCGAATACTTTCTGACCTAAGATATCTGTAATAACAATATTCGGCGAATTTTCAAAAATTTTCTCAGGAATTTTGACATAAATAAGTTTCGTAGATGGGTTAGGATAAACTGTTAATGCACCCAATAAATCTTTATTATTTTCAACACTTCTGAAACTATTTGGCAGAGTGATTTTATAATTGGAATAATACTGATGATTAAAGTGCCAAATCCGATTATTTTGTTTATTTCTCTCCATATTTATTTCACGAGTGTAAAATGGCATCAAATGTCCACTTTTATCTTTCTGGAATTTTTGATGGTAACTGTGCTTCAAATCTTTTCCTTCAAATTCCCTTTCCTCAAAACGCATATTCTGGTAATCATGAATATACTCATTGTAATTGACACGTAGATGAATTGCCCCATCTTTTAATATTTTTGATTTGGCACCTTTACTTGTCATATCATCTAATTCAATTTTCTTTTTTCCAATTGTCTCATCCAACTTATCTTGAACACTTTTAGATAAATCGATAGTTTGAGAATTGGCTTTTAAAGCTGTTGCGCTTAAAGGCTGCTGAAAAATCATTGTGCCACTTTTATCAAATGATTTTATAGATTTTCCATCATTAACAGATTTTGAAATCATTGAACCTTTTATTGGAGTTCCATTATCAGAAGAGTATAAAATAGTAGTTTCTCTACTCCCATCTGCTAACACTTTAATTGAATAATTCTCATTTCTTTCAACTTTACGCATTAACGCCCTCTCAAAAGGATTGTGTAATTTTTCTTCGCCTTTCGCACCGCTTCCTTCTTCTACGGTTTTAACATCATAACTAATTACTTACTGAGCACACAAATGAGGGGAAATAAAAAATAGGGCAAGGAACAGAATGGAGTTTAATACTTCTTTAACATGGAAAGTGTTCTTTTTCATGATGAAAAGATTTTGTAATTTAGGTTTTTACGCCTAAATTTGATAGTTAATAAATTTAATACGGGCTTTTGTCGCATACTGGCCAGGCTTGCGGCATTAGCCTTTTTCATTATAAAGGTATTCAATCTTCTTATCACCTAAGAAGATTGAATACCTTTATGTCTATCTTTAAATTTAAACAGTGCGCGCTCGGCAAAGAGTTGTTCGCAAAGAGTTGTTCGCAAAGATTGTGCGTTAAAAACGAGTATTTATTGTTCTTCATAATTTAGTAAAGTTTAGTTTCTTCCTAAATAATTTCTATGAAACAAAATTAGTTCTTATTTTCAAATATGCAAATTTGTTAACACTTTTCCAGTGTTAAGTTTTTGGTTTTTACGAAAAAAATTCAATAAACTATTTGAGTTATAAAAAAAAATTTTTTCATTTCGGAAAATATTAAATTTTAAAACTATTTCTCAATATGCAATCGCAGCGAAAACACGCTCACAGGTCCTCTATCGGCATTATATCCAGGGTTTACAAACAGTTGATAGAAACCAGTGAGTTTAACAATATTTTTAAAAAATGACACGCCGTAATAGAGTTCACTTGCAAATTCGGGTGCATAGTTTAAGTTGCCGTCGCCAATGATAAATCCTTTACCACCGAGGTTTAGATAATTTTTGTGTTCCTCACTCAATCCGCTTAGAACAAAAGCGATGCCCGATTCATCGTTTTTTCTTTTCCATGCAGCACCATTTAATACTGCACCGCCGCTTAAACATCTATCAATTTCTGTAAACGCCCACGTTTCATTGTGCCCGTCGCTCCAACTCGCGCGCGTAAACACGCCGAGATTTTCTTTTACTTGCCAATCCGTAGAAATACCAAAACCATATTTAGTTCTTCCGATAGCGCGCGTTGAAATTATATCGGGTGAGGTTTTATTGGTCAAACCTTCTGCAATAGCTTGGTTATAATTTCCCATGCCCGCTGTATTGTTAAAAACAAGTACACGCACATTCCAAGGTTTATCGTTCAGTTTTAAATGTTTCGTGAGTTCTAAAGTTACACCTTGCGATTCCCAAAAACGCCAATTCATATCATTCGCATTCGCTGAAAGCGGTAAAAGTGAAATTGCCCCACGTAATTCTGTGGTTGGTGAAATAAATTCTACAATCGTACTCGGGGTATAGCCGCGCACGTCAGCAGCATAATCCCATGCGCCGTTACCAAAAAGTGCCCACGAAGAAAATTGCGTACGCGGATCGTGCGCGTATTCATTCGCATCAAAAAAATCGGCTAAAGAAATTTTACCGATAGTGAGTTGAATATATTTTTCTGGTTTATAACCTTTGAGTTCATTTAAATCGTCAGCTGTATAAATTTTATTTTCAGACAACGGAAAAATTTGTTGCGCGAACAAACGCGCTGTTGTATACGTTAAAGATGGGTCACCGACGCGATACGTTTCGCCGTTGCTTGCGCTCGCTAAACCAAGTGCTTTGCTTAAACCGCTACCGCCTGCAATTTCAGGATTGAAAAAAAAACTTGTGTTCTGCCAAAACCTTGCACCAATATAAAGCGTAGCTGTTTGCGAACCCTCGTGTTCGGCAGTTGGCGACAAACTGTTGTAACTTGTGTCGGTATATTTAGCATTGAAAGCAGGTTTCAGCTGACCGATTGTTGTTGATTGCGCGTGAAAACTCCATTTTTGAATTTCTAAATGGGATGAGTCAAATACTTGGCAAAAACAAGATTTGAAAACTAATGTAGAAACGAGTAAAGCTGATACTTTTTTCATTTATTGTAAAATAGAAAGTAAAAAATGCAAAACAAATAACTTTTAAGTTTATAACCAAATTTGATTGTAAACTAAACGTTAACTTTGTAGCTCAATTACGAATCACAGATTACGGCTAAGATAACTCTTCCGATAATTCGTAAAAAAGAATACATTAACTAAATTGACTGATAAAAATTCTATACTTTGCATCGAAACCGCCACAAAAATGTGCTCGGTGGCTATTAAAAATAGTTTGGGAGAAATATTTTGCGAAGAGGAAAATGCGAATAAACACATCAGCCATCTGACGGCGTTTATTGAAACGTGTTTACAAAATGCCCATGTTGAAATACAAACTTTAAAATCCGTTGCTGTCAGTTCAGGTCCAGGTTCTTACACAGCGTTACGCGCTGGCGTTTCTGCAGCAAAAGGTATTTGCTTTGCTTTAGATGTTCCAATTATTTCGGTAAGCACTTTAGAAGCATTGGCAAATGCTTCTTTTTTAATTTTTAAAGATTATAAAGCTGTTTACACTGCTTGTATTGATGCGCGCCGCGACGAAATTTATACAGCGCATTACGCTGTTGATGCAAAAACTAAAAATTTGAAAGAAATTATTGCGCCATATTCGCACGTTGTTACGGCTGAATCTTTCAGAGAAATTTTAATGGATAAAAAAATAATTCTCAGTGGCGATGGCGCAGAAAAAACAAAACGCTTATTGAATTATTCAAACTGTATTGATGCGCATATTTTTTGTTCAGCTAAGTATTTAATTGCATTGGCTGAAAAAAAAATGGAACAAAATATATTTGAAGACTTAGACGCGTTTATACCTTTTTATTTGAAACCACCGAATATAACGGTGCCGAAAAAAAATTATTTTCTGTAGGGGCGCATTGCATACGCCCTCGCAAAATTAGGGCGTATGCAATACACCCCTACACGAACATCGAATGTGGAAATCTAAAATAACTTTGCCGTTTGCGCAACTAACAGCGCGAAATATTGATCGTGCTTCGCGAAGTGCTGTTGATTTGCAATTTAAAATTTTTAAAAATTTGATTGAAGTCGGTAGCAATACGCTTTTCGGAAAAGATCATAATTTTAGTTCTATAAAAACGCACACCGATTTTGTAAAACGTGTGCCGTTGCGCGATTACGAGCAACTCAAACCTTACATCGAGCGCATTAAAAACGGCGAGTCTGATATTTTGTGGCGTGGCAAACCAGCATATTTCGCTAAAACGAGTGGTACAACGTCGGGTGTAAAATATATTCCGATTTCAAAAGAAAGTATTCCGAATCATTTTGGCTCGGCGCGCAACGCGCTTTTTAATTATTATGCGCAAACAGGAAATGGCGCATGGCTCGATAATAAAATTATTTTCCTTTCTGGAAGCCCTGAACTGGGCGATATTAATGGTATTCCGACGGGAAGACTTTCAGGCATTTCTAATCACATGGTGCCAGCGTGGTTAAAACGCGACCAATTGCCGAGTTATAAAACAAATTGCATTGACGATTGGGAAATAAAACTTGATGCGATTGTAAAAGAAACTGCCTCGCAACGGATGGCATTAATTTCAGGTATTCCGCCATGGGTGCAAATGTATTACGAACGGTTATTGGCTGTAACAGGCAAAAAAACGATTCTCGATATTTTTCCCGAGTTTAGCGTTTTTGTATATGGTGGTGTGAATTACGCACCGTATCGCGCAACATTAGAAAAATTAGTCGGCGCCGCAATAGATTCTGTGGAAGTTTATCCGGCATCCGAAGGTTTTATAGCTTTCCAAACCGATAGAGATGATCCTTCGTTGTGGTTGAATGTAAATTCAGGAATATTTTTTGAATTTGTACCCGCTCATGAAATTTTCAACGATCATCCAACGCGATTAACGTTGAATGAAGTCGAGACGAATATCAATTACGCCATCATTATAAATAATAATGCAGGTTTATGGGGATATAATATTGGCGATACCGTTATGTTTACATCCGTTAAACCTTATAAATTAATAGTCAGTGGAAGAATAAAGCATTTTATTTCAGCTTTTGGTGAGCACGTCATAGCGAAAGAAGTGGAAGCTGCGATGACAGAAACGGTAAAAAAACATTCCGCATCTGTTGTAGAATTTCACGTCGCACCGCAAGTTGTTCCACTCGACGGTGGTGCAGCGTATCATGAATGGTTTATCGAATTTGAAAATGCACCACGCGATTTAAAAGCGTTTGCTAATGATTTAGACGCTGCTATGGTAAATCAAAATATTTATTACGAAGATCTTATCTCCGGAAAAATTCTTCGACCATTGATTATAACTCCTGTGCCAAAAAATACGTTTATTGAGTATATGCGTACTCAAGGCAAATTGGGTGGGCAAAACAAAGTGCCACGTTTGGCAAACGATAGAACGCTCGCTTCGTTATTACTTGTTCATTGATTGTGGTGCTTCATATTTTTTGAACTTGTGCGCAAATGAAATTGGCGTAAGAAAAGTAGCATACTGCAATGGCGTTGAATAAAAAAGAAGAATCAAAGATTTAAACGAATCTTGAATTATTGAAACAATTTGGTTTAAAAACAACAAAATGCAATTTAAATGAGCGTTGAAAATTACAAATTTGCTCAACTTATTTTAGTGGCACACAAACTATCAACTTCAATTATCAATTAATTTATGAAGGCTTACCTCGTTACTATTGGCGATGAAATTTTAATCGGGCAAATTGTAGATACAAATGCGGCTTGGATGGCGCAACAACTTAATTTACAAGGCATTCGGATTGTAGGTAAAATGAGTTTACCCGATACGAATGACGGCATTAAAGAAGGTTTAAAATACGCGCTCAAAAATGCTGATTTGGTTTTAACAACCGGTGGACTCGGCGCAACTAAAGACGATATCACTAAAAAAGCAATTGCTGAAATGTTGGGTGCTTCAATGGTTTTTAGTCAGCATACATTTAACAGGATGGAATATTTTTTCCAAAAAGTTAATCGCACTGTATCGGAAATGAATAAAAATAGTTGCTTCATGCCATCGAACGCGCAGATACTCGACAATGAACGTGGATTAGCACCTGCAATGTGGTTCGAACTTCCGGAGGGAAAAATTATAGTTTCTATGCCAGGCGTTCCGTTCGAGATGCAGCACTTAATGACGGATAAAGTTTTGCCAAAACTTTTAAATTTGGGTAAATTTTCGCCGATAGTGCATCGCACAATTTTAACTGCTGGCGAAGGTGAAACAATGATTGCCGAGAAACTAACCGATTTTGAAAATAGATTGCCCAAAAATGTTGGTTTGGCGTATTTGCCTTCGTTAGGTACAGTGCGGTTGCGTTTGACAGCGCGTGGCGAAAATGCTAAGGATATTGAACAACAAGTCGAAAAACTTAAAACAGAATTAGTTTCAATTATCCCAAATATTGTTGCAGGTTTCGACAACGACACTATGCCCACTGTCATCGGTAAATTATTAAAAGAAAAAAATTTAACGGTTGCTTGTGCTGAAAGCTGTACGGGCGGACTTCTTTCGCATTTAATTATCGCCGTTCCCGGCAGTAGCGATTATTTTATGGGTGGTGTGATTGCTTATAATAATTCAGTGAAAACTAAAACGCTAAAAGTTAAAAAATCAACGATTGAAAAATTTGGTGCTGTGAGTGAAGAGACGGTAAAAGAAATGGTTGCGGGTGTTTTAAAAACTATGGGTACTAATGTTGGCATTGCTATTTCTGGTGTCGCTGGTCCGGGCGGTGGAACGAAAGAAAAACCCGTCGGCACTGTTTGGCTTGCTGTGGGTGATGCGCATAATACAATAACCGCAAAGCTCGGCATTGATCGCGGTAGAGCGAAAAATATTGAATACGCGGCACATTCAGCTTTAAACTTGTTGCGTAAATTTTTGTTCAAACAAAATCTATCTGAAAAATGATTACTTTTGCAAAAAGTTTAACAATTATTGTAGCAACGTAACTCAAACACATTCCCTAAATTCTTTTCTGATGGCATTGGTTGAACTTGTAATGCCCAAAATGGGTGAAAGTATAACAGAAGCGACGATTTTGCGTTGGCTTAAAAAAGTGGGTGACAGTGTATCGCAAGACGAAACTATTCTCGAAATTGCGACCGACAAAGTAGATACAGAAGTGCCGTCGCCCGAAGCTGGCATCATTACAGAAATTTTATTTGAAGAAAACGCCGTGGTTGAAGTTGGTAAAAAAATTGCCGTCATCAATACAAGTGTTGATGTATTAACCATTTCACCAGAAAAAATAAATCCGCCGATTTCACAAACACAGACGATTGGAAAACCAATGGTCGAAATTTCTGAAAAAGTACCTTACGCGCCTGAACTTTTGGAAGTTGAACAAGCGTCTGCCAACGGAAGTATGAATGGTAAACAAACTGAAGAAGCAAAGTCAGGAAGGTTTTATTCGCCGTTGGTAAAAACGATGGCGAAAGAAGAAGGCATTTCAGTGGCAGAACTCGAAACAGTTAATGGAACTGGTCAAGGTGGACGCGTATCGAAAAATGATTTATTGGCTTATTTAGAAACAAAAAAATCCAGCAATATTTCAACAGTTGCTCCTCCACAAAAAACGGCTGCCGTCTCTTTCAGTGGCGCAACGGAAATTGTTGAAATGGATAGGATGCGCCGATTAATTGCCGAACACATGGTAATGTCGGTACAAACCGCACCGCACGTTACATCATTCGTGGAGGTGGATGTAACAAATATGGTGCTGTGGCGACAAAAAGCAAAAACCGAATTTCAAAAAAAGTACAATGAAAATTTGACTTACACGCCACTTTTTTTTGAAGCAGTGTGCAGAGCATTGGAACAATTTCCGTATATCAATGCCAGTGTTGACGGTACAAAAATTATTCTGAAAAAAGATATTAATATCGGTATGGCAGCGGCTTTGCCGAATGGTAATTTAATTGTACCCGTTTTAAAATCGGCAAACTTTTTAAATTTAGCAGGTTTATCGCAACGTGTGAACGATTTAGCGAATCGCGCGCGCAATAATCAGTTAAAACCGGATGAAGTTCAAGGCGGTACATTTACCATTACAAACGTCGGTACGTATGGCAGCGTAATGGGTACACCCATTATTAATCAACCGCAAGTCGCGATTCTAGCTATCGGTATCATTAAAAAGAAACCTGCTGTTATTGAAACACCCACCGGTGATGTCATCGCTATTCGTCATTTTGTTTTTTTATCGCTCAGCTACGATCACCGCATTGTTGACGGCGCGATGGGTTCTTCATTTTTAAGTCAGATTGGTAAAAATTTAGAAGCATTTGATATTGATCGTGTTATTTGATATTAGTAAGCCACTTCGTTACTCCGAGAGTATTTAATTCTCAAGCTGTGTAAAAATAAATAAAATAAAAAACAAGAGGTGGCATCAAGCCACCTCT
>JAYVNP010000126.1:0-9650 GCA_043758385.1 Saprospiraceae bacterium
GCGCAAAAAATTGCGGAAGTGAAAGGAGTTGATTATGCTGTGGTGGCTGAGATGACAACGAGAAATACCGAAAAAATTTTTAACCGAAAGTAATAAATAACAATGGGATTACTCGACAGATTTAAGAAGAAAGAAGCGCCGCAACTTGTAGAAGTAAAGGGTCATTCGCTTATTTGCCCTATTTATAGCAATGATAAATTTTGGCCACGGACTTATTTACTCGACAATTCTTTTTTTACACAATCGAAACTGGGGAGCAAGCGCGCTCAGTGTTTTATTTGCTCCGAGTGCACGTATATTCATTGGTTTTATGGCGGGTGAATTCAAAATTAAAAATTGAAACCTCCTTTACAAAGATTTATTTCTGTCCAACTATAAGGGCGCACCATTGTGCAAATTCAAACCAAGTTAGGAAATCGAATAATTTTGTATCTTTGCAATTCATCGGGTAATCATGAAAATTACAAAAATACATTTAACAAATTTCAAAAGGTTTTCCGATCTTTTGATTGATAATATTCCAGCTACTTCCAAGTTGGTTTTGCTTATTGGATCAAATGGTTCGGGTAAGTCTTCTTTGTTCGATGCGTTCGGGCTTGTAAATAATGCTATTAAAAAGGATATAGAATATTCCGAAGGTTATAAAAACTACTTTAAAAAAAATGACAATTTAGCAACTGCTACTCTAAAATTTGATAACGGAGATACACTAAACACGACAAGTGCAAATTATGAAAATAGCTTTTTGGGTAGTAGCCCTTATTTTGAAAATCTGTTTTATGGACGCACAAGTTTTCGTCAAATACCAAGATTAACGCGGACGGCTTTAGGCCAAAATAGTTTTGACTCACGAAAAGATGCAGATAGACCTTTCTTTTTTATTGATAGAGATAATCGATTTGAAAATGACCTTGAAAAAATTATAGAATTTATTTTAAATGAAATTTTTGTTGAACATCGATCTGATGAGCAAATTAGAAAGAAGTATATTGACCCAATAAATTTGGCTTTAAAAAATATTTTTGGAAAAAGTAATGGGACAAAACTTCAACTCCTTAAATTAGTACCACCACTTGAAGGCAAGGTTGCGCAAATTACTTTCGAAAAAGGCAGTTCTGAGTTTCACTATAACTATCTGAGTGCAGGCGAAAAAGAAGTATTTAATTTGTTGATAAATTTTTTAAGCAGAAGTAATCTTTATCAAGATAGCATTTACTATCTCGACGAAATTGATTTGCATTTAAATACAAAAATTCAATTCAACCTGTTAAAAGAGCTTACTGAAAATTGGATTCCTGAAAATTGTCAATTGTGGACAGCATCACATTCATTGGGTTTTATTGAGTATGCAAAGCAATCTGAAATCGCTTCAATCATTGATTTTGACGATTTAGATTTTGATTTGCCAAGAGTGCTTACACCTGTGGCAAAAGAGAACCCTGATATTTACGAGATTGCAGTCGGAAAAGAGTTTTTGCCTTCTTTGTTTCAACACATGAAAATATGTTTCGTTGAAAACTTAGACATGCGCTATTACGCTTCCATTGGAATTCCGAACACAATTTTTGTATTGGATAACAACCGCGATAGCGTGTATCATAAGGTTCGGACTACAGAGTATCACGGCATCATTGATAGAGATTTTTTGAGCGACGATGATATTGTTCAAATCAAAAAACACTATCCCAATTTGTGCATTTTAGGTTATTACAGTATTGAAAATTACTTATACCATCCTGATAACCTGAATGAATATAATAAATCAAAAAAACTAAAATTTAATAGAGAAGAGTATGTTTCAGAACTAACTATTGCTAAAAACCAAGAAAAATCTAATTTTTTACCGACTATTAAATCTGATAGAAATAGTTATCCATTTTTTGGTGAATCCAAGTACGATGGAAACACATTGCAAAAAAGGTTTAAAAACAGGGCAGAGAATAACGAGCAATCAATAACAATATCAGAGTATATCCAAAGTGATGTCTTTGAAACTTATTACAGGTCATTACCGATGAAATCGTATTGTACTCAAATACCTCAAAGACAAAATATTTCTAAAATTGAGCTGGCACAAACTAAATGGTTTAAAAGACAAATTGAAGAAATCATTTCTTGAATTTTGAATCGCCTGAAAATTTAATATTTTACATGAGCTACTGATTTAACACACACATTTTTACAACGCTTCCAAAATTTGCTTCGCATGCTCCGCAGTATCTACTTTATCGAATACTTTTTCAATCACGCCATGCGCATCAATTAAAAATGTGCTGCGCAGAGTGCCTTCATAGCTTTTACCCATAAATTTTTTCGGACCCCAAGCACCAAATGCTTGAGTGATGGTTTTATCAGTGTCAGCAATCAAACTGTACGGGAAATTATATTTTTCAATAAATCCTTTTTGTTTTTTAGCTGGATCTGGGCTTACGCCTAAAACTTCAACGCCTTTTGCTTTTATTTCGGCGTAATAATCGCGCAGGCTGCACGCTTCGGCAGTGCAACCAGGTGTACCTGATTTCGGATAAAAAAATAAAGCAAGTTTCTTGCCTTCAAATTGTTTGAGCGAAATCGTTTCGCCATTTTCGTTTATGCCCGATACATCCGGAATTTTATCGCCCACTTGTAATAATGCCATAATTTAATTGTTAGTTGATAGTTGATAGTCTTGCCCTGATTAATAAACACTAAACAGCAACAATCAACTAAATTGCAAAGGTGGAATAAAAAATTACAAATTTCATTACTTTTGCGCACCGACGTGTTAAAAAAAAATTATGGCTTCAAATAAATTGGCGTATCGTGTTTTTGGTGTCCGCGATTATGCGCTCTACTTTACCAGCCGAACGAGTGTTAACATTGCGATAACCATGCTTAACACGGTTATTGGTTGGCAAGTTTATGCTATAACGCACAATGTTTTGTCGTTAGGCTTGGTTGGTTTAGCCGAATTTATTCCTGCTGTTAGTGTTGCACTCGTAGGTGGTTATTTTGCCGATACTTATAATCGGCGTTACATTATTATTACTTCCGAAATCGTTTTTTTTCTCTGCGTGCTTACGCTACTTATCATTACAACGCAGTTTGAATCTTTTTTAAAATTAAACGGACTTGGAATAGTTTACACCATTATTGGATTAACGGGTTTTGTGCGTGGTTTTTTAGGTCCGGCACAATCATCATTTGCCTCCCAACTCATTCCACCCGAAATGTTTGTGAACGCATCTACTTGGAACACGACGAGTTGGCATTTGGCAAATATTGGCGGACCTGCAATCGGCGGTTTATTATATGCTATAACTGGCAATGCTAATTTAGCTTACTTTACAATTTTAATTTTACTTTTAAACGGATTGCTTTTTATAAGTCGAACAAAAAACTATCCGATAACCCAGAAAGAAAAATTGGAAGGGGAAACTTTTATTTCAAAAATTAAAGAAGGTTTGCATTTTGTATTTGCGCGACAACTTATTTTAGGTTCGTTGGCACTCGATATGTTCGCCGTTTTATTTGGCGGCGCTGTGGCAATGCTTCCTGCTTATGCTAAAGATATTTTATTCCTCGGACCCGAAGGTTTGGGTTTTATGCGTACTGCGCCCGCACTTGGCGCATTGTTAATGTCGGGAATTTTGGCGTATAACCCCATAAAGAATAATGCGGGTTATTTATTATTATTTGCTGTTGGCGGTTTCGGGATTTGTACCATTCTGTTTGGTATCAGCCAGAATTTTTGGTTTTCAATAATTATGTTGGCGGGTACAGGTTTCTTCGATAATATAAGTATGGTTGTTCGCGGAACGATTGTGCAAAAATATACACCGAATGAAATGCGCGGTCGCGTCTCGGCGGTGAATGCACTTTTTGTTGGATCATCAAATGAATTGGGCGCGTTTGAATCTGGTGTAGCTGCGCGATATATGGGTTTAATTCCTTCGGTTGTTTTTGGAGGCGTTATGACGTTATTAGTTGTAGGAATTGCTTGGTTCGCAGCACCAAAGTTGCGTAAACTTGATTTCACAGTTGCCTCAGAATTGCTGTAAGTTATAAGTAAAAAACAGCAAAATTAGTATTAGTACAAAAAATTATCCCCTTTTATGATTTTAAGTAAAAACTTTTCTCAAAGAATAGAATAAAATAGTTTCTTTTTTATTTCTTTGCTCTTCGGAATGAATAGTTCTTTTGTCTAATTATTACCGCAACACAGAAACGCTACAAACTACACCTCACAAAATTGAATTGGAATTTAAAATCGGTACTACTAATAAGCAAACGTGGTTTTCAGTAAGGTAAAAAAATTTTATAATCTTCGCTTATCCAAAGATAAGTATTTTGTCCGCCGATTAGAATCGGTTTTAGGATTTGTGCCCGTTCATGTTGGATTGTATAAGCAAGCCTTTTTTCACAAGTCGGGTAATAACGATAGGAACGGCGCCGTCGTAAGTCAAAATAATGAACGCTTAGAATATCTTGGCGACGCTGTTTTGGGTTCTATTGTGGCAGAGTATTTATTCTGTAAATATCCGAGTAGCGATGAAGGTTTTTTAACTAAAATGCGCTCAAAAATTGTTAAGCGGCATACGCTCAATAAAGTTGGAGAATCGCTTGATTTAGGTTCGCTGCTTTCCGAAAATAATTCTACGCGCCTTTCGCGCTCAATGCTTGGTAATGCTTTAGAGGCACTCATCGGAGCGATGTATCTTGAAATTGGTTTCGATAAAACAAAAAAATATGTCGTTAAAGAGTTGCTACACAAACATATAAATGTGCAGGAATTAGAAAGCTACGACGATAACTACAAAAGCAGACTTTTAGAGTGGGGACAAAAAAATAATCGCGCTGTGGCGTATAAAGTTATTGCCAAATACAAACTCGATAAACGCGATAGGTTTAAAGTGGCTGTTTTAATTGATGGAAGTAAACTTTCTACGGCAGATGATTTTAATAAAAAATCGGCAGAGCAGATGGCATCAGAGCGCGCCCTTTTAGCCTTAAATCTTTCGCTTGAGGAAGATTAAACAATTACGAAAAAAAATTACGAATTGCGAATGAATACTTTACGGCACTTCTCTTAAAACAATATTCCATTCATTATCATAAAGACAACACAAGGGTTCATTTTTGAACCCTTAAAATTAGATTCTTATGTTCAGAACTCATACCTGCGGCGATTTACGCAGTACCGATATTTCAAAAAATGTAAAACTCAGTGGTTGGGTGGATGCTGTGCGCGCTTTCGGACCGATGACTTTTGTGGATCTGCGCGACCGCTATGGCATTACGCAAATTGTTTTTAATGCTGCGGAAGGAAATACACTCAATGCGGAAGCTGAAAAATTAGGTCGTGAAACCGTAATTTCGGTTGAAGGCGTTGTGCGAGAGCGCACAGCTAAAAATACGGCGCGTCCGACAGGTGATATAGAGATAGTTGCCAGTGTTTTAAATATTCTGAACGAATCGAAAGTGCCGCCTTTTACCATAAAAGAAGATACGGATGGTGGCGATGATTTGCGCATGAAATACCGCTACTTGGATTTGCGCCGACCGAATGTGCAGCAAAATTTATTTTTCAGATCGAAAGTGGCAATTGAAGTACGCAAATATTTGAGTGCGCAAGATTTTATTGAAGTCGAAACGCCCAATCTGATTAAATCTACACCCGAAGGTGCGCGCGACTTTGTAGTGCCGAGCCGCATGCA
The DNA here is from genome assembly GCA_043758385.1 of Saprospiraceae bacterium. Taxonomy (GTDB): domain Bacteria; phylum Bacteroidota; class Bacteroidia; order Chitinophagales; family Saprospiraceae; genus JAAFJT01. Next base: position 5,697 of record JAYVNP010000126.1, read on the forward strand.
CGCCGGACAATTTTACGCATTGCCGCAATCGCCGCAAATGTTCAAGCAATTATTAATGGTGTCGGGTTTCGATAAATATTTTCAGATTGTAAAATGTTTTAGAGATGAAGATTTACGCGCCGACCGCCAACCAGAATTTACGCAAATAGATTGCGAAATGTCGTTTGTAACACAAGAAGATATTTTAAATACTTTTGAAGGTTTGACCAAACATTTGTTTAAAGAGTGTCTCGGTTTAGAATTTATCGATTTTCCACGCATGACGTTCGACGAAGCGCAAAAACTTTACGGCTCAGATAAACCCGATATTCGTTTCGGAATGCAATTTGTGGAACTCGAAACACTGCTAAAAAATAAAGGATTCAGTGTTTTCGATGCCGCCGAAAGTATTATTGGAATTTGCGCAAAAGGAACAGCTGCAACTTATACAAATAAAACGATTTCCGATTTAACCGATTGGGTGAAACGCCCACAAATTGGTGCTAAAGGTTTGGTGTACATTAAATTTGACGAAGACGGCACGGTAAAATCGCCCGTATCGAAATTTTATTCGGATGAAGATTTACGCGCTGTTGCAACCGCTTGTGGTGCGACAAAAGGCGATATTGTTTTTATTCTCAGTGGTGAAACCGAAAAAACGCGCAAGCAACTTTCCGAATTGCGCCTCGAACTCGGTACGCGTTTAGGTTTGCGCAACCCAAAAGATTTTAAACCGCTGTGGGTGATTGATTTTCCGCTCTTAGAATGGAACGAAGAAGCGCAACGTTTTTACGCTATGCACCATCCGTTTACTTCGCCAAAGCAACGCGATATTGCACTTATGCTCAGTGGTGACCACGAAGTGATGAAAAATTTGCGCGCCGACGCTTATGATTTAGTGTTAAACGGTGTAGAAATTGGCGGCGGATCCATCAGAATTCACTCGCGCGAATTACAGGCTAAAAATTTTAAATTACTGGGCTTTACGCCCGAACAAGCCGAAGAACAATTTGGTTTTCTGCTCGGTGCTTTCGAATTTGGCGCACCACCACACGGCGGTTTAGCGTTTGGTCTCGATAGATTGGTAGCCGTTATGTCTGGCAGTAATTCTATTCGCGATTTTATCGCCTTTCCAAAAAATAATCAAGGCAGAGACGTAATGATTGACGCACCAGCTTTTATAGATGACGCGCAATTGAAGGAGTTGAGTTTAGCAGTGGCTGTGCCGAAACATATTTAGTTTTTTTTGAAAATAGCTAAGCTAAACCACTACGAAAAGTTGTTTTGTTAGAGAAATAATTGGAGTGAAAAAACACTGTTTAGTGCTTAATAAAATTCCGATGAATCTGCTTTTCTGAAGATAGTCATTCTTCTGTTAGTAAATAATTATTGAAAAAATTTGAAAAATTTTAGTCAATCTGTGCAGTCCAGCGTTTGATTTTTTTACGCTTTCGCTTACACAAACATTTACAATGTCATCAAAAACCAAGTCGCAAACGAATAATCTCGCAATTTTTTTAATAATAGTTACGCAGAGTTATAATCTACGCCATATACTTTTTTGCGCAGCTAATTTTTTTTGTCGTATATTTGCTAAAAAAGTTACAAGCAAATTTTTTGACTTACCCACTAATGAGAAAAGTAACTACTATATACCCCAAAATTATTTTTTAAAAAGAAAGAAAAGTAATCTTCAAATCTATTTTTTAAGGAGCATACCGAGCCACATTAAATTTTTATTTTCATTACACTCAACTATCCTTTAATTTTTCGTGAGGATCTAAAGATTTATTTTCCGCCCTTAATGTCAAAATACTAATTTTTTAAACCTGTAATTTTTAATCATGAAGTCAAAGTTTTACTTTTTCCTAAAGCCCGTTTTCAAAAACAGTAGTCGGGTTTTACTGTCTGTTTTGTTTTTATTTACTGGCTTTTCTTTTTTAAAAGCACAGCACATACAAGATAAAAACTTTGCGAGTGCCATTAAAACTGCTTGCAGTAGCTGTATTGCTATCAGCGGCGACGGTACAGGCGAATTGGTAAAACTCAATGCCAATAATTTAACATCGCTCAATGTAGAATCAAAATCCATAACGGATTTAACGGGTATATCGGGCTTTACCAGCTTGTCAAGTTTAAATTGTAGTAATAACAAACTCGCAAGCCTTCCGACTTTGCCGAACACTTTGACAAATTTGGAATGCGACAACAACCAACTCGCAAGCTTGCCTACTTTGCCAAGCGGTTTGACAATTTTGTATTGCCACAACAACCAACTCGCAAGCTTGCCTACTTTGCCAAGCGGTTTGAATTATTTTTATTGTCACAACAACAAACTCACAAGCCTGCCGACTTTGCCGGGCAGTGTGACATTTTTTGATTGTAGCAACAACCAACTCACAAGCTTGCCGACTTTGCCGCCATATTTGATATATTTAGGTTGTCACCACAATCAACTTACAAGCCTGCCAACTTTGCGAAGTAATTTGGGATTATTGGCTTTTGATAATAATAAAATCACGTGCATCACTTATGCCGGCATGGAATTACAACTTTTTAATCCTTTATCTAATGCTATAGGTTTGGGTGAAAATTATGCTAAATGTGTAACAGTGCCGCGATTAAATGTAACACAACCGACTTGCGTTGTACCTACCGGCACCATACTTATTACCAATGCCTCTGGTTATACTGTAACCACAGTCTTTAGTTTTGACGGAGGTGCCACTTTCGCCGCAAATGCTTCCATGTCCAGATTGGCACCAGGCGATTACACCGTTATAGCGCAAGACAGTCTAAATAAGCTTACGGCAACTTCCGTTAAGGTAACTATCGTTGCTGCAATAGGTTGTTGCACTTCTCCGCCGTTCGCCACTTTTTCTTACGCCGGATCGCCGTTTTGTGGCAATGTAAGCGGATTATTACCTACCTTTACCGGAATGACAGGCGGTATTTTCAGTTACACGGATGTAACAAATAACCTTAATCTTAATGCGACTGACGGAACCGTTTCTTGCAGTGTATCGGGAACTTATCATCTTGTTTATACTATCCCTGCGGCGAACGGCTGTCCTGAGTTTTCAACCACAACCATGCTTGTCATCAATGCCAAACCTGATATACCCGTTGCGACGGTGGTGAAGCAACCCGATTGTACAACTCCAACCGGTACGGTTACGATAACATCTCCTACAAGCGGCGTAACATACAGTTTCGACGGCGGCAATACCTATCAGGTTGCAGCTACCAAATCCGGTGTGCTTGGAGGTACTCAAGGGATTGTGGTAAAAAGTACGAGTGTAGGAAATTGCACAACAAAAGGCTCAAATATCACCGTTTATTACGCTCCTTCTATACCGCCAACGCCAGTATTTTCGTTGACGCAGCCGAATTGTACAATTCCGACCGGAACGATTACGATTACCGGACCGGCTTGTCCTATTTTTGAAGATTTCAAAAACGGCGATGTAAGTGACGGTCTTTCCAACGCTGTCAGTTCGCCCTCGTGTTACACGTATAGTTTCGATGGCGGCACAACCTATCAAGCATCGAACGTAAAAAGCGGATTGAACCCTGGCAATTATAATTTGCTCATAAAATATATTTACGGTAGTTGCCCGTCATTGACTGCTGCAACAGCCACACTCAATGCGGCTACCAATTGTTGTACCACGCCTTCCATAACAGTGCAACCTGCACCAGCAACTCAGAATACTTGTTTAAATAGTATTCCCACAAACTTGGTAATAACAGCAACAACAACTGAAACGGGTGTATTAAATTACCAGTGGTATTCTAATGTCAGTAACCTTAACACAGGCGGAACACTGATTGCTAACGCTACTTCAGCCAGTTTTACACCGCCAACTAATACAGTAGGTACAATGTATTATTACTGCGTTGTAACAAGTAGTTGTGGAAACACAACTACAACAAGTAATACTGCCAACGTTGTAGTTAATGGTTTACCTGCAC
>JAYVNP010000127.1:0-9415 GCA_043758385.1 Saprospiraceae bacterium
CATAAACTATAATCCCATCTAAAATCCCAAATATTATTCGAAACCCTAAACAAAATCTGTTTCTTCTATTCCATCAATGTCAATGAACTTGCCCAATTAATATCGAATTTCAATGTTCGTTTCAAATTGGATTGCAAAGATACGTGGACATTTTATATTTCAAAGAACATCCCCAAAAATAATTGAGAAAAAATTAAAAAAGATTTTTAAAATCTTAGATAGGTATTGTTTTGTGCGACATGAACCTATTAATTACCTTAAAAGCGCCTAAAATTTGCTTATTGAAATAATTTTTGTTGAAAATTATTTCAATAAGACTGAATTAAATTTTGAAATAGTTTTAGATTTTGGTTGTCGGCAGTAATCATCACGCAAGTTATGAACTGTAAGTTTCAAAGCAGAACAAAATTCAAAGATGTTTGCTTATTTTAAAAACAATAGTTCTTTCAATTTTTAAAAGTACCAAAAAATAAAATGATTTGAATCAACTGAAATTTAGTAAGCTAATGATTGAACATCGTATCAACTGAAATCCAAGAATCAGAATTTGAATCTTCCGCTTTTTTAGTTCGCCGTTTGGGAAAATTAATTTTAATAGGTTTAACGTTCTTGTTGCTCACATTTTGAAGTGTTGGGTTTGTATTTTCAAATTTTTGAGAAACTAAGAGCGTATCAAGCTGTGATGTAATAATATTTTTTTCAGTATATACGGTGCCAAAAATATTATTTTCGTTTAAAATAGACATATAATGTTCACTACCTTTTTTATTTGCGTGTTGATAATCGCCAAATTCGTCGCGCGCGTTGAGCGATTTTGAAAAATCTGCCACTGACATTTGTGTTTCTTGTTCAACATACGTTTTTAAGGGCGATAAAAAAGAATCGCGCACCACATCAGCAAAAGCAGGATAATATGGATTGATAACTAATTTTACGGAAATATTTCTGGCGCGCGCCGTGTCAATTATTTCTTTTAAATCTGCCACGCGTCCTTTAAACATTCTGACTTGATAACTTTTAAATGCAGTATCATTGGCAGCTAATTCAGAAATTACGCGATCGTTGATTACGTCCTTATCTGTTTTATTTCTGTGAAAAAGTACGCGCTGAAATAATTCATTGTTGTAACGATATAAATGACTGACCGCACTACCGACCATTATTTTTTTGCCAATATTTTTATTTTCGGGTGGATTAATGCCGCGGATTAAAGTATCTAATCGCTTCGAGTGCTGTGTAAATAATAAAAAACCCTGCTTGAGCGCATCATTATCCCTATCGCACATTGTAATATCTATGACAACAGTTTCTGGTTTTGGGTGATGGTCGAGATAATCGAAAAAAAGATTTTTTGACAAATCGGAGGGCATACCGTTATAACTCAAATTGACGCATTTTTTTTGAGATATTGATTCCGCAGCAGGCAAGTAAAAAGTTAATCCGCGCGAATTACCCAAGAAAACTATATCGGCTGAATCATTGGAGTTGTATAGTTTTGAAAACCTGAATTGGCTATTATTTGTCATCTTCGAAAAATAATAACCAATAGCTCTATCGCCCACAAAAGCGAGGAGTAAAAATGCAAAAACCCAAATCAACGATTTTATCATGTATGTTAAACAAAAACGTAAAAATATATCCAATTCAATACAACGACAAAATTAAAGCCAAACTATCTTTTCATAGAAAAAGTAATTTGGAATAGCCAAAAATTAAAATAGCTCAACGTGAATTTCTTTTTAATAATATTAATTTGACTAAGATTATTACACCTTCCCATTCTTAATGACTACCCAGTAAAAAGTTGTACTTAAATTTATTTGAACCTAAAAATTAAAAAATAAAAAACCGCTCTCGTTGGAGCGGCTCTTAATATGAAATTATTTAAACTTTTTCGTTTACAAATTATTTAAGAATATTTTATAAAATTTCTTAAGATCTATCAATACGCGCAACGAATTTTAATTTTACATTTTTCTCGAACTAATCCACATGGATTGTTCTTGAACACGAAGTGGTGAAAGATTTTAATTCTAAAGTATAATCGCCCGAAATGAATTTTTTGCAATCAATTTCGTAAATTGTGTTGACAGGAAGTTGCCAAAGGTTATCATCTTTAAAAACGATTTGCCCGTTTGAATTTTTAACGGCTACTACATTGAGATTCGTATTAATTTTTTCAAAATCAATATACACCACATGATTCTCAGCGTCCGCGTAAATTATCCAATCGTTCTTGTCAGTACTCTGAATAGTAAAATTGTTTGCCGATTTATTATTAACAACTGTGGCTAAGAGTTGAGCCGATGCTGAATTTGAAATAAATAAAAAAGCTAAAAAAGCTGTTGAATAAATGAGCTTCATGTTTTAAAGAAGTTTTGGTGCGATATGTTCGAGTTTATAAAAAACGGTTCATAATGTTGTTTATTGCTCAACTGCATTGAGTAGTTCAAGAATGTTGCCATAAACCTGTTTGTGCGTAACTAAAAAATGGTGTTTTTCGACAAATTTTACGATTTCTATATCTTCTTCCGTCTGCGGTGTGAGTTTAGTATCGGTTGTTTGCATCAAATACCAGTACGTTCGTTTTAAAATGCGCTTTTCTTTTAGCGTATAAGTATGATAGGTTTTTTTGAAAAAACGCTCTATCACAACATTTACTAAACCTGTTTCTTCTTTAACTTCGCGAATAGCTGCTGATTCTGGGGTTTCGCCGTAATCAATTTTACCCTTTGGCAAATCCCATGATCCACGTCTAAACATGACTAAGATTTCATTATTTTCATTAAAAATCAATCCGCCTGCTGCTTCAATGATTTTATAAATACTTGTAAAATCAGCAATAAGTTTTTGCAAATCAGAATAATAGATAACGACCGATTTAGATTCAGGCGATTTTTCGAGCAGATCAATATATTGGTATAAAGATTTTATTTTGCCAAGATAATTCACTTTGAGTGTATATTCAGGCGAATCCAATTGCGTTTTATCGTTACTTAACGTTAATCGCGCAAGGTTTATAAATATTACCATGCTTTAAATAGTGTTGATAACGCGCGGTTTTATACATTTGCAGAGTTTTTTACAAAATTTAAAAACACACGTTTAATAACTGACGCAGCAAAACAAAAACGCTTTGCGCAGCAAATTTGATAAATAAAATTTATGATGAAGAATTTTTTTTTACTTTTAATTTCAGGAACATTTTTTTTAACATTTAACGCTTGCCAAAACGGTGATGGAACAATTCACGTTCATGGAAATGGTGCTACACCCAAAATTGACGACATCGCAACTTTTGATTTCACTGTTAAGAAAGATACAAGTATTATTTTTAGTACTGTTCAGCAAGGTCGCCCTGCGCAAGAACCTATCAGCGATCCAAATAATTCCGAAGATCCGTTGCCAAAATTTATGATGAAAAGTTTAATGAGTATGCGCGTTGGCGATAGTACGAGCTTTGTAATGAAAATAGACACAATGAAAACTCCTCCTGCTGGATTTACGGGTGGAAAACAAGCAGTGTTTTCTATTGCATTACGCAAAGTGCAGAGCGAAAAAGAATTTTTAGCAACGCTTCCTTCCGATCAACAAAAGCAATTTATGATGCAGAAGAAAATTGTTGAAGTTCAAAAAAGACTTTCAAAATTGAAGCCGCAAACGGATGCCGCAGAAAAAGACATGATGGCTGCATCGGAAGGATTTAAAACACGGGCTAAAGCTACTGCCGACTCAACAGCAAATTTTGCTGCGCAATTTAAAAATAATACTTTAGGTGCCGGCGTAATGACAACGCCTTCTGGCTTGAAATATCTTATTTTGAAAGAAGGTGCCGGCGCAGTAGCGCAGCAGAAGCAATTGGTTTGGGTAAATTATGCAGGCTATACAAAAGATGGAAAACCATTCGACGATTCGTATTCTAAAGGACAACCTTTTGTTTTTGCGCTCGGCATCGGACAAGTTATTCCAGCTTGGGATGAAGCAATTGCACTTTTTAAACCTGGCACAATAGCCGTTATTTTCGTTCCGTCAGGTTTAGGTTATGGCGAGCGCGGTTCCGGCACAGTTATTCCAGGCAATTCCGATTTAGTTTTCTACATGGAAGTGCTTCGAACTATCTAAAGATTAATACAAAAATAAAATAACTGAAAATAAAAAAAGAGCTGTTTCGTTATCTGAACAGCTCTTTTTTTTTTATTGCAACCGATTATCTTTTTTTTTATTGCAACCGATTATATTGCAAATCTTCCCATCTACCTATTTTTTTGTATTTTGAAACAAATTAGTTTTTATTACGACAAATATCTTTTTTTGGCAAATAGTTTGAACGTATCGAATATTAAATAATAGATCAACTACAATAAACTTTTTTCCAAAACTTCAAAGAAAATAGAAAGTTGCCGTACAACTTTTATTTTCTTTGAAGTATCTAATATTTATAAACACAGAAAGTATGAACGAGACTTTACTAAACCTATTTTGGGATTACAATTTTTCAACTACTAATCATGAAAAAATTAATTTTCGCAGCTTTATGTATCTGTCTAAAATTAAGTATTACTAACGCGCAAATCAGTGAAGTTGGTTTAACTGGTGGTGGAGCAGTTTACAACGGCACGATTGATGTAACTGCAAAAAATTTTTTATCTCAAACTACCCCAATTTTTGGACTTTTCGCAAAATATCAAATTACTGATGCCGTTTCAATTCGCGCGCAACTAAGCCACACAGAGTTATATGCCGACGAAAAAAAATATCCTTCTTCAGACTGGCGTTTTCAAAGAGCATTAAATTTCAGAACACCACTCACTGAATTTATGGTCAGTGGTGAATGGCACTTTTTAAATTTTGGTGAAACTGTGTCTAACAGTTCATCCAGAACCCAATACAGTTTTTATGCTTTAGGTGGTGTAGGACTTTCTAATTTCACGCCACACCCATTAGCGGATGGAAATAATGTTCCAGATACATTTTTACCTTCTATGGACGTTAGAAGCGATAACCAAACTACGGTTGTTATTCCAATCGGTGCGGGTTTACAATATATGATTTCAGAAAATTTGGTACTTAGTGGCGAGATTATCGGTCGAAAAACATTTTCATCGTATATAGATGGTTTTAGCATGGTTGGTTCAAAAACTTGCGATTATTATTTTACTGGAACGCTTTCTCTCGCTTATGTTTTTACTAACAATTCTAAAAGTAATTCGCACGCTAAAGGTGTTAAAGGTTTTGGTACTAACTGTCCGCGCTTTTAAAATAAACTCAAAAAAAATCCTGCTATTTTTTACAATAGCAGGATTCACAAACATACACTTTAGAAACAAAATCAAACTTCATCGAGTCTGTATAATTTTAAATTTTCAATGAGCGCAATTAATTTTTTGCTATATTCAACATCAGTTGCATAACCTGCTTTTTGTAAACCTTTCGCCCAACCTACATAATCCGTTTTGCTTAAATATTGTAAGTCTTGATAATGATTTTTCAAAAGCAGCAAACTGTGATCTCGATAACTTTCCCAAGCGGAATTATACTTTTTAAATTTATCATGAGGCGAATCGTCGCGCATAGTAACGTGTGGCACACTATTAGAAAAAGTTTTTACGCCAAAATGATTATTCGCTTTTTGAGAAAGTTTGCTATCGCCCGCATCACTTTCTAATAAACCTTGAGCTAAAATAATACTAATCGGGATACCAAATTTTTCGCGCTCTATTTTTGCAACACCAATAAATCGCGCGACATACGTGTTGCATTTTTCACGTTTTGATTTATTATTTTCTAAGTCTAAATTTTTAGAATACAACGCAGAAACGTTTGTAAAAAGATTCGCAACCTCAGCATCATTATTTTTAGGGTTAACCATTGCAGGTTTTTTTGTCGGTAAAATTTCAATAATATCCGCATCGGTAGAAGTATTTTTAAAAGAAACAGCAATTTCTTTTTTTACTTCAACATTTTTTACTTTTTTTACCATCGCATTTTCAGACATAATAGCTGATTGAACGACAGTTGCATTCGTGTTAGAGGAAGTATTAAAACTAACGTTAAACATTTTAGAACTTACAAGGTAAATTCCCCCGATAATAATAAGTGTATCGAGAAGTTTTAATTTTTGTAAAACGTTAATTAAATTTGTTTGAGTTTTTTGGGTTGGTACAGTTCTAACTTGTAAACTTAAACCGACGTTTTGAAAAAAATTATCGTGATCTATCATATTGAGACATTTATTGTTGACGTTTAAAACAAATTGTGTTGCAAAACTAAAACAATTATTTTAATAAACAAATTGTTTTTTAATTTTTCTAAAAAAATTTTTAATTTTATAATTATGATGATAATTGTTGACAGTGGCTCGACAAAAGCCGATTGGGATATTATTAGTCCGGACGGAAAAAGAAATTTGATTTCAACTATGGGTTTTAATCCGTATTTTGTCACTTCCGATTTTATTGAGCAAGAACTCAAGCGCGATTTTGTAAATAAAGTTGATGTAAATTCTATTGATTCTATTTATTTTTATGGTGCAGGTTGTTCCGACCCTGCGCATTGTAAAATTGTTGAAAATGGTTTAGCGCGCATATTCATAAAAGCAACCCATATTGAGGTTGATCACGATTTGCTTGCCTCAGCGCGTGCTTGTTGTGGCACAAAATCTGGCATTGCTTGCATTATTGGTACGGGCTCAAATACGTGTTTATATGATGGTGAAAAAATTTTAGATAATATTCCGGCACTTTCTTATTTAATTGGTGATGAAGGTAGTGGTACACATCTCGGTAAATTAATTCTCAAATCTTTTTTTTACAGAGAAATGCCTAATGAAATTCGCGACGCTTTTATTACAAAATATGGAACCGATAAATTAGCAATTTTAAATCGTGCTTACGGCGATTCGCCCAATGTTTATTTAGCATCCTTCGCCATTTTTTATTCAGAGAACAAAGAACATTTTTTCATTCAGAAAAAAGTAAGCGAAGCTTTTGAAGAATTGATTGTTCATCACATTCTTAAATATAAAGGTTGCCAAGAGTTACCGATAAATTTTGTTGGCTCAATTGCTTTCAATTTCAAAGACATTCTTGAAATGATGCTCACGCAACACTGCTTAAAACTTGGTACAGTTATCCGAAAACCAATTGATGCTTTGGTAGATTATCATTTAAAAAACTTGGCTAAATAATAGAATTTACGCCGCAATTTTTTTCTTTAACTTAAAATTCTCATTAAATATTTAAATAGTTTATTTTTTAAACTTAGGTTTGCGCTAATTATAAAACGCGATTAATGTTAGAAAAAAAAGAAATTAAACGAATTGCTGTTTTCACATCGGGTGGAGATGCACCTGGGATGAATGCAGCAATTCGCGCGGTTGTGCGGACTGCTACTTATCATGACTTACAGGTATATGGTATTGAGCGAGGTTATGAGGGTATGATTCAAGGAAAAATTAAAAGATTAGATACGTCTGAGGTTGGAAACATTATTCATCGTGGCGGTACAATGCTCAAAACAGCGCGCTCGATGGAATTCATGACACCCGAAGGTAGATTTAAAGCTTATAATCATCTTGTTGGTTTTGAAATTGATGCATTGGTAGCCATTGGTGGGAATGGAACTTTTACGGGAGCGGATATTTTTAGCAAAGAATATAATATGCCAATTATTGGCGTACCAGGAACAATTGACAACGATTTGTATGGCACTGATTTAACGATTGGTTTCGACACAGCCATAAACACAGCGATGGAAGCAGCAGATAAAATTCGAGATACTGCCGATTCGCACAATCGTTTATTTTTTGTAGAAGTTATGGGACGTCATTCTGGTTTTATTGCGCTTCATTCTGCCATAGGTAGTGGCGCGAGCGGAGTTTTAATTCCTGAAAGTGAAACAGGCTATTCCGATTTATTAGAAGTTTTAGAAAGCGGCACTAAACGCGGTAAACCTTTTGGTCTGGTAATTATTGCAGAAGGAAATAAAGATGGTGGCGCAGAGTTGGTTTCAAAAAAACTTAAAAAAGAACTTAACCATTACGATACTAAAGTTACTATTATCGGGCACATGCAACGCGGCGGATCGCCTACGTGTATTGATCGCGTTTTGGCTTCGCGACTTGGCTTTGAAGCTGTTGAAGCACTCATTGCCGGTAAAAGCAACGTCATGGTAGGTATTTATAATAATAAACTCAGTTTCACTTCTTTTCACGATGCCATAACGCATCACAAACCTGTTAATCAAGAATTAATGCGTATGGCGCATATTTTGGCGATGTAGTTTGGAAAATAAAAAATGCCGTGCTAAATTGCAACGGCATAAACCTAACCATGAAAATAATTAACCAAACTATTTTATAATTTACAAAAAATATGCCCAAATAACATAAAAAAGTTATTTTAACAAAAATAAATTCGTTGTCATTCAAAATCACTAATTAATTTTATCGAGATGGGAGAATTTAACATTTTTTTCTGGGTTGTATTGCTTTTTTCTTTTCAAAATTTAAACGCCAGCATTAAACCTGACAGTAATGATAATCTTAAAACTAAAAATTATCAATTAACAACTATCAACTATAAAGATGGTGGTCCGTACAAAACACCTAAGTCAGTAAAATCTATAAATGTTAATAAGGCGGCGGTATCTTGCGGACATCCGTTAGCGGCTAAAGTAGGATTAGAAATAATTAAGCAAGGCGGCAACGCCATTGATGCAAGTATTGCAGTGCAATTTGCATTGGCGGTTGTTTATCCTCGCGCAGGAAATATTGGTGGTGGCGGATTTTTAGTCTATCGTTCAGGCGATGGGAAAATAGTAAACACGCTGGATTTTAGAGAGCGCGCAGCGAGTAGTGCATCGCGCGATATGTATTTAGACGAAAAAGGAAATGTTGTTGCCGAAAGAAGTCAGCGCGGCGCGTTAGCTGCTGGCGTGCCAGGAACTGTTGACGGTTGTTACCAAATGTTTATGAAATATTCTAAACTCAAAAATTGGAAAAAACTTATTCAACCAGCGGTGAATTTAGCGTACAACGGATTTACAATCACGGAAGCAGAAGCCAAACGATTGAACGATGCGCGCGCATCGTTTATAAAATTCAGTACAATGGATAACTCAGCACTCATTAAACCAGAAAAACAATTTTGGAAAGAAGGCGATGTGCTGATTCAGAAAGATTTGGCGTATGTTTTGAAGGATATTCGAGATAAAAATGTAGCAGGATTTTATTCGGGCAAAACAGCAAATCTTATTGTAGAAGAAATGAAACGCGGTAAAGGTTTAATCACGCTCGAAGACTTGAAAAATTATAAATCGGTGTGGCGCAAACCAACGCTGGGTACATATCGTGGTTATGGTATTATTGGTATGCCGCCGCCATCGAGTGGCGGAATTGCTTTGATGCAATTATTGA
>JAYVNP010000128.1:0-2967 GCA_043758385.1 Saprospiraceae bacterium
ATTATTGAAAAATCGTTTTTCCGAATAAAATCACCAAAAATTTTAACCTTTTCTTCTGCAATAACTGCTTTTTGCATCACATCACCCATGTTTTGTGTAATGCCTGGCGCGTATGGGTTTGAAATTTTTTGAATTTCTTTTACAACGCCTTCCGCAATGTCAAAAATATCGGTTGATTTTTCAAATAAATCTGCAATCGCAAGTGATGTAACTTCAAGCATTTTGCGACGCAAATAATGTTGATAGAGAATGCGCGTATGATATTCTATATTTGCTGTGCTTGTTACTGCTCCTGTGCATTGTCCAAGATAATAGGCGCCACCTGCTTTTTCATCTTTTTTAGTGATGCAAAGTTGTTCGTAAACAGTTAGCATGTCAATAGGTCTGCCCTTTCGTGCAAGCTCACGCATAGCAGTATATGTGGCATTATTTGCGGGTTCATAAAAAGGGTTTTCAACCTTATAGAAAACAGTTTCAACTAGTTTAAATGCGCTTTTTTCTATTAGACAACTGCCAATAATTGTCATTTCAAGCATCACTATATTTTTGATAGAACCATAATATAGTTGGCTTGTACTTGATAATGCTACTTTTACGAGCCTGTCTGTTTCTTCAATGTCTATTGCACCATTCGCGTGTCGTGGGATATAGTTACTGAATGCCTTTAGCTGAAATTTTTTAGCTGTCATTTTTAGAATTTTTGTATTTGAAAGAAGAAAGTTACACTTTAAAGGAAAAAAATCGGCTGCGAAAACAGCCGATTTTGGTTAATATGTTTGTTTCGCTTTAGTTAAAAGATACGCAAGTATTTTTTTAAAGTTCATAAATAATTACTAAATACTTTAATTACTTTAATAAATCTTCTACGCATACAATGTTGTTTGGAACAAGTACGCTGAATTGATTACGCGCAAAACTTTTTGTGTAATAGTGTTTGCGTACCTTATACCACATCGTTTGTTTCTCAATATTTAGAGAAATTAATCTCGATAAAAACACATCTACAAGCACTCTCCTAACGCCTTGCTCTATTAATTTTTGCGCCTGTAATGGCGTACAATTTAATTCTTTCATTAGATAATCGTTGTTTGAAAGTTGATTAATAATGGTTTTACTTTTTGTTCGATAATCTCTATTACTTCAGCTTTAAGCGAAGGCGTTGTTTCAATATGTCCGATAATATCATTAAATTCATTCATTGTTGAAGCTAAAACAGACTTATTGGTAATAACTGCGCCTACGCCTCTATCTAATTTGTTCAGATAGTTATTAAGTTTTTGCCGAATGACTTTTAGTACCGCATCTCCATATTCAAACGTTCTTTCGCTGTTTGTGCTATTAGCTGTTATAACAGATTGTAATTCTGTTATAATACTTGGTTGCTCATTGGTGTTAATATCAATCATTGTGCTTGTCTGTGTGCGCCTAAAACCAATATTTTCACGTCCGATTTGTTCAGATAGGGTGGGAGTGTGCGCTGTGTTTAAATTCTGCCGTCTATCCAAATTTTCTCGTGTTTGTAAACCTTGGACAAGTCCTGGACTTGCTGCTTGTTGTTTACGCGCATCGAGTAATTCTGTTTGATGTTTAATTTTGTGAATGACCGCAGCATATTTAGACTTGGCAATACTGAACGCTAAGAGAAGTAAAATAGCTTCCAAAATATATGCCGTCGCGCCGATGATTTCCGATGTGTCAGTAGCTTTTACTGTATAGCTACTGTGTCGTACTTCTTCATTCTGCGCAGCTTCATTTTCTGCATTGGCTTTACTTTGTGTATAAATTGTCAATTGCTCTATTTTATCCGTCGAGATTTTACCGCGTTTGTTGGTAAGCATAGACGCTGTAATATTATCATTCGATTGTACCATACGTGGATTGTAAGAGTATTTCAATTCATGATATGCGATAAAAGAAGGCTTACCGATCAAATTTACAAAACTTGCAGCACCAAGTAAAAGTACAAGTGATAGCACGGTTGAAATAAGCATTTTGGAGAGCATAGCACGAGAACTTAAATGATTTTTAAAGCTCCAATCTTCTGCCATCTCGGTTAAAATATTATGTAATAAAAAGTGATAACCAAAACATACGCTTAGGCACGCAATAAGTGAGATATAAAAAGATAATCCCAAACTCGATGTGTAAAAAAATGCAGCTGCGGTTAATTCTGATGCTGCCAGGATTGATAAGATAGCGTAAATCCATAATTGGTAGCTAATGCCATTTAGCGCGGATTTATGCGGGCGTGTCGCAGAAAGAATTTGACTGATACGGTGTTCGTCGCCTTGTAAATTCTGCATTGTTTCAAAATTTCTAATGTCTGTCATTGTCTGAATTATTTAGATGTGAAAAAAAATTACGATTTCAAGAAATCTATTATTTGATTAAATTGTACAATTCACTTTGTGTCTTGTCAAGTATTGTAACTTGATAATTTTGCATTGCCTTAATGTGTTCAATTGTGTGTTTTAATACCTCTATTTCATGTTCTGTTAGTAGCCAACTGTTTGAAATTTCAGGCTGTAAAAAATCATTCCTCAGATTTGCGAATACTTTTTCATTCTGAAGCATTCTGTTTTTAATCTCGCCAAGCCGTGCATATACGTGCATTAAAGTAATATCTGCCATGTTTTTAAATAATTAAATTGTGAAATACAAAAGTAATTAATTATTTCCTATTAGCTAATATTTATTGCTGTTTATTTAAAAATAAATTTGGAAAAGATATACAATTGGCGTACCTTACAGAAAAATTAAACATAAACACATGGTTTACGATGAATTTATAGCACATCAAGTTGCACAAACACACCTCATACATTCTAAAGCTATTCGCGTTTGGAAATCGCGCGGTATTATCCCCAATAAATATTTTAATGCTGATTTAACGGTTAAGTCTTACGTTGAGCAGGTCCTAATAACTGATTCTGATAAACATCGCTTACTTGCGATATTTGCGCTTAA
>JAYVNP010000129.1:0-9233 GCA_043758385.1 Saprospiraceae bacterium
AGTAAATTCGGAGATTTGATGCTTTTTTTCGTAAAAATATCAATCCCCTAAAAATATTCTGCTATCTTCAAGGTTTAATGACTGCGTAATGTCAGCTATTAAGCTCGGTTTAAACAGCAGCTAATTCACTTTTCCATCCACCAAATTTATTCCGTAATTTTCAGAACCGTTTAGAAGGTACAATAAATCATTGCGTTGAGTTAGAGGTTTAAAGGGAAAGCTAATGCCAGAGTTAATATTCAAATCCAAAACCTCTCCCAAGAAGTCGAGTTTACCAGTATTCTTATCATAAGATTTAATAGCTGAATAGTCATTGTTGCTTAGGTTTTTTAAAAGAACAACTGAATTCTTGTACAAGATGAGTTTTGTATTTTCACTCAATGCGGTATCCTTATTTAACGGCACTTGCCACATAAGTTTATAACGTGGCGTATCTGTGAGATTACAATCAATCAGCGTACGATAACGAATCGGGCTACTCGGCGCGTTTAGCCGATTTAGTAGCGTGTGTGAGTGCTTTAGTTTCTAATTAATTTATTTTTTACGAGACAGAAAAATATTAAACCTCGTAGGTAACTAAAATCTACGAGGTTTTTATTTTCAAACAAAATTAAGACTATTGGTGTTTAAAGAATAATCGAAAAATAAATTTTTAGAAGCCCAATTTCTGTATCTTTGCGGCAAAATTGAAAAATAGAATAGAATTAATGTACAATCAGTCGAGAGTTAGAAATTTTTGTATCATAGCACACATTGATCACGGCAAGAGCACGCTAGCAGATAGACTTTTAGAAACGACTAAAACTATTTCAGCGCGCGATATGCAAGCACAAGCGCTTGATGATATGGATTTAGAGCGTGAGCGTGGCATAACGATTAAGAGTCACGCCATACAAATGTATTACAAACATACCGACGGTCAAGAGTTTACTTTTAACCTCATTGATACACCAGGTCACGTTGATTTTAGTTACGAAGTCAGTCGTTCGATTGCTGCTTGTGAAGGCGCGCTTCTTTTAGTGGATGCAACGCAAGGTATTCAGGCGCAAACTATTTCAAATTTATATTTGGCTTTAGAGCACGATTTAGAAGTTATTCCGGTATTGAATAAAGTAGACATGGAAACGGCAATGATTGACGAAATGAGTGATCAAGTTATTGATTTGCTCGGTTGCAAAAAAGAAGATATTATTTTAGCAAGTGGTAAAGCAGGTATTGGCATTCAAGATATTTTTGATGCTGTTGTAAATCGTATTCCTGCACCTAAAGGAGATCCGAACGCGCCGTTACAATGTTTAATTTTCGATTCGGTTTTTAATTCTTTCAGAGGAATTATTGCTTACTATCGAATTTTTAACGGCACATTGCGCAAAGGCGATAAAATTAAATTTGTTTATACAGGTAATGATTACAACGCGGATGAAATCGGGAATTTGCAAATGACGCTGCAACCTAAAGATATTTTGCAAGCGGGCGATGTGGGTTACATTATAACCGGTATTAAATCGGTGAAAGAAATTAAAGTAGGAGATACTATCACTGGCGCAATTAATCCGACTACTGAAGCTGTTAAAGGTTTTGAAGATGTCAAGCCGATGGTATTCGCTGGTATTTATCCGATTGATAATGACGATTTTGAAGATTTGCGCGATGGTTTAGAAAAACTTCAACTGAACGATGCGTCATTAGTGTTTGAACCCGAAACTTCTGTAGCGTTAGGTTTTGGTTTTCGTTGCGGTTTTCTTGGTATGCTCCATCTCGAAATTGTAACGGAGCGATTACGCCGTGAGTTCGACCAAGATATTATAGTAACTATTCCGAATGTTTCGTATTTAGCAAAAACTACGAAGCGCGGTTCTGAAGAATTTATTGTACGTACTCCTGCCGATTTACCTGAGCCCAACGAATTAGATTATGCGAAAGAACCGTACATTCAGGCACAAATAATAACTAAACCAGAATATTTTGGCGCTATTATGAATTTGTGTATTGATAAGCGCGGCATGATGACGAAGCAAAATTATTTAACGGAAACGCGCGTTGAGTTAACTTACGAAATGCCATTGGCAGAAATCGTTTTCGATTTTTACGATAAGCTCAAATCTATTTCACGCGGTTATGCTTCATTCGACTACATGACGATTGGTTATCGCGACACCGATTTAGTCAAACTCGATATTAAATTGAATGCTGAAAATGTTGATGCTTTTTCTGCGCTCGTTCACCGCACAAAAGCAGAATCAATTGGTCGGCGTTTATGCGAAAAACTTAAAGAACTTATTCCGCGTCACCAATTTATGATTCCGATTCAAGCTGCTATTGGTGCAAAAATTATTGCGCGCGAAAGTATTTCCGCAATGCGCAAAGATGTAACGGCAAAATGTTATGGTGGTGATATCAGTCGTAAACGCAAGCTTTTAGAAAAACAAAAGGAAGGTAAAAAGAAAATGCGTCAGTTCGGCTCCGTCGAAGTGCCTCAAACGGCGTTTATCCAAGTTCTAAAATTAGATTGAGGATCGTATGAAAATCGGCTACGATGCTAAACGCGCCTTTCAAAACTTTACAGGTCTTGGTAATTACAGTCGAACATTATTGCAAACGCTGTCTAAATATTTTCCGGAGAATGAATATCATTTATACACGCCCAAATTAAGCGATAATAAGCGCGTGGTAGAATTTTTAAATTCAAATAGCTACGCAGTTCATTCCCCACAAAATATTTTTAAATTTTTTAGGAGTGCGTGGCGTTCGTTCGTTATTGGGTCAGAATTGAAAAAAAACAACATCCAAATCTATCACGGTCTTTCACACGAATTACCTTTTTTTCTGCCTAAAAATATAAAAACCGTTGTAACTGTTCACGATCTCATTCATTTGCGTTATCCTGAACAATACGGATGGTTCGATAGAAAAATTTTTACTTTTAAATCGAAGTATGCTTGTAAAATCGCCGATATTATTGTTGCTATTAGTGAGCAAACTAAACGCGATATTGTTGATTTTTATAAAATTGATGACATAAAAATTCGTGTTATTTACCAATCTTGCCATGAACAATATAGCAAACCCAATTTAAAAGCACATTCTATAAATCACGTTTCTACTTTCCCCAAACGCTATATTCTATACGTCGGCACGGTAAACGAACGCAAAAATGCTTTGACTTTAATTCGCGCCTATGAAAAAATTATGAATAAAACAACTACTGATTTAGTTGTTATTGGTAGTGGTGGCGAATATTTTACTAAAGTTGAGAATTATGTCAAAGAAAATAATTTAGCGCATCGCATTCATTTAAAACCTATCGTTGATTTTGCAGATATGCCGAGTATTTATAGCCATGCAGAAATTTTTGCACACCCATCTGTTTTTGAAGGTTTTGGAATTCCAATTATTGAAGCATTATATTGTGGTGTACCCGTTGTGTGTAGTTCAGGTTCGTGCTTTGCCGAAGCAGCCGGCGCAAATTCTAAATTTGTTGAACCGTTTGATGTGGATAATTGGGCTAAAACTTTGCTTGAACTTTTAAATAACGCGACTGAACAAAAAATAATGCGCGAAGTCGGATTAAAATTTGTACAAAAATTTAATGATGATGTCATTACGCAACAGTGGAATGCGCTGTATCAATCTATTTTACTGTAAAACTTACACGCTCTTTACAATCTCTGGAAAAATAAGTAAAAACGAATGACGCGTAAATTTTTCGGCGAGTAAACGCGGTAAGCGCGCTAAAGATTTATCGTACGAATCAGATTGCTCGCGCGCGCTTACAAAAATGAGTAGCTCGTTACTTTTTATTTCTAACTCCAACAATTCAACATCCATCCAAGAATTAAAATGCGTTATTCTTTCGCTGAGGTCACTCAAAAGAGGATGTTGACCCAACTGCATTTCTAAATCATCACTGATTTCATAAAAAGAAATAGGTGCATTGA
Organism: Saprospiraceae bacterium; assembly: GCA_043758385.1. GTDB lineage: Bacteria > Bacteroidota > Bacteroidia > Chitinophagales > Saprospiraceae > JAAFJT01. Next base: position 3,939 of record JAYVNP010000129.1, read on the forward strand.
GCTGTTTTTCTAAACGAAAAGCAATATTTAGCCATTTTTTAAATCCTATTTCGCGTGTGCTGGAAGTTGGGAAAAATACGCGCAAATTAGTAGGTAATTGCGCGTTAATAGTCGAGCGTTTTTGTGTGTTAATTACTTTTAATTTTTCACTTTTCACGATTTCTTTTTCGCTTTCAACAGATTCCTTATTCTGTAAAGACCAATTATCAACTATTTTAGATACTAAAACCATTTGCGGTTGTGCCATCAGAAGTTGTGACATGATTGAACCAAAAAAATCATCAACCATGGAAGGTTTTCCATTCCACCCGATGATAACATAACTAATCGCTAAATCTTTTACAGCTCGGGTAATACCGCTCGCAATGTTTCCATCAACGCGCGTAGCAACCGAAACTTCTACATCTGCTGCCTTGGCGTGTTTTACTGCTTCGTTAAATTTTGCGTTATTAAGTAAAATGGTGTGGCGAGAATTTTCATCATCTGAAACAATTGTGAGTGGATAGAGTGGTTCACTCGATTGCGGACTTTTTAATAACAGTGCTAAATCTATCAATTGACTGAATGTTGCAGGATTAGAAACGGGAATTAATATTCGCTCCGTTGCATCAGTATCAGAAACGCGCTCAGCATCGTACTTCAAGGCTAATTTTTTTCCTGCATTTTCTGTTATAAACGTTGAAAGAACACACGAAACTAAAATCATCAGAATTGTGCCGTTTAATACTGCGACATCAAAAATTTTCAAATCAAATCCAATCAATACAATTGCCAAAGTTGCTGCTGCGTGGCTGCTGCCGAGTCCGAAAATAATTCGCCTTTCAATGGTGGAATAATTGAAAAGTTTTTGCGTAATAAAAGCGGCAATCCATTTGGTAGCGTAAGCCGTAATTAAAATTGTGACAGCTACTTTCCAAGCAGAATAATCCGAAAATAAAACTCTTGGATCAACACGCATTCCAACGCTGAACAAAAAAATTGGTATAAAAAGTGCGTTGCCGACAAAATTAATCCTATTCATTAGCACAGACGCATGTGGAATTAGTCGGTTCAGAAGTAAACCAGCTAAAAAAGCACCGATGATGGGTTCTAATCCACTCAAATGTGCTACGCTTGCAATCGTGAAAACAAATGCCAATACAAAAATAAACTGCCCATCGGTTTGAGAGGCTACGCGTTTAAAAAACCACCGAGCAACCACAGGCATTATATACCAAATAAAAACAAAAAATAGCGCGAGGGTTATAATTGTTTCTAAAGCAATTATGTACCAAGTGCCACCTTTATACCACGCTGTGATGAAAGACAGTAAAACTAATGCTGCGGTGTCTGTCAGAATTGTTCCGCCAACAGTTATAGTTACAACTTCCGATTTTGCAATACCTAAGCGCGATACAATTGGATAAGAGATAAGTGTGTGTGTTGCATACATCGAAGCTAATAAGAATGCTTCTGTGAATGTAAAATGCAAAACGAAAATGGAAGAGAATGTACCTATAATGAGCGGTACAAAAAAAGTGAGTGATCCGTACGTTATACTTTTGTAGGCTTTTGTTTTAAAATGGCGCAAATCAATTTCTAAACCAGCAACAAACATTAAATAAACCAAACCCAGAGATGATAAAAGTTTTATTCCACCTTCTAAACCCAGAATATTAAAACCCTTCGGACCAATTATAACACCCATGACAATTAAACCGACAATGCTTGGAATTTTTAATTTTTTCAGAAGCAATGGCGAAATTAAAACAATACTAAACAGTATTGCTAATACATAAACTGGTTCGCTCAGCGGCAATACAATTAAAAAAGGCATAGTTGAATTGAATAAACGATCTTTTCACGACAAAGAAAAGATTAAAAGTGTTATTTTCAAACCTTAGTTTTTATTTAGTGTTATGCTTACAACAATTAATGACTTAATTTCGCGCCGTTGAGTATAATTTTAAGAATATGGCTACTGTTACCTTTAAGTTTGAAGATAAAAAAATACCCGAAAAAACGGTTTCTTCTCCGATGGATTATTCTATTTTAGAATTAACCGAAGATCATGACGTGCATTTGAATCATAATTGCGGTGGTGTTTGTGCTTGCAGCACTTGTCATATTTATGTTGAAGCGGGTGAAGAATTTTTGGAGGAAATAACAACTAGAGAAGAAGATTTTATTGATCGAGCAGCAAATCCGAGACTTGAATCGCGTTTAGCTTGTCAAGCAATTATTTTGGACGATAAAGCGCACATAACTGTAATTATTCCTGATCAAAGCGGAATAAAAGGTCACGAACATTAATTAATTATGATAGAAAATATAACGCCGTATGGCAATCCAGAAAGTAAAAAAGCGCAGGTTTCGCAAATGTTTGACAATATTGCGCACCGATACGATTTTTTAAATCATTACCTTTCGCTCGGCATTGATAAACTTTGGCGCAAACAATTAATTGCGCAAATACTGAATAACAATCCAAACTTAGTTCTCGATGTGGCTACCGGTACAGGTGATGTTGCAATCAATACGTTAAAGCGCTTCAATAAATTAAATCCGCAAAATAGCCTCAAAATTATTGGCGTGGATATTTCGCCCGAAATGTTAAGATTAGGAAGAATAAAAATTAATGACGCACATTTAGAAGATAAAATCACTTTTGTTGACGGTGATTCAGAAAATTTGCAGTTTGAAAATAATAAATTCGACGTTGTTTCCGTTGCTTATGGCGTAAGGAATTTTGAAAACTTAGAACTCGGAATTTCAGAAATTTATCGCGTCATTAAACCGGGTGGAAAAATAGCCGTATTAGAATTTTCGAGACCGCGCGTTTTTCCTGTAAAGCAAGTTTTCAATTTTTACTTCAAAAATATATTGCCATTTATTGGCAGTATAACTTCTAAGGATAATCGCGCTTACGCGTATTTGTACGAATCGGTGCAAGAATTTCCTGAAGGCGAAAACTTTGTAAAAATTTTAGAAAAAACAGGATTCACTCAAGCCTCATGCAAAAGCCTCAGTTTCGGAATTTCATCGCTTTATGTAGCGCAAAAAAATTAGTTGTTAGCTGTTTCTTTTACGGTATTCAGTGTTTTAAACTGAGTCACAAACTAACAACTCACAACTTTCAACGAACAATAATTTGTATATTTTTGATTGGATTCAGCATCTCAAAAACCGATGCCCAAGTTGGTAAAGGCGCAGGCAACGCCAATTTTTTAGATTTTAACGTCAAGAGTTATTATTTCGGCATTACACTCGGTTCAAATAATTCCGATTATTTGGTACACAGAAGTAAAGATTTTTTACCAGGTGCAAACGATAGTATCGCAGGTGTTTCGAGTGTGCAAGGTCCAGGTTTAAATTTGGCAATCGTTAGTAATTTAAAATTGGGTGATTACTTCGATATTCGATTTTTGCCAGGGTTTTCGTTTGCGGAGCGCGACGTTAATTACTCTGCCGTCCGTCGTGGTGCAACAATTCCGACGCAAAAAATAGAATCAGTTTTTGTTGAACTGCCATTCCACGTGCGCTATAAATCTGCACCCTATAACGATAAGCGTTTTTTTGTCACAACTGGTTTGAAGTATAGCTACGACATACAATCTAAAAACCGTGATAAAATAATCATTAATTCGCTTAAAGTTTCGCCCACCGATTTCCAATTTGAAGTTGGTGCTGGCATTCAAATGTTTTTTCCTTTCTTTATTTTCTCACCCGAAATTAAATTTTCGCAAGGTTTGGGCAATATTCTCATTTACCAAGAAGGCATTCCACAATCAGGTATTTTAGAAAGTTTAATTTCGAGGACTTTTACAATTTCGCTGCATTTTGAAGGATAATTAAAAATATGGCATTAAAATAGTTGCTAATAACTTAGAACTTTAACTCTTTCACTTAGTAACTATGCGCCATATTTTAAAAAAATTATGAAAAGTATTTTAGCTCTCGTTTTAGTTTTAACTACCACCTCAATTCATGTTCTTTTAGCTCAAAAAGAAAATAAAAATGCTTTTTTTGATCAGTACAATGCTAAAAGAATAACTTTTGGTGGTGGATTTGGTGGAAGTATAATCAATTCAAGTTTAAATAGGAATCCGTCCGGTGTTTACGATTTACCGATATTTAATTATTCCGATGACCCAGGAATAAATGCTTATGCCATTGCAAATATTAAATTAACTGAACTATTTGACATTCGATTCAGTCCAGGTCTTACTTTTTTTAATAAACAAATTGAACATACAGCTTACTATGGTTACGGCAATAATACTAAAACCTATAACAAATTAAATTTAGGAGCTGGGTTAGTAGAATTTCCACTTGATTTAGTTTTTAAATTACCCGCAAAAAATAATAGAAGAATAATTTTTGGAGCCGGCGGAAGATACATGTACGATTTAGCGTGGGAAAATAATCCGATTGAATTGGAGCGTATAATTTACAAAAACGCAACTGATTTTCAATACGAGGCTTTTGTTGGCATACAATTATTTTCACGTAAAATTGTAGCCACACCCGAATTTAAAATATCGAGAGGTGTTGGTAAAGTTTTGACATATCAAAACAAAGCAGTTTTATCCGACACTTATTTTATTGCAGTGCCTACAAATTTTACAATCTCACTCACAATTAGCGGTAATTAATTTATCTTTTATCCGCAGGCGCATTAGTTAACGCTTAATTCAGTTTTCAAACTGAATTCTATTATTTTGGCATCTCCGTTGCCTACTCGTTAGTTCTATTAAGTATTTTAAAGGTTGAGTAGAAATTATATTTTCACAAAGTTTGAACATATTTTTTTTCAAAATACTTTTATATTGAAGGCGCGTTGATAAAATGTCTGAATTTCTCATTTCTGAGGGTTGTAGTTCAAAAATAAAATCTGGATCTGATTTAGAAAGCGGTCAAAGACCGTAAAATAGTAGATTTCAGTTTGAAAACTGAAACAAACAACTGCATTATTGTAAGCTAGATAAATAGTTTAACAAGCTTTGGTAATTTTCGTAAAACTTATAGCGAGCGGGGGATAAACAAAAATATTTATTCCTAACTGACATTATGAAGAGCATTACGTAATTTGCTAGGAACCTATAAAGCGGATGCACTTATTCAAACCCAAAAACGCGAGAATGTGCAATCAGGTACGTTTTCAATTGATGTTTCGGCATTTCCTTCGGGAGTGTATAATATCAATTTACAACACAGGAACCTAAATATTTCAAAACAAGTGTGGAATGAAACGAAACGGTTGTTGGTGACACATTGATTTATGAGATAGTCTAATTAAAAAGCACACAAAATTAA
>JAYVNP010000130.1:0-2959 GCA_043758385.1 Saprospiraceae bacterium
AAATATCCCGATTTTGCTAAAGATTTTAAAGCTGAAATGTTTGATCCCGACGAATGGGCTAAATTGTTTGAACGCGCAGGTGCAAAATATGTAGTGCTAACCTCTAAACACCATGAAGGATTTACATTGTGGCCGAGCAAGCAATCTTGGAATTGGAATGCGATGGATGTTGGTCCGCATCGCGATGTGTTGGGGGATTTAACAACATCTGTAAAAGCTAAAAATTTAAAAATGGGTTATTACTATTCGCTTTTGGAGTGGTACAACCCTTTGTATAAAAAAGAAACGCTCAATCAATACATAGATGAGCATATTTTTCCACAAATGAAAGATTTAGTAACAACCTACAAGCCTGATATTTTTTGGACGGATGGCGAATGGGATTTTACTTCTGATAAATTGAGGAGTACTGAATTTATTTCTTGGCTTTTTAATGAATCGGTTGTAAAAAATACTGTGGCTATTAACGACCGTTGGGGCAGCGAAACGCGTGGCAAACACGGCGGATATTTTACAACCGAATACGATTTAGTGAATAATACGGTTTCTAAAGATGCCAAATTTGAACGCCCTTGGGAAGAATGTCGCGGGATGGCGGGCTCGTTCGGTTATAACCGCAATGAAATTTTAGATGATTATTCTACTTCGGAAGAATTGGTTCACATTCTTATCAATAAGGTAGGTCGTGGCGGTAATTTATTATTAAACATCGGACCAACTGCCGACGGTAGAATTCCGGTTATCATGCAGCAACGCCTTGCAGATATAGGTGGATGGCTCAAAGTAAATGGTGAAGCGATCTACGGAACACGCAAATGGGAAAAAGCACCGAATGTGGGAAAAGAAACTACAATTTATTTTACTAAGAAAGGAAAAGATTTGTACGTACTTTATACAAAATTTCCAGAAAGTGACATCACGATTGAAAATATTGGCAAACCGAGTCAAGTTAAAATGTTGGGTTTGAAATCGGATGCAAAATTTGTTTATAAAAAAGATAAATTAATAATCTCTGTGCCAACAGTTACGCCTGCAAATAACCCTTGCAATTATGCGTGGGTATTTAAATTAGAAAATGTTTTCTGACATACATTTTGAGAACAACAGTAATTACAAAGCGTTACAAACAACTAACAAAATCACACACCGTTGAAACAATTTTTAAACTAAAAACAGGAAGACTGCAATGGGATAAAATTATTTCCGATTGCCAATTTTAGTTTTCTATGTATCGAATTACAACCATTTAATCGTTAAATCAATCAGTTTTTTGATACGTGGCGTATAGGGTGGATACATCATTTCAATACCGGAGAACGGCGATTTCTGAACGGTGACTGCTTTTAAGTTTGAAAAATCTTTAAAACCAAAATGACCGTGTGCTTTTCCAATACCGGAATTATTAACGCCTCCAAATGGTAAATTACCATTGTAATAATGAATCGCTGCATCGTTTATGGTTACACCACCCGAAGACGTTCGTTTCAGAATTGTATCTTGATTGGCTTTACTACTTGAAAAAATATATGTAGCCAATGGTTTTTCGTTCGCATTAATATGATTGATCACTTCATCTAAATGCGAAAAAGTGCGAATCGGTAACAAAGGTCCAAAAATTTCTTCTTGCATCAGCAGCATATTTTCATTGGTGTTATCGAGTAGTGTGGGTTCAATAAAATTAGTTTTCGCATCTACATTTCCACCCAATAAAATATGCGCGCCGTGTTCAACGGCATCATCCAAATATTTTTTGACACGCGCAAAATGTCGCGCATTTACCATGTGCGTAAAATCGCCGTCATTCATTTTTTGAGCAGTATTACCAAAAAAATAGGGAATCCATTTTTTAGAGGCAGCAATAAATTCTTCTTTTTTGCTTTCATGCACGTAAATATAATCGGGTGCAAGACAAATTTGACCAGAATTTGTAAATTTCGTCATCATAATGCGTTTGGCAGCGCGATCAATATTTGCCGTTTCATCAACAATAGTCGGTGATTTTCCACCAAGCTCCAAAGTAACTGACGCTAAATTTTCGGCAGCTGCGCGCATCACTACTTTACCAATACTCGGCGCACCCGTAAAAAAAATATGATTGAAAGGCAATTTTAATAATGCAGTCGCAACGCTTGCATCACCTTCTATGACTACAACTTCGTTAGGTTCAAAAATTTCTGAAATAATTTTACCCATCAAAGCACTGATGTGCGGTGTCATTTCCGAAGGTTTTAAAATAACCGTATTGCCTGCTGCAATTGCCGATACTAACGGACCAAACGTTAAACTCAACGGAAAATTCCAGGGAGAAATAATAAGACAAACACCTTTTGCTTCGTACTGTATATAACTTTTTGTGCCCAAAAGTGCTATCGGAATAGACACCGATTCGGGTTGCATCCATTTTTTAAGTTGCTTGCAAGCTAAATCAATTTCAGTTTTTAGTGGATAAATCTCAACTAAATCCACTTCGGCAGCTGGTTTTTTAAAATCAGCGTATAACGCATCGTTAATGGCAATTCTATATTTTAAAACCGTATTGAGAAGTTTTTTAAGTTTCACGATGCGTTGCGCAGCCGTTGTTTGAGCAACGGCGTTTGTGTTTTCGCGTTGTGCTTTAAAAAGCACTGATACGTCAGTGGTTTGGTTTTGAATATCTGAATTTGAAATGAACGTTGCACCTTCCATATTGATTAGAATTTAGTATGCAATAATATAACAATTCTGCCAAATAAAAACACTCTGATAAAAATAAATTGCGTTACTCAATTTAAAAAGTTCTAAAACTATTTATTACCACCAACATTTTGTGAAGGCTCAAGCAATTTGAAAAACTGATCTAACTGAGGCAATAAAATAATTTCGGTACGGCGATTTAACTGCCGACCTTGCGGTGTAGCATTATCGGCTTTTGGCACGTATTCCGATCTGCCGCCTGCTGTCATCCGTTGCGGATCAACGG
>JAYVNP010000131.1:0-9200 GCA_043758385.1 Saprospiraceae bacterium
CACAAAGTTAACTATTCTATTCTTTTTTCAAATAGTATATTTGCATTTTTTAAAGAAAATTGAAACTTTTTTTCTAAAATCAGTTCAATTAACTGTTCATTTGCACAAAATAGAGCGATTATGTTATTATTAGAATTTTTTAGAGACCAAAAAGAACGCGTTATTACGGGTTTATTGAAACGCAATTGGGCTCAAACCGATATTGACGCGTTGATGCAATCGGTTTTAGAAACGGATGAATTGCGTCGCGCCAAACAAACTGAAAGTGATAATATACTTGCCGATATTAATCGGCAATCGAAACAAATTGGCGAGTTAATGAAATCGGGAAAGAAAGATGCCGCTGAATCGGCGCGATATACTGTGACATCTTTAAAAGAAAAAACAAAAATTTTAGAAGAAGAAAAATCGGCTGCTGAAAAGAAATTGCGCGAGATATTATTGAACGTTCCAAACCTGCCAAATGCCGGCGTACCATTCGGAAAAACACCAGAAGAGAACGTGGTGTTTAAAGATTGGGAAAAACCTTTCCCTGAACTCGGCGAAGCAGCGCAACCGCATTGGGAATTAGCGCAAAAATATAATATTTTCGATTTAGAACTTGGCGTAAAAATTACAGGCGCAGGCTTTCCAGTTTTCAGAGGGAAAGGCGCGCGTTTGGTACGGGCGCTCATTCAGTTTTTTTTAGACGAAGCCAGCGCAGCAGGTTACGAAGAAATTGTACCGCCGCTTTTGGTGAACGAAGATTCGGCACTCGGCACCGGTCAATTGCCCGATAAAGAAGGACAGATGTATTATGCGGCTAAAGATGATTTATATTTAATTCCGACGGCAGAAGTACCGTTGACAAATATTTATCGCGATGTGATTTTAACTGAAAAAGAATTACCGATAAAACTAACTGGTTACACGCCGTGTTTCCGTCGCGAAGCAGGCAGTTATGGTGCGCACGTGCGCGGATTGAATCGCGTGCATCAATTCGATAAAATTGAAATTGTACAAATCACGACACCCGAAAACTCGAACGCAGCACATCACCAAATGATAGCACATGTTGAAACGCTTTTAGAAAAACTCGAATTGCCGTATCGTATTTTGAATTTATGTGGTGGCGATATGGGAAGTGTATCGGCGCACACATACGATTTTGAAGTTTGGTCGGCAGCCCAAAAACGGTGGCTCGAAGTGAGTTCAGTTTCTAATTTCGATACTTACCAAGCGAACCGTTTGCGCTCGCGTTACAAAAACGCGGATGGAAAAATTCAACTCACACACACACTTAACGGCTCTGCTTTGGCTTTAGCGCGCATTGTTGCTGCTATTATCGAAAATCATCAAATGCCCGATGGCATAAAAATACCTAAGGCATTACAACCTTATACGCGGTTCGAGATTTTAAATTGATTATTATTGGAAACTTAACCCTTTTAAGAGGTCAATACAATCGATATGAAATAATCGGCTAAAAGTATAGCAACGTCGCTATAGACAACAGCGCGCGTTGATGCTTGACCGAGTTCGATACTGCCGCCTTTAACGAAATAACCTTGGTAGCACGAAATGGTGGTGAGTAAAAAAGCATAAACTGCTGCTTTAATAAACATCATCACAACGTTGTATGGTACAAAGAACGAACGCAATCCGCGCACATAATCGCCATGCGAAAGTAAACCTGTTGGTACACTCGCTAAATAACCACCCAAAATACCTACCCACGCAGAAACCGCTACCAACAAAGGAATCATTAAAACGGCAGCAATAATTTTGGGCAGAATTAAAAACGCGGAAGTATTAACACCCATCAATTCCATCGCGTCAATGTGTTCTTTTTGGCGCATGCCACCAATTTCAGACGTCATGTTTGAACCCACTTTGCCCGCTAACACCAAACCTGTGATTGTCGGCGAGAGTTCGATGATACATAAATCGCGGATAATGTAACCGATGTAGTAACGAGGCACTAATTGTCCATTGAGTTGATAACTGAATTGAACCGCCGCCACAGCGCCCACAAACGTAGAGACTAAAGCAACAATCAACACAGAACCTATACCAATGTCGTTCATTTGTCGCATCATTTCGTTCCAATACATTCTGAATCGTTCTGGGCGCGAAAACGCTTTGCCCAGCATAGTTAAGTATTGTCCGAAATGATGAAAAAAACTCAGCACTAAAATTTATTTTTATTGAAATGCAAATGTACGGTTAAAATTGGCTTTCATGTAATGATTTTAAAAACTGTTGAGGTTGAATAATATTTTAAAAATATTTTAAACATAAATGGCGACCATTGGTCGCCATTTATGTTTTAGTGCATCGCTTCGGCTATTGTCCATAAATTATCTTTGTAGGCACCTATAGTTGAAAGTGCCCAAAAAGCATTTTGAACCGTTTGCTTATCTTCTTGATAGGTTATGCCATACCACATATCGCGCGAAGTCATAACTTCCAGTGTTGCGCCCTCGTCAACAATCATTTGATTGGCAATTCGCGGAATGTAAAACTCTGCTGTTGGGTTATCAAAATTTTGATCCAAAAACTCAATAAACATTTTTTCGGCTTTTTTGAAAACTGTGGGATGAAATCCCCAGAAATTCATTGAAACAATTGTATCGTCTGCGAGTTCTGTTTTTATATCACCTTCGTAAAAATAAATTTTATTGTCAGCTTCACGCGTAATTTTTGTGCGCTCGGTGACAGACGTTAGATGTTTATTTTCATCTACAGTACACACTCCGCGACTAACAGATCCGTTTTCAGAAAGTGTATTTTTGAGCATATAACCTACCATGCCGAGATTTTTGGGCGTGCAGCGGAGCGTTAAAAAATCTGCCATTTGTTTGAAAGCAGAATAACCGTAAAAATCATCTGCGTTAATAACTAAGAATGGTTCTTTAATAAATTTTTTAGCGACCAACATAGCATGCCCTGTTCCGAGTGGTTTTTTTCTGTCTGGATATTTTTTTACACCATCAATGGGTGTATCAATTTCTTGGTAAGCGTATTCCACTTTAATTTTGCCCTCGAATTTGCCCTCGAATTTTTCTTTAAAGTCAATTTCTATGGCTTTGCGAATTACAAAAATAACTTTACCAAAACCGGCGCGAGCAGCATCGTAAATAGAATAATCGAGAATTGTTTCTCCATGTGGTCCGATTGAGTCAGCTTGCTTTAAGCCACCATAACGGCTTCCTATGCCTGCGGCTAAAACTAAAAGCGTTGGTTTCATGCAATTTTTTTTAATGTAAATTAAATAAGTTTTACTACTGATTAAACTGATTAAACAAATTTGGCTAATTCAGCGGATTCATTTACCTAAATGGTTTAATCCATAACAAGTTTAATGAATCATCCGAATTATGCCGAATCAATGCTAACCTTTTATGTCTGACGTTTTTAATTCCGCATAATTGTGATAAAAATAAGGAATCGTTTCAATTCCTTTGTAAAAATTAAATAGTCCGTAATGTTCGTTCGGTGCGTGTAAGCCGTCGGAATCTAAACCAAAACCGAGTAAAATAGTATTTGCTTTTAAAACTTCTTTAAATAAAGCGATAACCGGAATTGATCCGCCTTCGCGGTTCGGAATTGGTTTTTTGCCAAACGTTGTTTCCATTGCTTTCGATGCTGCAGCATATTCAATGGTATCAATTGGTGTAATATATGGTTGTCCGCCCGATAAATTTTTTACAGAAACTTTGACGTAAGGCGGTGCAATGCGTTTAATATGCGCTTCAAAAAGTTTGAAAATTTCTTCATTCGATTGGTTTGGCACCAAGCGCATCGAAATTTTCGCCGTCGCTTTCGATGGTAAAACTGTTTTTGCACCTTCGCCAATGTATCCACCCCAAATGCCGTTAACATCCAACGTCGGACGTATGCGCGTACGCTCTTGCGGTGTGTAGCCATGCTCGCCAAATACAGCGGTAATGTCTAAATGGGTTTTATATTTTTCGAGATCGAACGGTGCTTTATTCATTTCGGCACGCTCGACGAGTGATACTTCTTCGACTTTATCGTAAAAACCTGGAATGGTAATTCTATTGGCGCAATCTTGCAAAGAGGCAATCATGGCACACAGCGTATTTATCGGATTACCGACAGTTCCACCGTAAACGCCTGAATGTAAATCGCTATTAGCACCAATTACTTCTACTTCTGTGTAAACCATGCCACGCAAACCCGTCGTAATACTCGGCGTATCGTTACCAATTATAGAAGTATCGGAAACTAAAATAACATCGCATTTCAACAACTCAGCATTTTCTCTACAAAATGCTTCAAGGCTTACCGAGCTTATTTCTTCTTCGCCTTCAATACAAAACTTAACGTTGCAGGGCAAACTGTTTGTATTAATCATGGCTTCAACAGCTTTAATGTGCATAAAAAACTGCCCTTTATCGTCACAACTGCCGCGCGCAAAAATCGCACCTTCGGGATGAATATCCGTAATTTTTATAGTGGGTTCAAACGGTGGTGTATGCCAAAGTTCTAAAGGTTCGGCAGGCTGTACGTCGTAATGCCCGTACACCAAAACAGTTGGAGCATGGGCATTAATTATTTTTTCGCCATATACAACCGGAAATCCGTTTGTTTTTATGACGGCTACTTTATCTAAACCAATTTTTTTCAGATGTTCTGCCGTGACGTCTGCGGTGTGCAATACATCGTTTTTGTTTTCCGATTTAGCAGAAACCGACGGAATGCGAATGAGTGATTTTAATTCTTCGAGGAAACGATCTTTGTTTTGGTTGATATAAGTTTGAAAGGGCTGCATATTATTTTTTAAAAAATGAGTTAGGTGTTATTCTAAAGTGCAAATTAAAATTAAATTTTTGATTTGATTTCAGTTTTTTTAATTTTTATGTTTTTATAATCTGTTACAGTTCAAAAGTAATACTTTCAGTAAGATGCTATGAACGTTAAAAAAGTCTGTTAAGTGTATTATAAATTTAAAAATTCAGCTAATTTTTTTTTAAGAATTTCTAAATCAATATCAGTAACGAGTTCGCCTTTATGCGCATAACCAATTTTTCCTGTTTCTTCCGAAACAATTAATGCCAACGCGGATGTTGCTTCAGAAATACCCAATGCTGCGCGGTGTCGCAAACCTGCTTCGGTAGGTAAATTGAGAGAAGCACTGACGGGTAAAATACATTTTGCAGCGCGAATAACTTTTTCATCAATAATAACGGCGCCGTCGTGTAATGGGCTATCGCGCAAAAAAATACTTCTCAAAATAGTTTGCTGAACATCACAATTTAAAATAATACCTGTTTCTATGTATTGCTCTAAATTTGTATCTTTCGTGACTACAATCAATACACCTGTTTGTGCTTGGCTCAACTCAATTATAGCCGATACAATTTCTTGAATTTCTGAAGTATAATCTTTTTTTGATGTTGTTGCTTTAAATAATGTTGCGAACTGCCCTGTCAAGGTTTGGTTACCGAGTACCACTAAAAAGCGGCGTAATTCAGGTTGAAAAACGATCGCTAAAATAATAACTCCCAAACTTATAAACTGATTGAGTAGCAGTGTCAACAAATCCATGTGCAGAGTGCGTACTATGAGCCAAGCCACATATAATACAGCCACACCCGCTAAAATACGCAGCGCCAACGAACCTCGCAATAAATTATATACCCACTTCAATATAAAAGCTACTGCTACTATATCTACGAGATCAAAAAAGTGCAGTTTAAAAATGCTCATATCGAATAACAAAACCATAAGCGATATTATTTGCCAAAATTAGCAAACTATTACGAATAATGAATTACCAGTTGTGGTTCTTTTCTATTTTTCGCAATTCGTAATTCGTAATTCGTGAATGCTGATGTAATTTTGATTTTCAATTGATATTTCTTTTATGATTCATATATTTTCAGACATACCGTTAGCGCACCCAACTGTTTTAAAAACCTATCGGTATCTTTTTTTGTGCTTTGCGTTTTTGTTTTTTTGTTCAGAGTTATTGGCACAAAAAAACAGCAGCGAATATAAAATAATAAAATTACCCAATCCCATTAACACCAACAATGCCGATGAAATTTCGCCGGTTGTGAGCATGGATGGTAAAACGCTTTTTTTTACGCGCGCTAAAAGCGAGGAGTTTAATCAAACGATTTGGATTGACGGAGAAGATGTATCGGTAGCGATGAAGTACAAAGATATTTTGCACAACATGGCAAAAATTTATACTCAAATTGCGGGCTATACTATTTTTGATCCGGTGCATTCTGAATACAACCAAGATATTTGGTATGCTGAAAGTCGAGATTCTATTTTTGATCACATCGTACATCCTGCCCAACCATTGAATAATATTTTACCGAATAGCATTTGTTCAACCACACCGAAACCTAATGAATATGTCGTTATTAATCAGTTTTCGCGCGAAGGCGGAATGTCGCGTGGATTTAGCATAGTCACAAAAAATGAAGATCATTCTTGGAGTGAACCACAGCCGATTATCATTAAAAATTTTGATGCTACATCAGATATCAGCTTAACCATGAGTATTGATGGTAAAGTCATCATCATTTCTATTCCGGGTAAAGACAGTTATGGCGACAACGATTTATACATTTGTTACAAGGAAAGCGATAATACTTTTTCAGAGCCCAAAAATATGGGTGCGGCAATTAATACAAAATACAGAGAAGCCACGCCGAATTTAAGTGCCGATGGTAAAGAATTATATTTTGCATCGAACAGACCTGGTAAAGGCGGATTAGATTTATATTACGTAACGCGTATTGGCGAAAAATGGAATGAATGGTCGGAAGTGCGTCATTTTGTATATCCTATAAATACTTCTGCCGATGAAGCACAACCTTATTTCAGTCCGAGTTCAGGAAATTTATATTTTTCTTCGCGCCGAGATGGCACGAGCGATATTTACAGCGTTAATATTGCACCACCCGAACCCGTAGAAATTTTAATAATGGGGCGCGTAATTAATTCAAAATCGAAAAACAGTATCGAAGGTCGCATTTTATATGGCGATGCCGACAGCAGCAATTATCAAAACTACGTTGAAACAAACGATGGGCGATTTTTTATAAAAGTACCACGGGGTAAAAAAATAAAAATGCTCGCCATGCGACCAGGATATATTGACCATGAAGTAGGATTAAAATTTGAATTTAATACATATTATCCGACACAAGAAATTACACTGCAACTCGATTCAGTCACTGTGGGTTCAACCATTGCGCTTAATCCAATATTTTTTGAGCAATCGAAAGCGTACATCAAGAAAGAATCGTACGAAGAATTGGATTACTTAGCGAGTGTTTTGAAAAAATTCCCAGAAATATGTGTGCGTATTGAAGGTCATACCGATAATCAGGGTAAATCGGATGAGTTGCAAAAACTTTCTGAAGAGCGCGCAACGGAAGTCAAAAAGTTTTTGGTACGTAATAAAATTAATCCGAGACGCTTAGAATCGATTGGTTTTGGTGCTTCGCAACCACTCGAAGACAATACAACGGAGGCGAATCGCAGCAAAAACCGCCGTGTAGAAGTTAAAATTGTGCGCATACAATACGGTTTGTAGAAATGAAAGACTAAAAAAATGAAAGAATTTTCGCCAAATAGCGATATACTTGTCCCACTCTTTCATTTCTTCATTTCTTCATTCCTTCATTTTTTAATTTGTGCTATGACAACATTAGACTACCAAGAACTCGCTGCAACGCTACCTATTGAACCTGGTGTCTATAAGTTTGTAGGAGCAAAAGAGGTAATTTTGTACGTCGGTAAAGCTAAAAATTTAAAAAATAGATTGGCTTCGTATTTCGGTGAACGCAAAGACCGACAAGTAAAAACCAAAGTTATGGTGAACTTGGCGGTGCGATTAGAATATACCATCGTCACAAGCGAACAAGATGCGCTTTTGTTGGAGTGTCAACTCATTAAGCAGCATCAACCGCGCTACAACGTTATGCTGAAAGACGGCAAAACGTATCCGTATATCTGCATTAAAAACGAACATTTTCCGCGCGTATTCACTACGCGTCGCGTTATTCGCGATGGCTCTACGTATTTCGGACCGTACACTTCCGGCAACCGCGTGTATGTTCTGATGGATTTAATTAAACAACTTTTTCCGTTGCGTACCTGCACCTTAGCACTTGCACCCGAAGCAATAGCCAAAGGAAAATTTAAAGTGTGTCTCGAATATCATATCAAAAACTGTCTCGGTGGTTGTGTAGGTTTTGAAAAAGAAGAAGCCTATAATGAAAAAATTGCGCAGATAAAGAATGTTTTGAAAGGACATTTCACCGACGTGCGACAACATATTAAGCGCGAGATGGCAACGGCTGCCGAAAATTTAGATTTTGAAGCCGCGCAAGCCATCAAAGAAAAACTGAGTGCGTTTGATGATTATCAATTTAAATCCACAATTGTTTCAACCACAATTACCAACGTTGATGTGTTTGCTATTGCGACCGACGAGAAAAAAGCCTACGTCAATTATTTGAAAATTGCAAACGGTGCCGTCATTCAAGCCTTTACATTGGAGCTTATAAAAAATATGGATGAAGAGGAAGATACGATTTTAGCTTTCGCAATTCCGTACCTGCGTGAAAAATACAATAGTAAGAATAACGAAATTTTAGTGCCATTTGAAGTTGTTTTAGAAGATGAATGGATAAACGTCATCGTTCCTAAAATTGGTGACAAGAAAAAACTCCTTGATTTATCGGTAAAAAATGCAGAGTTTTATGTTTTGCAACAGCGCAAAGAAGAAGCCTTGCGCGCGCAAAAAGAAACTTCGAGCGAGCGCATTTTAAGTACGCTTCAAAAAGATTTGCGAATGCAAGAGTTGCCGATGCACATAGAATGTTTCGATAACTCGAATCTGCAAGGCACAAATCCTGTTTCTGCGTGTGTTGTTTTCAGAAATGCCAAACCTGCAAAACGCGATTACCGCCACTACAACGTCAAAACCGTTGAAGGACCAAACGATTTTGCGACAATGGAAGAAGTTGTTTTTCGGCGTTACAAACGTTTACTTGCCGAAGGTTCTGCGCTTCCACAACTCATTATCATAGACGGTGGTAAAGGACAACTTTCTGCGGCAATGAAAAGTCTCGAAGCTTTAGGTCTCGCAGGTGCAATGACGGTTGTTGGTATTGCTAAAAATTTAGAAGAAATTTTCTTTCCAAATGATGGCATACCACTCTATA
>JAYVNP010000132.1:0-2947 GCA_043758385.1 Saprospiraceae bacterium
ACTGAGATTGTTTCGGATTCAACGTGTGTAAATCATAAAACCATAACGCGTGTTTGGATAGCCACGGATGATTGCGGCAATACAGCTACAGCGACACAAACAATTACGGTGCGCGATCAAACGCTTCCCGTTTTTGCCAATGTGCCAGCCGCTATTACCGTAACCTGCGCTGGCGACGTACCGGCACCGGCGACACTCGCTGCTACCGATAATTGTTCGAGCGTTTTGAAATATCAGTACGTTCAAACGCTTTCCGATTCGATCTGTACGAATAAAAAATCGTACACACGTACTTGGTCGGCTACAGATGGTTGCAATAATATTGGGTTTGCCACTCAGAAAATTACTGTTTATGATACCGTAAAACCTATTTTCGCCAATATACCTTCGGATGTAACGATTGAATGTTCGGATGTCGTTTCGTCTGCTGTTCCAACAGCTACCGATAATTGTTCTGTCTCGGCATTTATATTTACAAAAATTGATACATTACAAAGTAATAACGCTTGTAATTATACGCTGCGCAAAACGTTTACCGCTACCGATGCATGCGGCAATATTGCGACGGCGATACAAAATATTACAGTTAAAGATACTAAAGCACCTGTGCTTTCAGGTACACCAACAAACCAAACGTATGCTTGCGATGGTGATGTACCGACGCCAAAATTATTAGTCGCTGTTGATAATTGCGACACAAACCCACTTGTCACGCTTCATGAAACGGTGGACTCTTCTGTTAAATGCACTAAAATTATTTCGCGCACCTGGACGGCGACCGATAAATGCGGCAACGCATCAAAGTTTACGCAAACCATTCGCGTGAAAGATACCATTGCGCCGGTTATTGTACCTGTTAATCCAATTTTAGCGAATGTACATAACGGCGATACCATTACGATGAGCTGCGAAAGTTTAGTACCTTTCACTTTAAACGATTTCACGGCGACGGATAATTGTGGTGGCATTGTCATCAGAGATTCCAGCAATAATGTGCCGGGTATTCATATTTTCTTCACCGATCTCGGCACGAAGCGTGGTAATTGTTTAACGGACGGATTTTCTGCCATCATTGCTTGCAAATGGACTGCCGTTGATAAATGCGGCAACAGTTCGACCTATACTATTTATATTAAAGTAGTAGATAAAACGGCGCCCGTGCTTTCGGCTGCGCCTGCCAATATTACGGTAAATTCGCCAAGCGATGTACCCACAGCAGCTACTTTAACTGCTACCGATAATTGCGCCATACCGACGGTGAAAGAAACACAAACGCAACAAGCTACGGGTCAGAATTGTGATTACGTGATTACGCGCGTTTGGACGGCAACAGATGATTGTGGCAACATTTCGACAAAATCGCAACTCATCACGGTGCATAACGATGTGACGATAAAAGTTATTCCTTTCAATGAAACGTGCGCCAAAAACGATGGTTTTGTTTTGTTTGCGCCCACGCCAGTATCGGTTGTTTGGTCGGATGGTAGTACGTCCCTCAACAGAAAAGATTTAAAAGCGGGTAATTATACTGCCACTGTAACGCTCAACGGTTGTACAAAAGTGTTGAACGTCACGATTGGTTTAGATTGTACGCAGCCCGTTTGCCCACCGTTTAATGCAAGCCTTACCAAAACAGATGCCACGTGCGGTGCATCGAATGGAACGACAACAGTTTCAAATATCAATGGAGCGATAACATACTTATGGAGCAATGGTGCGACGTCACCTGCTATTACAAATTTAATTTCCGGCATTTACACGGTTAAAGTTTCGCGCACAGATGTTGCCAATTGCGATACTACAATAAGCATTAATATCGGTAATAACACAACCAATTGCTGTACAAAACCGATTGTTCGCACATCGGTAGTAACGGCAAAATGTGGTGATAATTCGGGTTCGATTACTTTGGCAACCAATGCTGATGTAACCTATAAATGGAGTAATAACGCGGGTAATGTTTCGTCAGTAACAGGATTAAGTGCAGGAACTTATACGGTTACTGTAAGTTTGAACAACGTTACGGCGTGCGATACCATCCTCACTTTAGTTGTCGGTAACGATGTAACGAATTGCTGTACGCAGGATATTATTGCGCAAAAAACAACGGTTAAATTATTGTCAAACTGTAATGCTAAAGCCGATGTGTGTATCGAAATTCCATTCAATACCATCAGCACGTTTACGGTAACCGACAACGGTACGGCGTATGCTTATGGTTTCACGGCGTGCAATGCAGGTACAAACTTACAAGTTTCACAAGGTGTTCATACTTTAATATTTACGAATGCGCAAGGCTGCAAAGATACTTTAGTCGCTAAAGCGATTTGCACACCCGACACCGTGACAAATACCTGCAAACCGTTTTTGACAACGCACACCGCAACAATTACGAATGCGTGTCTCAGCGATACGGCAAAAGTGTGTGTGGATATTCCGCAAGAGAATATTACAGATTACGCCATTACTGTCAATGGCGCAGCTTACAACGGCGGTTATGAAGGGTGTAAATTCGATACCGTTACGGGTTATCAATATTACAGCATACCCGGTAAAGGTGTCACCGGACCATACACTCTCAATTACTGGGCGTACAACGGCGATTCGATTAAAAATAAAACGTTCACCAATGTTGCCGCTTTAGTTGACTCGATGAACTACTGGAATCCGACGGGTAACTGGACAATTGATCCGATGCAGTATTTTATTCAGGGTGGCGATCACACCAAAACGTATGGCAGTATGCGTATCACGCAGCAACAAACGCTGTCGGTCGGTAATTTGCTCTACAATGTTCAGATGTTACCGAAGGCAACGAATTTATTTATTAAGAAAGGCGCATCGAGTATCGTGTTTAAAAACAATGCCACAGGTTGTGCTGATACACTGTCAACGGTTATTGCCTGCATCACGCCGCAACATCTATTCGCATCTTTGCTAATTGGTC
>JAYVNP010000133.1:0-9059 GCA_043758385.1 Saprospiraceae bacterium
CAAGGTTTGCGCGATATTAAAATTTTTGGTGCTGAAGATAGAATGATTTACAACTGGGAGCGATTGCGCTCCGAACTTTTTCATAAAAGTTTTGCTAAATCGCTGCGCGAACAATGGCAACGTTTCGGTGGTAGATTGATTAACGATATTAAAAACGCACTCATTATTTATTTTTCGGCGCGCTTCGTCATCAGTAACGACATAACGGTTGGTAGTTTGATGGCAATTATTTTTATTTTGGGATTAATGTATGCACCGATTGATAATTTAGCTTTTTTAGTCAGTTCGTATCGTGCGACACAACGCGCATTGGTTCGATTGTACGATGTGCATAAAGATGATTTTATTGCTGCCGCTACTTCCAATATTTTGCAAATACCAGAACAACTCGATGTCATTCAGGTAAAAGAAGTCAGTTTTAAATATACAAATACGGCACAACCTGCTTTACAAAATATTTCGGCGCACTTCAAAATCGGTGAAACGACTGCCATTGTGGGTGCGTTGGGTTCAGGTAAAACAACGTTGTTAAAATTATTGGCGCACATTTATCCACCGACTGATGGCGAAATACTACTCGGTGATGCGCGTTTGGAAAGTATAGATGTAGCGGAATGGTTTAAAAATTGTCGTGCTATTTTTAACGACAGCTATATTTTTAACGACTCGATTGCACAAAATATCGCTTTAAACGATAACGCACCGAATATCGCGCTCTTAAAAAAAGTATGTGCAGAAGTCCAACTTTTGTCATTCATAGAAAACTTACCGCGCAATTTTGAAACGCGATTGGGTTTGAATGGCTTGAATGTGTCGAATGGGCATAAACAACTGATACTGTTGGCGCGGGCGTTGTACAGTCAATCGAATATTTTAATTTTAGATGAAGCGACAAACTACTTGGATGTTTGCACAGAGCGTGTGGTTTTGCACGCACTCATGCAAATAGAAAACGTAAGAAGAACGGTGATTTTAACAACACACAGCATCGCAATTTTGAAAATCGTTCTGAATATTATAGTTTTGAAAGATGGTAGGGTAGTGCAAGAAGGAAATTATAACAGTTTGATAAACACAGAAGGCGAATTTCGGCGATTGTTTCTGACGTAAAAAAAATTTTGGTTTTTGAAAACGCAATTGCTTTTAAAAACGCAAATGATTTTGAAAACGTAAACGCTTTTGAAAACGCAAACACTTTTGAAAACGCAAATGATTTTGAAAACGCAAATGATTTTGAATTTGAAAATGATTTTGAAAACGCAAATGATTTTGGATTAAACCATATCATTAGTTTCGGAAATTTAAAAAACTGGAACACTATTTAGATTGTGATTAGTGATTTATAATTCTTTAATCCACAATTTTAATTTTCAAAAATGAGAAGTTTTTTTAATCAGCAGCAGTTTATTCGGGGCTTGAACGCGAAGTTACTATTGGTTTTATCAGTTTCGCTTAGTTCGATTTTATTTTTTAGTTGTAAGAAAGAGGTTTTGCCTGCATCTTCCGCTACAAATTCTTATCCAGATTTGGTATCCCCTATCATTACTGTAAAAAACGCAACTACTTTTTTTAGCGAAAAATTTGGCGATGATCAATTGGCAAGACTCCAAACGATACCAACAAGTTTGGAAGGAGATACGGTAATGTACATTCCCAGTAATATTTCTATCAAGCCCAAATGGTCAAATGCTGAAATTGCAACTCTGCTAAAAATAAATCCCATTTTAGTTGTACCTGTTGAAAAAATTCCTGAGTTAGATTCTAATAAATCGGGGTATTCACTTGTTTTTTACAACGATTCAACAAATCACATCCAATCTGTTTTAGAATGTTATGTTCCAACAATTTCTTATGATAAAAAAGTTGATGGTAAATATTCCGCCAAAGATTTTACTGGTTTCATGTATCAAATTACAATGGATAGTAAAATTAAGAAAGTTTTGAAATTAAAAGATGGAAAATTTTTAGGCGAATTATTACACAATAAATCCAACTCTACGGGTTTCCGTGATATTGATCCTTGCTATGATGGTTTTGGCACAAAATTGCTTGACAAGATAGGAGCATTTTTTAGTAATATTTTCAATTCAATCGGTAATTTTTTTGGCGATTCAAGTATTAGTTCCAGTGACCCAAGTGGCGGTGTAAATTTTACTTTTGGTGCAGTAAGTTCAGGTTATGATGGTTCATTTAGCTCTTTAGGAGGTGGATCAAGTTCAATAATAAATCTCGGCAATCAGAATAATTTGCCAAATAACATATATGACATCCCAACTCTCAAATCAGGGCTAATAAATTTTGGGATTAGCGAAGACAATTATAATTATTTTATTCAACAGCATAAAGAATTAGAAAATGAAATACTAAACTTTATTGTAAAAAGAAGTATGAGCAGAACAAATTTACAAGATATAGTGAATGAGTATCAATTTTTAGACGCAGCCACTTTGGCTCAGCACTATAATTTGCTTAATGTAAATGATAACTATTATAATGACAGTAAAATCGCAGGATTTCCTACATTAGGGGGAAGCGACTGGCAATCAAAGGTTGCTTTTCCTGAACTTGAAGTTTTAGATAAAGTTGTAGACTATAATATTGAATGTATTATTTTGAAGAACCAATGCCCAAGTTGTTCAAGTTTTAGTATTCAATTTAAAGCTTTTAGAAATGTATTAAGTGGGACTGTTCATACAATGTTAGATTTAGCTGGTTTAGTACCAGGGTTTGGAGAAGTTTTTGATTTTGCTAATGGAGTTTTTTACACTATAGAAGGTGATGGTGTAAATGCTGCATTTAGTTTCGCAGCCACACTTCCATTTGCTGGATGGGCGGCAACTGGCGCAAAGTATGCAGTAAAAACAATTGGAGAATCTGGAAGAATTTACAATTTATCTTTTAGATTAATAGATAATTCTGTTAAATTTGCGGACGTAAACGCTTTGCGTTCACAATTACGAAATGTTTTAAAACTATCCGTTGGAGATGGTAAACTTGCACATCACATTATACCATTAAAGTTCATTGACAATCCAATTTTTCAAGCTGCCTCAAAATCAAGGTTTGGATTTCACCCAAATGAATTTAGAAATGGCATAGCTTTATCTGAAGCAGTTCATACCGGCAGCCATTCAATTTATTCTGACAAAGTAGAAACAGCATTAGATCAAATTAATAAAAATTTTAACGGTAACATCACTCCTGAGGTTGCTCATTCGGAGATTCAAAAATTAATTACCAGAATTAGAAAAGAAATAGCAGATAATCCAAATGTAAATATTGATTATTTAAATTTTTAATAACTTTAGGTCTGCGGTACACAAAATGAATTTAAAGTGTACCGCATACTTTTTAAATTCACATTTTATGTTTATTTTAAAGAATAAAATTGATTCTCAAGAAATTGGAAATTCTTATCCCCAAATTCTGCACATGAGCGATGATTATATTAATTGTATAGAAAAGTCAGTCCAGACAATTAATTTTGATGATAAAATTGATTATATACCTAATTTGAAGAGTTTTAAATTGGAATTTAAAGCTAAATTGACTGATTCATTAAGTTGCGTACCTGCTAATTATGGAGGGTTGATTATATCAGAAAAGCTCCTAAAAATTTTTCTGGATAGTAATACTGAAAACTACCAATATTTTGAGGCTAATGTCATTTATCGAAAAAAAGATTATAAATATTTTTACTTTTTTATTTATGGACAAAATTATGATTTAGTAGATTTTAAAAATATGCAATTTTGGGGTGAAAGCGAACCTGAATACAGCCATAAAATTGGAAGTTATGATTTGAGCACCATTACAAAAAAAGAAATAAAAATTACTTCAGTTGACCAAATTATCTATTGGATGAAATTGTATCCAACCCATCCAAAGATGAGATACGAAGTTGTAAAACTCAATATTGAAAATATTAAGAATGACATGGTACGATTACCTTTTAAGATTGGTGGCTACTACATAGTTAATGAGGATTTAAAAAATAAGATTTTAGAGGCTGGCTGTACTGGAATTGGATTTGTAACGAAAGATTGGCAAGAAAGAGAAATAATATAGTAATAGGTTTCTTGTAGAGTTAAACAAGGTTTTACAAACGCGATTGCTTTTTGAATTTGCAAATGCTTTTAAAAACTCAAACGCTTTTGAATTTGCGAATAATTTTGAAAACGAAAGCGTACACAAATAGTTTCTCTTGAATTCAATACATCGTTATGAAAAAAATATTTTTCCAGATAAGTTTGTTGAATTTAATATTATCTTTTTTTTTGACAGGCTGCAATAACAAAATGACTGTTAATATCAACGACTTTAGTAGTCAGCAAACTTTTGACTTTTCTACTAAACCTGAAAATCAAGTTTCTGTCGTTGAGTACAGCATTAAAGGAGAAGTCAATGGGCGAGTTGAAATTTATGGGCTAAATAATGACCAACACTTTGTATCGGGCAAAATTGATTCAACTTTTCGTGTTGATTATTTTACGAATAAAGCTTTTTTTGTTGTTAATCCTTTAGCAGAAACAAAAGGCAACTTACAAATTAGGCTCGGTTTTTATTAACTTTATGAATTACAAAATACTTTTTTTTTCAGCTTTCATAGTTATCATTATTACAATACTTTGGTTTCTATTTTATTTGACTAAGAATAATCCTACACATAAGATAAATGATTTTACAAAAGCCAGTACTTTGAATTTTTTTTTAAATACAAAGGATGAAGTGGTGCAAACTACCTATACGGTTAAAGGGTTTATTGAAGGTAAAATTAAAATAAGCGATGTAAATAATAAAGATTATTATGTTGCTGGGAAAATTGATACCACTATTTTTAGAGATTGGTATCACAATTCTATGAACATGAGAGTTGAACCGATTGAAAAATCGAAAGGTCATTTAAGCATAACTGTGTACTTTGGTACTAATACATTCTTTTGAATGTTCGAAAAACAATTGATTCGGTTTAACTCAAAGCACATAAAATTAATTGTAATTTTGTGTGCTTTTGGATTTACAAACGCTTTTGAAAACGCAAATGATTTTGAAAACGAAATGGTGTATAAATTTACACAACTAAATTTTAAGAGGAAATCGAAAGTCTTCTTTTATAAAAAACAATGAGTGCAAAAAAAAAGATTGCTGAAAGTGAGAGAAGCGCATTTGTGCGCCGAATAATTGGTGTGCCGCCGCATTGGATGGTGCAATGGGGAATTATTCTCATTTTTTCTGCGCTCATTGCTTTGGTTGGTATTGCGTACGGATTAAAATATCCGGACGTCGTCATTTCAAATATTGAGATCAGTTCGGAAAATCCACCGGTTTCTGTAACGGTTGCAAACAGGAACACGATAAAAAAAATATTTACAAACGATGGTGACACAATAACAATTGGTCAGCCGATAGCTTTAAAATTAAATACTGCAAACTATGACGATATTGTTTTTTTAGACAGTTTGCTCAGAAACATTGATACGCTGAATGCCGAGTTTGTAGAAAAATTTAAAGCTATTCCGTATTTGCATCTCGGCGAAGTGCAGTCTGCATATTCGAATACTTCCGATTTAATTCGTGCGCTGCAAAAGCAAGTACGTCTGGTACACGTACAAAATCAAGCGAAGCAAGAAGTAGCAGACAAGTTGCGAGATATAGAAAAACAAACCGATGCTGAAAATAAAAAGTATTTGAATTTACAGCAAAAAACAGATGTTGCCTCGCGTAAATTTTACGACGTTCAACTTAAATACATTAATAAATCCGTGGCGTTAGCCGATTTACAAAAAGCGCAAAAAGAGAAAGAAAATGCTGAAAACGAGGTTAAATTTCAAAAGCGCGTTCTGGATGATCAAATGTTGCTTCTTAAAAAAATAAAATCAGATATACGCGAACCAAACAGAAAAAATGATTCACCCCCTTTGAGCGATAAAGAAAATTTAAGTTTATTAGAATCTATCAACAGATTGAAAGATGCGCTGTTTCAATGGAAAAAAACCAATTTAGTTTTAGCACCGTATTCAGGAAAATTTATAGCACAAACGGGTAAAACAAATTTAAAAGAAAATCTTTTTGCCGCAGATGTAATTGGTTTAATTCTGACTTCCTCAGATACAACTTTAGTAGGCACGGCAATAGTTCCGAATAGATATAATAGAATTATTCAACCGAACCAAAAAGTTATCATTCATTTATACCAACCTTATGTTTCGGAAGAATTTTTAGTAGAAGGGTTTGTTGAATGGAAAAACATCTCGAATAGAGATAAAAATAGCACAATCGTTCGCGTTAAATTATTGAACAGTAACAATCTAAAAAGAAAACTCATTGAAAAAAATATTGAGAGCGCACAAAATACTATTTTAGCGCGATCGGAAATAATATGTGCAGAACGTACCCTTTTAGAACGAATTTTTACTAAATTATTATAAAAATTTGGTAAATTAAAGGTTTTAATATTGTTTTGTGTTTAATTTGAAAGAATTTTGGAACATACTACTTTGAGCACGTTCTATCCGACCAATATAGCCATTTAGTTTTCAAAAAAGCGTAAATTTTATTTTTTTAATTACTTTAAGATAATGAAATTTTTAAAAAAATTGAAATCAAAAACTAAAATAATTGCGAAATCGCTGCTTTTGCGAATTAATTTTATTTAGTTTAAGTTAAAAACAAACAGACTATGCCATGAGCGTATTGAATTGCTCAAATTGGTATTTATTTTACGATGCGATAAAACAATACTACATGAATAAACATTTTTACAAACTTGCTTTTTGTTTTTTAATTTTTACTTTTTGCGCGCAGCACATTTTTGCGCAAGATATACATTTCACGAATTTTGGTTTTTCGCCACTGAATAACACGCCGGCTTTAACGGGTGTATTCAACGGCGATATTCGAGGCACTGGAAATTACCGGCAGCAATGGGGAAATTATAGCGATTTGGTATCGTACACAACATTCGGTGCATCGGGCGATATGAAACTTTTTAAACCGAATGCGGACGGATTTAATCCGTGGCGCGGTGGGTTGATGCTGAATTATGATAATGCCGGTTGGTCGCATTTGCAGAATATTGGAATTGTTTTAGCAGCATCGTACGGATTACCGATTACACAAAATGATTTATTTACGCTGGGTGTTTCGGGCGGATTCAATCAACGCGCCTTCCGAACAAGCGATTTAACTTGGGATGATCAATACGCCGATAAGCAATATAATCAAAGTATTGTATCCAGAGATGTTGGCATTTTCGATCAATCCATTAATTATCTCGACCTTAACGTGGGTGCTAATATGCACCATCAATTTGCCGATCCGCGCGGCGCATTCGATGTCGGTATTGGTGTTTTTCATTTAAATAAACCCACGCACACTTTTAATGCGACATCCAAAATTGGAATTGATTTGCGTTACTCCATAACGGCTACTACAAACGTTCCGATATCAAAAAATTTCGATTTGTTGGGCGATGTGTTGTATCAGTCGCAAGGTCCGCATACCGATTTTGTGGGTGGATTGGGCGCGCGTTTATATTTGCAGAACCGACCGACGAAATTATTTGCCTTACAAGCAGGCGTTGCTATTCGCCCAGGCGATGCGTTTTCGCCACAAGTCGGTTTGCTTTACAACAATTGGAAAGTAGCACTCAATTTCGATTCAAATTTTTCAAATTTTAAAACAGCCACAAATCGCCTCGGCGGCCCGGAAATAAATGTGATGTATATTTTCGCTAAAGTAAAACCGGCTAAGTATTGTCCATTATGCCCGATTACATTATAGTTGTTAGTATCTGGTCGTCGTTTGTTAGTTTGAGAATATACTCTGCTATTCGAAACTAACAATTAACAATTAATAACCCACCCACTAAAGAACTTTTTACTAAGAACAAGCATCAGTAAAATATATGAACAAGATAAATAAAATTAAAGAATTGAAGAATGAAAGAATGAAAGAATCGTCAGATTCATCAAAATTAAGGAATTATTCCCATCCTTTATTTTCAAATTCTTTTATTTTCCTCCTATTAATCTTCATTCTTTCATTCTTTCCTCCCTTCCATTCCAATGCACAAGTCATTACGGCTTCGCAATATACGCACAAAGCGGATGAAGCTTTTGCCGATAAAAATTTCAATGCGGCATTGGAATATTACAGAATTGTTCTCGACGATAGTCCGGAGCGCGCCGATTTGTTATGGAATGCTGCCAATGCAGCCCTTGAAACGCGCCACTTTGCCATCGCGAATACGTATTTCGATAATTTAGCGCGTACGGACAAAGCCAAAGAATATCCGACATTGAACTACAAACGTGGTGAAGTAAAAAAAGATATGGAGGAATATGATTTAGCGATTTCTCTTTTTGAAAAATATGCTGCTGAAAATCCGACAGGTGAATACGCTGCATCTGCGAAAACGGAAATTGAAACGTGTGAATGGGCTAAAACAATTGTTTTTGCGGATAAAAAATATAATATTACACACCTCGACAGAGGCGTTAATTCGCCTTATATTGACGCCGCACCCGTTTTGTATGACGGAACTTTATTTTACACGTCAGGGTATGTGCCGGATTCTTTAAAATCGAATGCACCCGTGACGGGCGTTTTTTCTACAACCGATGTAACAAAACGCGGTTTGCCACTGCCTATTAATTCTAAAACTAAAGGCGATAACACAGCATCGTATGCACTGACGAGCGATAAGTCCACACTTTTTTACACCATTTGCACAGAAAACGAAAATGGATCATTCCACTGCGCTATTTATCGCCGTTCTAAAATGGGTGAAAACGATTGGGGTGCACCCGTTAAACTCGATACTTCCATTAATAAACCGGGTTATACATCCTCACAACCTTCTGTGGGTTATGATTCTACGCGTCAATCGGATGTGCTTTTCTTTGCCAGCAATAAACCAGGTTCAAAAGGTGGAATGGATTTATGGAT
This sequence comes from Saprospiraceae bacterium, assembly GCA_043758385.1. GTDB lineage: Bacteria > Bacteroidota > Bacteroidia > Chitinophagales > Saprospiraceae > JAAFJT01. The sequence goes on from JAYVNP010000133.1 coordinate 8,950, forward strand.
GGCGACTATTGATAATGCAGGCAGCGTAGGGAAACCGCAAAACATTGACGATTTGAACACTACTAAAGATGAAGTTACGCCGTTTTTTCACACAGCGTCACAAACTTTAT
>JAYVNP010000134.1:0-58250 GCA_043758385.1 Saprospiraceae bacterium
CCCTACGGCAACACTGCGGATGTAAAAACGGCAATACCTACAAAAGATCGTTTTGGAAAATCGAATAAAGCGTATGCTTTCAAAAACAGTTCTGTTCGTAGTGCTAATTCACCGCAACTTAATTCGCCTAATGCTACTCTTAGTTTTTGGATAAACGTCGCACAATTACCTACGCAAGGCGAAATGTATTTGCTGTCGTTTGGCGGTTATCAAGAGCGATTTAAAATATCGTTGCCTTCGCATGGTAAGCCTGTTTTTACAACCAATAGTACGGCAGGTATTTCAGATATGGATGCAGGCGATGGCAACGCGCTCACGGTGGGCACTTGGAAACACGTAGTCATGACGCACGATGGTGCAACGAATAAAATTTATATTAATGGCGTATTAAAGAATACCAAAGCAGATGTTGGTACGTTGAACAACGCTACAAAACCTTTAGGTATTGGTTACGACCCGATTGATTCAACCAATTTTTTCAATGGTGCACTCGACGAAGTACAAATTTACAACGTCGCTTTATCGGCAACAGACGTAACCGCATTATACACAGCACAAAATACGGCACCCACCGACCCAGACACGCAAGCACCGAGCACGCCACTTAACTTGGCGGCAACCGTCGTTTTTACAAACGTAAACCTCTCTTGGTTGCCTTCGACGGATAACGTAGGTGTTATTGGATACAATGTGTATCAAAACAATGCCCTCATTTTAAGCACGCCCACCACATCGAGTGCGTTAATAGGTTTAAAAGCTACAACGTCCTATAATTTTGGCGTGAGTGCCATTGACGCCGCGGGGAACGAATCGGCAGTATCAACCATTCAAGTTACAACCGCTCAAGATGCTGCACCCGATACTATTAAGCCAACCGTTCCAACCAATTTAGTAGCTGCACTCGGTTCAAATTCTGTACAATTAACTTGGATAGCTTCAACGGATAACAGAGCGGTAGTAGGTTATATCGTTTCGCAAGATGGTGCCGTTATTGATACTGTTTTATCACCACTCACGGCAAAATTTGTGGGCGGTTTAACAGCACTAACATCTTATACTTTTGATGTATTAGCGTACGATGCAGCAGGCAATAAATCGGCGAATGCAGAAGTAACTGTAACTACTTTAAAAGCCATTAATACAGGTGAGCCGGGTTTGATTGCTAATTACACTTTCGATGGTAATGCAAACGATGCGACACCGTATTTAAATCATGGGGTGAGTAGTCCAGGTGTAAAATTTATTACACGCACAGGTGCCAGTGGTCAAGCAGTGAAATTTTCTGGAAAAGATTCGATTGTCGTTAAAAATGCCGTTCAACTCATTTCCGATTATTCCACTTATAGTTTCTGGATTCGCGTCGATACTTTAAGTCTTACCGATGCCGAAGCGTATATCATTGATTTCGGTCACTGGTCTCAGCGCATGAAAATTTCGTTGCCACAACATACGCGCATTGTTTTAACTACCAATAGTAAAAACGCACAATTCACCAATGCCATTTCAGATATGGATAGTGGCAACGGCAACGAATTGGTGAAAGGATTATGGTGGTACGTGACAATGGTGCATGATGGAACGAACGATATTATTTATGTAAATGGCGTGGTGGCAAATACTAAACCGGCGGCAGGGAAACTCAATAATACTGCACGCACTTTAGTTTTTGGTAACAACCCTGTTGAAGGTGGACAGTATTTCAACGGCGCTTTAGACAATTTGAAAATTTACAATAAAGCACTCACTGCTGCCGAAGTTACAAAACTCTTTACTACGGGTTCAACACCTGTTAATGACCAAGCGAGCGCAGAATTGAATACTTCTGTTAAAAGCATTTCACCGAATCCTACGGCTGATATTTTAACCGTCAATCACAGCTTCACGAATACTGAAACTATTTTAGTTCGTGTTTTTGATTTAGTAGGAAGACAGATTGATGCTATAAATTTTGGAACGCAAATTCCATTGGGTCAGTTTTCATTGAATGTAAGTAAATACCCGCAAGGCACTTACTTAATTAATTTTGTGAAAAATGGTAATAGTTTAGGTGCTTTAAAATTTATTAAAAACTAAAAATTAGTTGTTGGTTGGGCATTTAGTTGATAGTTGATAGTTGACAGACGTTTATCGCTCTTAGACTATCAACTTTCAACTATCAACTGCCAACTGTCAACTATCAACTGTCAACTATTAAATCATGCCAAAAAGATTCGCTGAGAATCCAATCCTCACAACAAAAGATATTAAACCAAGCCAAGAGGGATTTGTTGTTGAGTGTGTTTTAAATCCAGGTGTTTTTTGGTTTGAAGAAAAAATTTGGTTGCTTCTGCGTGTAGCAGAACGTCCGATTCAAAAAGAAGGATTTATTTCGCTACCTGTTATGAGCCATGAGCAATTAGCAATGAGCCTTGAGCCTACTAACAGAGTCGCTGTTCCTAAGCTTAAAATTTTAGAGTTTAAAAAAGATGATCCACTTTTAGATTTAACCGATGCGCGTATAGTGCGCTATAAAAACAAAGTATTTCTTTCAACACTTTCTCATTTGCGGTTAGTTTGTAGCGATGACAACGGCCTACATTTCTACGAACCTAATAACAGACCGACTAAGATTTTTGGAAATGGTGTTTTAGAAACTTATGGCATTGAAGATTGTCGAGTGAGTTTAATGAATGATATTTTCAATTTAACTTACACGCAGGTTTCTGAAAATGGCGTGGGTGTAGGTTTAATGCAAACCTACGACTGGAAAACTTTTGATCGCATTGGGATGATTTTACCACCCCACAACAAAGATTGCGCACTGTTTGAAGAAAAGATTGGCGATAAATATTTTTGCTTTCACCGCCCGTCGGGCATAGATTTAGGCGGAAATTTTATTTGGATTGCTTCCTCATTCGATTTAATTCATTGGGGAAATCACCATTGTATTATTCAAACGCGGGAAAATTTTTGGGATTCTGCGCGTGTTGGTGCAGGTGCTGCGCCCATTAAAACAGAGCAGGGGTGGCTGGCCATTTACCATGGTGCCGACAAAAGTAATTGCTATGCCTTGGGCGCAATTTTACTCGATTTAGAAAATCCATCAATAGTTATTGCCCGCTCCAACGAGCCATTAATGAAACCCACTGAACCTTACGAACGCACCGGATTTTTTGGCAATGTGGTTTTTACAAACGGACACATCGTAAAAGATGATGAAATTACAATGTACTACGGCGCTTCCGATGACTGCATTTGTGGCGCGACACTTTCGATTAAAGAAATACTCAAGTCGTTGATAATTAGTCGTTGATAGCTGTTCGATTACGAGCACTCATTGACGAACAACGAACAACGAATAACTATCAACTAAATATGTTACAAGAATTAAAATTTTTCGCTTCCCATAATTTAAGCATGAAAATGCTTTTGCTGACCAATTTTATGTACGGGCTTGTCACGCCCATCATCGAATTATTTATTGGTGCTTACATTATGCGCAATTCAACCGATTTGAGTTTGGTTGTCATTTTTCAACTGGCGGTTTATACAGGTATTCCGCTCACGTTTATGATAAATGGTTTCTTACTAAAAAATATTCCTATTTCCCGATTGTACAGTGCTGGAATGCTTCTCAGCGGCGTATCCATGACAGTAATGATGACACTTGATAAACTCAGTACACTCGGTATCTTTTTTTCGGGCCTTATCATGGGTTTATCCTTCGGATTTTTTTGGGCTAACCGCGATTTTCTCGCATTGAATACTACAAAAGATGGCAACAGAAATTATTACTACGGTGTAGAAACTTTTTTTTATACCATCACTGGCATCGCCGTTCCGCTCGCGGCAGGTGCATTTATTGCAGCAACGGATAAAAATGGTTGGTTCGGCGGTAACGTTAACGTTGCTTATTTTATACTGACTGGCTATGTTTTTGTGCTTTCTGCATTTGCTTCTGTTTTAGTGCATCGCGGACAATTTCAAAATCCGCCGAAAACTAATTTTATTTTTTTTAAGTTCGATAAAATCTGGCGAAAAATGCTTCAGTTGGCAGCACTCAAAGGTGTTGCGCAAGGTTATATCGTAACCGCGCCAACTATGTTGGTTTTAACACTCGTTGGTAAAGAAGGATCTCTCGGATTAATTCAAGGTATTGCAGCATTTTTTTCCGCTATCCTGCTCTATGTTCTGGGCAGAATTACATTTCCGAAACACAGGCTTTTAATTTATACTATCGGTTGTTCGCTTTTTATTTTTGGCGCGCTCATTAACGCCGTTTTATTTTCAGCAACTGGTGTTATTCTATTTATATTGTGTTTACTCTTTGCACGTCCGCTTCTGGATATCGCGTATTTCCCGATTCAACTAAAAGTTATTGAAATCGTGGCACACATTGAAGGTCGAAACGAATTTACTTATATTTTTAATCACGAATTAGGTTTGTACGTTGGTCGTTTGTTCGGCTGCGGATTATTTATTTTCTTGGCGCGCTTCGCCAGCGATTACATTGCTTTGCGGTATGCTCTGCTTGTTATTGCTGTTGTACATTTTGGCGGTGTTTTAATGATGAAAAATATAATTAGAGATGTAGAGCTCAAAGAGCAAGTCAATCTTCAAACTCATGTTCCCATTTAGCAACAACAACCGTTGCGAGGCAATTACCCAAAACGTTCACAGCTGTGCGCGCCATATCCATAATAACATCTACGGCGAGAATGATATAGACAGGTTTATCGGGAATGCCGAAAATTTCTAAGGTGCCGAGTAAAATAACGAGCGAGGCGCGCGCTACACCAGCAACGCCTTTCGATGTCAGCATGAGCGTGAGCATTATAGTTATTTGTTGACCGATGCTGAGTTGAATACCGTTGGCTTGCGCCACAAAAATTGATGCCGCAGATAAATATAAAGTAGTTCCGTCTAAATTGAAACTCATGCCTGTTGGTAAAACAAAACTAACAAACTTTCGAGGCACGCCATACGCTTCTAAACTTTGCATGGCGGGTGCAAGTGCGGCTTCGCTGCTGGCTGTACCAAATGCAATAGATACAGGCGTTTTTATGGCGTTAAAAAACTTGACTAATTTAATTTTGAAAATGCGCGTAATAGGAAAAAGAATCAGAATGATATAAAAAAACAGTGCGGAGTAAAGCGTTAAAACCAATTTAAGAATTGGTCCAAAAATTTGAACACCCATAACACTCACTGCATACGCCATTGCACCGAAAACACCCAACGGAGCAACGTACATCACTACTTTTGTAAATTTAAACATCACTTCGGCGATACTTTCCGTCCAATCGAGCAAACGTTTTTTGTGTGGCTCACTCACCATTGTTAATCCCACTGCGAAAATAATGGCGAAAACAGCAATTTGCAAAACCTGTCCTTCTGCAATTGATTTAGCAATATTTTCAGGGAAAGTATGTACTACAATCTCTTTCCAAGTTTGTTTAATAATGGCGGGTTTACTGCCACCGGTTACGCCACTTAAATCAACGCCATCGCCTGGACGAAAAATATTAGCTGAAATTAAACCGATGATGAGCGCAAAACTTGTCGCAATTTCAAAATATAAAATAGACTTCCAACCCATTCTGCCCACTTGTTTTAAATCGGCATGACCTGCTATGCCAACAATTAAAGTGGAAAGCAACAATGGCGCAACGAGCGATTTTATCAGATTTAGAAATATTTTACTAAATACATCCATCTCGCGACCCACTGTTGGAAAAAAATAGCCAACGAGAACACCTGCCACAAGCCCAATAAAAATCCAATGTGTAAGATTTAATTTTTTTAACATGGTTTTTCGATTACTACAATAATTAGAGTGCAATATAGCGATTCAATAAAGATTGCGTAAAAAATTTGAGGAATTAATTTTTGGGAGGGATTCTGTTACAAACTATGGTTTCTGAACCACTCGCTAAAACTTTGCGTGGTGGTAATATTCAAACTTGCTTCGTGGGCTAATCTTTCCTGCGCTAATTGTTCTTCGGCAAGTTTCTGAGCTTGTTCTTCGGCGCGTTGTGCTAAAGTTTTTTCAAAAGCATCGCGGGGTAGAAAATAAGTATGCATTTCAATCGGTACATCTGTTTCTTCAATTTCGTCGGCTTCAAGTTCTTCTTTTAAAAAATACGCTAAAAATAAACCCACGAACGCACCGATGAGATGACTTTCCCAACTCACATTCATTTGCATTATTTCGCGCGTGGGCAGCAAGCCAGAAAGAATGCCGCCGTAAAAAATGAGAATAAATAGCGAAATAATTCTTCTGCGCACTGTTCGTCTAAAAACGCCAGACCAAAATAAATAGAACGCTAAGCCATACACAATATAACTCAAGCCGATGTGAAAAACATCGCCGCGCGCAAAAAGCCAAACTAAAAAACCTGTCACGAAATATAAAGTTGTAAAAACAACAAGCGCTGTACTTCTGTAAAAATAAAAGAGCAAAGTACCTAGCACTAAAAACGGAATACTGTTTGATGTGAGATGCGCCCAACTGCCGTGCAGAATTGGTGCAAATAAAATACCACGTAAACCAAATTTCTCACGTGGATAAATTCCCCAATTGCTCAAATCGAAATTGAGCAAAAATTCTAAAATATGTTCACCCCATACGATACTCAAAAACAAAATAGGTATCGCCAAGCTATCTCTTAAAGTTGGAAATTGAGAATCGGTGTGTTCGCCTTCGTAATGTGTACCTATCAACCGTTTATATTCTTTTTTTTGAAGAAACAAAATTAAGATATAAACGGTTGCAATTCCTTTTTTTAATGAACTTGTTTAAACTTTTTCATTAAATAAAGTACACAAAATGGCGATTACTTAAATTTAAAATAAAAGAGCCACAGCGTTACGATAGAAAATCTATTTTCTTCAATGCTGTGGCTCGATTAGCATAAGTTTTTTCAAAAAATTAATGTTGTGCGGAAGGTATAATCGCTTTCAGTTTTATGACGCGCATTTTATCTAAAGCTAAAATTATCGGGTATGCCATATCAAATTCGTACCACTTCACGCCAAAGTTTGGATTAGAATCGAAACGGTGGTGATTATTATGGTAACCTTCTCCCATCGTAAATAAGTCAATTTTAAATAAATTGGTTGAAGTATTTGTCATTTCAAACGGACTATCACCAAATTTATGTGCAAACCAATTTATAATTGCACCATGAATCGGCGACATAAAAAGCGTTGCTGGAAATAAAATCCATTGCCACCAAACAGTTACTAAACTGCAATAGATAATAAAATAAACGATTCCCCACGCAGCACGCGTTGCTAAATGATCGGCAACATAATCAAATTTTTTCCACGACGGTACATTCTTAGTAAATCGCGCATCAGTGATTAAATTTCTGTGAATAATGTCGTTGAAACGCACGTACGTGCCCCACATCATATCCACTAAATTTTTAGAAAATATGGGCGAATGTGGATCTTTATCGGTATCGGCATAAGCGTGGTGCATTTTATGGAGTACGCCGTAACCATACGGACTAAAATACGATGCGCCTTGTGTGATAAAAGTAAAAATAAAAAAGAAACGTTCCCAACCTTTACTCATGGTAAACATACCGTGCGCTGCGTAACGATGCAAAAAAAAGGTTTGCGAAAAGGCAGAGAGATACCAATGCGCAATAAAAAAAATCAGAATAGCCATTAAAAATAAAGTTTTATTAGTGTCGAAAAATTGAAAATTAAGGATTCAAACTCAGATAATTTGAATTTTTAATCTTGTTGGATAAATGGGAATAGTTGTTTTGTTCGGTCGTTTTTGATTATTGTACCAAAAGTAGCACGCTAAAATTTGGAACAAAATCTTTCGATGTAAAAAATGTAGGAATAGATAAAGAATAGATAGATTCTACACAATGTAAGATATTAATGGGTGCCAAAAATAACATTTGTACAGCGCGACAATTGCGCGCATTAATACGAATAAAAATTTATTCGCCCGAAAACCATAACCAACTTTAAGAATTTAGAATTTATTGGGTTAAAAATTGTAAATTTGCCTTTCAATATTTTTTTATGCGACCTAAACCGCCTTCGCGACCGAATACACGTACCAATTCTCGACCAAGTTCTACGTCAAACGCTCGACCAAGTTTTGGCTCAAGTTCTCGACCAACTGCGCGACCAACCGAGCGAGCAGGTTCTGCTCCTAAAACACGCGCTAATGCAACGCCGTCAGTTCCAAAAAATGTTTTGTCGCAAAAATCTACTTTTTTGAGCGAGCGACCTATTTTTAAACCGACGATAAAAGAAACAGGCGTCAGTGATGTGAATGATATGCGCCTCAATAAATATGTGGCGCAATGTAATATTGCGGCAAGGCGCAAAGCAGGTGAAATTATTTTAGCCGGTGAAGTGAAAGTAAATGGGGTAGTGGTGAAAGAACCTGGTTATCGCGTTAAGCTAAACGATGTAGTGGTTTACAAAGGTAAAACTATTAAACCTGAAGAAGATCGCGTTTATATTTTGCTGAATAAACCGAAAGATACAATTACAACCGCGAGCGATGAGCGCGGTAGAAAAACGGTTTTAGATATTGTGAACAGAACAGTTAAGACACGCGTTTTTCCTGTCGGAAGATTGGACAGAGATACAACGGGTTTATTGCTTTTAACGAATGATGGCGACCTTGCGCAAAAAATGGCGCATCCAAGTTATAAAATTAAAAAAGTGTATCACGTGGTGTTGAATAGAAATATTTCTATGCCCGATTTTGAAGAAATTTTAAAAGGCGTAACGCTTGAAGATGGCGTTGCTGAGGTTGATAATTTACAATTTGTGCCAGACGAAGCTAAAAACGAACTGTATATTGAAATTCATATCGGCAAAAATCGCGTCATCCGCAGGATTTTTGAACACCTGCGCTACGAAGTTGAACGCCTCGATAGAATGTATTACGGCGGATTAAGCAAAAAAAATCTACCACGCGGTACGTATCGCACACTCACAGAGCGCGAAGTTATTAATTTGAAACACTTAACGGGTCAGTAGTTTTTGTTTAAGTTTTTTAAAAAACGCCTTATTTTGTATTTTCTGGATTCGGAACGCGTCCATTCCATCCGTCATTAAAACCGCGACGCACATCACCCCAATTGTCTATCACAGAAATAAAAAGTGCAATTAAAAATAAAATAATCAGCGCGCGATTAATTTCGCTGCGGAGCGTTTTTTTGAAATCTGAATTTGCTGCTGGATTTTCCATGCTATTTTTTTTGAAGAAAAATGATTTTTTTTGAAGACAAATTTAGTTGATGAATTTCAGAACTGCAAATTAATTTTAAAAAATATGTACGTAAGAAAAAAATTTTGGGTTTAGTAACGTTGAAATAATAAGTTGTTAAAAACAACTTTATCGACGAGCCGTCATTATACATAAAAAATTAGCTTATTTGATTTCAATAAAGAATCGTACTTTGATAATGAAGTTGATCATAACTCCTCAGCCTTTCAGGCTGAGGAGTTATGATGTCCCGAAATCGGCTTTAGCCATGACTATTCTGAAATTAAAATAGGTCAAGGAAATGCGTTGGTAAAGTCATGGCTAAATCCAATCGCTTTGTTTTTCTACCCCAGCGTGAACGCTGGGGTTATAGTTTATACTCTTATAGAACATTTTATTTGTGTCATTAGCTCCGCTGATTTTATAATTTTCAATGCTAGAAGGCATCGCGGTTTTCTATTAATTTTAACAAGTTATTTATTAACCATTACTTAATTTCGTTTTGAAATTGCAATTCATTTTTTTTTATTTTCATTTTGTGGGTTCTAAAATAAACCCTAACTATTTTGGTTTTTTAAAACCTGATAGCTTAAAACTTTTAAAGGCTTTCTAACTCTTTTGTACTCAAACACACAATACCATCTTTTGTCATTTTCCAGGTGTGCACATTCGTATTACATTCGGGCAAATTATTTATATCGCCTTCTTCTAAAGAAACTACGGCAATATTTTGCAATTGTTTATCTAAAGTAAAAAATTTTCCGTCAGGTATATAAAGCGTTAAACTGACGCGTTGATCGCGCCACAAATTACCTTTATTAATTTGGAAAGCGCGTGGCAACTTAACCGAATTACCAATAACTGAAGTATTATAAACTATTTTTTGTAAATTAGTATTCGCGTCTTCAGTTGTTCTTCCGCGCGCAGTTTCTTTTTTTGTTAAATGAAAAGCATTATCTGTACTGCGTTTAATGGTGAACGGAACACTTTCAATTAAAAATCCGTTATCGTTAAAACTGGAGTTGTCGAAATGAATACCGATGTTAAACTCATCTGATTCGTTAGGTTTTTTGGGTTCACCGATTAAGCTAACAGCATTATTTATTTGTGGCAAAGTTATATCTTCCGTTTTAAAGTTTTTGCTTGAAAAATCTTTAGCTGTTGCGCTCGCAAAAAATATTAATGAAAAAAGATTGATTAAAAAAATGCCTACCAACGCGATATTGATACCAATAGAACTGCTTTTTTTAAACAGAATGCGTCGTAAAAAAAGAATAACACCCAATAACGGCGCAGTGACTAAAAAGAAAACATTTATAGTTGAAGCAGTTATAACTTTATCGTCGTTGACTAACATACTGGCATACGGTAAGGCTGCAAAATAACCGACTGAAATGCCAAACCACGCGGCAAAAAATGCAATAGCTATGATGACTAAAATAAAAATTACGAAAAATTTTATACCTCCTGCGAACAGATTGACTATGCCCGAAAGAACCCGCGTAAAAATATCTCTATTTTTAGAATTTTGTTGCTTAGAATAATCAATGACTGAATTGAATTTATCGCCGAGATTTTTACTAACTTCGCTAGCGATAGAGTTTACGTCAACCGATTCGCCCCGCATGGCGAGTTTATCGGCAGTAGTAACGGCTTTTGGAAGTATAGCGAGCAAAATAAAATAAACCAAAAAACTCGAACCTCCGAGAAAGAAAAGCAGCAAAAACGCAATGCGTATGTAAATCGGATCTTCAAAACCGAGATACGCTGATAGACCTGAACATACACCGCCGATAATTTTATCGTCGGGGTTGCGCATGAGACGTTTACCGGTTTTAAATTTAAACGCTTGCCCGGTGGATGTTTTAGGATCGCTTTTTTCTGTCGTGCTTTCTGTAAAATTATTTTTTGTATGAGGTTCAACGGGTGTTGCGCCAAAATCTTCTGGTTTTCCCATCACAGAAATAGCATTTTTAACATCTTGTGTGTTAGCAATGGCGCGCCCTTCCAAACCTTGTTTCAAAAGTTCACCCATCCGATTTTCGATGTCGTAAATTATTTCTTCGTAACCTTCGCCTTGCTTAAAGTGATTGTGTAAAGATTGTAAATAGTTTTCGAGAATGCTGTAAGCGTCATCGTCAATAGTGACAGGAATGCCACCGAGATTTATACTAAATACCTTGTTCATATTTTTTTAGTTAAAAATTTTTTAAATAATATTGATGATTCTAATTTTGTTTTGTAGTTGTTAAAACTGTAGCCACCGATTGTACAATTTCATTCCACTCCGTGTTGAGGTGATGTAAATAAAATTTACCCGTATCGGTGATGCAATAATATTTTCGCGGTGGTCCGTTTTCCGATTCGCGCCATTTATAGCTCAAGTAGTTGCTATTTTTCAAACGCGTTAACAAAGGATATAACGTGCCTTCAACGATGTCTAAACCGGAGCTGTCTAAAACTTTTTTTATATCGCTCGGATAAATTTCTTCGGTAGCGTTGATGGCACTCAATACGCACATTTCTAAAACGCCTTTGCGCATCTGCAATTTTAAATTTTCGGTCTGCGCACCGTTTTGTATTACATCCATTTTTTAAAAGGATTTTAAGTGTTTAATTTGCAAAAATATTTTTGATGTTCTTTTTTAATCGCCATATTCCAGTTTTGATGTATCACAGGGTTCATGCCTCAGAAACGGATTATTTGACTGTTTCTGTGTCACAACTTGAAAAGCAATTTAATTATTTAAGAACCAATAACTACACTACAATTTCGGTTGAGCAACTTATTAATTTTCAAAAAAGAAAAGAAAAACTTCCTGTAAAAACTGTTTTAATTACTTTCGATGATGCGCACGTTTCGTTTAAAAGTTTAGCTTTACCGATGCTTAATGAATTTAATTTTAAAGCAACCGTTTTTGTGCCGACTAATTTACTCGGCACAACATATATTGATTGTGGTGAAATACTCAGACTCGAAGCACTCAAAACAATTCAAAAAGAAAACCCGAACATTGAATATGCTTTGCACACACACAATCATTTAAATATTGTACAACTTTCCGCAACTGAAATTGAAAAAGAAATTTCTGAAAATATAAATTTTTTTAAAAAAAACCAATTGCATTTTACGTCTTCGTTTGCTTATCCGTATGGTGCGCGACCTAAAACCGAAAAAGAAAAAAATAAATTAAATTCTATTTTCAAAAATTACGGCATCGCATCTGCGTTTAGAATTGGTAACCGATTGAACCCTCGTGAAATCAAAGAACTTTTTGATATTAATCGGCTTGATATTCGTGGAACCGATTCGTACCTAACTTTTTTGTTTAAAATTAACTGTGGTAAACTTTTTTAACGCTTCCTTAATTATGATGCAAAGTAACGCATCAAACAAGGTAGTATGCAATACATAATAGTTTCGTTTGTCGAAATTAAATACGACTTCGTCGGTAAATTCATTTTTTATATTTAATTTTGGAGAAAAATAAAAGATAAGATTCAATTTTTGATGCAAAGACTCGAACTGACGGTGATAATTACTACTTTCAATGAAGCCGAAAATATTTTGGCTGCATTGCAAAGCGTTATTGATTGGGTAGCGTCTGTTATTGTTGTTGATTCATTCAGTACCGATGGAACATGTGATTTGATTAAAAATAATTTTCCGGGAATAATTTTACTCCAAAGGAGTTACTCCGGGCCGTCAAACCAAAAAAATTGGGCGATTCCAAAATCGCCAACACAATGGATTTTATTGATGGATGCCGATGAGCGCGTAACTACAAATCTGAAAAAAGAAATTGAATCTGTTGTAAATTTAGGAACAAATAATTTCGACGCGTATTGGATTGGTTTTACACATTTTTTCATGGGTCAACAAGTTTTCTACTCAGGTTGGCAAAACGATAAAACTATTCGACTTATTCAGCGCGATAAATGTCGCTACAACAATAACCGCGTACACGAAGAAATTGAAACGGAAACTTTAAAAGTAGGTTTTCTAAAAAATAAATTCGATCATTATACTTTTAAAAATATTTCGCAATTCGTGCAAAAGCAATTGCGTTACGCGGAATGGTCTGCTTTAGATTATGAAAATAAAACGGCGCGCATTACGTATTATCATTTATGGGTAAAACCACTTTTCAGATTTTGTAAACACTATTTTATAAAACTGGGTATTTTAGACGGTAAACGCGGATTTATTATCAGCACAATTAGTGCCTACACGGTTTTTTTGCGCTATGCAAATATTTTACAAACAAGAAAGACCAAGCTGTAAGCGTTGGTCTTTCTTTGGAGAAAATAAAATTTACTTTAATCGGCGATGTGTTTATGGATTAAAACTTGCGTTTAAACGCACTTTCAGAAAACCTCAGAAAGTAAACAGTGCTCATGGGATTATGCTCACCGTTCGTAAACATAATACAAATGTATTCCCAAACTCGCGAATTGCAAATACCGTTTAAATGGTATTTTCTTAAACTACCAAGCAAAAGCAAACTTTTGTGTATTTTAGATTTATTTTTAAGACATAATTGTATCAATAAAATCATAAGCATTACATTTGGAGCCGCCTGCAACCTCATTTTAAAGATGGGACTGCAACTTCACTCAATTTTTATCAGTTCTAAACTCTGCAATTATCCTTTTTACTTCTTCAATGGAAACATCAGCAGTATCTGCAATTCTATCAATCGAGTCCCCTCTTAACCAACATTTAGTAACTACTGCAACAGTTTTTTTATATTCACCTTGTGATATACCTTATGTAAAACCCTCCTCTCTAAGTTATTTGGCAGCGATGCCCACGTCTGCTTTCATGGCTAAATTTTTATTATCGTGTTGTAAAAAAAGTTCGTCAACTTTTTCATTTTCTAAAAATTCGCGAGCTGATTTAATATCCTGAAAAGCAGATTTAAATAATTTATCGTGGTTGGTATTTAGTTCTGGCATAGTACGTAATGTTTTTTTTATTTGCTCGTGCAAAATAAAAAATCTTTTTTAAAACTATGCAATTTATTTATTTTCGAGGTACTATTGTATCAATAAATACATCCGAATAGCCTCCCCAAATGCCAATGCCACCATTAATATTATTTTTGACGATGGTATAACTTGCAAACGGACTGCCGCTCGAATTGGCATTATATTCTAAAGTTGACCAAAAATTAAAAGTTGTATTATCAATAGTGCTGAATTTAATTGAAATTGTGTCGCCACGTTTAAATAAGCCCGACGTAGAAGCATCTACAGTTGCACCGCGTGGTACGCTGCTAAATAAATTAAATTTTATAGGTTGTCCTTCAAAAAACCCGTCATCGGTAACAGAACTTCTATTTGCCACATACGCGCTACCATTTTTAGAAGTAAGGTAACGATAGTAATCCTTACCAATTGGGTCGTGAATTAAAACGCGCATTTGCGCCATCGTATCGTTATTATTTACACCTGGTGGTTTTATAAAAAAAACAGAATCAACGGGAACTAATCTCGGAATGGTGGTGGATGAAAATAATTCTCTGCCATCGGGCAACCGAATATGAAGTTTATAAGTTTGGTTGTTTTTAGGTTTGAGCTTATTGTAAAAATCAATATAAATACACGGATTAAAATACGTACCGACGCTATCAAGATTAACTCCGAACAGAACTGCTGCTTGCTTTTTTAAATTTTCTGGCAACGATTGAAAGCAAAATTCATTCAGTTGTACGCTATCGCCTTTAGCAGAATCAATAACCCAAACGTACGCGTTAGCAATGTAAATATCAGAGATGTTTCCCAAAGATTTAAAGAATGGCACCGATTTAGTAATCACGACGTAACTCTGAATTGGATTTTTACTCGCTTCAATGTAACCTTCAACAACAATATCGTTCGCTACGGTTGGTAAATTGGGCGTAAACTCGCGCTCACAACTCCAAAAGCTAACGCTGATAGCGATAAAAAGAAAAAAATACTTTGCCGTAGTTTTTAAAATCATGATTTATAATTGTGTCAATACTTTTATACTTAGAACTTGTTTATAAACGTCTTAAAATTTGATATATTTTAGGCAACTCACCAGATTTGTAGTAAAACTTAGCCCATACAGTCTAAAGAATTAAAAGATACTTTTGTTTTTTTTAGTTGCCTTTTATTTTATTTCGACTAAATATCTTGAATTGCTTTTTTCTTACAACTTTGTGAACAAAATATCGCCGAGAGATGTTTACTTTGCATATTAATAGACTAAGTCTAAGTAAAGTCGTAACACAGTAAAAATTAAAATTAGTATGAGCAAAAAACTCATTTACCTTGATAACGCATCTACAACTCCCTGCGATCCACGCGTTGTTGATGCAATGCTTCCTTATTTCACCCAGTTTTTTGGGAATGCCGCCAGCAGAAATCATCCGTTTGGTTGGCAAGCAGAAGAAGGCGTTGATTACGCCCGTGAACAAATTGCACAACTTATCGGCGCAGAAGATAAAGAAATTGTGTTTACATCAGGTGCGACGGAGTCCATTAATTTGGCTTTAAAAGGTGCTTTCGAGATGTACGCCAAAAAAGGAAATCATTTTATCACAACAAAAACGGAACACAAAGCTGTTATTGATACGTGTAAACATTTAGAAAAACTCGGCGCAGAAGTCACTTATTTAGACGTTCAGTATAATGGTTTGATAGACATGGCTGAATTTGAAGCTGCTATTAAACCCAATACTATTTTAGCTTGCATCATGTATGCCAATAATGAAACTGGCGTAATTCAGCCTGTTAAACAAATTGGTGAGATTTGTGCTATGCACGGTGTTCTATTTATGAGCGATATTACGCAAGCTGCTGGCAAAATTCCAGTTGATGTAAAAGCAACAGGCATTCATATTGCCGCGTTCACGGCGCATAAAATGTACGGACCAAAAGGTATTGGTGCATTATTTGTAAACCGGATTAAACCGCGCGTAAAAGTTGTTGCTCAAATGGATGGTGGCGGACATGAACGCGGTATGCGCTCCGGCACATTAAACGTTACAGGTATTGTCGGTTTTGGTAAAGCAGCTGAGTTAGCGCGCAAAGAAATGGCGAGCGATGCCGCGCGTCTTTCAATATTACGCGATAGATTAGAATCAGAACTCGGTAAAATGGAAGAAGTAACTGTCAACGGTGCACGTGAATCAAGAATGCCGCAGATAACAAACATGAGTTTTAAACACGTTGAAGGTGAAGGTTTGATGATGACATTTAACCAAGATATTGCGCTATCTTCGGGCTCAGCTTGTACTTCCGCATCGTTAGAGCCATCTTATGTTTTGGTAGCTATGGGTCTTGGCGATGATTTAGCACACTCGTCTTTGCGTTTTTCACTCGGTCGTTTCACAACCGACGAAGATATTGATTTTACTATTAAAGCTATTCGCGAAGGTGTCAATCACATGAGAGATCTTTCGCCAATTTGGGAAATGTACAAAGAAGGTGTAGATTTATCGCAAGTATCGTGGTCTGCGCACTAAAATTATTATCAAACATAATAGGTTTATGAAACCAGTTATGTTTTTTAGAAAATAAATTTGCAAAATTCAGAAAAAAAGCTAAATTTTGTGTTTACAAAAATAAAATAAATAATCATGGCTTATTCAGATAAAGTATTAGAGCATTTCAATCATCCAAAAAACGTTGGTACTTTAGATAAATCAAAAAAATCTGTTGGTACGGGTTTAGTTGGCGCGCCTGAGTGTGGTGACGTCATGCGTTTGCAAATTGAAGTGGACGAAACAACACAAACCATTATTGATGCGAAATTCAAAACGTTTGGTTGTGGTTCAGCTATTGCATCTTCATCGCTCGCAACAGAGTGGTTAAAAGGTAAAAGCATCACAGAAGCTTTAACAATTGACAATATGGATATTGTGGAAGAATTGGCTTTGCCGCCCGTTAAAATTCACTGTTCCGTTTTAGCAGAAGATGCTATTAAAATGGCAATTAAAGATTACCAGACAAAAAATGGTATTGTAGTTGTTGAAGTAGAACACGCAGTTGCTGTACATTAATTTTTAATTCTAAAATCTTAATGGAATATGATTTTTGTTGCGGATTCAGCCAAAGAAAAAATAAGTTCGCTTTATAAGGACGGTTCTGTTACACTCGATCATTTTATTCGCGTGAGCGTTACAAGTGGAGGTTGTTCAGGTCTTTCTTACAAAATGGATTTCGACAATACCAATCAACCGAAAGATCAGGTGTTTGAACACAATGGTATAAAAGTTGTAACAGATTTGAAAAGTTTTTTGTATCTTTTCAATACAACTTTAGAGTTTTCGGGTGGTTTAAACGGTAAAGGATTTTCATTTAATAACCCAAATGCTTCACGTACTTGTGGTTGTGGTGAAAGTTTTGCAGTGTAGATGCTTTCAGGTATCTGTAAGCTGAAAGCTTGGCATCTGAAAGCAAAAAAATGAGCCATCGGTTGCAATAATCAGTGGCTTATTGTATTTTTACAGATAATATAAACAACGTTTCGCGCGTTGAAACAATCTCATACAATAATCTGTTGCTTATTAAATATTTGTGAGTATGTCGTTCGAATCAAAAACCTATTATTCTCAACTTTATCGGAATTTCCGTTCGATAGAGCCGAATGAATATCGGCGACTGGTTCTGTTTTTTGAGCGCAACGAGAAAAAAGTTTCTACTTTAGACACTGAAGAATATTTAGACGTGCTCTGGATGTACACTAATGCACTGTACGAAGTCGGTCAATACAGAAAGCATACGCTCATGTCTGACATTATTATTGAACTTTCAATCGAAAACAATATCACACATATTCGGGAAGAAGAAGTATATAGGTCAACATTGTTTAAAAAATCTGTATCGCACTTTCAACTACAGGAACACGCTGAGTCAATTCATATATTAACCGAATTATTAAAAATTGATCCGAACGATGCGTTGGTGTTGCGTTTCTTAAAACGTTTACACCGCGAGCAAAATCCGATATTTTTAAAACGCGCGCGCGCTATCGGTATGTTTTTTTTAATTTTAGCTACCATAATGTTCGCATCAGAAACTATATTTGTGCGTCATTTTTATGAAAATTTAGCAAATAAATTTGTTTTCTATCGCAATGTCGCTATATCTTTATCTGCTTTATTTTTATTCGGTGGATTATTAGCTTATCGCTGGCGTGTGCATCATAAAGTGCATAAATTACAAAAGCAAGTGCTTGAAGCAAAGTTTATGAAAAAGTTAAAGTCAAGCATATAAGTAAAGCCAACTTAAACGTTTGTATATTTGCTGAGTCGAACAAAGTGTACATTTAAATTTATAAATCTAATTTTCTTCAATTTTTAATTAATAACCTTTATGAGCCCAGTATTTTTAATTTTTGGGATGGGTGGTCAAGAAATTTTCTTCGTATTCATCATAGTTTTACTTTTGTTTGGTGGCAATAAAATTCCAGAACTTATGCGCGGATTAGGCCGCGGCGTACGCGAATTTAATTCGGCTAAAGCGACAATGGAAGATGAAATTCGCAAAGGCATGGACGATGCTGAAAAGAAAAAAGATTCTGATACAGAAATGCGCAAACGTATTGAAGCTGAAGTCAGAGAGAAAATTGCCAGAGAGTCAGCTGTCAAATAGTTGATAGTTGTTCGTCTTGGATTAATCCCCGATTCGCAACAAACAACGAATTATAAAAACTAAAGCAAGCAATCGAAAGATTGTTATGCAGTGTAGGCAGTAACTTTGTTGCTGCCTATTTTATTGATAATTACTTTTAAGTAGTTGCGTTTTACTGAAGCATATTGAAAAGAAAATAAGAAACACTTTTTTATGTTTGCAGTTCCTTAGTCTCTATTTTAATTCCATAATTTATGATTTTCTCCGATACACAAATTCTTAAAAGCATCAACGCAGGTAAAATAGTTATTGAGCCATTTAATATTGAAAAATTGGGAACAAACAGCTACGATGTTCATCTCAGTAAATATTTAGCCATTTATGAAGCCACCGTTTTAGATGCGCGCACACACAACACAATCCAACATTTTGAAATTCCGGAAGAAGGAATTGTTTTACGCCCCGGAATTTTATATCTTGGTGCTACTTTAGAATATACTGAAACGCATAACGCCGTTCCATTTTTAGAAGGAAAATCAAGCACAGGTCGTCTTGGAATTGATATTCACGCAACGGCAGGTAAAGGCGATGTCGGTTTTTGTAATTACTGGACTTTAGAAATTTCTGTTGCTATGCCTGTTCGAGTTTATGCAGGTATGCCTATTGGTCAGCTTATTTATTTTAGTATTGACGGTGAGGTTAAAACACAATACAACGTTAAACCATCGGCGAAATACAATACACGCAGCGAAAAACCTGTTGAAAGCATGATGTGGAAGAATAAGTTTTGACTCGAATTTAAAAAATTAAAAGAGTTTTTTGAATCGCCTAATTTTGGCATTGCAAAGAACTAAACACGCGTTTAAAAGTTTTTATTAATCGAAATTTGTCATTCAATGAAAAATATTTTTGGTTTAATTATTCTTATCGTATTCTGTTCTTTTACTTCAAAAGCGCA
The DNA here is from genome assembly GCA_043758385.1 of Saprospiraceae bacterium. Taxonomy (GTDB): domain Bacteria; phylum Bacteroidota; class Bacteroidia; order Chitinophagales; family Saprospiraceae; genus JAAFJT01. The sequence goes on from JAYVNP010000134.1 coordinate 19,797, forward strand.
AATTGTTTCTGATACTTTTGCTGTAAACGGCAATTGTGATATTTGTAAGAAAAAAATTGAAATGGCTTGCTATGGATTAAAAGGCGTGAAAAATGCTAACTGGAATCCTGAAAAATTGGTTCTTGCCATTCAATACGATTCAACAAAAATAAATAAGCAAGCCGTTTTGCAGCGTTTGGCATTAATTGGTTACGATAGCGAAATTTGTGTAGCTACCGAAAAAGCCTATAATAAGTTACCGGAATGTTGCCATTACGATAGAACTAAAGTGAAATCTGAACCAAGATTAAAGGACTAAGTGCATATTGAATACACCACTCTTAGAACAAATTTGAAAATATTTTCTGTAAGTTTTGTAAGGAAACTAAATTAGTTGAAAACAAAAAAAAGAATATCTTTGTACAATATTTTTCTTATCATCTAAATTATTTTTTATGAAGAATGTTTTATTGACTGCTTTTTTCTTAATCGGTATCGGCGCTACTCAAATCTCTGCTCAAAGTTGCTGCATGCCAGGAACAGTTTGTGCTAAAAAAGCAACAAGCCAAGCAAAGGTTACTACTTCGAATGCTGCTACAATAGCTAAAACTGAAAAGATGGCTACTTGCTTACCGGGTTGCCCTCCTGAAAAATGTTTAACTACTTCTGCTCTTAGTAAGCCTACTGGAACTGCTGTTGTATCTGTGGCAGCTAATTCTGCTGTTGTTACAGACAAAAAGTAATTTTAAGCGATAACGAATAGGGAATAACGAAAAAAATTATTCCTTTTTCCCTATCACTTATTTCTAAACAAGGCATAACTTGTCTATACAGTTATTGTACAACAATTTCGCAATTTTTGCGTTTATACTTCATGATGAGAAATTATTTTCACATAGCATTTCTAATTTTTGCGTTCGGTGTTTTAATCACACCTACACATTCATTGGCGTGTGAAAAAATGAGTGGCAATTCTGAAATGTCGTGCTGCAAAAAAATAAAAGTCGCAGATAATCATAAAAAGAATTGCTGCGCAAAAAAAGATGTTTCAAAAAAACATAGCACTCAAAACCCAAAAGATAATTCAAAAAAAGATTGTGGTGATTGCGACCAAAGTAGTTGCTCATGTGCTCCAAACTGTTTTAGTTTTACGCTACCCACTACTTTTTATTTAAAAAATAAAACTTTCAATCCTTCGAAAGTTATCGTCAAAACTTCTTATACTGGAACCTACCTTTCGTCAGGTTTCCTTTCCATCTGGCTACCGCCCAAATTGGTTTAATTTTTCATTTGTTAGCCAAAAGTCTGCCTATTTTAGTTGACAGTTGTTAGTCGTAGTTTGTATCATAAACTATCAACTAAATTTATTTTCATAATTTTAAAAAATTAAACAATGATTTTGATTAAAAAATTGTTGGTAGCATTTATTGTATTGCTATCAATTTCTTCGAGCCATGCTCAAATTAAAAATTCAAAAACCGAAACCGTTAAAATTTACGGCAATTGCGGTAGCTGCAAAAAAAATATTGAAACCGCAGGAAATTTAAAAAAAGTGGCATTTGTTAATTGGGATAAAACTTCTAAATTGGCAGTACTTACTTTCGATTCAACAAAAACAAATAAAGATGAAATTTTGAAGTTCATCGCACTCGCAGGTTACGATAGTGATAGTTTTTTAGCGCCCAACGATGCCTATGCGAAATTAGATGCTTGTTGCCAATACGATCGGGCTGCAAAAACTGCGGTGAAAACGGATGATTCAAAAATGGTTATGGATCATGCGATGCCGATGAAGGACGAAGTAAAAACGACTACGGCAAAAGCAGATGATTCAAAAATGGTTATGGATCATGCGATGCCAATGAATGACGAAGTAAAAACGACTGCGGCAAAAGCGGATGATTCAAAAATGGTTATGGATCATGCGATGCCAATGAAAGATACAGTTTCACCCGTTGTTGCAACCGGAGTAGTAAATCAGCTGAAACCTGTATTCGATAATTATTTTTTATTGAAAGATGCTTTAGTGAAATCGAGTGGAAGCGCAACTGCAACTGCTTCTAAAAATGTGTTGGCTTCGCTTAACGCTGTGAAAATGGAATCTTTAGCTCCAGATGTTCATGTTGTTTGGATGCGCGTAATGAAAGACCTTTCCTTCGATGCCGAACACATTTCGGAAACACAAGATGTTTCGCACCAACGCGATCATTTTTCGTCGCTCTCTAAAAATATGTACGAGTTGATGAAAGTTTCTAAGTTAGAGTCAGAAACGTTTTATCAGTTTTGCCCGATGTACAATAAAGGCAAAGGTGCCAATTGGTTGAGCAAGGACAACGAAATTAAAAATCCGTATTATGGTTCGCAAATGTTAAGCTGTGGTAGAACTGTTGAAACCATAAAATAAACTATTATGGAGCTATTCATTAAAAATATGGTTTGCAGCAGATGGTAATGATACAGAAAGAAAATGGCTTTATAATGTTTCAATCAAATTTCTTTCAAAATACAAACTTAACAGGTTTTTTAAACCTGTTAAGTTTAAAACTTTAAAAAATGACACACACTTATAATTTAATAGGCATGACTTGCGGAAGTTGCGAAACCAGCGTTAGAGGTAAATTATTGAAATTGCCCGAAATTACTTCGGTTGATCTTTCAAAAGATACTAACTCTGCTACTATTTCTATGACGCAACACATTTCTGTTTACGATTTGCAAGAGGCTATCGGTGGAAATAATTCTAAATACCAAATTTCCACGGCGCATCACAACGAAGTTGCTGAAGAAGTGCGCTCGTGGTTTGAAACGTATAAACCGATTATTTTAATTTTTTTATACATCACTTTGGTTTCAGTGTTGGCGCAAGTTGCATACAAAAGTTTTGATTCCGCGCTTTTTATGCGCCATTTCATGGCTGGATTCTTCTTAGTGTTTTCGTTTTTTAAATTACTCAACTTAAAAGGTTTTGCTGAAAGTTACGCAATGTACGATGTTTTAGCAAAACGGATTCCGAGTTGGGGTTACGCTTATGCTTTCGTTGAGTTAGGCTTAGGAATTGCTTTCTTAGTTAATTTCAATCCGTATTTCACAAATATTGTAACATTTGCTGTCATGTCGTTGAGTATTATTGGTGTTTTGCAAAGCGTACTCAACAAAAAGAAAATTCAATGTGCTTGCCTCGGCGCTGTTTTTAATTTGCCAATGAGCACCGTTACTATTATTGAAGATGCTTTAATGATTGTAATGAGTGGTGCAATGCTTGTTTCGATGTTTTAATGAAGTTATTATATGAAAAAAATAGCAAATTTTTTAAAATGGGTTTTCAAAAAACTTTTTGTTAAGAAGTGTTGTCAATAAAATTGTATAAATTTTATTGCTTAACAATCAATCAGTTATGGAAAATCAAAATCAGTTTCAAAAATATACTTGTCCGATGCATCCGCAAATCATGCGCGATACACCGGGTAAATGTCCGTTGTGCGGAATGACATTAGAACCAATGGTAATGACTGCCAAAAGTGAGGCACATGAAAATCATTCGGAGCATACCGGCATGATTGCCGATTTTCGAAAACGATTTTATGTCGTTTCAGCACTCACAGTTCCAATTATGCTGCTTTCAAAAATGATTCAGCAATTTCTGGGTGTGAATTGGCAATTTGAAGGTTCGCAATATATTTTATTTGCGCTTTCTAGCGTGGTGTATTTTTATGGTGGCATACCATTTTTAAAAGGATTAGTCAATGAGGTGAAAGCCAAAAATCCGGGCATGATGTTCCTGATTGGTTTCGCCATTACAATAGCATATTTATATAGCGTTGCCATAGTTTTTGGTTTGCAAGGCATGGATTTTTTCTGGGAATTAGCCACCCTTATTCTGATTATGCTTTTAGGGCATTGGATAGAAATGAAATCCGTGGCAGGCGCATCGAAAGAATTACAATTATTAGTTCAATTAATGCCTGCCGAAGCGCACATGGTTATGCCCAATATGGTGCATGATGTAAAAACAGAAACGCTCAAAGAAAATGATATTATTTTAGTGAAACCCGGCGAAAAAATCGCGGCTGATGGTATTATTTCTGAAGGCGAAAGTTATTTAAATGAAAGCATGCTGACTGGCGAATCGAAACCGGTTCAAAAAAAGGTAAACGATAAAGTCATCGCAGGATCGATTAACGGAAACGGCTCTATAAAAGTGACTGTAACGCATGGTGCGAAAGATTCTTATCTCTCTCAAGTGATTAAATTGGTAGAAGATGCGCAAAATTCTAAATCGAGCACACAACTTTTAGCCGATAAAGCAGCAAAATGGTTAACGTTTATCGCTTTGTTTTCGGGCATTTCTACTTTCCTGTATTGGTATTTAACAGGCGAAACTTTGGCATTTGCCATGGAACGCATGGTGACGGTTATTGTAATTTGTTGCCCACACGCTTTGGGTTTGGCTGTCCCTTTAGTTGTTGCCAAATCAACAGCGCTTTCTGCGCAAAACGGTTTACTAATCAAGAACAGAACTGCTTTTGAAAATGCGCGACGTATAACAACTATTGTTTTTGATAAAACAGGAACGCTCACCATGGGGAAGTTTGAAGTATCGAAAATTGTTTCTTTGCAAAAAGCGCTCAGTGAAAATGAAATTATTCGTCTGGCATCGGCTTTAGAACAAAAATCGGAACACCCCATCGCAACAGGCATCCTGCTGAAAGCTAAAAATTTAGCTGTTATAATTCCCGAGACAAAAAACTTTAATGCAATTACAGGTAAAGGTGTTGAAGCAATCGTTGAGGGGAAAAAGATTTCTATTGTAAGTCCGGGTTATTTGACGGAAAATAAAATTGCATTTCCGGAAAGTTTTATAACCGATGATACAGAAACAGTAGTGTTTGTTTTAGTTGATGATAAATTAATGGGTTATGTAGCGCTTTCCGATGCGCTACGACCTGAATCTAAAGAAGCGATTAAAGTTTTAAAGGAAAATAATATCAAATCTATTTTGCTCACGGGCGATAATTCTAAAGTCGCTAAAAGCGTGAGCGATACTTTAGAAATGGATGGTTTTTTTGCTGAGGTTTTGCCGCACCAGAAATTAGAAAAAATTAAACAATTACAAGCCAAAGGCGAATTTGTTGCCATGACGGGTGATGGTATTAACGATGCCCCCGCTTTAGCAATCGCTGATATCGGTATTGCTATAGGAAGCGGCAGTGATATTGCCGCAGAAACGGCAGGCATTGTTTTAGTAAACAGCAACCCGAAAGATATTGTGAATTTGGTTTTATTTGGCAAAGCCACTTACAGAAAAATGATTCAGAATTTGATTTGGGCAACAGGTTATAATGTTATTGCCATGCCATTGGCAGCAGGAGTTTTGTATAAGCAAGGCGTTTTATTAAGTCCTGCAATGGGTGCAATTTTAATGACTATAAGTACCGTAGTCGTTGCTATCAATGCAAGCACTTTAAAAATTAAAAATTACGATTTCAATAAACTAAAAACTTCTTAAAATGGAATTACGAGAGATGCTTTTTAAAAAAATGTTGTCACTAGCTGCACTTTTTTTACTTGTTTTGAATTGTGCTTTTGCGCAAAAAATTGTAAGCGTGCATTTATATGTGCGCGATACAATTGTAACTTACGGTGGTGTGCCGAAACACGCTATAGCTGTAAACGGGCAAATTCCGATGCCAAAATTAGAATTTACGGAAGGCGATACCGCCGAGTTTTTCATTCATAATGAATTGAACGAAGAAACTTCTATTCATTGGCATGGTTTAGTTTTACCCAATGCTATGGATGGCGTACCATATTTAACAACCCCGCCTATAAAACCGCACACAACGCAAATTCACCGATTTGCTTTGATTCAGAACGGAACCTATTGGTATCACAGCCATACAAAACTGCAGGAACAATCCGGAATGTATGGCGCTTTCATCATTCATAAAAAAGAAAAAGATAAAACCGCGTTCGATAAGTTACCTGAATACGCACTGATTTTGAGCGATTGGACGAATGAAAAACCGTTTGAAGTGCATCGCAAATTGCACAATGCTTCCGATTATTACGCCATCAGAAAAGGAACAGTGCAAAGTTATGGTGAAGCTATTCGCGATGGTTATTTTAAAACAAAACTCGCCAACGAATGGAAACGCATGAATGCTATGGATGTTAGCGATATCGCCTACGATAAGTTTTTAATTAATGGAAAAGACGAATTCCAACTCGGCGAAATTAATAATAAAAAATTGAAAGCGGGTGATAAAATTAGACTGCGTATTGCCAACGGTGGCTCATCTTCTTATTTTTGGTTGAATTATGCTGGTGGAAAAATGACCGTTATTGCTTCTGATGGTATGGATGTGCAACCCGTTGATGTGGATAGATTAATTGTTGCCGTGTCGGAAACATACGATGTAGTTGTTACGATTCCGAACGACAATACAGCTTTCGAATTTCAAGCTACACCCGAAGACAGAACCAAATCAGTTTCATTTTATATCGGTAGTGGGATAAAGCAAACGATTTCACCAATGCCTAAACTCAAATATTTTGAAGGCATGAAAATGATGAATGGCATGATGAAAATGAATGGAAATCTTGATGACATGGGAATGAGTATGAGTTTGAATAAAATGGATATGAACGTGGTAATGTATCCTGAAATTACTGGCGGTGCGATGACTGATTCTGATACTATGAAAATGGGTAGGGGAAAAGATTCAAAGATGGATATGGGACAAGGAAAAATGGATGCCAATATGTACGATGGTAACGCGCTTTCAGAAATAAAAACTTTAAATTACGCCATGTTAAAATCGCCGACAAAAACAAATTTACCCAAAAATGTATCTATGCGCGAATTAAAATTTGAGCTGACAGGCAATATGAATCGGTATTTATGGAGCATGGATGGTAAAACAGTTTCTGAGACGGATAAAATTTTGATTAAGCAAGGCGAAAACATTCGGATAATATTATACAATGGCTCAATGATGCGTCACCCGATGCACTTGCACGGACATTTTTTTCGCGTTTTAAACGGTCAAGGTGATTACGCGCCACTTAAAAATGTACTCGACATTATGCCCATGGAAACCGATACGATTGAGTTCAATGCTTCTGAAAAATCGGGTGATTGGTTTTTTCATTGCCACGTTCTGTACCACATGATGAGTGGGATGGGGCGAATTTTTCAATACGAAAACTCTGTACCGAATCCAGAGCTCGGCGATAAAAAAGCGGCTGATAAGCAAGTTTATAAAGATGATAGGATGTACCATTTTATGGCAAATAACGATTTTGCAACTAATGGAAACGACGGTATGGCAATGCTTTCAAATACACGCTGGGATTTTAAAACTGAATGGCGCTTAGGTTATCACGATGAGCACGGCTACGAAACTGAAACACATATTGGTCGTTATGTTGATAGAATGCAATGGTTGATGCCGTTTATTGGTTTTGATTGGCGATACAGAAATAAACCTTTGAGCGAACTTGGCGAAAAAAATTTATTCGGGCAAGTGAGCACTAAGGACAAGCGCAATTTTTTTAGTTTAGGTCTGGAATATACACTACCAATGCTTGTTAAATCGCAATTTGAAGTTTTTACCGACGGAAATATTCGGTTTCAACTCATGCGCGAAGACATACCGGTTACAAAACGTTTACGCGCAGCGTTTATGGTGAACACCGACAAAGAATACATGGCAGGATTGAAATACATTATCGCAAAAAATTTTGCACTTTCAACCCATTACGATTCTGATATGGGAATTGGTGTAGGTTTAACCGTGAATTATTAAGTTCTAAAAAATAAATTTTATAAAAAAATATTTTAAAACAATGAAAAATAAAAAAGATCATTGGGAATCGGTATACCAAACTAAAAATTATGAATCTGTCAGTTGGTTTCAATCAGTGCCGATAACATCTATTCAATTTTTTGAAGAAATGAATCTGCCACTTGACACCAAAATAATTGATGTTGGTGCCGGTGAAAGTTATTTTGTCGATTACTTAATTGCAAACGGCTATTGCAACATAACTTTGGTTGACATTTCGGCAGAAGCACTCGAACGCACACGAAAACGTTTAGGCGCTTCCGGAAAAAATATTAGCTATATTGTAGCTGACGCTGGTAATTTTATTCCTAATCAAAGCTTTGATTTTTGGCACGATAGAGCCACTTTCCATTTTTTAACAGATACGCCGCAAATAAGTCATTATTTATGCAATGTAAAAAAGTTTCTAAATCCCAAAGGTCATTTTTTAGTCGGAACTTTCACTGAAGACGGCCCAACAAAATGCAGTGGATTAGACATTATGCAATATTCAGAAAGTTCTCTGACACAATTATTACATCAGTTTTTGAAGAAAATACGATGCCTTCATCAAGAGCACACCACGCCTTTTGGAACATTGCAAAAATTTATTTTTTGTTATTTTCGAAAACCCGAACTTGTAATTAATTTTTAATTTTTAATTTTTGGTCATGAAAAGTGTGTCGAATATTCTAAAATGAATTTTTAGAAAAATATTTATTAAAAAGTGCTGTCAATAAGCATTGCGTAAAAAATGAATTGAATCACAAAAAGTGTGAGAATAAAATAATGCTCATTTGTTTTCTCCTTTCATTTACAATTAAAAATTTAGAAATGAATTTAACATTAAAAATGGGGGTAGCAATTTTCGTTTTGCTCCCAACTGTATCAATAAATGCCCAAATAGGCAAAGACACCGCACAGCTCAAGGGTGTTATTATATCTGCCTCGCAAGCGCATACAACATCTACTATTTCGCCACTCAACACCATAAAAATTGGCAAAAACGAGTTGCGCAAAGCGCCGTGTTGTAATTTATCGGAGAGTTTTGAAACAACGGGCGCAGCCGATGTGAGTTACACAGATGCACTCACAGGCGCTAAAGAAATTCAACTTTTAGGTTTACGCGGGACTTATACGCAATTGCTGACAGAGAACCGCGCGGATGGATATGGTTTAGCAACGCCGTTCGCTGCTGAATTTATTCCGGGCACTTGGATAGAAAGTATTGAAGTGAATAAAGGCGTGAGCAGTGTCCGCAACGGATCAACGGCTTTAACAGGGCAAGTAAATACGGAATTGGTGAAGCCAGGTAAAGATGCCCCTGTTTTTGTGAATGTTTACGGCGAAAGCACGCAGCGCTTAGAAGCAAATGTGCACCTCAACAAAGTTTTTAGTGAACACTTGAGTACAGGTTTGCTTCTTCACGGTTCAGTTTTTGAAAATAAAATTGATAAAGATTACGATGCTTTTTTAGATATTCCGTTAAAAAAAGAATTCAATGCGTTGTACCGTTTATTTTTGGAAAATAAAAAATGGGCTGGTCAATTTAACGTGCAGGCTTTAACCGATTCGCGCCAAAACGGACAGTTACTTTATAATATTCCGAATGCGTATTTGGTGAACATCAATAATAATCGCGTTGCTGCTTTCGGAAAATTGGCTTATACAGGATTTGAAAAACCTTACAATGGTCTGGGTTTACAGTTTTCAACGACGTATCATAATTTGGACGCGACAATAGGTAAAAATAGTTTGAACGGTACGCAACGCAGCTTGTATGCTAATTTAATTCAAACAACTATTATTGGCACAACTGATAATAAATTGGCTTTCGGCGGAAGTTTTCAGAGCGACGATTATTCCTTGTTTCTGAATAAAACCAATTTATCGCGTCAAGATAACACGCTTGGTGCATTCGGTGAATACACTTATTCTCAACCCGTCTTAGGTGAAGATTATAACCGCTTTACGCTCATTGCGGGTTTGAGAGCAGAAAATAATAATAATTTTGGTTTTTATTTTGTTCCAAGGTTGAACATCAAATACAATTTCAATGAAGGCGACGCTGTGCGTGCTTCGGTTGGCAGAGGTGTGCGGTTGCCTTTGCCTGTTATTGATAATATTGGTCTGCTGACTACTAATCGCGAAATTTCAGTTGCGACCGATATTCGGGCGGAGAGTGCTGTGACGGCGAGTGTCTCTTATCAGAAAACGGTTAATTTGGGTGGAAAAAACGATTTCAAATTCAATGCGGAATATTTCTATACCACGTTTCAAAATCAAATCATTGCCGATATTGAATCGCAAGCAAGTAAAACATTGTTTTATAATCTAAACGGCGATGCGTTTTCGAACACTATCAATTTAACTGCAAGTGCCGACATTACGCAAAACCTAAGCGCACGCGCGGTGTATAAGTTTACAGATTCAAAAACTACCATTGGGGGCGTTTTGAAGGAATCTATTTTGACACCGAAACAACGCGGATTAATAGGCTTGGACTTTAAAACTTCGGAGAAAAAATGGATGGTTTCAACAACGCTGCAATATATTGGCAAGCAGCGTTTAGCTAATCGCAATGATGTACCTGAATTTTATTTTTATGATACTTATACGGGTTATTCGCCGCAGTATATTTTGTTGAACGCTTCAGTGAATCGGTTTTTTAAAAAATTTGAATTGTACGGGGGTGCAGAAAACTTGACTGACTACGTGCAACATCATCCCATCATTGCTTTCGCTGACCCAAGCAGTCCTTATTTCGATGCGACGCAAGTCTATGCGCCGATGTATGGCAGACGGTTTTATGTGGGATTTCGGTGGAAACTGTAAATAATAATGAAGAAAGAAGAATTTTACCTACACTAAATAATTCTCCTCATCCAAAACTTTACCGTTTTGACAACGAATGATACGCGCCGGAAAATGTTGTAAAATGCGATAATCGTGTGTGGCTAAAATAATTGCCGTATTATTTTCTTTCGAGAGCGCGCGCAGAAGTTGTAAAATATCATCGCTCGTTTGTGGATCTAAATTACCTGTGGGTTCGTCGGCAATAATTAAATCGGGATGATTGAGCAGCGCGCGCGCAATAACAATGCGTTGTTGTTCACCACCGCTCAGTTGGTGCGGCATTCGGTTGTGCGCGTGCATCATTTCAACCGATTGCAAAACTTCATCTATGCGCGTTTGCATTTCAGGTTTTTTCTTCCAACCTGTGGCACGCAAAACAAAAACAAGATTTTCTTGAACCGTTCTATCCTCCAGTAAATTAAAATCTTGAAAAATAATTCCCAATCGGCGACGCAACAACGGAATGTTTGTGCGCTTGAGCGTCGTTAAATCGTAATCGCAAACGTGCGCGTAACCATTTTTTAAAAGTAAGTCACCATATAAAGTTTTTAGTAAGCTCGATTTACCGCTACCCGTTTTACCAATTAAATAACTAAACTCACCCTTCGAAATATTTATCGTCACTTCGCTTAGTACACAAACCTCTTCCTGAAAAATTGAAATGTCTTTCAATTCTACGATGTGTTTTTTTGTGCTGCTATTTTCTACTATTGATTTTGACATAGTGGTTGATACGGAGAATGCTAATTTAAGTTTTTAAAATTATATCATTCCATCACCTCTTCGTAGTTGAATTCAACTTTACTTTGAAGGACAATTTCTTCGAGTATTTTATTCAAATAACCATTCTTTATAGCAATTTCAAATCGTTCCGAAAGAATTGGTATATTTATTATCTCTTCAATACAACCCATATATTTTTGTACTATAGAGGCAATTAATTATTTTATGTGAAGCACCACTGATTGTACGCATTGTTGTAAAATTTCCTCCACAAAATTACAATAATTTTATGATTAATCGTGTCCAAAATTTTAATAAACATTCCAAATAAACTTTCCTAAATTATGAGATTATAATTCGTAAGTATTTTTTACATACACGCTGATAGGATGACTTCTTTTAAATTTTGTTTACATCACTATTTCAATTTTCTTTAACAATTTCAATTCAATTTTGGAATTAATAATTCTGATTTACAAAACTGTTTCACTACTACAAATTTTTTTTTATTCCTTTCTTAATATCTGATGTACTCACCTTATCTTTATCTCATTATCAGCCCATTAAAACGTCAGCCATCATGTTTAAACTATTACAAGTTATAGTCGTTGCAGTTTTTTTTACGCATTTAACAACAACTGCGCAAACCGTTCCATACGACGCCAACACAATTGCCAATTTTAAGAAAGAAGTTTTACCACTCGTTGCTTCGGAAGAAAAGCAGATTCAAGAGATGGTGGATATGATTTTTAGTTTTGGTGAATTAGGTTTTCAGGAAGTTGAAACATCGAAATACATCACGGATATACTTTCCAAAAATGGATTTGCAGTTGAAAAAGGTATTTCAAATATTCCGACGGCGTGGTTTGCAAAATGGGGAAGTGGCAGTCCTGTCATTGCGCTCGGCAGCGATTTAGATTGTATTCCTAAAGCCTCGCAAAAACCGGGTGTAGCCTATAAAGATCCGATTGTTGAAGGTGCACCGGGGCACGGCGAAGGACATAATTCAGGGCAATCAGTGATAATTTTTGCAGCGTTGGCTGCAAAGAAAATTATGGAAAAAAACCATATTCCGGGCACAATTATTATTTGGCCCGGCGTAGCTGAAGAATTAGTGGCGAGTAAAGCCTGGTACATCCGAGATGGTTATTTCAAAAATGTTGATGCTTGTATTTTTACCCACGTCAGTGGTGATTTCAGTTGCAACTATGGTGACCCTGGAATGAATGGTGTAGTTTCTGTGAAATTTAGTTTTGAAGGCGACGCTGCTCACGCCGCAGGTGCACCTTGGCGCGGAAAATCTGCTTTAGATGCTGTTGAATTGATGGATGTGGGTTGGAATTTTAAACGCGAACACTTAAAACCAACGCAACGTTCGCACTATGTGATTGTTGACGGTGGCGATCAACCGAACGTTGTACCATCGAAAGCGAGTGTTTGGTATTATTTCAGAGAAAGAATTTATGACGATATTAAAAGTATGTACGAATCGGGTATCAGAATTTCGGAGGGTGCTGCTATGATGACAGATACAAAAGTAAGCCATCAAATTATTGGAACAGCGTGGCCTGGGCATTTTAATAAACCGATTGCGCAAGTATTGCACGCCAATATTGACCAAGTAGGTATGCCTATCTGGACGGAAGCGGATCAAGCTTTAGCGCGCGCAACGCAAAAACTCATGGAAGCACCCAAAAAAGATTTATACGGGAAAGAAATAAATGGTTTGCGCACTACAATTGATACACTCAAAGGTTCTGTGCCATTTTCTTGGGGTGGTGGCAGCGACGATATCGCCGATATTTCTTGGAACGTACCTACTATAGTTTTATATTATCCCGCGAATATTCCAGGTTTGAAAGGACATCATTGGGGTGATGCGATTGCTATGGCAACGCCGATTGCTCATAAAGGATGTTTAGCAGGTGCAAAAGCAACGGCACTGACGCTGATTGATATGTTTACAACACCCAAAATTATTGCTGACGCGAAAGATTATTTTGTAAACGTACAGACCAAAGATACGCACTACATACCTTTTATAACCGATAAAGAGCCCGCACCAACATACTTAAATAAAGAAAAAATGGAACCTTACCGCGCTGAAATGAAAAAGTTTTATTACGATCCTAAAAAATACAAAACGTATTTAGAGCAGTTAGGAATAACGTACCCAACTTTAGAGAAAAAGTGAGTTTTTAGTTTTGAAATAATTTAAAAAGAATCACTAATTTTAAGTGCACAATTTTTTTATAAGAAAGCACCTAAAAGTAAAGTTAAAAATTTTTCAAAATTAAAATTATTTGGATTGCAGTTAAATTTATTACTAAATTTGCTTCTACATTTATGATGTTTCAATATTGCGTATGAAAAATGTATTGGCACTCTTTTTTTTAGTTTTATGCGTCAAAATCAGTTGTGCGCAGAAAACAGAATTTAATATAGGTTTGAGTGGTAATACTTATAATTTTAGACGACCAAATTCGACGAAACCACCGACGCTTTTTTTCTCTACGAGTAATTTAGGAACTTTTAGCACGTTTCAATTTGGTAGCAATTTGGGTTTTGGCATATCAAGTTCTTGGAAGCGCATCAGTAAAAATAATCTAATTTTTGGTTTTGAGGCAGGTTTAGATATTCTGAGAAACAAAGTGCAGCAAAATCCGCGTTTATTTTATACAGCCGATGAATTAACAAAAATTACTTTAGCACCGAATGAATTTGTCTTTAATTTGAATTCCAATTTTATAAATTTTTCGCCGTTTGTTGGTAAACGTTTTACAGAAAAACCAATTTCAGCCGATTTAATTTTTGGTGCCGATATTGGTTATTTTATAAATTCTTCAGTCGGTGTTTTTGAATTTCCAGTAAATAATTTAATCGAAACATCAGTTTCTTCCAAAAATTATTTTACTCGATTCGATTTCCGACCGCGCATAAAAATTGACGTAAACTACAAAAAATATTCCCTCAATGTGAGTTTTGCTCAAGGAATTTCCAATTACTTAATCAACTATCCGAACGCAACGCGACAAGCGTATTCGCGCGTATTGCGTTTTGGTTTGGCTTACCAAATTTTATAAAGCTTACTTCTGTACGATTTAAACGCTACTGGCATAGCTATTAGTGAGATTATTATTTGTATTTTCTTAGGAAATTTTACATTAACGCTGACTAAAATTACGTTTTGAGAGTAATTTTGTCTTTTCCATTCTATTCTAAATACTTTCTAACCATGTTCCAATTTAAAAATTTAGCCTTCTTATTATTGCTTCTAATCTTTTTCAGTTGTGGAAAAACGAGTACAACAAGTGGAACAACAACCACAACTACAACATCGAACGACCAACATATTTCGGTTTTAACGCAGCACAACAACAATACGCGCAGCGGTTGGAACAACAACGAAACAAAGCTGACAACGAGCAACGTGAATGCTAAAACATTTGGCAAACTTTTTCCGCTCAGCGTAGATGACCAAGTGTATTCCCAACCTTTAGTTGTTGGAAATGTTGCTATTGCCAACGGAACGCACAATGTAGTTTTAATTGCCACTGTCAGTAATTCGGTTTATGCTTTCGATGCCGATGATGGTACACCGTATTGGCAAAAAAATTATTCCGTTACTGGTTTGCGTGCGCCGAAAAATACAGATATGACAGGTGCTTGCGGCGGTGGCTATCAAGATTTTAGTGGAAGCATTGGTATTGTCGGTACACCTGTAATTGATTCTGTTTCGCAAACGATGTACTTCGTAGCGCGCAGCACCGACGGAAAGAACTTTTACGAGTACCTTCATACTGTAAATATTGCTACAGGAAACGAAAATTCTGGTAGTCCCGTAAAAATTACTGCAAGCTATAAAGGTAACGGCGATGGTAGTTCGAACGGTATAATTGCGTTTAATGCGCAAACGGCGAACCAACGTTCTGCACTAACTTTAGTCAATGGAACGGTTTATGTTACTTTTTCCTCACATTGCGATTGGGGTCCGTATCATGGTTGGATTTTAGGATATGATGCTTCTTCCTTAGCGCAAAAAATTGTTTATAACGATACACCGTATGGTGGAGCAGGAGGAATTTGGCAAAGTGGCGGCGGTATTGCTGCCGATGCTTCTGGAAATTTATATTTCGTCATTGGAAACGGAACAGTTGGCGTTGGCTCCGATCCGACGAATGTTTTGAATCGTGGTGAAAGTGCGATGAAACTTACGCCTTCCGGTTCAACATTAACGGTGAGTTCATTTTTTACACCGTTTAATTACCAAGAACTCGAAAAGTATGATTTAGATTACGGAACATTGGGTGCGTTTTTAATTCCGAATACCAATCTCTTTTTTACAGGTTGTAAGGATGGCAATTTGTACATTGTTAATAAAGATAACATGGGCGGTGTGTCATCAACAAAAAACAATATTGCTCAAACTATTTTCACAATTACAGATGCGAATATGCACTGTCAGCCCGCTTATTTCAAAGGTGCAACTACTGAATTTGTTTACATCTGGGCTGAAAACGATAAACTGCGCGCTTTGCCTTTCAATCGTTCTGCTAATTTAATTGATGCCAACAAACAAGTTTTTGGTACAACTTCTGGTCCAGTCGGTCAAAACGGTGCTGTCATTTCGGTTTCATCAAATGGTTCTTTAAATGGAACAGGAATTGTTTGGGCATCGTATGCCGCCAGTGGCGATGCAGAACACACCGTTAGGCCAGGTATTTTGCGTGCATTCGATGCGAACGACATCACTAAAGAACTTTGGAACAATAACGCACAAACTGCTGCCGATAGATCGGGTAATTATGCTAAATTTGCTTCACCTACTATTGCGAACGGTAAAGTGTATTTACCTACGTTTTCAAATCAAGTTGGGGTATATGGATTGAAGTAGTTTTAAGTCTTCTTTTTTTGAAACTGCAAATAATCTAAAAAGTAAATAACTTTAAAAGAAAAACTGTTATTCTGAGGATTGCTAAATAGATTACCGACATTATCGAAATAATTGAGTGCAACATTATTGTCGCCGTTGTAAATATTATTTTTCCAATTTACAATCAGGTCGCTACCGGGTGCAAAACGCCAAGTAAATGCGGCATCAATGTTGAAAATATTAAAATTAGTATTGTACAACGATTCATTTTTGGAATTATAACCCCTATATTCGGTGTTTAATAAATTGCCATCCGTGCCAAGTAAGTAAAAACTATCGTAGTTGAAGCGCGTCCAGTAATGGCGCAATTTAAACGAAATTCCCATGACATAATTAAACGACCATTTCAGTGTAGCTGAATTAATAACTGTAAGTTGTTGGCGTTTACCAAGAAGTATATCGCTTGTTGAGAGCTTAGCGTAACCTACCGAATTAGCATCGGCACTCACGTAATTTATAAAATTGTCGAACTTATCGGCTTCGCTGCCTATAACTAAAGATACTTTTTCGTTAAACCGAAAACGCGGACCAACGAATAGCGAACTCGCTAACCGATTATTTTCAGAATACGGTTGAAGGCTGGCTTTTACATCAAGCGCTATTGGTTTTGTGTAATCGGTAGAAATAAATCCGCCGACTAAAATATTGGCGGGTACGTTTAAATATTTTGAATAATCGGACGTGCGCGGTTCGTAATAATCGTGTGAACCATTCGGTGAAATTTTTAAATTGCCACCAAAAGCAAAGATATTTTTTGTTAAGAAGAACGCATTAGATTCAAAACCCTCACTGACGCGGACGTTCGGTAAGTATAATCGGTTTAAAAAAATATCTGCTGTAACGTTCCATCGTGTAAAATTACCGCGCGGTGTATTTTGGTAATAAGCATTCCAAAGTCCGAGTTGTACGGAATTAAGTTGTGTTTCAAAACCAAAATCGTTCGGATTATATAAGTTCGAGCGCAACGAATTAAACATCCACCACTGATAATTTCCACTTATTTTTCCCGCCTGAACATCAAGGGCGAATCCATTTTTATTTTCGGTTGTAAACTGCTGCTTCGAAAAAGAAGAAGACAAAACGGTGCTGTACGTATTTTTTTTATTTTTCAGTTCAGTGTAAACGGCGGTTAAATTAGCATCATACGCATCACCGCTGCGCCAAACATTGGTGTTCATGATTGTAATATACGAGTTATTGGGTAGGTTTTTATCGAAAGAAATGACGTTAAAATTTGTAAGCGGCGTGACTTGTTGTTTATGTTCTGTTCCTTTTTCGTCTGTAACAGTGGCATAAGTAGGTGCTGCAATGGCATTCAAAAATCCTATTCCTAAACCTGACGCATCGCGACCAGAAATTTTTGTGGCATTATAAAGTTGCGCTTGCGAAGGTAAATTCGTCACAGTTTCATTTGATTTGAGATTGTTGTATAAATTGTTGACAAAATAATCGGAAACGGCACCAATGCGACGCGAATAAAAATAAGTACCTCGATTAAAAAGCTCGACACCTTCCGTAAAAAATTGTCTGTTTTCATCGAAGCGCACTTCAAACGGCGTAAGATTAACGATGCGTGGATCGGATTGTACTTGACCAAAATCTGGAATCAGCGTTAAATCTAAAGTGTAAGCGTTATTTATGCCGTATTTAATATCCAATCCACCGGTGATTGTATTTTGCCAAGCACTGCTAATCGTTCCATCTGAATTTTTTGTGCGCGTATTTTCAGAATACACCGCACCAAACGGAAAAGCCTGCAACCGAATGGGAGACACAATATTTTTTAATCCATCAATTTCGCCACTTTGCGGAACGATACCGGCAATGAGCGGATTGACGTAATTCCAAAAACTTTTTTCGCGCGTGCGTCGCACTTGTCGCGCAAAATTAATGCGCCATTTTTGCTCATCATTTTTCGGAAACCGTAAAGCCGAGTATGAAATTTTCATTTCTGTACTCCAACCATTTTTTGTAATTACCGATTTAGCTTCCCAAACCGCATTCCAAGCATAATCTTCTGTGTAGCCTAAATCATTTCCGCCAGCGTATTGTCGCGCATCGGCTTGTACGCTGGCGGGTGTAATAATAAAAGCTGTTCCGTTATTTCCGTCGCGATAGGTGTCAATTAAAACACCAAACCAATCGGTGTTGGCATTGCTGATTTGATCGCGAATAATTAATTCTTTGAAAATAGAATCAGGTTTAGGGTCAATCATTATTGCGCCAAAATAAATAAATTTATCGTCGTACAGCACGCGTACTTCCGTTTTATAGTTCGAGTTTTTTCCTGGGGTAAGTTCAGTTTGAATGAAATCGGTTGCAATAGGTGCACTTTGCCAAACCGTTTCGTTCAGCGCGCCATCAATCGTTATGCTTTCCGTTAACCGAACAGCCGATGTATGTTTCCTGTTTTCTAATCCTAAATTTTGGCTTATTTGGCTTCGTACATTCTGTCCAGAAAAAAAGAAGAGTATGATCGAGAAGAAAAGCGGACGCATGATTTTCAAATTTTTAATTTCAAGGCAAAGATAATTGCTTACTCGGTTTTAAATTATTTCTTATTTTACAGGATTAAAGAGGTGGCTTAATATTTGTAAAATAATGTTCAGACGATTTAAATGTAAAAACGGAAAAATGATGCAAAAATTAATTTCAGTATTTTTCTGCTTTTTCTTTTTAGTTTATTCTCAAATTTTAGCGCAAAAAATAGGTAAGGATAAAGAAGAAAAAGATGTAAACTTCGATTACGGTAAAATTCCTCAATCCGATTTAGATATGAAAATATATCCGCTCGATTCTTCGGCAGAAGCGGTAATTTTAACAGCGAAAGGTGAAACGTCTTTCGATTTCACAGGCTCTCGTCCTGATGTTATTCGACGAACTTTCAGACGCATTAAATTTTTTAAGAAATCTGCATTTAGTCAATTTGGAAAATTTGAAATGACCTCGAGTACGCGCTCTGGTAGTATAGATCTGAATTTTATAAAAGCAGCCGTTATTCAACCTGATGGCAAACGCGTAGAATTAACAAAAAAAGATTTTATTGAAGAAAAAACTTCATCAGAAAGAAAAAGTAAAAAATTTACTTTCCCAAATTTAACCGAAGGTTGCATCGTTGAGTATGAGTTTGAAAAAACATATAAAACCCTTGCCAAACTACCCGATTGGTTGTTTCAGGATAATATACCAGTGCGGCATTCCGAATTATGGTTAAATCTATCAGATTATTTAGAGTATGTTTCATCTATAAAAGGTTACCAAAAAATAAAAAAATCTACTTTTGGTTATAATTATTTATACGGAAGCAGCACGCAAAGAGTAAAACTCTATGCCGACTCTATTCCTGCACTCAAATCTGAACCATATATTTCTACGATGGAAGATTATCTGAGTCAAGTTGAGTTTTATTTAAAAAGAATAAATTATCCGAGTGGATCAAGCGAGGATATTATGTCAACGTGGAATAAAGTGGCGAAAGTATTTATTGAAGATAAAAATTTAGGCGAACAATATTTAAATAGATCTAATTACGGCGATGTTTGGAAAGCTGTAAAACCTTTAGTGAGTGAAGCAAAATCGGATGATGAGAAAATACAAATTATTTATAATTTTCTAAATCAAAACGTTAATTGGATAGAAGACGATTATGGAATATTCAGCCCGGAAAGCCTTGATGAATCGTTTAAAAAAAAGAAAGCAAATAGTGGTGAGCTCAATCTGATGATGATTGCTTGCTTAAAAGAACTAGGTATAAAATCTTTTCCGATGCTTGTCAGCACCCGATCAAACGGAAAGCCAATTACTGTTTATTCCCTTGCTGATCAATTCAACCATTTAGCGTGCTACATTGATAGGGGCGAAAAATCAATCATTGCCGATGTTGGTTCAACACTTCGTCCGTTAGGAATACCGCGCATTGAAACGTTGAACGAACAAGGTTGGATTTTAGATAAAGAAAATCCTCGTTGGATTTCAATTGTAGCACCAATTAGCACCACATCCGTTTTAACAAATTTCAAACTTGATTCGGTAGGTGCTCTGAAAGGTAGCATCAGTGCAAGCTACAAAGGTTATGCTGCTGTCATAGAGCGCAACAAAGAGGAAGACAAACACGAAAAAATTAAAAAAGAAATGGCTTTGGCTTATCCAGAAATAAATATTGATAGTATTATTTCTCAAAATACAGATAATTTATCAGAATCTTTTAAACGCAATACCTACTGTTCCATTCAGAATGCTGCAACTGTTGCCAATGATCTCATTTATGTAAAACCTACTCTAAAAACAGCTTTCGATGAAAATCCGTTTAAATTGCCAAACCGCGAATACCCGGTAGAATTTTCTTACCCTATAAAAGAGCAATATATCTCAAATTTAGAAATTCCGATGGAATATCAAGTTGATGAAATGCCTAAATCTGCTAAAATTATTCTTCCCAATAATGGTGGCTCGTTCACGTATGTAAGTTCTGTGAAGGATAAAACTATTCAGTTGGTTGTGAAAATAACAATTACGCAACTCTTTTTTTCAGCACAAGAATATTCAATAGTAAAAGAGTTTTTCAACCAAATTGCCTCAAAATCAACTGAGCAAATAGTTTTGAAGAAAAAATAAGCTGTAAGATTTAATTTATTAGCCACGCTCGCGAGGGAAGGCTAACATTTCCAATCTCACAGTTTGTGCGATTTAGTATTTAAAAATCAAAAACCCATGAAGTATTTAGTATCCGTACAAATTTTTGTTCTTTTTTTTATAGCAATAAAAGTTAGAGCGCAAGATAGACCACAGTATGCTGTTGACTTAATTCCCGATTCGCTTAAAAAAAATGCTTCGGCGGTTGTGCGCGAAGATATTGGCGCGTTTGAAGTGAATGCGCCCGACGACGCTACGTATAAATACAAAATGGTCGTGACAATTTTAAAAGAAAAAAATCCGTATGTTCAGTTTTCTAGAGGATATAATAAAAACTCGAAAATAAAAACTATGCGTGCGCGCTATTATGATGCCTCCGGCAAATTAATCCGTAAAGTTGAAAAAGATGAAATTCGCGACCATGCAGCCTACGACGGCATTTCGCTTTGTACGGATGCGCGCGTTAAAACGGTTGATAATGACTATGGCGTTTTACCTTACACTTTTGAAATTGAATACGAAGTGCAAGAAAAAGGGTTTTTTCAGTTTCCGAGTTGGAGTTTTCAAAGCTTCGGTGCGTCTGTGCAGCATTCTGAATATTTTATTTCTGTTCCTGCCACCACTAAAGTAAATCATCGGGTTGCCAATGCCACTTTGCAACCATTAACAAGACAAAATGAAAATAAACATACGTACTTATGGCAAATGGATAATTTAAAAGCCGTTACCTACGAATCAAATTTACCTAATGCTTATAAAATTTTACCGCGTGTTGAAGCCACTACTAATAATTTTAATTTCTACGATGTTACAGGCGACATGAGTAGTTGGGAAGGATTCGCAAAATTTGAAGCGTCGTTAAATCGCGATAGAGATAAATTATCGCCTGCTATGGCGTTGCGCGTAAAATCAATGGTAGAGAACTGCAAAACCAATCGCGAAAAAATTGATACGCTTTATCATTATTTACAACGCAATATGCGTTACGTGAGTGTTCAATTAGGTATCGGCGGTTTTCAAACTTTCGATGCGGCGTATGTGGAAAAAAATAAGTACGGCGATTGTAAAGCGCTGTCAAATTTTATGAAGTCTATGCTTAAGGTGGTGGATATTGAAGCACAAGCATCCGTTGTTTATGGTGGTGAAGATGATTATTTCGATCCCGACCCTAATTTTTGTTACGATCATTTCAATCACGTCATATTGTATATTCCGTCTGAAAAAATGTGGCTTGAGTGTACTTCCGATGATTTACCAACCGGATATTTGAGTACTTTTACACAAAACAGAGGTGCTTTGGTTTTTAACGATTCTACAGGAAAAATTGTGCGTACACCTGCTCTCGATACGACTACAAATATTGAAATAACAAAATCAACTATTCAATTGGCAATAGATGGTTCTGCTACGCTCAATAATAACTCGATATTACAAGGATCTCTGCAAGATCATTTTCGCGGTTGGGTAAAAAATTTATCTAAAGAAGAAATTCAAAAACGTTTTCAACAAACCAAGAAACTACCTACATTTAAAATTGAAAAGTTAGAAATGTCTGCTGATCCCAATAAACCTGAAGTTAAAGTGGATTATACTTTCAGTTTTGAAAAATTTGGCTCAAAAGCCGGTTCGCGTTTAATTATTCCCATCAATGCCGATAATGCTTTTGACGATACGCCTCCACCAACCGAAAAACGCAATTTTCCGATTGAAGCAGGCGGCTCGGGTTATACGCAAAATGTAGAAACAACTTTAAATATTCCTGACGGATTTACGATTGAAGCCTTACCCAACGAAAAAACCGAAATGCACTCTATTTATGGCAGTTATGTTTCGAGCATTGAGAAAACAGAAAAATCTATTATTTTTAAACGCAAACTTGTCATCAAACCCGTTTCGCAACCTGCCGAAAAATTTAATGAGTTTCGCGATTTTTATAAAAAAATGGAACAAGCAGATGCCGCAAAGGTAATTTTGAAAGCAAAATAGTTGTTCGTTGTTCGTTGTTCACAAATAGTAGGTGTTCATTTTTTAACCCTTTAAGACGAATAACGAACAACTATTAACGATCAACTAAAAATGTATATCATTTATCGGATGAATTTCCCAAGAAGTTGGTGGATGAAAGCCTGCGGGACCGACGGTGCCGGGTTTATGATCAATATCGTAAAAAAGCGAACCTTTAATTGTAATGGGCAATGCCGGTTGAAACAAAGTATAACCCGATTTGACGCAAAAATCAGAACCAAAATATTTTACAACGTAATCGCGCACCGTTTTAATAGCAGCGTAGCTCGGTGAAGTTGTGGGTGGTAAACCCGAGATTTCGCAATTCACAAGTTTTGTACCGTTCACATCGCCCACGATGCAATGAAAATCATCGTCGCCTTCGCGCGAAATGCCGTATAAATAGGCTTTCGTAATTAGGACGTTTCTGCGCTCGGCAGCAATGCGCGGAGAACTCGAAGTTAATCCGCTGTGTTGCATAATCGAATCAGATTTAAACGTAGCGCGCAAACCCGTTGTGTTTGAATACGTTTGATAGGGTGCCGCTGCATAAGAAAGTTTTGCCGCCGCGCGCGCTTTTCCTGCAAAAATTTGACTACACGAACCTGCCACACCCGTTCGCGCTTCAATATTACCCTCCAGTTCGCCTTCATTATCAGCGGTAATCATTACAACACGCGTGTATCTATTTCCTTTTTTAAAAATGGCTGTGTCGCCACGCATTTGCGAAAGTTTGGTTACGGTGTCCATTGGCGGCGAAACAATTTTTGTTTTAACTGCTATTGTAGTCGATTTTGGACTAACATTTTTGAAACCGTAGATTAATGAAAGAACCGAAAGTACTACTACACAAAGAGGAAGAATTTTTTTGAAGATTTTTTTGAGCATTTTATAAATTTTTAGTGGTTGATACAATTTTATGTAAAATATTTTGAAAAATCTATGTCAATCAGCGTAGTCCCGTTAAAGTCGTATTCTTATTGAATAACTCGACGCACAAAAGGTTCTGCTAATTTAAATTAAAAGTAATAACCCCGTAATGTTTAGAATAAAGTATGTGGTAATGGTTACTGCGCCTGCATAATCTTTAGCGACGCGCTGACCCAGAAACAAACATAAAAAATCTAAGGCACAAAAAACCAATCCATACAACGCCCAAACAGGATTTCCAAAAAATAAAGCCACGGTGCCAATAGCACATAAAAAACCTGCGATAACTTCTAAAATAGTGAGTATATACGTTAGTAAAGTTACAGTGGGAGCTAAAAAGGTTTTACTAAAATGCGACTTGTAATATTCTAAATTACCCTTGAAATCAAAAACTTTATCCAAACCTGATTGAATAAATAAAATTGCCATAAATGCAGGTATCAACATTTTAATTAAAAACCGAATGTTTTCTGGCGTACTAATAAGTTGTAAAAAATTCATTCAATAGTTTTTTGTTTGTTTTGTGAAATCAAAACGAAAACAGTAAGAGTCCATTTTTGAACCATTAAATGTTTAAGCGGGAACGTATTGCGCGTACACGTCGTCAATTGTTTTAGCTAATGTTCTATCTTTTTCGGTCACTTTGTTGCCGGCATCATGCGTATTAAGTTGAAACGTAACTTTGTTGTAAACATTCGACCAATTGGGATGATGGTTTTGTTTTTCAGCATTGAATGCCACTTCTGTCATGAAGGCAAAAGCTTGCATAAAATCTTTAAAAACAAAAGTGCGCTCTAATAATTCAGGAGTTTCTTTCCACATAAATTTTTTCAACAAAGATGCTACTTTTTTATGAAATTGGTTCTTTTAATAATTAAATTTTTAACTTAGCGTTTGTAATGCGTGGTGTAAAGTATATTTTATTTTTTTACCACAACTAATCGCTCGAACACAACAAGTGAAGCAGACCATTCATAATTTATACTATGTCGCGTAAGCATATCTTTTATACTGCACTCATTGCAATTTGTACTTCAGTAATTACGGTTTTTGTAATGCGATTAATTTTTACGTCAACCGATTCAGGTTTTCGAGAATCTAATAACGCACATTTAGCCGCTTATAATGATTTAATGTTGAGCGGAAAAATACAACGCACGTTTGTAGCATCAGCTCCGACAAATTTTTCGGCAGCAGCAGCAGCAGCAACACCCGCCGTTGTAAACGTAAAAGCGATAAATAAACGCGAAGCCGCCGATATTTTTGGCGATCAAGTATCGCTTACTTCGTCAAATGGCTCGGGTGTTATTATTTCGCCCGATGGTTATATTATTACCAACAATCACGTTATTCAGGATGCTTCCGAAATTTATGTAACGCTGAATGATAAACGCGAAGTTCAAGCTACGCTCATCGGTAAAGATATGTACACCGATGTTGCAGTTCTGAAAATTCCATTAACTGACTTAATGCCTGCGAAATTTGGAAATTCTGATAGTTTGCGCGTCGGCGAATGGGTTTTGGCGGTGGGTAATCCGTTTAATTTACAATCAACGGTGACGGCAGGCATTGTTTCGGCTAAAGCGCGCAGCATAAATATTTTAGAGGACGATCGTTATGCCATTGAAGCGTTCATTCAATCGGATGCCGTCGTAAATCCAGGAAATTCGGGTGGCGCATTGGTAAATACAAACGGCGAGTTGGTAGGTATTAATACAGCCATAATGACAAAGTCGGGAAAATACGAAGGCTATTCGTTTGCGATTCCTGTGAATTTAGTAATGAAAATTGTGCGCGATATTATTCGATTTGGCGTAGTGCAGCGCGGATTTTTAGGTGTTGAAGTTTTAGATTTGACAACAGCAAACGCTAAGCGTGCGGGTTTTAATTCTATGAATGGCGTACAAATAACTTTTGTTAGTCCACGCTCATCGGCGGAAGAAGTTGGTTTGCGTCGCAACGATATTATTACAGCCGTTCAAGGCAGAAAAATAAAAAATAAAGCTGAGCTTATGGAATTTGTTGCCGAACAAAAACCAGGCGATGTACTCGATGTAGAATATTTTAGAGATAATAAAACAGAAACTGCGCGTATCGTTCTCAAGAATAAAAATAATTCGACTTCGCTTTTGCCTGCTGAAAATAAAAACACCAATGCCAATGCGTTTTTAAAAAATTTCGGTATTTCAAACGCGCGCACATTAACGGCTTACGAAATGCAAAAACTTAAAACTGCGGGTGTAAAAGTTATTCGCATTGATGCCGGCAGTTTAATAAGTCGTACAAATATGGATGTTGGTTTTGTCATTACACATCTCAACAATACGCCCGTTAATTCGAGCGAAGAACTGCAAAGCGCATTACAAACGGCTGGCAGTAAAATAGTTTTTGAAGGTATTTACGAAGATTTCGCTGATACATACTACTATAAAATTGATCGCTAAAAATGCTCGCTAAAATTATAGAATCAATCCGACGGGATGTTGTCGAAATTTCAACGCCGCACAGTACAGGCGCAGGATTTTTTATTTCTGCTTTCGATTTTATAGTTTCTAACAGCCACGTTATAAACAATATGAGCGAAGTGACGGTGGAAGGTAATTTTGGGCGACAATTGTGTGACGTCGTTTATAGAGACACACTCTTAGATATTTCTTTTCTAAAACTTCAAAATAGTATTCCGCAAGTACCTTCCTTGATTTTAAACGCAGAGACGTTGCAAAATGGTGAAAGTGTTATTGCTGTTGGTCATCCGTTTTCGAGTAAATATGCTTTCACGCAAGGAATAGTTTCAAGTACGGAATACAAAATTCAGGGATTTAATTATATTCAACACGATGCGGCACTAAACTCAGGTAATAGTGGCGGACCACTCATTAATACGCAAGGTGAAGTGATAGGTTTAAATACCTTTGCCATTAAGGACGGAAAAACTTTAGGTTATGCACTGCCTTCCGGATTGATAATCGAAAGTTTAAAAAAATACAGTTCGCACAACGGCGAAATAGCCGAACGCTGCACATCGTGTCGGTATGTTGTCACTGAAAGTTCTATCTTAAATAATAAGTATTGCCCGGAATGTGGTGCACAAATTCAGTTACTGCGCAAATCAGATTATTATAAACCCGAAGGCACAAATTTAATCGTCGAAAAAGTATTGAGTCAAATCGGGTATTCGCCCGCTAAATGTCGGCGTGGAACACAAGCGTGGGAAATTCCGAAGGGTTCTGCTTTAATAAAAATTTCAAATTTTGAAGAAAAAGGATTATTGATAAACGAATCGCACTTGTGTACACTGCCCGAACAAAAGGTGCGCAATGTTTATACTTTTTTATTGGAAGAAAATTTTAAAAATGAATATCTTACGTTCAGTATTTACAAGGGTCATGTCATACTGTCGTATCTGGTTTACGATAAATTTTTAAATGAAGAGGTCTATACGCGTCAACTTCAAAAACTCATTGAAAAATCGGATTATTACGATACTTATTTGCAAAAAGAATTTGGTGCGAAACAACTCTTTGCACCCGAAGCAGATTAAATTAATCCGTTAAAGAAATAAATAAAACGGGACTGCGTTCAATTAACGTTAAAAAATTGCGATAATAACGTTAAAGTTTTTTTTCTGTGCCGTGTAAACAAAAATTAGATTATTTTTGCTTCAACCTTTAGTTCTGTATCTATACCCTCACTTTTTAACCGATTACTGAGAAATTTTAGTTTCCGAAATATATGCTCAAAAAAAACATTTTATTCAAAAAATTATTCGCAGCAATTATCGTTTTGCACATTGCAAACGGTTTGAGTGCGCAAGTTGATATACATTTTTCGCAATTTTATGCAGCGCCATTAAATCTAAATCCTGCTTTAACAGGCGTATCTAACTGTCAGCAGCGATTTATTATTAATTATCGCAATCAATGGGCATCTGTTTTGCGCCAAAACTCTTTTCAAACCATAAACGCTTCTTACGATGCTAAAGTCCCCGTTGGTCGTTACGATTATTTCGGCTACGGATTTAACGTGTATGGCGATCAAGCAGGATCACTCGGTTTCAAAACTAATAATATAAGTGCTAACTTTTCGTACGCTAAACAAATGTCGGGTTATAGAAACCAAGCCAGTTATTTGGTGGTTGGTGCGCGCGTTGGCGAAATTAACAGAGGTATAAACTTTACAGATGCGCGTTGGGGTTCTCAAAATGACGGTGGCGTATTTAATCCGAATTTGCCTTCAAACGAAACCACTTTTAATAAAGACAATTTTTTTTACACTGATGTATCGGCTGGTTTGTTGTGGTTTAACGTTTTAGACGAAAATAATAATTATTACATCGGCGGTGCCTACGATCACCTCAATCGTCCGAATGTTTCTTTCTCATCTTCCGCCAAAGCAGTACCTATTAATAGTAAATTCACAATTCATGTAGGCGGTGAATTTAGATTGACTGATCGCGTAACGATGCTTCCTGGTTTAGTAACTTTCTTGCAAGGACCGGATTTAGAAGTGAACGGCGGAACAAGTTTGCGTTTTAATTTAGGAAACGATAAACGTTCGCAAGAAGCGATTCAGTTTGGTTTGTGGGCGCGCATTGCCAATAAATTTGACAATAGTATTATTGGCGATGCTATTATTGCGTCAACGCGTTTCGATTATCAAGATTTTAGTATTGGTTTCAGTTACGACATCAATATATCGAGCCTTAACGTAGCCTCTAACGGAAACGGCGGTTTCGAGTTTTCTTTACTCTACAAAATTTGTGGAAAAGATGTTCGCGGTGTGTATTGTCCTAATTTTTAGTTTTAAACTGAATTACTAAAGCAAAACCAAAAATTGCTAAAGTTATAATAACAGCAACGCGCGCTATAAAATCGCCATGTAGTGTGTAGAAAGTAAATACACTCGGTGCAAAAACATCTTGTTTAATAGCAGCATCCGCACCATACGTCGTGGCTTGGGTTTCGTTTCCAAAAATATCTATAAAACAACTCCTCCCCGAATTGCCAGATTGAGCAACAGGTCGGCGCAATTCTATAGCGCGCAAGCGCGCAAAATCGGCGTGTTGCTGATAGCCCGGCGTTTTATCCCACCAACCATCATTCGTAACAACAAAAAGTGCGTCTGCTCCATTGCGCACATAGCCCGTACAATATTCACCGAAAATAGATTCGTAACAAATTACGGGAGCAACTTTGGTTTTTTTATCCGCGCTTATAAAAACCGAACGTTCAGGTTGTTCGCCTAAACCATTAATTGAGCCACCCATTTTTTCAAAAAGCGGTACTAAAAACCCAAAAACTTTCGGATAAGGCATTACTTCCGGACCAGGAACAAATTTTGATTTTTTATAGAGTGGCATCGGAATGGCAGCGTTATTAATTTGCGTTGCCGCATCGTATTCTTCCCAATACGTGTAAGTACCATCGTTATTAATAACTTCATGCACACTGAAAGGTTTATGCGGGTATCGTATGGGTGTATGACTTGAGTACGTGCGCGTAGTTTCTATGCCTAAAACAATATTGAGTTTTTTAAACTGGCGCGAAAAATCTTTCAATGCTAACGTGTTCAAGTTTGTTTCGGCGGATTCAACGTTTCTAAAAATAAAAGCTGTTTCAGGATATACTAAATAATCAGTCGTTGAATCAATAATATTTTGCGAAAGGCGCAAAAATTTTTGCAGTTGCACCTCTTCAGGAATATTAAATTTTTCGTAGTGCGGTTCAAAATTTGGTTGAACAACAGCAACGGAAATTTTTTTGAGCGGTGTATGACGCAGTGAGTTTGTTGAAGTATCGGAAATTATTTTTTCTTCTTCTTTTAAAACACTCAGTGCATTCTTAAATTCAGTTTGCCTGTAAAATAAAATTGCAAGAGAAATTAAAATAGGAATTACAATGAGCGATGAAAAAATAATTTTGTCTTTTAAAATAATTTTATTTTTTTGGAAAGCGCGCCATGCAAAAATATTTACTATCCACACCCACAACGCACCGCCGAAAACGCCTGTATATTCGTACCATTGAATTAAATTTGGCACCGATGAAAACGCGTTGCCTATATTGAGCCAACTCCAAGAAATATCCCAATTGAGGTGCAAATATTCAAAACTCATAAAAGCGCAGGCGAACAAAATATATTTCAGCGTCGGTAGCGCATAAAAGAAAGCGTTGCGGGTAATTCGATGCACCGCCCAAACAACGGACATCATAAAAAAAGCGTTTAAAAAATTGGCAATCAACCCAGGAATAATCCCAGAATTTGCTACCCACCACGTTACACCTATATTCCAAATCACGAAAGTATTGTAAGCATAGAGTGAGAAACGGGAAGATTTATTTTTGTAGCCTGCTATTCGCGCCTTGGCAATTTCGTGTTCAACCTGAAATAAAAATGCCCAAGCTACAAAAAGCGTTATGGGAATCGGGACAACTGGAAAACCGAGCGTAAGTAAACAACCCGAAACTGTTGAAAGTACGAGCCAGCGTGTATTAAATTGATTCCATCGCAACGCAATAATAAAAAGCCAACCGCTTGTTAGCCACAAAAAACTCCAATACGACCACAGCGGTAATCTAAACAGTTGAATGCTGGCGACTAAAAAAAACAAAGCGCTCAGTGTACCTAAAATTTGTCGAGTTTTCGATTTGTTTTTTTTTGAAGAAGCCAAAGGTGGAATCATTTTTGGTGCTTTTTTTTTCAGAGCAAAGGTAATTGTAGTTTTTAAATCTTCAAACGTAAACGAAATTGGGGAAATTATTTACAAGATATAGTCCAAAACTATTTCACAATCGCACCATTCTGAAATGTTTCTTCCGTAAAAACAAATTTAAGTACGTGTTCGCTGTTCTCTGCCAGTAAAATCATCCCTGCCGATTCGATGCCGCGTAATTTTCGCGGTGCTAAATTGGCTAAAACGATAACGCGCTGACCAACAAGTTTGTCAACCTCGAAATGTTCGGCAATACCAGAAACAATTGTACGCACCTCAAAACCTAAATCTACGGTAAGTTTTATAAGTTTATCGGCTTTCGGCACGCGCTCGGCTGCTAAAATTGTTGCAGTACGAATATCCATTTTGGCAAAATCGTCGTAGGATATTTCTGGTTTTAAAGGTTCGTGATGAGCCGTCAGTAATGGGCTTTTAGGTATCAGCTTCTCTGTCGCCTGATTGCTGATTGTTGACGGCTGATTGCTGATAGCTTCCGAATCGTTCGCATACAACGCAGCAACTTGCGCTTCTATTACCTCGTCAGTAATGCGCGAAAATAAATGTTGCGGTGGCGCGAGTTGCGTTCCAATTTCTATAATTGATTTACCCTCTTTTAAACGATTTTTCATTTCTAACCATTCGCCGTTAGGTTTTAGGGACGCGAGATTTAAAAGTTCGCGCATTTTTTTTGAAGTGAACGGTATGAACGGTTCAACAATAACGCTTAACACACCGCATAATTGAACAGCAAGATTTAAAACCGCCGCCGTTTGATCTGGATGCGTAGCAACACGTTTCCAAGGTTCATTCATTTGTAGTAACTGATTACCCAAGCTGGCAATCTGCATCACTTGCGTCAGACCACCACGAAAATCGTAATGCTGTACAGCCACTTCCACTTTTTCTATTTCTTCGGATAATAGTTTTAAAAAATCAGTTTGTGTGACCGATAAACTTTCGTGCAAGGGCGAAATAAATTGTACATCGGTTTTAAATTCTGGTACTTTGCCTTCGTAATGTTTATGAACTAAAACCGTAGCGCGTTGGAAAAAATTAGCCAAATTTGCCACCAATTCATTATTGTTCGATTCTTGAAAACGTTTCCAGGTAAATTCCGAATCTTGTTGTTCGGGCATATTTTTGATTAAATTATACCGCAGCGCATCCACTTGATCCGGAAATTGCGACAAATATTCGTTTACCCAAATTGCCCAATTTTTGGACGTTGACATTTTTCTACCTTCCAAATTCATAAACTGATTGGCGGGTACATTTTGTGGCAGAATAAAACCGCCGTGTGCGTTCAGAATAGCTGGAAAAATGAGCGCGTGAAAAACGATATTGTCTTTCCCAATGAAATGGATTAACGCCGTATTATCGTCTTTCCAATATTTTTCCCAAGCATCGGCATCGCCATTATCAATTGCCCACTGTTTTGTTGCCGAAATATAACCAATCGGGGCATCGAGCCAAACGTAAAGTTTTTTTAAACCCGAAGCATCAATTTCTTCCGGTACTGGAATTCCCCAATCTAAATCGCGCGTCATGGCGCGCGGTTGCAAACCCATTTCTAACCAAGAATTACACTGTCCGAGTACGTGCGCTTTCCAATCGGCTGGCTCGTGTGTATGTTTTAGTGTGCCGTCGGGCATTTCTAAATCGCCTGTGTTTATCCAACGTTTCAAAAGTTCGTTGTACGTGTCGAGTTTTAAGTACCAGTGTTTAGTCGTTTTTTTAATCGGAAAATTGCCTGAGAGGGTTGAACGAATCGGCGGCAATAAATCGTTCGGACTTAAAGTTGAGCCGCAGCGCTCGCACTGATCACCGTACGCATCTGGATTTCCACAAACGGGACAAACACCTATAATGTATCTATCGGCGAGAAAAGTATTTTTTTCTTCATCAAAGTATTGTTCGCTTTCTAAAATATCGAATGCACCTTTACTGTTCAGAACGCGAAAAATATCCTGCGACGTTTTATAATGAATCGGCGCACTGGTGCGATGAAAAATA
Organism: Saprospiraceae bacterium; assembly: GCA_043758385.1. GTDB lineage: Bacteria > Bacteroidota > Bacteroidia > Chitinophagales > Saprospiraceae > JAAFJT01. Next base: position 52,405 of record JAYVNP010000134.1, read on the forward strand.
TCGAACGAAATACCCATACCCAAAAAATCCGATCTGAAAAGCGCGTCGTACTTGTTTATAATTTGCTGTGGCGTTAATCCTTCTTTCATGGCGCGAATCGTTATAGCTGCGCCGTGTTCATCGCTACCGCATACCCATAAAACTTCTTCGCCGTAGCTGCGCAAAAAACGCACAAAAACATCGGCACTTAAATAGGCACCCGTTAAATGACCAATGTGCAACGGTCCGTTCGCATACGGCAAAGCCGAAGTTACTAAATACCGTTTTATTTTTTTCTCTGACATTTTTTTCTAAAATTTTCGCAAAGTTAAAAGCAATTATATTCTTTGGCGCGATTTGGAGCGTTTGTTTTATTTACATTTCAACCTCCATTCTTTCAAGGAGTATATCCCAAACGTCTTCTAATTCGATAATTTCAGAGCGATATAACGTTTCGGATATTATACTACTCGTTTTGCTGAAATCATTTAAAAGCGGCTCTAAATTTGTTTTCAATTCCGTTTTATCTTCAGAAAATTTTGATAGCATTAAAACCATTTTACCAAATAAGGCAACTCTATAATTTTGATCATTCTTATCAGAATAGCGCAATAAATATTTTTTCATACTTTCTTCTCTGTCAATAAGTTTAGAATCTTTACTTTGTAGCATATTAATACAAAGCTCTAAAACATTTAAAATGAGATTCATTCCGCGTTTATCGTGCTCTAAAGTGGGTGTATCGTTCTTAAATGTTTTGAAGCTAAAATCGTTAGAAAATTTATGAGTAGGTAAATTTATTCCGACAACATTTTTATCAATCAAATAAAAATGTAAAAAAAATAATTGCCAGATTTCTTTGTTTAAGCCCTCTAAAGTTTTAAAGCCTGGGAGTTTTATTATTTCAGTGTAAATTTTATGTGCCTCAACGTAACGTTTCATTCTGAATAACAGAAATACCTTTGATTCCATTCCTTTGAACCAATTAAATGTGCCATGCTCACGCAGTTTCAAATATTCTTCGGTTATTTCAGTAGCGGCTTCAAACTTACGAAGGTGCATTAATGCAACCATTTTTTGGAGCAGAAAAATGGTTATGCCAATTTTGAATTTGAGTTTTTTACTGTAAAAAAATGCTAATGCGCGCTCCGCAACACCTAACAGACCTTCATAATTATTAACAGCGGAATAAATATAGGTTTCTACTTCCCGAGCATACAAATGAAAAATATTAGTTTGATATTTTTCTAAAAGAGGCTTTAATTCTTCAAAATAATTTTTTGCAATAATTGCATTTTCAGGTCTGAAGGCAACTGAATTTACATATTCAATACGCAATAACTCTTGGTAATCTCTGGCTTTACATTCGGCATCGTATTGTTCTCTTATTTCATTATTTAATTTTGTGTAATAGTTATGTTTGAGTTTATCTCCTTTATTGGCGCACATAGTTTTTATGTGCGGTATAATTATAGTTGCCATTTGTGTGTATTCGTATTTAATGGAAAAATTTAACAAGTCTATGGCAGATTCAAATGCGTCGTAGGTTAAATTGCTAATTAATAAATTTTTTATTACCATCCATCGGTAATTTGCTTCGTAAATAGCTTTGTAATAATCATCTAAATTTTCTACATCTAAATTTACAAACAAAAAGGTGTTGAATACGCGCTTTTTAAAATCTGATTTTAATGTTGTGTACCTCGAATCTAATTTACTTGCCTTTTCACCAAAAATAAGTTTTGCTGCATCATCATCGTTCGCTATTTTATTTTCCAAAATAGCGCGGTAAAGTTTAGTGGCGTTGGTTTTACTCTCTTTATTGTTTAAAATGTCAATCTGCGGCATTTTATATTTATCAAACCGCTGTATTATTCTGATGAGCTCCTCCATTTATTGTATTTTGATACAATAATAACAAAACAATTCGATTTAATTGATTTTTTTATTTTTATTCTGTTAAAGAAAAGCAATTACTTTATAACCCACTGACTTGCAATTTTTTACAACCATTCTCTCTAAGCTGTTCCTGATTTTTCGTGCAGAACTGTCCGTGATGCTTCTATACAGCCATACTAATTTTGGATTATCAGTAGAACAAGATTTCAAAAAATTCAAACTAAATTATTATGGCTCCAATAGAAATTATTAAATGGTTACTTGGTGTTGTTATTGATGACTCCGCAGGTTTTTTAAAACAAAAATAACACTGTACCCCACTTAAAAATTTTCTCAGAAGTAGTAAATATTTCTGAAAGCGCAGAATGTAAACCTGCGTAAGTGTTTACAACATTTTTTAACTTTTTAATTTTTTGAAAATGAGCCCATAAAGTAAAAATAAAAAATCCTGCACAAGCAAAGCTCATGCAGGAAACGGCGGTTCAGCATTGCAGAACTTTTGAACTGCTTCAACAATGCACAGTCTCATCCTCTCGTAAACGTTAAAATGAGACCTTTAACCACTTTATCAATTCAACTAACGTTTTTATTATGAAAAAGATTTTTAAAATCTCCTTAGCTTTTGGCGCACTCGCCCTTTTTGTTTTTATTTACAGTTGCACAAAAGAAAATGTGCCTATTAGTACAAACACAAACGCTTCTTCTGCACCTGTTGATTTACAAGACGAACTGAAAAGAGCGGATGCTGCTTCAACAATGTTTTACAATCACATCAGATATAATTTATTGACAGTCAATCCAGAGGAATATTTTAAATTACCTAAAATTTTAAAGTCTTCAATTGATGAAAAGCTTGCAAAATTCAATGCGGAAACTCAAGGATTTGATGTTCAGCCAAAAATTAAACAACTTCATAGTCAAAAATATTTATCAGATAATGAGTACGCAAGCCTTTCTGAGGAAATGAAATCTTTGGAGAACGTTATTTCAGATTCAGTTTCCACAATGAGGTTTATCGATGATTTTCAAACTAATACTATTAAAAATAACTCTCTAAAAAATGAGGAAAAGTCTAAATTGATTTGCGTCAATAGTTTTCTTAAAATGTATTTAAAATACAATTTTGAAAATGAGAGTAGAAAAGGTTTAGATAGTTACAACAAGGCTAAATATAGGTGTTTGAGTCAAATTTTATGCGCTGCAGGAATCATTGTAGTAGGATCTGTAGTTGGGTATATTGCTGGATTTCAGAGTGTTGGAGTAGGTGCGGTACTTGCAGGTAAAATAGGTGCAGCAGCTGGGGCAGTAACTGCTGCCATAGGTCTTATTTTAGCTGCTCCAATTTGTAGTTGTGATCCTCCTCCAGTTACTTGTCAAGCACCCACAAATTACTCTATACAATTAGATGGTAATTGTTCTTTAAGCCAAAACATTTATATTTCAGGTGGTTTAGATGAAGGAACAGGGTACAGGTCAGTTACTACAGGTGCTGATCCACAAGTTTTAGATTTTTATGGTAATTCTTACCAAATAACTCAAAGCAGCAATTCAGATTTTAATTCAGGGGTACAACCGCACTGTCAATCTCAGACTAATTTTTTCATTAGAGGTAATATCTATAATTTAATACACAATGCTGGCTCACCATCGTTTATTCAAGGGAATTCTGTGCCTTCTGCTGGAAGTACTGAAACATATTTCGTTCTTGGAGATGTTAATAAGCCAGGTACATCAATTGTTGCGAATGTTAATGGCTCAATTGGCAATGTTATAATTGGATCGGTAACTGGGCAGCAAGGTTGGGCGGTTCAAGTCAATTGGTTTAGAAGCGGATCTGGTAGTTTAGATATCCAAACAAGAAGTTCTTGTGGTGAACTTTCTAATAAAGTTTCTATTCCAGTAAATGTCCAATGATTTATCAAATTTTATAAGAAAAAGTGCTTAAAGTGTGAATAAATCTTTCTTTAGTTTTTTTTCAGAACAATTAAATTTAAAAAAATGAGTAGTAGGTTTTTTCGTTTTACAGTAAGTTTGCTCACAATATCCTTAATGCTGCTCGTTTTGAGCAATTGTACAAAGAAAAGTACATCCGAAATAACTAAAGAAAATAACTGGGCTTTTATTAACAGTTTTATTTTTACTGATACTGAACCTCTAACGGACTATTACATTAAAGGCACTGTCGATAATGTACCATTTGCTTATACAGATGGTAAAGACAGTGTCATCTACAGGAGTTCAGTTGCTTCGGTGGTAGATTTTCACGGAAATCAACTATCGCCCCCAACAACTACTGGCGCAATTGCTTATTCGAGAGCGTTCGAGTTCAATCATTATCATACAGCAAAAAGTCCAACAGGAGCACTCTTTAGGTTACTAAGTCCTTCTTCTTCTCAACTTGTAAAAGTTGATAGCATTTTGCGAAATTATTTTGCAGAAAAAAAGGAGCTTTATTTTAGCAAATATCAATATGCTTTTGATCCGCTATCTACAGCTGCTGATTCATTAGGCTTTGTTTTAGATTTTACATTTTATTTCGGTAATTTTTATGATTCGGGAACTGCGGTTAATTCTGCTGCGGGTGGAGACCAGTCTGGGAGTTACTTAAAAATTAAAGATGTGAAACTAAATCCGGGGATTGATATTGATTATTATGATGTTACTTTTAGTTTTCAATGTAAACTATATTACAGTACCGACCCAACGTTGTATTATAAAACAATTAAAGATGGTGAAATGCGAGTGCAAATAATATTGCCGCACAAATAAGTTTTGAAAAAAATAAGCAGGTGTAAAAAATTTTGAACTTGCTTTGTTTTTTTCTGAAAATTTAAAAATTAAAGCTTGTGAGGAAGTATTGGAAGTTGTTTATTTTCGTTTTCTCCCCGATTGTTTTTTTAACTTGCGCAAAAAAAACGCAAGAAGAAATTAATTGGGATAATAATTGGGCGTTTATTAATAGTTTTGATTTTCCTCAATCGAGTAAAAAAACAGACTACTATTTTAAAGGCTTTGACGATGGGGTTTCATTTAATTTTGCAGCAGATGATACTACTTGTAGTTCTGATTTCGTGGGATCTAGTATAACTTACTCGCCTACAAATGTCATTACAAATTCTCAATTATTGTACTTTGGCAGAACGACAAGGTTTTTGGGGCAACCTATCTTAAAGCCGCCTACTAATTTTGCAGTGTTATTGACTTTTTCTTTTGCAAATACACAAAGGACTGCTGATAGCTTATTAAGGCTTTTTTTAGATGAAAAAATTGAACCATTTTATGCAAAAGCCAGATTTGGATCACAACAACATACCGATTCTTTAGGTTTTGTTTTGGATTGTAGTGCTGTGACAGTTGACGGTATAGGGATAGTTGCTGAAACTGGAGCATACGGTGATCAAACAGGAAGTTATATCAAGGTAAAGACGGTAGTGAAATCTCTTGGACTTTATGAAGATTACTATGACGTGACTTTTTCGATTAAGTGTAAATTTTATGTGCCAAGAAATGGTGAAATGCCAGTGCTGTATAAAACTATTACAGATGGTGAAATGCGCACAAGAATTATTCTACCGCATTATTAGTAAAATGAATTTACTGGGATATCGTGCAAGCATACAAATGCTTGCATGAACCCTTTTTAAATTTTTAACGAATCTTGATAAATAAAATAATATTCGAAATTTTGCTTTTAAAGAGCTTATTAATTCATTACAAATTTCTAACAATGAAAAAAACTATTTCTTCATTTCTATTCATTTATTCAATAATATTTTATCAGAGCTGTACAGCTAAAATTTTAATTAGCGATAAAAATTATGCACCAACCGATCCAGAAAAAATTGAGTTATATTATTCTAAAATGCCTCAAAGAGAGTTTGAGGAAATAGCAATTGTCTATCCATCAAATGGATATAGTCAAAGCATTAAAGAATTAAAAAAAACTGCTGCAAAAATAGGTGCTAATG
>JAYVNP010000135.1:0-25177 GCA_043758385.1 Saprospiraceae bacterium
AAAATCATCCGTGAATTCGATACCTGCCAAACCCACTAAGCGATTTTCTTTATTAATATCATAAGTGTATTGAGCTGTATTAGTAAAAACATAATTATACTCTCTCGCACCATTATCTGTTTTAATACCAGGCGCATTTGGGTCTCCTACATATTGGTCTAATACAGAACCAGGTTGGATATAAAATTCTCTGGCATAATCTCTTAGGTTTAAACCAATTGAAGAGCGCAAAATAAGATTTTTAACGGGCGTTAATTCAGCATATAATGAACTAACAGCGCCAATCGTATAATCCGTTTCAGGATTGTTCATTGTAGCTTCTGTAACACTAAAACCTTGATGCGTTAAGTTGTAAGACCCATCAGATAGTTTATCCGGCTCATAACTATTGTATGTATATAATGCTCTAACCGTACCTTGCACGTTGTTTCTATCTCTTATTAAAGTATTGCTTTGCAAAGAAAAAGAGTTTATGGTTCCCATTTTAAACCAATCAGTTGCCTTATATTCTAAGTTAATTCTTCCACCTTTTCTATTATAAGATGAACCAATACTTGTGCCTTGCTCATCATAATTCTGTAGCGAGAAATAATAGCTGAATGTTTTATCACCACCATTTAAGTCAACTTCATACGACGTAAAATTGGCATTCCGAAATAGAGTTTTGTCCCAATCTGTGTAAGATAAAGAATTCCATACACCTTGACGTTGCGCATCTGTCAAAGCAGTAAATTTCTGACCAGGGAAGTATTTTGCAACCGAATCCGTGATAGGTTGATTTACAAATCCTAAATCGGATTCATATTGCAATTTCTCTTGCTGACTCATTAAATTGTAATTCAGAGCTGTTTTAGTTTTAACACCTCTTTGATATCTTAAAGATATCTCAGGTTCTTTTTTACCATGAGTACCTTTTTTAGTAGTAACTAAAACGACGCCATTTGCAGCTCTCGAACCATAAATAGATGCTGCAGCCGCATCCTTTAAAATCGAAATACTTTCAACGTCATTTGAGTTAATTAAGCTGTAAAAGTCAGCACTTAATGCAACACCATCAACAACATACAGCGGGTCTCTGCCAGCTGTTATTGAACCAACGCCACGAATGCGTATAAAAGCCGGCGCACCCGGACGACCACTTTGTCCAGTTACTTGTACTCCTGTTGCTTGTCCTTGTAGCATATTGTCTAATGAACCAAAAGGAATTTGATCTAAAGCTCGACCAGAAATAGTAGAAACAGCACCAACAATACGTGTTTTAGTCTGTGTGCCATAACCTACAACTACAACGTCATTGAGCGTGTTGCTTGCTGTCATAGCAATTGTGAAAGACGTTTGACCGGGTGTAACAGCAATTTCTTGCGGCGCATAACCGACATAAGAAACTGTTAGTGCGGTTATATTGGCAGGTGCATCGAAAGAAAAGTTACCGTCAACATCCGTAACTGTGCCTACTGTTGTGCCTTTTGCAACAACGCTCGCTCCAATGAGCGGCTCACCGTTAGTTTCGTCTGTAATTTTTCCTGAAATTTTATTTTGCGCCCAACCAATGCTGGATAGCAAAATGCAAAATAGTACAAGTTTTAATTTCATACAAATTAGCGAATTAATGTTTTAAAAAATGAATTAGGCGTTTAAAAAAATTTTAAACACGGCACAATATTAGAACTTTAATAACACGAATATTAATTTTTCGTTAAAAATTTTCTGACAATTTTTCTATGAAAAATATTGATTGTGAAATTTTTAAAAAATAAATAGTAAAACTGTAATTTATTTAAAAAATGTATGTAAAATTTGGAAATTTCTGAATAGCATAATTCTTAAAAACTTATCAATAATGCAAAAATGTATCTCCAATAAAAAAAGCGATTGATTCTAAAGAATCAATCGCTTTTTTTATTGGAGATATTCAAATTTAGTTTTTTAATCTAAACAAACTAAACTTTAGTCACTTAACCTTTTTACTTATTAATTTTTCAGTTAATTATAACGATTTCATTTTAGCTAAACTTAAATTAACTTCAATTTTTGCTTGTTGCGCTACTTTGTCGCGCACAACGCTCGGAATATCAATTTTATAATCGGTTAAATTAACTGCCATAGATGTTTTTGCAGCAGAAATTATTCCACCCGCAACTGTTAAAACACCCGTTGAACTAATTTTATTTGTTGCACCGTGCAAAGTGAGTGATCCTTCAATGTGAACGGGATAAGATCCATCTTTTTGTAGATTAACCATTTTAATATCCGTAACAGTCCCTTGAAAATTCGCTTTTGGATATTTGTGCGATTCAACATAATTTTCATTAAAATGCTCTTCCATCAGCGCGCGCTCGAAATGAAAACCTTTCAACAAAACTGCCATTTCAACCGCACCTGTTGCTGCGTCTAAAACAAAAACACCTTTATTAGTTATCCCTTCAATTTTTTCGGGTGAATTAGCGGATGTGGCATTGAAAGAAACTTTGCCGTCTTTTGAGAAAAATTTCTGCGCTGATGCACCAAACGCGTTGAAAACAACAATTAAGATTGAGAAAAGTAAACACTTAATTTGATTCATAAAAATTGATTTTTTAATGTAAACTTATTTAATGCAAATTTGACAAAAGTTTTCGCGCAAAGCAAATTTAAAACCAATTTTTAACGCAAGATTAACCCGAAGCCTAAATGTTGTTAACTAAAATTAAGGCAAAAAAAAGAGGAAAAATTAATTTTCCTCTTCATCTAAAACAAAAATGAAAAACTTAACCCATCTTTAAGGTATTATATTGAAATACACTTTTTTCTGATTTTCTATCAAGATAATGCAAACTTAATAAACGTTGCTCGAAATAAAAAAAATATTATCAGTTTTTTTGAATAAAATTGAAAATTTATTAAATAGATAGCATTAAAGTTTGAAACAAAAAATAAGTTTTTGTTGTTCGTTACTTTTGAAATTAAAATCAACACATTTTATTTAGTTTTTTATTCTTGTTTTGGAAGAACATAAAAATAAATAAAAACTAAATTCGAGCTCAAAAATTTATTAAATCATTGAACTTTGTTTAGACAAGCCATTAGAATAATAGTTTAATGCCCGTTATTTTTTTCATAAAAAAATAAAATCAGTTTCAGTTTTGACGCAGTTTGCGCAATTTTACACAAATTTTTAAAAGCTAATGACATATCCCGAAATTCAAGCACTTTCTACTGAGATTACTGCACAAAGCCATTTCATTGAACGCATAAAAACTGAAACCGCTAAAGTTATCGTTGGTCAAGAAAATATTATTGAAAAACTTTTAATAGGTTTGCTTTCTGAAGGACATATACTTTTGGAAGGAATGCCGGGTTTAGCAAAAACTTTAGCTATAAAAACGTTGGCTGCAACGGTTCACGGAAGTTACAATCGCATTCAATTCACGCCCGATTTATTACCCGCCGACATTACCGGCACTTTAATTTATTCGCCGCGTGGCGTTTTTGAAGTCAAACGCGGACCTATTTTCGCTAATTTTATTCTTGCCGATGAAATTAACCGCGCGCCCGCTAAAGTACAATCCGCTTTGTTAGAAGCTATGCAAGAAATGCAAGTCACTATTGGCGACACGACACATAAATTAGAATCACCTTTTTTAGTTTTAGCGACACAAAATCCAGTCGAACAAGAAGGCACGTATCCGTTACCGGAAGCGCAACTCGATAGATTTATGTTAAAAGTAAAAATTACGTATCCGAATATGGATGAGGAGCGACAAATTATTCGTCGTCAATTTTCTTCGGAAGATATGCAAATCGAAACGGTTGCGCATACGTCCGATATTTTGCAAGCGCGCGCACTCATTCAACGTATTTATCTCGACCCGAAAATTGAGCAGTATATTTTAGATTTAGTTTTCGCTACGCGTAAACAACTCAAAGGAAATTCCATAAAAAATGAAAATTATATTCGCTACGGTGCCAGTCCGCGCGCGAGTATCGCTTTAGCAAAAGCAGCTAAAGCATTGGCTTTTATGCAGGGTCGTGGCTATGTCATTCCAGAAGATGTTCGCTCAGTGAGTGCCGAAGTTCTACGACACCGCATCGGATTAACTTTTGAAGCCGAAGCCGATAATGTTTCGACGGATGATATAATTGCACAAATTTTAAATCGCGTAATGGTACCGTAATCGTTGATAGTTGTTCTTTGCTTGTCAGCACGAACAACTATCAACTAACAACTAACTACAAAATTTGGAAAGTTCAGAAATTTTAAAAAAACTTCGACGGATAGAACTGCGCACAAAAAACCTTTCAACGCAATTGTTTAGTGGCGATTACTCTTCTGTTTTCAGAGGAAAGGGTATGACTTTTAATTCAGTGCGCGCATATACATACGGCGATGACGTGCGGAATATAGATTGGAACGTTACGGCAAGAACAGGTCATCCGTACGTTAAAATATTTGAGGAAGAGCGCGAGCTCTCACTCATGTTTTTAATTGATGTGAGTGGTTCAACTTTTTTTGGTACGCAGCGCCAATTTAAAATTGATTTAATGACAGAAATTTGTGCGACGCTTGCTTTTTCGGCAGCACAAAATAACGACAAAACGGGTGCTATTTTTTATGGCTCTTCGCTCGAAAAATATATTCCATTAAAAAAAGGACGCGATAATATTTTGCGCTTCATTCAAACATTTTTAAGTCTTAGGCCTGCCAACACTAAAACACAATTAGAAAAAAGTATCACGTATTTAAACTCAATACTGAAACAAAGGAGCGTCGTTTTTATTATTTCTGATTTTATAACCGATGGCTATGCTAAATCTTTACAACAGTGCGCTTCAAAACACGACGTCATTTGCATTAGTGTTTCCGATAAAACAGATCGCGCATTGCCATTCATCGGTACAATAAATGTAACAGATGCTGAAACTGGAAAAACTTTTAAAATTAATACAAACGATTCAACCGTGACAAATTCTTTTACGCGGTATTATGGCGAGCGTCAGAACTATTTAGATCAAGCCGTTAAAAGTGCGGGTGCAAGTCTTATTTTTTTAGACACAACCGATGATTACGTTAAAACGCTCCAACAATTTTTTAATAACCGCCGCAACCGCAGATGAAATTCTTAAAAAAATATTCATGGCTAAAGCCAATTTCATATTTTGCTTTTCACCGCAGGCTAAAGGGTGGGGTCATAATTACGCAACTTGATACACAACGCAAACTCTTCCCTCATTCATATAATTTAAAACTAATTCTGACTACTTATTTTTTTTTATTCTTTGGAATTATCGCTCAGGCGCAAACACTCACGGATGGTGCCACCTTAAAAACATCGACTAAAATTGATTCTACTACACTTTTTATAACGCAACACTTTGAAGCAGAAATTATTCTCGATTTAACTGTTGGTACACGATTCGATTCATCGCAAGAAGTATGCGTGTACGATACGGCGTTTGATATTGTGACAACTTCGTGGTTAACAGATAATGGCACAACATGGAAACAAAAAATTTATATTACACCCTGGGATACCGGCAAATTGCAACTCATTACGCAAGCCAAAGTTAAAACAGATAACGACTCTGATTTTAAAATTATTCGCGATACGATGTACTTCAATGCACGCTATCCGCTCAGTATTGACACAATGAAACAAATTTTACCGATAAAAGACATTGTAGAAGAACCTACAAATTTTTGGGATTATGTGGTACAGTTTGCTTTTCCGGCAATCGTAACGGTTGCCATAATGGGTTTATTCTGGTATTTGTTTAAGCAATATAAACAGCGTCGCGAAAATAAAAAAAATTATCGAGGTCCATACGTTTCGCCTTATGTGAAAGCCATAAAAAATATTGACGCGCTTCCGATACCACGCATCATGACCGAAGTAGATAATTTTTTCAATAAAGTTTCAAAAGAAGTGCGACAAGCACTCTACGATGCTGAAAACATTTTTGCTTTTCAGAACACTACCTCTGAAACCGTTATGCAATTGCAACTAAAAAAATTTACACCTGCGCAAATAGAAACGCTCAAACAAATTCTTTCTTCTGCCGATATGGTTAAGTTTGCACAAATGCAACCACCGCAAACCATTTGTTCCGATTTTAAAAATACGGTTATCGCTTTACTTAGAGAGTTAGAGAATGGAAAAAAATAAGGACTGCATCAATTAATTTTGTTTAAAACCAAATGATCTTCACACCAACATCTCAAACAACATCGGATTATCGTTTAAAATTTGAAAATTAAATTTACTCTCCGTTAATCTTTGTATAAGTGGTTCGTAATCGCGGCGATCTTTTAATTCGATGCCAACCAATGCAGGTCCGGCTTCTCGACTATTTTTTTTGATGTATTCAAACCGCGCGATGTCGTCGTTTTCGCCTAAAATATTATTTAAAAATTCTTTGAGCGCACCAGATCGTTGCGGAAATTTAATAATAAAGTAATGCTTCAAACCTTCATATAGCAGACTGCGTTCTTTAATTTCTTCAGTGCGCGTAATATCGTTATTACCGCCACTGACGATACACACGACAGTTTTACCTTTAATTTTATCGGCATAAAAATCGAGGGCAGAAATTGCAATCGCACCAGCAGGCTCAACCACTAATGCTTCTTCGTTATAAAGTTCTAAGATAGTGCCGCATACTTTTCCTTCTGGCACTAAAATAATATCACTGAGGACATCCTTGCAAATACTGAAACAAATATCGCCGACTTTTTTAACTGCTACGCCATCTACAAAAGAATCCATTGTTTCGAGGGGAACAACTTTTCCGGCTTTCAAACTATTAAACATAGCGGGTGCGCCCGTTGGCTCAACGCCAATGAGTTTTGTTTTTGGTGAAATATGTTGCAAGCAACTTCCAATTCCGGCACTTAATCCGCCACCGCCGACGGGTGCAAAAATATAATCGATCGGAGATGTGGAGTCTTCAAAAATTTCGAGACCTACTGTTGCTTGTCCTTCAATAACATCTACATCGTTAAAAGGATGCACAAAAATTTTTTCGTGCGTATCGCAATACGCAATCGCTGCGCTGTAACTCGCGTCATAAACATCGCCCGAAAGAATAACCTCTACGCGGTTTTTACCAAACGATTTTACTTTCGATATTTTTTGTTTCGGTGTGGTTGTCGGCATAAATATAGTACCGTTAATGCCAAGTTTTTCGCACGCTAAAGCAACGCCTTGTGCGTGGTTGCCCGCGCTTGAACACACAATACCACGTGCACGATCCGAGCTGGTAAGTTGCACCATTTTGTTGTAAGCACCACGAATTTTATAGGATCGTACAATTTGCAAATCTTCTCTTTTCAAAAATATTTGACACTCAAACTTCTCGCTTAAATTGGCATTATAAAGCAACGGCGTATGAATAGCAACTTGATTCAGGCGGACTTTAGCTTTGTAGATGTTCTCCAAAGATATGACAGTCCGTAGTTCTTTCGAGGGTGTTTCTAAGATATTATTCGACATGGAAAGGCACAATAATTAAATAGTTCGACGCAAATTACGCTTTTTTTTAAAGCAGTAAAAAATATTCCCATTTTTTATCGAAACAGTGCGTCTTAAAAGCAAAAAAAAATATTTTTTGTTAATATTTGGAAAAAAAATGATTTTTTTGTGTCAAAAAATCATTTTTTGTTAACATCGTTTTTTCGTTACTGAAATCTATGTTACTTTGTTCGTTATTTAACTTTTCTAACTCTTAAACTCAATTCTATGAGTAAATTTGATGATTGTGTAGCGACGTATAAAAAAGCTATGCACGAAACATTAGGCATTAAAGAATTTAATGAAATTGCTTTGACTGGCATCGCAAAGTCTTTAGGACCTTCTATTTATTTAGCGGATGCATCTTTAGTTTCTTGTTCTGACAAAGCTGAAAAAGATCGCGTTAAAAACAATTTTTTAATCAAAAAATTAGGAATGACGGACGGCGAAAAATTAGATGCTGCTGTTGAAGCCGTTTGCGTGAAAATGGGAAGTTCAAACCGTTCTAAGTATCGCGCTGTTTTCTATTATCTGTTAGCGGAACACTTTGGTATTTTGGAAAATTTCCTACCAAAAGCTTAGTGTTTATTTACAAGATTTCTAATAGGCTGCTCAATTTTTTTGAGCAGCCTATTTTTTTGAAATCAATTATTTTTTTACAAAAAAAACAAACGTTTATATCTTTTTTGCTGTATTATTTTGTTGGGTTCTTTTTTTGTAATAGTTTGTGCCTCTATAATGTATGAAATAAAATATGATAGCACGATTAAAAATAGGCGTTGTTGGTGCAGGGCATTTAGGTAAAATTCATTTAAAATGTATTCAAACATTGAGCGAATATGAACTCTTAGGTTTTTACGATACGGATTCTTCTACTCGAACAGAAACAGCCAAACAATTTGAGACGCACGCATTCGACTCGATTGATGCGCTCATTGCGGCTTGCGATGTTGTTGATATTGTTACACCAACTGTTTATCATTTTGAAGTAGCTCAAAAAGCTGTTTTAGCCCATAAACATATTTTTATTGAAAAACCACTCACGCACACCATTGAAGAAGGTGAAAAATTGGTGGCTCTTGTTAAAAAACATGGCGTATTGGCGCAAGTAGGACACGTTGAACGTTTCAATCCTGCCTTTTTAGCGGTTGCTGATGTAGAATTTGCCCCATTGTTTATTGAAGCGCACCGATTAGCACCGTTCAATCCGCGCGGTACGGATGTATCGGTTGTTTTGGATTTAATGATTCATGATATAGATTTAGTTTTGCACATCGTTAAATCGCCAATAAAAGAAATTCATGCTAACGGTGCTGCTGTTGTGAGCAATACGCCCGATATTTGCAATGTTCGATTAGCGTTTGAAAACGGCAGCTTCGCAAATTTAACAGCAAGCCGCATTAGCTTTAAACAGATGCGCAAAATGCGGGTGTTTCAACGTAATGCCTATATGAGTCTCGATTTTTTTGAAAAAACAGCACAAGTCATTCATCTTCTCGATGAAGAGACAGTCAAAGCATTAACTGAAGTAGAACGCGATACATTACTTTCATTCGATAATAACGGCATAAAAAAATGGGTACGAATAGATGTGCCAAATGTGCCAACAGTTAATGCCATTGCTTTGGAACTTCAGACGTTGGCGCAAAGTATTTTAGAAAATAAACCTGTGCGTGTAACAATTGATAGTGCTTTTGAAGCGTTAAAAGTAGCACACAGAATTATTGAAGCTATTGGCGATACTTCTTTTTCATGAAAAATTAAAATTTCTGTTCTTGCAGCTCAGTAAATTTCGTAAATACCTAAACCAATTTCAAAAAAATAAAAAACATAAAATAATTATTCAACAACCTCTATGATTTTAAACAAAAACTCCTACTTCCAGAATTTAAAAATCGCAGCACTTTGTGCAATTTGTGTTTACGGTGCAGGTTGTGTGAAACAAAATAGCATACCAACTTATGTTGCAATCAATAATTTCTCATTGAGTACAAAAACTACCGAAGGTTCAAATGCACAAAAAATTACGGATGCGTGGGTTTTTATAAATGGCGTTTCGAACGGTGTTTTTCCATTACCAGCAACTTTCCCAATTTTAGATACTGGCAGTATTGATCTGGAAATTTTCCCGGGCGTTAGAGGCGATGGTATAAAATCGAATCCAATTATTTATCCTTTCTACACAAGTTACAAAACTAAAATTTCTGCAACCTCCGAAAAAACTTACACTTTAAAACCTGCCATAACTTACAACAACAGCGCACAAATTGGCATCAATGAAGATTTTGAACGTACCAACATTTTGTCTGTCAATCGCGATCCAGTAACCAATGTGCCATTTACTACTATAAATAATGGTTTTGAAGGAAAGAGTGCGCAAGCTGTTCTCGATGGTACGAATCCGACGGTAGAAAAATGTACAACTGTACGTGTACCCATTGCGCAAAA
Source organism: Saprospiraceae bacterium (assembly GCA_043758385.1). GTDB lineage: Bacteria > Bacteroidota > Bacteroidia > Chitinophagales > Saprospiraceae > JAAFJT01. The sequence goes on from JAYVNP010000135.1 coordinate 9,936, forward strand.
CGTTAATAACGCCTTTATTGAACTAAATTATAAAACTTCTGCGCTGCTTTACGTCGGTTTAGTAGCGAGCGATGCAGCTTATTCCGATGTGTCAAGCGTTTACAAAATAGCGTTGTATCCGAATACAGAATGGAATAAAACATACATTAATGTAATTGATGAAATACACGGACTTAATAAAGCATATTATCAGATTGCGATAAAAAGTGTAAAACCCGATTCACTCGATAGAGCTACTATTTTAATTGATAATCTCAAATTAATTACTAACTGAGGTATTAGCGTTGAACTTTGGGCTGACTTATAAAAGCACATAGTTCGAGGCTAACACCTAATTAAACCGAATCAATGTTGATGAAATTATTAAATTCGTTGAAATCATCTGATTATGTGAAATCGTTGACGCTCGAAAAATCGTTTGCTTCCGACACATCCTATAAAATGACGATGCGACAGAAAAGATACTTCGATACAACTGTTTATTTTGTATCGGATGTTATTTCGACTTTAGTTTCGTTAATAGTTTTTGGTTGGTATGAGTTTAATATAAAAAATGTTGTTAGTGCAAGTTCGGATTTTCAAAATTCTGTTTTGTTGCAACCGCTTACTTTGCTTTATGGTATTGCTTTATTTATTTTTCTGTTCGCCTCTTTCGATAAGTACCGAGACATTTACCGCATATCGCGCCTCGATATGATTCTTAAAACGTTTGTCATTAGTTTTTTTGCGACGCTCATATTTGTTTTGTCGCGCATACAATTCGAGTCGCAGCACTATTTTTTTTGGATGACGTGTAATATGGTGCTCACGCTTTTTTTAATTCATTTTTTAATCATCGGTTCTATGCGTATGTTTTTACTCACGCGTGCGAGCCAACGATTGAAAAATAAAATTATAACCTACAATACTTTAATGATTGGCAGCGATCAGCGCGCACTCGAACTTTTTGAAGAAATTACAAACCGCAAAGAAGCACTCGGCTATAATTTTTTAGGCTTTATACATTCTAACGGAAAAACGACTTCTGTACTCGACCAAAAGTTGCCAAGTTTAGGTCGGCTAACGGACATTGAAAACGTCATGCTTCAGCACAATATAGAGGAAGTTATAATTGCCATCGAAACATCGGAACACAATAAACTCATCAGTATTTTAGACGTTTTGTTCGATTTCGGAAATAATATCCTCATAAAAGTTATTCCCGATATGTACGACATCATGCTCGGAACCGTTAAGATGAATCATTTATATGGGGCGGTATTGATTGAAATCAAGCGCGAAATTTTACCGATTTGGCAAGAAGGCGTGAAACGACTCGCCGATATTTTTATGAGCATTTTATGCCTCGTTATTTTTTTTCCATTATATGCTTTTATCGCGTTGCGCGTTTTGCTTTCTTCTAAAGGACCCATTTTTTACAAACAAGAACGTGTTGGCGTGAACGGCAAACCTTTTTTGATTTATAAATTCCGGTCTATGCACACCGATTCTGAAATCTTCGGGCCACAACTCAGTCGCATCGGTGATGACAGAATTACGCCTTGGGGTGGTGTAATGCGTAAATGGCGATTGGATGAATTACCACAATTCTGGAACGTCATTAAAGGGGAAATGAGTATTGTAGGTCCGAGACCTGAACGCCAATATTTTATTGATCAGATTATGGCGCGCTCGCCGCACTACAAACATTTGCTCAAAGTGAGACCAGGAATTACTTCATGGGGACAAGTAAAATATGGTTACGCCAGTAACGTGGATGAAATGATTCATCGCTTGCGCTTCGATATTCTGTATATCGAAAATCGCTCGCTCGCCTTAGATATAAAAATTCTTTTTTACACGCTTTTGGTTTTAATGCAAGGAAGAGGAAAATAAAAAATAAAAAAATGAAATTTTTAAGCGCGACTAATTTATAATCAAATTTTTTAGCTAAGAAGTTCAACGCTCCGCTCCCATCATTTTCAATGCAGGAATAATATACACTACACTCAGAATTGCCGTAGGCAGAACGACTAAACCGAGAATACCTCCGTAATACAATCCAAAAAATTTAGACGCAAAAGCGATGAGCATAATAGGTACAAATAACCGCGTTGCCCGATGGATAAAAGGTCTTGATACCAACATTTCGACGCAATAAATATAAAAACAATAAAAAATAGATTGCACCGCTATAATTAATTTCCATTGCGCATTCCAGTAATCAGTTTTTTGCAACCATATTTGAGTAAAAAAATTAACCGCACCATAAACAAAAAGTAAAACTATTAAACTGTAAAGCGCAATAAGTAATAAACTTTTGTTTCTGAGTTTCAACAAAGACATTGTGTTGCGCTCAATAGCAGTTTCATTAAAAATTGGAAAAGTGGCACCGACGAAAACAACAGAAGGCATACTTAATAGCGTACTTATTTTAGAAGCTAAAGCATATTTAGTAACCGACTCGAAACCATAAGCATTAGCAATAAATAAATTATCGCTCCAAAACATGAGAACAGTGAGTAATTGAATGCCGCTGTATTTTAAACCAATGTTTAATAATTTTTTTAGAATGCTGAATTTAAAATCACGCAGCTGAATTTTCCGAAGAAATTTATGTGCTGGAATTTGCAATGCGCTGTAAAAAATAAAAAAAAACGCAAAAGTGCTTACACCAAATTGCGCAAAAATAATCCAAGCAATGTTCCAATCTGTTTTAACAAAATATACCGTCAGAAAAAAAGATACAATGCACGTAACGGTTAAAGTAAAATGCGTAATAAATTTTTTGTGCGAAGCGTTAAGAAAACGCACGCCTATATCGAGTGGTAATTCGATGGCAATAATGGCAACAATAATTAATAGTGCTGCGCGCCACGTTTTTAAATTGACTGATAGTACTGAATTATAGATTACTCCTGAAAATTTTGCTGCAAACAAATCAGAGAAACTAAAAGCAACGGCTATTCCAAAAATAATTAATCCGATTAAAATATTTAAAAAGAGTGCAGCAGTATAATTACTGCGCATCGCTGTCTCATTTTTTATAAGAACAGGGTATTCCGATTGAAGACTAAACGTTACACCTAAACCCGATTGATTGAGATAAAAAAATAAAACGATTAAAGTATTGAACGCACCATACACGACTACTCCAAAATAATTTAGCAGAATCGGCACCGTTAGAAATGCCACAACTACACTCGTAAGCCTGAACACAATGCCACTTACAAATGTCAATACTGCTGCGCGTTCTTTAAAATTTAAATGAAATCTATTTTTCAAAAAAAATCAGTCTATTTATAATTCATAATCACGTAATTGTATGATGCTAAGTTGCGTTGATTAACTTTACGCTGTTAAAACTTACATTTTAAAGTACCTTGGGTTTGAATTTCTTTTAAAAGTTTGTTACTTCGCAAACTTTTAGTGAGTTACCTTTAAAATTAAACTTAGTATTGTTGGAATAGACATTAAAATGATTAAAAAATTTTTGATGAGATATATTTTTCCGTTTAGCTTCAACCTAATATTATTAGGATTTATTTTGACTGTCGGCGCTTGCAAAAATAATACAACTCAAAATAATAATGGTTTACAAGAAGTTCATGTTGATGCCAGTCACAAAAATTCTGAAATCATTAGAATGCCGATTTCAGCACAAAATTCGGCAGATACAATAAACATTGCGCGCATTCAAATTGAAGAGACGATTTATAATTTTGGTGAGACGAAAAAAGGAAATCTCATAAAACATACTTTTAAGTTCAAAAATATCGGTAAAGCACCACTCTATATTGTAGATGTGAGAACGACGTGTGGTTGCACGGTTCCGAGTTGGTCAAAAAAAGTGATTGAACCTAATGCAAGTGAAGAATTAGGCGTTCAATTTAATACAGAAAACGCATCCGATAAACAAGTAAAAAAAATTACGATTGTTGCCAACACTTATCCATCAGAAACTGTTATGACAATTATTGGCGTAGTCAAGGATTAGTTTTAAAAAGCAAAAAGCAAAAAGCAAAAAATTTTAACTGTTTAGCTAAAGCTTGATATTAATCAATAAAACGCAGATTTGCACAAGTTCAGAGCGGATTTTTTTCACAGAATGTTAATATTCTCAGAAAATTCGTGAAAATATTCGACGTTGATTAGTACTGATTCGAGTATCAACGCGTGGTTTTTAGCATTGACTAAGTAATTTTAAAAGTTATAACAAAATTTAATTGAGATTTCAGTAAAATTTAGAAAGCGAAGAAATATATTTTATTACGTAAGCAAAACTTAAAAACAATGGAGAATGTAATGTGGTTAGAAAAAAAATTTCCAACCCAAGAAGAGGTACCTGAAGCTCATCGGTTTACAACGCCTATTCATACAAAAAAATATTTAATTGGCGGACAGATGCTCGAGTGGAATGGTGCTATGCAAGATGTAGAATCACCTATTTTTATTAACGATAAAGGCGAGTATGTGCGTCAGTATCTCGGTAGTTATCCATTAATAGGTAAACCTGAAGCGATAGAAGCACTCGATGCTGCTGAAAAAGCATATAACAATGGTCGAGGTGAATGGCCTACAATGAGTATTGAAAATAGAATTGCTTGCGTTGAAGCGTTCGTAAAAAAAATGATTACGTTCAGAAGTCACGTCATTAATTTATTGATGTGGGAAATAGGTAAAAGTCTCGCCGATTCTGAAAAAGAATTTGACAGAACCGTTGATTACATTTATGCTACTATTGATGATTTAAAAGTGCTTGATAGAAAAAGCAGCGGATTTATTATTGAAGGCGGTGTAATTGGTCAAATTCGGCGTTCGCCACTCGGTATTGTTTTGTGTATGGGTCCGTTCAATTATCCACTCAACGAAACGTTTACGATTTTCATTCCTGCGCTCATTATGGGGAATGTAATTTTGTTTAAACCACCGCGTCAAGGAATTTTACTCCACGATATTTTTCAGGAAGCGTATCGCGATTGTTTTCCGGCAGGCGTTGTGAATTATTTATATGGTCGCGGTAGTGTAGTCATTCCACCCATAATGGAATCGGGCAAAGTAGATGTTTTAACTTTAATTGGTTCGAGTAAAATGGCAGACCGTTTGCAGAAATCGCACCCAAAAGTAAATCGTTTGCGTTCTGTTTTGGGTTTAGATGCCAAAAATGCTGCAATTATTTTAAAAAATGCGGATGTTGATGCCACAGTCAAAGAAATTATACTCGGGTCGCTTTCATTTAACGGTCAACGTTGTACGGCACTTAAAATGATTTTAGTGCATCAAAGTTTAGCAGATACTTTTATTAAAAAATTCGACACCGCTATTCAACAACTTAAAATAGGAATGCCTTGGGAAAAAGGTGTACAAATCACACCCGTTGCTGAAGCCGAAAAACCTGAATACTTGCAAGGACTTATTGATGATGCTATTGCAAAAGGTGCGCACATTGTGAATAAACACGGTGGCGAGCAAGCTTTATCGTTTGTTTTTCCGACGGTAGTTTATCCTGTAAAACCCGGTATGACTTTGTATAACGAAGAGCAATTCGGTCCTGTAATTCCGATTGCTTCTTTTGAAGATATTAATGAACCCGTAGATTATTTGATTCAATCGAATCACGGTCAGCAAGTTTCTGTTTTCGGAAGCGATGCCGGAGAGTTAGCGCATATCATGGATTTTTTAGTGAACCAAGTGGCGCGAGTAAATATTAATGCGCAATGCCAACGCGGACCAGATGTATTTCCGTTTACAGGCAGAAAAGATTCTGCGCAAGGCACACTTTCCGTGCACGATGCCATTCGCAGTTTTTCTATCCGCTCCATTGTAGCAACAAAAAATACAAATGCGGATAAAGCACTTTTCAATGAAATTGTGCGCGATGATTTATCGCACTTTTTATCAACAAGGTTTATATTTTAGCTATGCGCTTTGAGCTATGAGCCCATTTCGCAAATGGTAACTTACAGCTCAAGGCTAAAAGCTAAAGTTATTCCAACATTTTTTTCCATTCATATACCTTCATCATTAATTCTACGGGTGTAGTAGAATTTAAATCCATGGCATCGAGCGCATCTTTAATGCGTTGAAGGCGCGGATCGTCAATGGAAAAGAAACTGAGCTGCATAGATTTTTCGTAAGCTATTTGCTTCAAGGTTTCTTTACTCACCTTTGAAGCATTTGTTTTCTTGTTTTCGGTACGTTCGTCTGCTTGGTTTTCAAATTGGTGTAAAAGTTCCGTTGCGCGTTTCGTTATGTGTTGTGGCATTCCTGCCATGCGCGCCACGTGCACACCAAACGAATGTTCCGATCCACCTTCAACAATTTTATGTAGGAAAATAATTTTATTGTTCACTTCGCGCGTTGAAGCATGAACATTTTTTACGCGCTCTAATGTTTCGGTGAGTTCGTTAAGTTCATGATAGTGCGTTGCAAACAGCGTGAGAGGCTTATGAATGTGTGCGTGTAAAAATTCAGCTAATGCCCACGCAATACTAATGCCGTCGAAAGTAGATGTTCCGCGACCGATTTCATCCAACAAAATCAAATTGTTTTCCGAAATATTATTCATAATACTCGCCGTCTCGTTCATTTCAACCATAAAAGTTGATTCACCACTCGAAATATTATCGGTAGCACCTACACGCGTAAATATTTTTTCAAGAATACAAATATTCGCACTTTCAGCTGGCACAAAACTACCGATTTGCGCCATCAAACAAATTATACCGGTTTGTCGTAAGTACGCCGATTTCCCTGCCATGTTTGGCCCGGTTATAATTTGAATTTGCTGCAAATTCGCGTCTAAAAGCGTATCGTTTGGTGTGTATTTTTGTGCAGCACCGAGTCGCATTTCAATAACAGGATGACGACCATTTTTTATATCAATCCGTTTTTCGGTATTAAATGTTGGTCGAACATAATTGTTTTTACGAGCCAATTGCGCCATTGCACCGATACAATCGAGTGATGCTAAGAGCGAAGAATTACTTTGCAAAGTGGGAATATATTCAAGTAACTCTAAACGCAAATTTTCAAAAAGTCGAAGTTCAATATCTTGAATTTTATCTTCGGCACTGAAAATTTTTTCTTCAATAACTTTTAGTTCGGGAGTAATGTAGCGTTCAGCGTTCGCGAGCGTTTGTTTGCGTTGCCAATTTTCGGGAATTGCAGCGTTTTTAAAGCGCGCCGTGACTTCAATATAATAACCGAACACGTTATTAAATCCTATTTTCAAACCTGTTATTCCACTGGCTTCAATTTCTTTAGCTTCAATTTCTTTCAAAATTTCATTAGCATGACGCACTAAATAGCGCAATTCATCGAGCTCAGCGTTCGCACCGTCGCGAATGACGCCCCCTTTTAATAAAATAACTGGAGGCGCATCAGAAATAGTAGCCTCAATATGCGTGCATAATTCTAAACACGCATCAAGTGGTTTAATCAAACGCTCAATAGCGACGTTTACAAAAGTCAAAGTCGCCTCTTTAATATTTTTTATGGCGCGTAACGCACGCGCTAATTGCTGCACTTCGCGCGGATTAATTTTTTTCAACGGAATTTTTCCAGCAATGCGCTCTAAGTCGCCAATAATGCGTAAGTTTTTTTGTATCTCATGCAGTAAAGTTTCATTTTCAAATAAAAACTGAACACCATTTAGTCGTTGCTCAATTTGCAAATGCGTTTTAAGGGGTAATAACAACCATTTGCGCATCAATCGCGCACCGAGCGGAGAAACGGTAGTACCGAGAATATCGAGTAAAGATTTTCCTTTATCGTGTGGCGATTCCACCAATTCTAAATTGCGCACCGTAAATTTATCCAGCCAGACAAATTGTTCATGCGCAATGCGCGTAATTTTTGTAACATGATTGAGATTTTTATTTTCAGTTGCTTCCAGATAATGCAAAATTGCACCTGCCGCAATCTGACCGAGTTTCATATCATCAATGCCAAATCCACCGAGAGAAATTGTTTTAAAATGATTGAGCAGTTTTTCGTTCGTGTAATCGCTCTGAAAAACCCAATCGTCAATCGGATAAGTATAAAATTTTTCAGTCAACTGTTCTTTAATAATGCGTTTAGGTTTACTGAATAAAATTTCTGTCGGTTCGTAGGCTTCTACCGTTTTTTCTATGCGTTGCCAATCGCCTTCACTCACTAAAAATTCCCCCGTTGAAATATCGAGCAGCGCAATGCCGTAGTTAGTATCGTCTGTATGAATGGCGCACAAAAAATTATTTTTGTTTTGTTCCAAAATATTATCACTCGATGTAACACCTGGTGTAATTACTTCTGTCACACCACGACGCACCATTTTACCGGTAATCGGTTTTTCGAGTTGTTCGCACACCGCCACCCGATAACCTGCGCGTACTAACTTAGGCAAATACACTTCAACAGAATGATATGGAAAACCAGCCAACTCTATATTACTGCCACCGTTATTGCGCGCTGTTAAAGTTATTCCGAGCACTTTAGACGCGAGAACAGCATCTGCCCCAAAAGTTTCATAAAAATCACCGACGCGAAAAAGCATTATGGCATCTGGATATTTTGATTTCCATGTGGCGTATTGTTTCATCAACGGCGTACCATGCATATTACCGCTGATAATATCATTTTTTGCGTCTTCCCCAATTTTCTCAACGTTTTTTAACATTTATAATTAATTTTGCCCAATTATAAACAAAGTTAGCATTTAGATTATCGCATTTGGTGTTTGAAATTTAACTTTACGTTTTTAATATCATACTTTTTTTCAACAACTGTAAATAAGTTTTAGTAATGACGCATTTTGAATCGCTGACCGCAAGTGAAATTCAAGCTATAGAAGAAGCCATACCACTCATTGCCGTTTTAATTGCTGGCGCGGATGGACACATTCAAATTTCAGAATCGGATTGGGCAGCGAAGTTAGCACACATTCGTTCGTATTCCGGTTTAGAAGATTTGAAAGAGTTTTACAAACAAATTGATGCTAACTTTAAAACTAAGTTTGAGCAATTCGTAAAATTTTTACCCACTGACACCGATACGCGCCAAAAAATGATTAGCGATAATCTCGCCAATTTAAATCTGATTTTACAAAAATTAGATCCATTAGTCGCGTTTCATTTATACACGAGTTATAAAACTTACGCAAAAAGCATTGCAGATGCGTCTGGAAATATTTTAGGTTTTCACTACGTACAAAACGAAGAAAAACCTTGGCTCGATTTACCCATGATAAATAATATTGTAGAACCCGTTTAGTTGTTAGTTTTTCGTTGATAGTTGTTCGTTTGCGTTCACTCGAAATTGAACAACAACCAACGAAAGAAGACTAACGAATTAAATACTTATTCCTTAAAAATATGAAAGTTATAACATTACGTCAGGCCTTGAAGGAAGCGATGATTGAAGAAATGCGTCGCGACGATAAAGTTTTTTTAATGGGTGAAGAAGTTGCCGAATATAACGGCGCGTATAAAGTGAGCGAAGGCTTGCTCGCTGAGTTTGGTGCACGTCGCGTGATAGATACACCGATTGCAGAATTAGGATTCGCTTCTATCGGCGTTGGTGCAGCTATGAATGGTTTACGACCGATTATTGAATTTATGACTTGGAACTTCGCTGTTTTGGCATTCGACCAAATTGTAAATAATGCGGCTAAAACTTTGTCGCAATCGGCAGGGCAATTTAGTTGCCCAATAGTTTTTCGCGGACCGTCAGGTTCTGCGGGTCAGTTAGCGCAACAACATTCACAATCTTTTGAAAATTGGATGGGAAATATACCAGGCATAAAAGTAGTTTCCATCGTTGATCCGTATGATGCTAAAGGTTTATTAAAGTCTGCCATTCGCGACGAAAACCCAGTTTGCTTCATGGAGTCGGAAATAATGTATAATTTTCCAGCCACTACACAAGGTGTAACGCATTTAGGAAAAGATAAACACGGAAACTATCGTCCGTTGCCTTATCCTACTTTCGGTCAAGTACCTGAAAACGAAGAATATATTGTACCGATTGGAAAAGCCATTGTACGTCGCGAAGGTACAGACGTAACGATTGTATCGTACAATAAAATGGTAATTGAATGCTGTTATGCTGCTATGGAATTAGAAAAGGAAGGTATTTCGGCAGAGGTTATTGATATGCGTTCTATTCGCCCAATTGACCATCAAACGATCGTTGATTCTGTTAAAAAAACAAATCGCTTAGTAGTGGTTGATGAATCGTGGCCCATGTTTGGTGTTTCGGCAGAAGTAGCGTATGAAATTCAGCGATACGCGTTCGATCATTTAGATGCACCCATTGTGCGTGTTAACAGTGCAGACGTTTCTTTGCCGTATGCAGCTAATTTGGTTGAAGAATTTTTACCGAGCCCAGCAAAAATTATGGCGGCTGTTAAATCGGTGATGTACCAGAATGCTTAGTTGAATTAAGTATCAGCTTTCCCAACGTTCGGGTAACTTTCCGAGCTCCCCGAAGTTCAACGTGATTTCAACCGTCGTGGAACTTTTTTAAAGTTCCACGATCGTAAAAGCCTACTTACCATGCCTCTCTCGCCAACTTTTGAGTCCTTCTTTAAAAATCAGCGATTAAGAAATGATTACATTTCTCAAAAATCAATCGCTATTTTATTTTTTGTAATTTTTGTTGTTTACACCACAACTGGAATTATTATGCAGGATAAGATGGGGATTCTGTTTATTTTTTCATTTAGTAACCTCGTTGTTTTTGCCTTGAGTGTTCTGTATATCATTATGCTGAGTCAGTATTTTTTATTGAAAGACAATGCCTTTTTTTATTACGTGTTGTTTTTGGTTTTAAATATTTTTTATTTCCATAATGTTGTCTTTTTTGGCGAGCATCAGAATTCCCCTAAATTTAATTTCCTGCACAATAAGGTTCTGTTATCTTCCTTACTTTTTACCTATTTTTTGTATTCGCAATTTGCGCTTTATTTTTTAAATTTAAAAGAAACTAATGTACGTTTAGAAAAAAAAATAAAAGCGTGCTCAAAATTTTACCTCATCATTTTCTTTACAGATGTGGTGGTTTCAGTAATTGAGTATTTCTGTCGAGGAGGTGATGCCTATTTCAACTTATTTCTGTTAGCCTGTATCCTTGTAGGTTTATACGCCATTATAAACATTATTGCTTTTCAGAAAACCTGCTTAGCACGAATATTTATAGCTGGTACAATTTGCTATTACACGGGTTCAGTTTTAGGCTTTTTATTCAGTGGTGATATTCTGAGCAATCCTTTTATAAATATTCCGATGAAAAACTGGCCTTTTTTTACAGAAGTGGGCACTTTACTGGAGGTAATTTTTTTTTCAACTGGACTTGCCTACAGGATGCGTTTAATTGAAATTGAAAAATTTGCTGTCGAACAAGAACTTTTAAAAGAAAAATTGAAAGAGTTAGAGTTTAGAAATGCGCTTTTGAAACAACGCGAAAGTATTTCGAACGATTTGCACGATGACGTGGGAGCCACATTGAATAGTATTTCTGTTAATTGTGAAATTGCTAAAGAGCAATTTCAGAAATTTAAACCAGAAGCTAGAGAAACTTTAGACCGCATTGGTGCAGCTTCACTTCATCTAATTGATTCAATCAATGATATTGTTTGGGCTGTGAATCCGAAAAACGATGTTTTTGAAAATATAACTACGAAAATGCGACTCTTTGCAGCCGACTTACTGATACAAAACGATGTGGCAATCGATTTTTTTGTTGATGAAAAATTAAACACACTGAATTTAAGCGTTGAGGCACGCAAGCATTTTTACCTCATTTTTAAAGAAGCTATCAATAATATTTATAAACATGCCAAATGTACTGGAGTTAAAACGCGGATTGAACTTAAGGGAGATAAAATTCAAATGCTAATTTCAGATGATGGTATCGGATTCGATAGTTTAAAAGCAAAACAAGGTAACGGACAGATGAGTATGCAGAATCGCGCTAAAAAACTGAATGGTACTTTAGAAATCCAATCGCAGTCCCATAAAGGAACTAATTTAAAGCTCAGCTTTCCGTACTATTAATAAAACTACACAAAAGTGTAGGATGAATGTAGTAGGTAAATGTTACTTTTATTTCTATTTTGATACAAATTTATGAATATAATTAGAATAGCCATTTTTGAAGATAATCATTACCTGAGAGAAGGATTAGAGCAGTTGATTAATGCTAAAGAAGGTTTCAAATGTGTGGGAGCTTTTTTTGACGTCAGCGATGTGTTGCACAATATCAGAACAACACAGCCTGATGTTATTTTAATGGATATTGATTTGCAGAGCAAAATGAACGGCATTGAAGCTACTTTTTTAATTAAAGAGCATTTCCCCGAAATTAAAATACTTATACAAACTGTTTTTGATGACAGTGAGAAAATTTTTCAAGCTATAAAAGGCGGTGCATCTGGTTATTTATTAAAAAATGCACCACCAACTAAACTTTTAGAAGCCATTCAAGATGTTTTTTCAGGTGGTTCAGTGATGACACCTACCATTGCTTACAAAGCATTGGAAATGTTTAGGAAAAGTAATTTTGAATTACCGAGTAACAACTCCTCTATTGCCCAACTAACCGAACGACAAAAAGAGATTTTAGAATGTTTGGTAAAAGGTAAGAGTTATAAAATCATTGCTGCTGAATTATTTATTTCCATTGAAACAGTCAAGTTCCACATCAAAAACATCTACGAGATCCTACAAATTCATTCCCGCTACGAATTAACAGCCCTTTTTAGAAAATAATTATTAAATATTTGAAAACCACTATTTTGTGTGGTTGCGGTTTATATATTTGACAATAGCTTTGTGATTATATTTTAATTCTATATTGTTTTACAATATTTAAAATTATTTTCATCAGCTATAAATTTTCTTCAATGAAATTACAATTTATTTTTTCGAGCATCGTGTTAGTTACATTTTTGAGTACAACCAATCAAATTTATTCTCAATCAATCGCGACCCCACAACTTTTGTCGCCCGCAAATGCCGCCACAAATCAAAAAAGTACCCTTACAATTTCTTGGCAAGCTGTAACAGGAGCAGACCATTACAAAGTTTATGTAGGCTCGGCTAACCAGTTCAATAATATTCTTTCTGACACCAATTATGTTGGGACAAGCTATGTATTGAACAATTTAGCAAACGGAACTTATGTTTGGCGAATCATTGCTAAACGCACTTCACCTTATCAAGCTGGTGAAGTGAGTGCTGCGTGGACTTTTACGGTCGTGGGCTCAACAAGTGGTGGCGGTAATAATGGGGGTGGAACTACTACAGGACTATTAACTCCTTCACTTATTACACCAACAAATGGTTCAGTTTTTCAGGTTTTAGGTTCAAATTTAACTTGGACATCGGTAAGCGGGGCAACATCCTATATAGTTAAAATTGCTACGGATGCCCTAATGGCGAATGTTATTTTTACTGATAATGCTGTGACAACAACCAATCGGATTGCACAAAATTTAACTTATAACACGGCTTACTATTGGACGATACAAGCAGCTAATGCTTCATCTAAAAGTTCTGTATCGAATGTAGGTTCATTTACAACAATGCCCGATAATCCGAACGTGGTTACATCACACCCGCGATTATTAATCACACAAGCTGATTTACCGCGCTTGCGTTCTTGGGCAACAGCAAGTAACCCCATGTATGTTTCTTTGCAAACGGCTTTGAATAGTGCTATCGGATATTATAATAACAAATTTTTTCCTGGTGGTCAACCAAACTCCATTTGGCCCGATAACGGTGGTACAACTTGGACCGCAGCAGTGACTGAAAGCTACGCAGAGTTTTTTGCTTTTTGGTCGTTAATTGACCCTATTGTTGCCAATCGCCCTATTCATGCACAACGCGCACGCAACTTGTTGATGTATGTTATAAATCAAGCGAGTTTGGGCAAATCGGCAGGCGTTCCTTTTCGAGATCCTCAATTTATGACGTACGATCGATCGCGCATTTATGGCGAAGCCTGCCCGTTAACAGTTGACATGATTTACAATGCAAAAGATGCTCAAAACAACGATATTCTAACCACGGCAGATAAAGCTCAAATTCGCAACGTATTCATGACTTGGTGTAATGATCAATTAACCGCTTATAATCACCCAACACCCGTAGGTTTATCGAATGACAAATCAATATCCTTGACAAATCGTTGGATTTTGAACAATTATTATTCAGGTCATGCCAGAAATGTGACGTTTATGTCGCTTTCAATAGATGCAACAGATGACGCACCAGTTAACCCTAATTTACCTTATTCTGCGCTCGATAATTCACTAAGAAGCTATATTTATAACGCCACGGGCGCATGGCTATACCAACAATACGCGCAATTTGAAACACCCACTGTTGTTTCTGCCGATTATAATGTTTCTGCAAATAGGTTGGGAATGGGAAGTGGCGGATTTTCAGCAGAGGGTTCACTGTATGGACAAAGTATTGGATGGGTCTCTGAAGAACTTTTAGCTTTGAAAAATGCAGGTTGGTTAGATGAAAACGTCATCGGAAAGCAGGCGCGATTGTATAATAATGCCTACTGGTCGCGCCTCATGGATGCACTCATCAATACAATAGCACCTACTCCGCAAGTTCCTGCATCGGCTTCTTATCTCGGACCCGTTTATTTCGGTGCCAACTATGGCGATTTGCTCAGATCTTGGGTAACACCAGAAATTTTTGATGTCACTGCCTCGATTGGATTAACGGCAATGAAATCGGGCAACCAAAATCTTTTGAATAAATCACTGTGGTTTTCAAAAAATGCTTTAGAAGGTGGAAGTGCCAATTGGACACAACGCGCCAGCAATTTTTGGCCGAATAGTTATGCAACGGCTGGAATAAATTATTTTCTTTTGTTCGATCCTGCAACCAGTGCTAATGTGATTGATCCTCGTCCGAATATGCCAACAACATTCGTCGATAATTCTTTAAATCGTATTTCTGCAAGAACAGATTGGAGTACCACTGCAACTTGGTTCGATTGGCACTGCCACTGGACGAGCATTAATCACCAAAGTGGCGATGGCAATCAATTTGAGTTTTATAGAAAAGGAGAATGGCTGATTAAAGAACGCAGTGGCTACTCGAACGATGGCATTGGCTATACTTCCGAGTTTCACAATACTTTAGGCTTACAAAACGATGTGCCCGCCAATTTGCAATGGTTTGAAGGTGCTACGTCGCAACGTGGTGGACAGTGGACGAACAGTGCGGCAATTGGCGATCCTACGGCCATAAATAGCA
>JAYVNP010000136.1:0-58108 GCA_043758385.1 Saprospiraceae bacterium
TTTTTTTGCGGTATAATTCCAATTTTTTATTTACATCAAAATCCAAACTCCTTTCTATTTCGTAAACCATCACAAATATGTATAGTTATAAAATTGCAATA
Source organism: Saprospiraceae bacterium (assembly GCA_043758385.1). Classification (GTDB taxonomy): domain Bacteria; phylum Bacteroidota; class Bacteroidia; order Chitinophagales; family Saprospiraceae; genus JAAFJT01. The sequence goes on from JAYVNP010000136.1 coordinate 102, forward strand.
TATTTTTTATAATCACGTTAAACATTTATTATCATCACGTTAAAAAAAATAATAACCCTAATTTTTTAATTTTAACTCCTTAACGTTGTATAGCATCGGAAAATCTATTTCCAGATTTAAAAATAATTCAGAACATATTATTGAATAAATTTTACTAAAATTTTGCGCCTTCTTGTGCCTAACAATTACCGAAAGGAACTTGTATGTAAACAGGCTTAGACATTGACAGCAAATAAACTGACGTGTTTTTTAGTAACAAATTATTTCTTCAACATTTAAAACTTTAAAAAATGTTCTACAAATCAAAAATCGTTCAAGTCGTTGTTTTTTCTATGGCAGTCTTCACAATCGCCGCGTGCAGTAAGAATAATTCATCTTCTGGAACAGCAGGCAATGTAAATTTTGAAATGACTGATGCGCCTATCGATGATGCCAACGTTCAAGGCTGTTTCGTAACAGTTACCGCCATTAAAGTTGATGGCAAAACTATTGACAATTTTAGTGGGAAAACAACCTTTGATATTTCTGCCTACCAAAAAGGGCAAACGAAATCATTAGGAAGTACAAATCTGGATGCCGGAACCTACAGTAATATCACGCTTGTTCTTGATAATGCTTACGATCAGAATGGAACAGCACCGGGTTGTTACATGTTGACCAAATCGGGTGATAAAAAAGCTATCGCTTCAGCAGCAGCAACAACAGAAGTGACGCTTGCAGGACAAATTAAGTCAACTGCTAATCAAAGCTCTACAACGCTTATGGATTTCGATCTCCGTAAAACAATTGCTTATGATGGTGCAAGCGGTTATAAATTTGTGAGTTCGGGTGAATTGACAAGCGGAATTCGAGTGGTACAAAAATCAGAAACGGGTGTAATTAAAGGTACAATGACTCAAAACACCGCTACTTCAAGCGATAAAATTGTTGTATATGCCTACAAAAAAGGTACATACAATAAACCGACAGAAATGCAGGGACAGGGTAATTCGAATGTGGAATTTAAAAATGCTGTAACAAGTTCTGTAGTTTCTAATGGCGCTTACGAATTAGATTTTTTAGAATTCGGTGATTATGAGTTGCACATTGTATCGTACAAAGATAAAAACAATGATGGTAAACAAAAGATTCAAGGTGAATTTCAAGCCAGCGTTTTAGGAAGTTTAAATCTTTCAGCTTTGAGTGTTACTGCCAATGCAACCATAACTACCAATATTAGTATTTCAACTATTATACCGTAATATCAGATAGTCGAAATAATTTATTCCCTTGATTGCAATGAACGCTACTAAACTCTGGTAGCGTTTTTTTTGTGATTACACGTGCGGTGCAGTTACATTCAATTTTAAAATACCCATTAAAATTAATCCTTGTGCGATACAGTACGTGCTCATTATTAAAAAACTGTTGTAAGGAATCGGTGCATAAAATTTATTAAAAGCTAAAATAGAATCTGACATCACAAAAAATAGTGCGCCGAACAAAATGTCATTTCCTGCGGGTTTCTTCCAATGAGTTCTTCCTTTAAAAGCAAAAAATAACATGGTTGAAATGACGAGCGCATATACTGTAACGGGTAATCGCATAGCGCCGAGATGTGGCAGCAAAACTTTCAGCATAATGCAGATATACAAAATTATTAATCCCGCGCCGAATCGTATTAACGAGGGGTTATTACTGATGTCTGTTTTAGGTTGTTGAATGAACAATTTGATATAAGTAACATGCGAAAGCAAAAACGCCACCAAACCGAAGATAAAGAAATTACCGTTTCTATTTACAAACATCAAAAGTATGTCGCCGAGCCACGAAAACGCGAGGGCTACTAAAAGCGTATTTTTTGTTGGAAATTTTTCTGAACTCCGTACCGTTAATAGCAGAAGCAACAGCAAGAACGGTTTTAAATACCAAGCCGAATCTTCTTGACCAAACAGGACGACGACCAAATACATTGCACTAAAAATGGCATAAGTTTTTATTGTTTGAAACATGGCGTATGGATATTTCGACTTGTTAAAGTGCTATCAAACTAAAAAATAAATAATTATGTATGTCTCGGTTGGCGAAAATCTGCTGTAGCTTGTACCACCTAAATAATTACTGATAAATCAAAACAAATTTACACATTCACTGAATTATTTACCAACCATTCGATTTATTCAATACCGATTTTAGGAATTACTGATTTGATGCCCGTGAACTTCTACTTATTTTTGTAATACTCAATGAATAGCAGTAATTTTTTTAAGTCCGAACTCACGTTAGATTATTATTTTATCTGCGAGAAATGGCAAACCTTAAATTTTTTTTGTCCAGAAGGAGTATAAATAAGTTCAAAAATACCGATTATTTTAACAAAATATTTAGAAATCAAACTTTAACGACTTATTTTTGCACCGATTTTTAAAAAGAATAGAGCCATGCGCCAATTTATAAAGATTTTTGGAATTGCTTTTTGTGTATTCTGTGCCACTTTTGGCGTGACTCATGCGCAAGATAATGTTGGAGCTAAGCAAGAAGCCGAAAGCAACAGTAAATATAATCCGACGGATGAAATTATGCATCACATCAGTAATGCTAATGAATTTCATTTTTTCGGAAAATACAGTATTCCGTTGCCGTGCTTTATGTATTCTAAACAAGACGGTTCCAAGTTTTTCATGTCTTCGGTGTTTGAACATGGCGAAAAAGCATACGATCGGTACGTACTTGACCACGGCGTTGTACGCAGAATTATAGACACAAATTTTCCGATGGGTTTAGTAGATTTGCCAGGCGGGGACGAAGAACATATTGTTTCACATGAGATGGTAGGCGATGAAGAAGTAGGGTCTGTTCATTACGACGGAAAAAAATACGAACTCGAAAAAGCAAGTTTACTCACTAAGCAAGCTTCTTTCTACGATTTTTCAATCTCTAAAAACGTTTTCACAATGCTGATGGCGTTTTTAACATTGTTTTTTTTATTGGGTTCGATGGCAAAAAGTTATAAAACCAACAAAAACAAAGCACCTAAAGGTATTCAAAGTTTGTTAGAGCCTGTTGTTTTATTTATTCGCGACGACGTAGCTAAACCAATGATTGGCGATAAATACGAAAAATTCTTGCCCTTGCTATTAAGTTTATTCTTCTTTATTCTCATCATAAATTTATTCGGACTTATTCCGTTTGCACCATTTGGCGGCAACGTAACGGGTAATATTGCAACAACCGCAGCATTAGCACTGGTTGCTTTTGTTGTAACTAACATAAACGGCAAAGCAGATTATTGGAAACATATAGTGTGGATGCCTGGTGTGCCGGTGGTGATGAAAGTGTTTTTAGCACCGATTGAATTAATTGGTGTGTTTACAAAGCCAATATCCTTAATGATACGTTTATTCGCCAACATTACGGCGGGTCACATCATCATTCTTGCGTTGGTGAGCCTAATTTTTGTTTTTGGAAACGCTGGCGAAAGTACGATTGGATCTGGTGCCGGTATTTTAATATCCGTACCTTTTACTTTGTTTTTAAGTGTTATCGAAATTATTGTGGCGTTCATTCAGGCTTATATTTTTACAATATTGACTGCTTCGTATATCGGCGCAGCAACTGAAGAACACCACCATTAATCAGTATTAACAGATTTTTTTTATCGTCTAAATATATTTTTATGTATTCAGCTATTGGAGCAGGTTTAGCAGCAATTGGTGCTGGTATCGGAATCGGTTTAATTGGTGGTCGCGCAATGGAAGGTATCGCACGTCAGCCGGAAGCAGTGAACGAAATCCGTGCAAATATGCTTATCATGGCAGCATTCGTTGAAGCAGTTGCTTTATTCGCAGTTGTTGTTGCTATCATTAAGTAATTTTTGTGTAGATACGTAAAATATTACGTCTCCGAAACAAAACTAAAAGTCGGTGTGCAAAACGGTTGGTGGAGCCGCCGACTTCATTTAAAAATTCAATTTTCAATATATCATGATATTTCTTCTCGATTTCAGTCCTATTAAACCAGAAGTGGGTTTGTTCTTGTGGACGCTCGTAATTTTTTTGGTGTTTTTTTATTTAATGAGCAAGTTTGCTTTCAAACCTATTGCTGCTGCTTTGAAAGAACGCGAAGACAGTATTACAAATGCTTTAGCTTCGGCGGACAATGCGCGAGAAGAAATGTCGAAATTAAAATCGGAAAATGAAATCATTTTATCCCAAGCGCGCGATGAACGCATGAAAATGCTCAAAGACGCAAAAGATGAAGCAACAAAAATGGTGAATGACGCAAAAAATTCTGCTAAAGAAGAAGCCACTCGCATTTTAGTAAATGCTACTCAAGAAATTGAAATGATGAAATCGAAAGCTATAGCCGATGTAAAAAATCAAACTGGGCAGTTTGCAGTTTCGATTGCAGAAAAAATTTTGCGCAAAGAATTAGCGAACACCACTGAACAGCAAACGTTGGTGAATAATTTATTAAACGAAACGCACCTAAATTAGCTTTGCGCTTTTAGCCTTGGGCTATGAGTTTTTCTCATAGTTTTCGACGAAGGCTCACTGCTCATAGCTCATAACTCAAAGCTAAAAAAATGTCAGATATTCGCGTTGCGCAACGATATGCTAAATCAATTATGGATTTAGCCACCGAGCAAAATAAATTAGAACGTATTGTTGAAGATATGAAGACGTTACAAAGTGTGGCTAAAAACCGCGATTTCGTACTCATGCTCAATAGCCCGATTATCAATACTGATAAAAAACTAATAACACTCAATGCTTTGTTCGCTTCTAATTGCGATACTTTGACGCTCTCTTTTTTTAAAATTTGCGCCACTAAAGGTCGTGAAAGCGCCTTGCCAGAAATTGCCAATGCTTTTTTAGAAGAGTATAAGAATTTAAAAGGTATTCTTTCGGTTAAAATTACTTCTGCCACGGCTTTAACCAACGATGTCTTGGCATCGTTGCGTTCAAAGATTTTAGAAACAGCTAAAAATGTTAAAGAAATTGATTTTCAAACTGCCGTCAATCCATCGCTTATAGGTGGTTATGTGATAGAAATGGGAGATACTTTACTCGATACATCAGTCGCACACAGTTTGAGCGAATTGAAGAAGTCGTTTGCTTAAATAGTAAATTCAATAACCTAAAAGGTTTTAAAAATCCTTTTGGGTTAAAATAAATTAAAACGTTCAATAAAAATCTTTAAAAAGATGGTGGATATCAAACCCGAAGAAATATCGGCAATTTTAAAAGCACAACTCAGCGGATTTTCTACAGCCGCAGAATTAGAACAAGTCGGAACCGTTTTGCAAGTGGGTGATGGTATTGCGCGCGTGTATGGTTTGAACAATGTTCAAGCAGGTGAATTGGTAGAATTTGAAAATGGTACACAAGCCATTGCACTGAATCTGGAAGAAGATAATGTGGGTGTTGTACTTTTAGGACCTGGCGATGGTATCAAAGAAGGTTCGAAAGCTAAACGTACAAACCGTATCGCATCGCTTAAAGTCGGTGAAGGTTTAATTGGTCGCGTTATTAATACGCTCGGTCAACCAATTGATGGTAAAGGTGCAGTAACGGGCGTAACTTACGAAATGCCTTTAGAGCGCAAAGCACCTGGTGTATTGTTCCGTCAACCCGTAAACGAACCTTTGCAAACGGGTATCAAAGCGATTGATGCAATGATTCCGATTGGACGTGGACAGCGCGAATTAATTATCGGCGACCGCCAAATTGGTAAAACGGCGATTGCACTCGACACAATTATTAATCAGAAAGAATTTTTTGAACGCGGTGAACCTGTGTTCTGTATATATGTGGCTTGCGGACAAAAAAGTTCGACAGTAGCACAAGTGGCGCGTGTTTTAGAAGAATACGGCGCGATGAAATATACCGTAATTGTTTCTGCTTCAGCGGCAGAACCAGCGCCTATGCAATTTTTTGCGCCATTTGCAGGTGCAGCCATTGGCGAATTTTTTAGAGACACTGGTCGCCCGGCATTGATAGTTTATGATGATTTATCGAAACAAGCTGTAGCATATCGCGAAGTATCGCTTTTATTACGTCGTCCACCAGGACGTGAAGCATATCCGGGTGATGTATTTTATTTACACTCGCGTTTATTAGAGCGTGCTGCAAAAATTATCAATAACGATGCGATTGCCAACACGATGAACGATTTACCAGAATCGCTGAAAGCAGCAGGTTTAGTGCGTGGTGGAGGTTCATTAACAGCTCTGCCAATTATTGAGACACAAGCAGGTGACGTTTCGGCATACATACCAACGAACGTAATTTCTATTACCGACGGACAAATATTTTTAGAGTCAAACTTGTTTAACTCAGGCGTGCGTCCGGCGATTAATGTTGGTATTTCTGTGAGTCGCGTGGGTGGTAATGCACAAATTAAATCTATGAAAAAAGTTTCGGGTACTTTAAAACTCGACCAAGCGCAATACCGCGAATTAGAGGCCTTCTCTAAGTTCGGTTCTGATCTCGATGCTTCAACGGCTTTGGTTTTAAATAAAGGCGCGCGCAATGTGGAATTGTTAAAGCAACCGCAATATTCGCCTGTGACGGTTGAAAAACAAGTAGCGAGTATATTCGTCGGCACTAATAATTTGCTGCGCGAATTACCTTTGAATAAAGTCAAAGATTTTGAAAGCTCATTACACACGGCGTTAGAGTCGCGATATCCAACAATTTTAGAAAATTTTAGAAAAGGTAAACTCGATAATGCGGATTTAGATGCTTTAAAACAATTGGCTGCTGAAGTATTGAATGCTGTAAAGTAAATAATTTCTCAAACTCATCAGGTTTTTAAAACCTGATGAGTTTGAATTAAAATAATAAAGAAAACCGCGCTGTTGAATTATGGCAAATTTAAAAGAAGTTCGTTCGCGAATAGCCTCAGTTATAAGTACGCAACAAATCACGAAAGCCATGAAAATGGTCTCAGCATCCAAGTTGCGCCGTGCACAAAATGCTATTCAGCAAATGCGACCGTATGAAACAAGCCTCAATGCAATGCTTCAGAATGTCCTCGAAAATTACGATGGTGAAATGGATTCGCCGTTTGCGATGGAACGTAGTGTTGAAAATCCTTGTTTAGTTGTCGTTACGTCTAATCGCGGATTGTGCGGAGCGTTCAATACAAATATTTTAAAAGCAGGTGTTGAAACCATCAACTCAAAGTACGCAAAGCAAGCAGCAACAAATAAACTTACAATTGTTTGCGTCGGAAAAAAAGGCAACGATTTTTTCAGACGTCGCTATCCGAATGCCAACGTAGTTAGCACTTTTGTGGATACATTCAGCGATTTGAGTTTCGATAATGTAAAAAAAGCGGCTGAATTTGTGATGCAAAATTTTGAGCAAAAAAAATACGATCACGTCTCGATTGTTTACGGTAGATTTAAAAATGCCGCCATGCAATTTGCAGAAGGCATGACGTACTTACCCGTTGCGGCTAAAAAAGTGAATAAAAACATTAAAAATAAAAAAGCCGTTTATATTTTCGAGCCGAATGAACCCGATTTATTAAAAGATTTGGTGCCAGGTGTTTTGCAAACCACGTTTTATAAATGTGTTTTAGATACTCACGCCTCAGAACACGGCGCGCGCATGACTGCGATGGATAAAGCAACAGAAAATGCGAACGAGATACTCAAGAATTTAAAAATTAATTACAATAAAGCGCGCCAAGAAGCAATTACAAAAGAGCTTTCTGAAATTGTTGCGGGTGCTGCTGCGCAATAATAGATTTATAATAAATTGTTTAGGGTCATCTTGTAAAAGACTTTTAAATTTCTGTCAGAATATAATTCGGGTCATCTAATGAATTTATTATACATTCACTGAAAGACCCAAAAAAAAGAGTGGCTGCAATTTTAGTTGCAGCCACTCTTACGCTTTTAAAACCTTTATCTAAAACTCTTCGTTCTTTAGAGTTCAAGTGTGAACCCTAACCATTTATTATTTTGTAATAAACAGTTTACCAGAAGCTATTTTTTTAAGGTCATGGGAATTTATTTTAAATATGTATATGTCGTCTGTTAAATTGTTTCTCTGAAACGTAAATTCATTTCCAGTGAAACGGCTACTGTTCACTAACTGTCCAGCCAAATTGTAAACTTCAAAAACTTTTTCTTCATTAAAACTGAAATCGGTATCACTCAAAACAAATGTAGCATAATCTATAAACGGATTAGGATACACTTTGACAGATGCTTTCTGGTTCGGTTCATTTACGTCAACCAATGCAGTGACGATATAATCGGAACCGATGGTGTGAAAAACCGCATTAGACGCCGTGAAGTTTGTGCTTACATCATTTATGTAAGCAGTGTTGGTAATAATTGTACCCGAAGGTATATTGGTTTTGGGCTGAATGCGGAATTTTACAAAACCCCATTCTCCATCTGTTGATTTTATAGTATCAACAAATATTTTTAAAAGACTTTCACCGAAAACATCTGCTCTGACGGCTTGACTGCTCGCACCCAATTCAATAGCATTGATGTTTAAAAAAGTGGAAAGCGTATCGCGAATTAAAACGTTTGAAAAAGTATCTTTCAATCCAAACACTGGATTTTTAAAACGAATTAAATACTCTATGCCATCGCTATTTTTTACATAATGTTTTGCGCCGTAACCCACCGGCATAGCCTCTAATTTTAAATTAATTGCACCAAGCAAAACAGCGTTATCTTGGTCTAAAAAATAATCGGCATCATCTTCAGGAAACTGATTGACAAAACCTGTTGAAAAACTACCCGAGGCATCCGTGCCACAACCTTCTACATACGCCGTAGGTTGCGTTGAAAGACTATTAGCATTTGCAACTTGGTCAATTACCGCACGCAAAGTTTTTCCATTTTTAGCAAAACTCAATGTGCTGCTTTTACCTCCATTTAGGTTGGGTGCTACGCGCAAGAAAATAACATCATCTTGAATAATCACACCTCCTTTCGGACCTGAAACTGCTTTGCCTGTATTAGAGATAATAAAACGTACCGAATCGGGATCGCATGAACTTGAAACGTTTAAATAAGCATTTGAAGAACCCGCTCTTGAAAAAGTGTCTGGATAAGCGTGAGCGTGTGTGGCAATAATTTGACCGAGTTTTATTGCAGTAGAGCAATCGGAAGTAGCAACAAAATTAAAACTGCCACAAGCACCGGCTTCAACATCGCCTAATTTAAAATTGTAAGTGTGTTTGTTTTTTGTAAAAGTTTGTGCAGAACTATTGAAATTAAGCAATGAATCGAAAGTAATATCAACAGAAGCGTTGATTGCTTTTTGTGACCCAACGTTACAATAACTAACCGAATAAGTTGTCGGTGTACATTTTACCAGACCAACGCTACTCACTGAAACTTGCATTTGTGCAAAAGTGTAAACGGGTTTTACACCTAAGTAACGTACTTCTGCTAATCCAGAATTATCAACATTAAAATCTTGATTAAAGTTAACTGCACTGGTGCAACCAATAAAATTATCGGAAAGTGGATTGGCTGAAATTTTGTAAGCACCTGCATCTAAACTGATAGAATAATTTCCTTGCGCATCTGGGCGCGTCCTTAAAACTTTGGCATCTGCACCTTGTTTCACAAATTCTATGACTGCATTTGAAAAATTAGGCTCGAGTGCATCTAAATTGCAATTACTGTTGTAATCAATAAAAACGCGACCAGTTACCAAATTGGTATAAAGCACATTTTCAGCCTTCATTTTTACAACTTGTCCGATAGCACCTTGCGACGTTCCGTCTTGTCCAGAAAAAATGAGACCACCATCGTTTGTATTCTTCAGACTATAAAATAAACTGTAGTTTGTGTTAGTACCGCTAAATAATTTTATTAGTTTTTGGGATGTTTGCACACCGGAAGCATTGATACTTGTAAGATTTATATTCGGAACAACCGTTGCATTTTTAACAGAATCAACATAATTCAATAATACGAAACTGCCATCGCCACTTTTTACAACAAAACTGGCTGGATAATTAGCGAAACTTTTATTTATTTCCCAAATAATTCTACCATTCGTATCAATTTTAGCAAAATTTGAACCGATAGCTGCTAAATTACCATCAGATAAAAATTTTAAATCCGAAATTGTTTTTAAGGGATTCTGTATTGAGTTGTTTAAACCTATAACATTACTCGAAATAAAATTACCATTTCCATCTGATTTGTAGAGGCGAGCGGTGTCGCTCGCCCCATTAACCTTCGACGAAAATAATAATGCTTTGTCAGCAGTGCGCTCAACGAGAGCAGTTGCCAATCGGTTTGTTATCGGTGTAAGTGCTTTAAACCAGAGACTATCGCCCTGTTGGGTGGTTTTTAGGATGGCTACGCTATCATTGAAAACAGATTTAACAGTGATGAGCGAGGCTAAAGTATTATCGGAAAGAAGTTTTAAGTCGCCAATACGTGCAATTTTCTTAGAGCCTGCACTGTAATTTTTTGACCATAAAACTTTGCATTTCTGATTAACTTTGAGTAAGTTTATGTTATTATTATTGCCAGAAGTTGTATCGGTTGCGTAATTGATAAAAAAACTACCATCAGCAGCAGCTACCATGTGTAAACCATCGTTTACGTTAATAAGCGTTGGTGTTGAAATTTTATTTTGCGATATTATTGAACCCTCTGCGTCGAGTTTAGAAAGGTAGAGCTGGGTACTTCCGTTGGCAAATGTATAGCCACATTGGAAGTACCCACCGTCTGAAGTTGGCTCAATGACTTGGATGTTAAGGTTTTCAGAGCGCCCTCCGAAATTTTTTAACCAACCTTGTGCATTCAAACTTCCAACGGATAGCATAACCCAAACGAAGAGAACGAATTTCTTAACCATCAATGAATGTATTGTATTTACTTTCATGATACAAATGTGCGTATAGATATTGAGCATAAAAATTACATTTTTTCTGTTATTTAAAATTAAATTTTTAATTTTTTCATTGATTTTCAGCATATTATATTATTTTTTCTGAAAAAAAATTTATTAAAAATGTTTTTTTTGAATGAAAAGTTTTTACTTTTGTTGGAAATAATTTTTAAAAATTGAAGTTTTTATCATTTTCGACTTAAAAATTGCGCTAATCATATATTTTGAAGTACGTAAAATTGCGTAATAATAAATGTTTTTAGAAAAAAAATATTACTTCTATGCGCCACAACTCTAAGAGCAATTCATAAAGTATCAATAAAGAACTGTTATCTAATAATGTTATAGGCTAATTATCAAAGAACGATTACTTTTTGAAATCAAACCAGTTGCATGACGAATTAATCTCAGTCCATATGAATAATTCCTCACTAATAGATTTATACAAAATTTTAACGCCTTCCGATAAAAAAGGGTTAAAAAAATTTGTCCGTTCTCCGTTTTACAATCAACGCGAGGATATCATACTTTTATTGGATTATCTCGAAAAATACGCTGATTCAGACCCTCTCAAACTCGCGAAAGAAAAAGTTTTTGAAGCCGTTTACCCAAAGCAACTTTATAACGTTGATGCGATGTATTTTATCATGTCGGCATTAACGCAATTGATAAATAAGTTTCTAATAATTACAGAAATGGAAACGAAAGAAATTGAAAAAAAATTATTATTGGTTGATGCATTGAAGAAACGAGGTGCAGAAAAATTTACTGAAAAAACTTTAACAGAAGCGAATCAACAACTTGATAAACAAAAATTGCGCAATGCGGAATATCATTATTTAAAATATAAAATTAGATATACGGAGTATGAATTAAAAAATTGGAAAAAACGAAACGATGATTTTGAAATCCAAGAAATGATTGATGACTTTCATTTGTATGCTATAACGGAAATATTTAAATTGGCATCAATTTCTTTCTCACATAAAATTATTTCAAAAAAAGATTATTCGGTTCCACTTTTGGATGCCACTAAGAACATTGCTCAAAATTTTTTAAATGAAATTTCTGTAGCGACACACTTCTTTAGTTTCAAAATTTCGACGACAGATTTGCAAAACGAATCCGTTAAAGACGCTTTTAGAAAACTCAAGGAGTTAATTTTGAATCACCCTGAACTCTCTGAAAGAAGTGAATTGAATAATTTTTATTTAACTGCCATTAATTATTGTATCAGGAAACAAAACTTTGGAGATATAGTGTTTGTAAGTGAAGCACTTGAATTGTTCACAGAGGGCTTAAGAACTAAAATTCTGTTTGAAGAAGGTCATATTTCGCCCTACACTTACAGAAATGTCAACATGCTCGCTCTCAAAATTAACGATTTTGAGTTTGCTGAAAATTTCTTAAATTCTTACAAAGCCTATTTGCCGGCAAAAGATAGGGAAGATATTTATCAGTTTAATATTGGCTTTTTCTATTTTAGGAAGGGAGACTATTCGAAAGCGATGAAACAATTGATGCATGTAAACTCTAAAGATCCACTTATTAATTTAGATGCTCGGCGCGTTTTAGCGCGTGTTTATTACGAGCTCAAAGAGTTTAATGCGTTGCAATCGCATATAGAAATATCTAAAGTGTATTTACATCGCCAAAAAGATATGAGTTATGGTAAAGAAGCCTACACCAATTTTTTTAAATTTTTAGAAGCCGTACTTAATAGCGATATAAAAACAAAAGCGGAGCGCGCCAAAATTGTAGAAAATATTAAAACAGCAAAACTTTGTGCGGAGCGCGATTGGTTGGCGGGTTTAATTGAAACATAAATTCTTTACTATTTACCGAAACACAACTTTTAATAATTCGGCGCGCTCGGTACGTAAAGCTGAAATAACATCCGGCGAAAGTTTATCTAATATTTTTTTTTGGAGGTATTTATTGTGCAGCTCGTTGTATTGCAGTGCGTAAAAACCTATAAATGGCATAAAAACGGCGAGACCAATTATAAATTTAAGGTGTGTAAACAGGCTAATACTGAATAAAAATAAATATAACCCTACTCCCAAACCGAGCATTAATCCTGCATATAACGGACCTTTAAACTCTAAACGTTTTACTTTCGCTTGGTATTTATCGCCGTAATCCATAATTGGTTTGTGCACGTATTTACCAATAAGGTATGGTATGTAGCCCAAAACCAACTGAGTTCGCGCCGCAAAATCCCATTGCGTTGATACAGCAAATGTTTTATCGTCTAAACCTAAATTTTTTAATTTAGTAAAATATGTATCGGTACTTGATTGCCAATGTGCGGTTTCATCTTCTGTAAAATTATTTACGTGTTGACCAATTTCTTGTAAGGCTTTAAACCGACGCGTCGGTTTAAAATCGTACGTCGGAAGCGTGGGCAACGGAAAACTATTGACATACATACTAATAAAATTTTGCGCCAAAGGTTCGCGCGGTTCGGAATCTATATTTATAATTAGTTTACGCATCAGGAGGCGTAAATCGCGCGTTAAATTACTAATTGTAATGGAAGGATTTTCGGCGTGCGCTGCCACGTAATCACTCAACGGAATCGGTGCGCCAATATTAATATATGCTTCCGATCTTTTTTCGTGTGGCGAAGTATAAGTACAACAGATTGGTACAATCTGAATATCGTCAGTGCCGTAATCTTTAATGGCATCGAAGCCGATACGCGCTAATCCTTTTTGTAAAGGTCGGATTTGACGCAATGTTTTGCAACTGCCTTCGGCAAAAACAATAATTTTTTCTTTCTCTGAAAGTAGTTTAGAAAACTCTGGCAATAGTTCTGTGTTGCGTTTCAATTTTTCAAACCCGTCGCTTTGTCTAAAAATCGGTACTAAGCCCATACTGCGCAACATCCAATTATAAATTGGTTTTTGAAACGAATCGCCTCGCGTAATGTATCTGAAATCAATAAAGTCGAGTGCAGTACCTATAATCAGGGGTTCAAAAAAACCTGTTGGATGATTGGCACATATTAATGTCGGCTTATTGCGCCAAGCGCTCGTATCACCGATAATAAATATTTTCTTGAAATAAAAAGGTAAACCCGTTTTAGCTAATGGTCTTCCGAAATGATGCAAAAACATAAAGCAGTGATTCGAGGTTTATAATGAAACCACAAAGTTAAAATTTTATGTCGGTAATTTTTAGAATGCTTCTAAACAAGTAAAGAAACAATGTCATAGAAAAGTAAAAAAATTATTCCACACGGATTAATTTTTCCAATCCATAAGCGCCCTCGCTTGCAACGCGCACCCAATAAGTACCTGAAGGTAAATCGGACGTTGATATTTCTAAATTGTGCGCACCCACATCGAAGCGTTCATTTTTTTTAATCAATCGTACTAATTCGCCTTGCAAATTAAAAATATCAATGTTGAAGTAGTCCGTTGTAACGATATTAAATTGTAAATTAAACGTCGCGCGTGCTGGATTTGGGTAACACAACAACGGTAATTTTTCGCGCGTGGCGATATCTGTTGTAGGTGTAAAGCGCGCCGAATCAATTACAATATTTTCATCGCCTGGTTTATACAGCATGTATTGAAAATAAACCAACATCATTTCGTCGGTGGTATTTTCGCCGAGAGTGACATTTTGAGGTGGAGAATTTGGGTTCGACGGATTATCGGTTGTATTATCGTAGCTCGCTTCGGCGCGTAAAGTTGTTCCTGCCGGAATTTTAATCGCATTTTTAAACTGATAAGATCCTTGCCAATGAAAATCCCAATTCGGAACGTTTATTAATCGCATGGTGTCGCCGCCAGGCAATAACCCATAAACTTTAAAATTTCTGCCAACCAAGTGCATGTGTGGCGCAACAGAAAGCCCGGTAACATCAACTGGAATAAACTGCGACTCGACAAAAGATTTTTTTGTATTCGCCGGAACGCTTAACGGCGTATTGATGTTTGTGTAATGATTTAGAATAGGATCAGTACTTAATTCGCGCAGCGTTGAGCCTGCAGCAGCATATTTAAAAACAATTCGCGTACTATCAGTCTGATTATTTGTTCCGCCCGGATAATGTACTTGCAAAACAACAACGGCATTTTTTTTCAATTTCACACCCAAACCTTTTGGGAATGACATTTTACCTTGACCAGGAACCCAACCAAAAATTAATTTCGATTGATTCGATCCTGTTCCACCAAAATTTGTGTAGCCAGGTTGACCATCTTTTCCATTATTTTTTAAAAGTTTTTGTGTCGTATCTTGATATGCCAAAACATGGTGCACCACGCGCCGATTACCTGGAATAACTTCGATGTCAGTGACAAATTGATCATTCAATAAATTTGATGGAATGGCGAAACAACGATAAAGATCGGTTGAAGTGTTAACGTTGTAAGACGGAATAGTGAGCACTAAATCGGGTGAAGCAATTTCGCCAATGCCAGAATACGTCGGTGCGGGTGGTGCTTTTGTTAAATCGCCAGAGGGCGCGCCACCTGTTACCCAATCGGCAATAGATTTTTTTTGCGCATCCGTTAAAATGCGTTCGTTAGCGAGCGACCTATAATGCGCATCGGGTGACCACGGTGGCATATAACCTGATGCCGTGTTGGATTGAATGCCAAAGCGATTATTGTACGCATCGTTATAGCTTTGCAACGTGAACGGCGCAATCCCACCGATTCTATGACATTTTGTACAACTCGCGTAAATAATTGGCGCAATATCTTTCGACCACGTGGGTGTTTGCGCAACGCAAAAATTATAAACTATTAAAGCAAGGAAGAGTAAAATATTTTTTTTCATCGTCCAATTTGATGATAAAACGTGTCAAGGCAATAATGAATTCAAATTTAGTCTTTCACAATCAAACAACCAAAAGGTTCTACACGTTGCATCTCAATTTTTTTATCCGTTAACATTTCTTCAATAGCATCAATTAAATAATTCGCGCTCGTTTTACCGCGTCGTTTACCTGCTCTGAAATAAGCATTGTCTATTGAGCCACTGTACAGAACTTTTTTATCCTTATCCATCAGAAAAACTTCAGGCGTGGTGCGCGCATTGAATTTATTCGTGAAAACAGAACTAATATCGCGATGAACTTTAAATTTTACGTCAAATTCTTTTGCAAATACTTCAATACTTGAATCAGTGGTGAAAAAATTCGGAAAAATGCCCACTAATTCAAAGCCTTTATCTTTGTATGTCTCCTGAATTTTATTTAAAACCGAAACATAACTTTGGCTCATCGGGCAAGTTTCGGAAAGAAAAACGAATGCAGTGTAACGCGGTAAAGAATCTATACAGCTATTAAATGCTTCTGCTTTTAATTCAAAAACTAAAAACCAAATTAAAATAAAAAGTGAAAACTTTTTCTGAAACATAAACGCCCTAATTTTTTCCGCTGCTTAAAAAAATTAATGCTAAATAGTTGCATTTTCAAAATGAAAACGAAAATGATTTTCAAAATGAAAACGAAAACGATTTTCAAAACGAAAATGAAAATGATTTTCAAAACGAAAACGAAAATGATTTTCAAAATGAAAACGAAATGAAAACGAAAACAATTTCAAAACGAAAACGATTTTCAAAACGAAAACGATTTTCAAACGTGCTTACTTAATAAAATAATACTCGCCGGGTGCAACACCTACTTTAAGCGAATCGCGAATTGTTTTTGCCGATAAATCAACGATGTAAGACGTTCCGGCGCGTACAAAATCTTTTCCATCACTGACGAATAAATAACCAGAAGTGGGATCAATACCCATACCATTGATAGATTGAAAAGCCGAAGCACTTAATAATTTAGTGGGTGGGTTATTTCCAAAATTGACAATATCTTTCGTATAAATTGTGCTGCCTGCGGCAAAATATAAAACGTTAGCCGTTGGGTCGGCGCATAAATAATCGGCATATTGTGGCACATCAAAACTTAAATCTACTTTACCACTATGAATACGTTGCAATTTACCTTTAACAGAAGGTTGCAAATAATAACCACCACTTAAAACCCAAACATCGCCGCTTGCATCGAGCACAATACTATTTGGATTCAAACCGACTTTAATTTTATTGTACAGAGAATCGCCATTAAGTGCTACCACTGCAACCGTTGAATCGGATGTTAAACCACCACTATTACAGACATACAAAAATGCGCCGTTCTGCACCATTTTATCGGGCCCGTTACCTGTGTTAATGGTTGTTGTAACCGAAAAGGTATTTGGTTTGAAAACAATCAGAGATGAATCGCCCGCGCCTTTTCCCCACGAAGAAATATAAATTCTACCGGTATCAATGCCTAACATATACCTCGGATAAGTAACCTGCGTAAAAACATTTCCCTTAAATAAAAATGTTTTCGGGTCAATTGTGTAAATTCGGTTATTATTATTGACAACCACATAGTTTGTTCCGTAAAAATTTATCATCGACTGAACTACGTTACCCAATTTAAAACCATTGGCAGTGGCAAACAAATCGTTACTGACTGTTCCTGTTGTTCTGTTGTAAACCGAAACGTCGCCTGCACCGTTCGGATATTGACCTTGATTCAAGATATAAACACCGGAGCCTAAACTCGCTGATGCCTTATCGTCGCCTAATTTGCAAGATAATGAAAAAATAGAAATTGTAAAGAATAACAGAATAAATTGCGCGTGATTTGACTTAATCATCTTTTTTAAAAATTTGATAACGTAAGGAATAAGGAAAATTAGATGATTGAATAGGTACAAAAAAGCAAAGCGACACAGAGCATGTACGCTGACCACTTACGTCATAGCCTATTTTCACAATCTATTTTCCCGTAGATTAAAAAAATATTGTTAAAACGCAGGTCTTCTGACTTACACCCGTTAATTTCTCTTCCCGTTTACACAGTGAGTAATTAAATTAACGTTTTTTGCTTGCGTTTTAAGTTTCTCAACAACAGAAGTTCATTGCTCAGAGTACGTAACGCAAGACTAAAAAGTGTTTACAGCTGCGGGAACAGTTTTGGCTTTTACCAAATTCCCTATTAATCTCAATCAAGAGAACGTTTAAACGCCGCAAATGTAGTTAATGTAGTTTCAATTAAAAATAAAAAATAAAAAATTAAGGCGATTTAATTTTCAGTTCCCCGTTTTTAATGACTTAAAACCTAAAACCCAAACCTAAATAAGTTCTTATACTGTCGTCATTTGTAGCTTTAGAAACATTAATAATGATTAGTCCGACAGTCTTCAAGGGTTTAAAAAGTGAAGAATGAATTTGGATGTATTCAATAGCGCTTATGCCATTAGCCGGTCACCCACAATTTACCAATCTCGTCTTTTATTTTTTGTTGATAAATTGTAATTAATTCTCTATTGGCATTCATTAAGGCTTGCTCTTTTTCTATTTGAGCAATTCTCAATTCTTGATTTCCCCAAAAAGGAATTGCCCTCCAATCAGCGTTTACAGATGTTCTGTATAACCATTTATGTTTTTAAAGATATACTATTTGCAATTTTTGTAACAGCAAAAGTATGTAACAGACCTTTCAGACAACCACAAGTTGACAAAATAATTTAGTAATATATTTTGTAAGCACTTTTGGAATGATTAACCCGTAAAACACTAATCGAAGAAAACAGCTTTCTCCATGAGTTTTTGTGCAAGTATGTGTTTGACAATTTAAGCAGTAAGTTTTTCAAATTATATTGTATATTTGTTTTTTATTATTGTATATTTGTATTTTGATTACGCTTCAATTTTAGACTTATAATAATCACAAAAGACAATACAAAATATGAGTTTAAAAGTATTAGTAGATGACCAAGTTAAAAAATTATTTAAGGATAGTCCCGAATTGTCTTCAATCAAGAAAAACGAATTTGAAATAGCAGTTGCTTCATTTGCCAACTTAAAGTACCTAAATGGATTAGAGTTTGACGACCTAATTGACGGAATTATGGGAGAGGGTGGCGATGAAGGTATAGACCTATGCTACCTCTATTGTAACGGGACTTTAGTTAAGGACGAACAACACCAAATAACAAAAGAAAGTACAATAAAAATTAAGTTTTTTCAAGTAAAAAAAGTAGATGGATTTTCGACAGACGGTTTTAGAAAACTTAAAGAAGGTATCGAAGAAATTTTCAATCTTGAATTACCACTTGACAAACTACAGTATATTGGAGCTAATGAAAAAATTTTAGAAATGGCGGAATTAATTCGTGGAATTTTCAGAAAATCAAGAATAGAAAGAGCGAAGTTTTCCTGTGAAGTTTATTATGTAACTACTTCACCAGATACAAATGTTTCAGAAAAAATTAAGCACTTAGAGGAAGAATTAAAAAGGAACAGTCTTGCAATTCCATTTGAATTTGAATATTTAGGAGCACAAAAAATATTAGATTTAACAAGTATAAAAGATGAACAAATTGAAATAAAATTTGATAGTCAACCATTAAATATTTCAGAAAAAGACATTGAAACAACAGGGTATGCAGGTTTCGTTAATGGGAACGACTTAATAAAAAGTCTTTTAGATGAAGATAATAAATTTAAAAGCCATCTAACAGAAGGAAATATTAGATTTTTCCTAGGGGAAGATAAAAAAATCAATAAGTCCATTATTGATTCTGCAATTGACAAAATCAAAGCATCTAATTTTTGGGCAATGAATAACGGACTTACGATTATTGGGGATACAATTGCACCATTAGGCACCAAAGAATACAGTATAATAAATCCACAAATAGTCAACGGTTGTCAGACAATTCATTGTTTATATTTGGCATATTCAAACGAAGAAAAGAATATATTACCAGGGACATTAAAAGTATTTGTAAAGCTTGTAAAAACTAATAACCCAGACACACAAACTGACATAATAAGTGCAACAAATTCACAAAATCCAGTAAAATCCGCAAGTTTAAAAGCAAATGACGATATTCAAAAAAATATTGAAAAACATTTACTCCCAGCTGGAATTTTCTATGAGAGAAGAGACAATTTTTATAAGCGACAAGGTTATACAGGGAACAAGGTTATAGGACTTTTAAAAATGGCACAAATTATTCATACAGTAGTTAATAAAGAAGCAGTTCTTGCTGTTAATGACACAACAACATTATTTGATACAGTAAATAAATACAATTCAATTTTCAACGATAAAGCTGATTTTGATTTGTATAAATTTTCTACGATTCTTTATCAAAAAATATGGACAATAAAAAACTCTGACATTAGAAGAGCCAATCAATACCAAAGTGAACAGAGGGATTTAATTTCTAAAGGAGGTTTTATCTTTTTACATATAATGAGTTCCTTATTATTAACTGATGCTGAATATAAAGAAGAGCAAGTTGTTAAGAAATCAAAACTTATTAAGAATATTATAATCGAAACACCAGCCAGAAAAAATGAATTTACCAAAAGGAAAAAATGGCTTTTTGACAATATAGAAAAGGATTTATTTTTAGAACAATACTATGACGTAGCGAAAGAAATCTTTTTCAAATCAGCTAACGAATATGTTAAAACGACAAATAAATCTAAAAACAGTTTATTTAAATCCAGAGGTTTCGACAAAGATTACATTATACCACAACTGGAAAAATATTTAACAGAACAAAAAGAAGTCCAACATGAAACTGGTGTTTTGTAATAGTAGGGACAAGGTAATAAATTTGAAAAGTATTTTTCACTTTGCATTCAGTTAAAACTTAATTATTTTAAATCTCCTAACAACTCTAATTCCTGTTCTTTTAGTGTAAGCGTACTTCGGCATTAAAAGCATAATTGGTTTTCACACTTATTTGCTCTAAGACTTAATTTAAAACAGATTTTGTACTGTGTAATATATTTAGCGCTCATCAATGAACTTTTGCGAATTATTTCTTGCTGTAATTTTTAATGTGAATATCAAAATCAAGTGAAAGCCTAAGTTGTTCAATGGTTTTCTCATTAATTTTCATAGCAATTTTCAACTGATTCGTTTTAGTAAACTTGTTAAATGGGGCTAAAAAATCTTTCAAACTTAATTTTGCAGTTATTGTAAAAATTTTAAACAAAATATAATCATTTCAATAAAACAAGGCTATATGTGGAAGGAATTTTTTATTCCTTTTACTTTTAGTTAGTGCTGATGTTTGTAGAAAAACAATTACATCTTAACCTTACCATAAATCCTATTCATCTCAATTTCGCAACCAACAGATTTAAAAACGACTGATTCAGATGGGTTGGAATATTCTTTTTCGCGCCATAAATCCGGTTCTTCTCGAAAGTTGGTGCGAATAAAACATTTTTTAGTGTCAATAGTAACGTATTCTTTGAGCGTTGGAATAGATTTATAAACTGAAAATTTATCAGTTAAATCATATTTGCGGGTACTGCGAGAAAGAACTTCAATTATTAAAATGGGATTAATCAAAAAATTCTCGCCTTTATCAAAATACATTGGTTCTTCTGTCACAACAAGAATGTCGGGGTAGAGCGAAATATTTAAGCTTTCTGAGTAAACCAATTGTTGACTGCCAAAAATGGTAAAGTTTTTTGAATTTGCTAAAAATGCGGTTTCAAGAAAGAAACCTAAATTGTGTACAATAATATTGTGCGGTCCTTTTGCCATTGGGAGTTTAATTATTTGTCCATCGTAGTATTCGTGTAAATCTTTTGAGTTATCTTCTTTGCGCAAATATTCAGCCAATGTATAGAGGCGTGGTTCTTTTTTAGGTGGATCTAAAACTGCTAACGGATTGGAATATGCAACAGCATTACTTGCCATACAGTAAATTTTTTAACAAATTTAGACGATTAAATCCAAATTTTAAAATAGTTTTTCAATTACACTTTCCTCCTCCTATAAATAATTTCCATCAAACTCGGAAACACTAAAAGCAACATCGGCAAACCGGCACAAAAACCACCGATGACGGCAATAGCGAGCGGTTGTTGCATTTGCGCACCGATGCCATGACCGAGCGCGAGCGGCAACAATGCTAAAATAGCACCGATGGCTGTCATTAATTTTGGACGCAAACGCAACGCAATGGCGTATTTAATGGATTCATCAATATTGCTGCTTTGCGCGAGGTTAAATCGAAACTGATTGACGGTGAAGATAGCGTTTTCTGCCAGCACGCCAACAATCATAATAATACCTGTATAACTGCTTACGTTGAGTGGGGTATTGGTGAGATACAGTGCGATGATGGAGCCTGTGATTCCCATGACGGAAATGAAAAGCAGCACAAACGAGAGTAAAAACTCTTTAAACAAAAACATGAATACGCCAAAAACTAAAAGCGATGCCATCATCAGAATAAGGAGTAATTCTTTGAACGATTGTTGTTGCTCGGAATAGGCACCGCCATAATCAATGGAATAGCCTTTTGGTAGAGCTAAATTGGTTTTGAGTTTTTGTTGAATTTCGGCAATCGCACCACCGAGATCGCGATTGTCTAATCGCGCCGTTAAAACCACGCACGATTTTAAATTTTCACGCCGTTGTTCGTTCTCGCCGGGTTCTACTTTCACGTCGCTAAAAAAAGAAATCGGTCGCGTTGTGCCATCGGGTAAAAAAATAAGCTGTCGTTTAATGTGTTCAACGTCATTGTTTTTTAAATCAGCGAAGCGCATAGAAATGGTGCGCATTTGTTCGCCGTCTTGTAATTGTCCGACTTGAATACCGGATGTCATGGCTGCTTGTGCAGGTGAAGGTACGGGTAAGTTCGCGTTAATGCCTAAAACTATACCACTTGAGTAGGCTGCGAGTTGCGATTGAAAATCGGTGAGTGTGAGTTTATATTGATTTAATAATTCTTGATTCGGTACAAAAACAATGTTCGGGCCTGCTATGCGCAATCCGTTATTTATATCTGCAACGCCTTTAATGCCGCCGAGAATTTCTTGCGCACGTTTCGAAATATTTTGGAGCAACGTGTAATCATCACCAAAAAATTTAACTTCAATCGGTTGCGGTGTACTCATTAAATCGCCGAGTAAATCGGCTATGCGCTGACCAAATTCGATAGTAAGAACAGGCAACGTAGAGGAAATATCGGTGCGCAAATCGTTAATCACTTCCGTCGTTTTTTTAGCGCGTTTTTTTTTCAATTGAATAGAATAATCGCCATAATTCTGCGGAACAGTTGTGAACGACATACTAATACCCGTTCTTCGACTGTAGGTTTCAACATCTGGATTGGCGATAATAATTTTTTCAGCTTCACGCAAAATGCGGTCTGTTTCGCGCAGCGACGTACCGGGTGGTGTAAAATAATCTAAAACAATTGTGCCTTCGTCGAGGTCGGGCAAAAAACCTGTTTCTAATTTATTTAAACAGAAATACGCACCAATGCCAAAACCTGCGATAATTAATAAGGCAAAAATAGGTTTATTAAAAAACCATGTCAACCAACGTAAATTTTTTAATGATTGATCGTGGTGTTCGGTCGCAAGATTTTGTTCATTACTTTTTGATTTTTGCTTTTCGTTCTGTGGTTTGAAACCAATCAGAATATGCAACACGGGCAACAATAACCACGTCACTAAAAAAGATGTTACCATCGTGAGTTGCATCGTGTCGGAAAGTTCTCTGAAAAAACTACCCGCTAAACCTGTCATCAACCGGAACGGAAAATGGATGACTATTGTCGCAAGCGATGATCCAACCATAGCGGGAAACAAATCGCGAATGGCTTCTTTAGTAACATCGAAACGGTTTTTATCGGGTTCGTCTTCGTGTTTGCGGTAAATTTGCTCGATAATAACAATTGCATCGTCAATAATTAATCCGATAGATGCTGCAATAGCACCGAGCGACATAATATTAATACTGATTCCCACCAAATGCAATACTAAAAAAGTAAAACATAACGTGACGGGAATAGTCAGTAAAACTACCAAACTTGCGCGCCAAGAACGCAAAAAAACTATCATCACTAAAATAGCCAGAAACAAACCTTCATAAATGGTTTTTATAACGCTGCTCACGCTATCGCCGACAAAAGCAGATTGGTCGTAATACGGTTTTAGTGTGATGCCTTCCGGTAATTGTTTCTGAATATCGGTAGCTTTTTGTTCGCACTGTTTTGTAAAATCTAAAAGATTTATGCCGGGCTGTTTTATGAGATCAATTAATACTGCGTCGTTTCCGTTCGCATTTACAATCACAAATTCAACTTGTTCTTTGGGTTCAATTTTAGCAATTTCTTTTAAGCGCACTAAGCGCGTTCCGTTGTTTTTTACTATCGTGTTCTCTAAAGCATCTATATCAAAAAAACGCGTATCGGTGAGCGAAAGATATAAACGATTATAATCTTCTACACTTCCATTAGAGGTAACAGTATTAATATTATTGAAAACGGCAACTATTGCACTCGGCGTAATGCCGATTTCCGCCATTTTTATCGGATCGGGCGTAATAACAAACTCTTTGTTTTTTCCGCCGCGTACAACTACATTCGATATACCATTCACTTGCGAAAATGCAGGGCGTACAATCAAATTGGCTTTATCGCGCAGTGCAACGAGTCCGAATTTTTTACTTTCTAAAGTAAATCCAAACACAGGAAACGTAGATTGATTCATTGCTTCGGCAGCAACGGTTACACCGGGTGGTAAAAAGTTTTTTATTTCATTGATGCGACTTTCAACTTGGGTTTTAGCGTTATACACATCAGTTGACCAATCAAAAAAAACATCTATCATGCAAGAACCGCGACTGGTGCTGCTTTTCACAACTTTAACGCCGCGTACTTTTTTAACTGCGCTTTCAATCGGTTTCGTCACCGTTATCATCATTCGGTCAATCGGTTGTTGACCTGCATCAACAATGAGCGATATGCGTGGAAAAATAACTTCTGGAAATAAATTGGTTTGCATTTGAGTGTAGGAATAAATTCCAGCAGCCAATAGCAGTAAACCCACAAAAATGATAGGTTTTGTAAAAATTTGAAAGTAATTCTCTTTATTCATTCTCGAATTTTTTCTTTTCTTGTAGATAATTTCCCCGCGAAATTTGCGGGGAAATTTATCGCGTTACCACAAATCGGACACCGCCATTAAAAATCGCACCTTCGACAGGTGTATAAACGTCCCTGAAAATTGGATTTTGTAAACTACCACTGTACAACGATTCCCAACGCGATTGTCGCACATCTAAAAAATTTTCTGCATTGGCGAAAATACTAAAATGTGCGAACTTTTTTTCTGCCGAAATGCCCATCACCCAATAATTGCGCCCAACAACACCAGTATTCAAAATTTGTTCCCCCGTAAAAAAAAGTTCATAAGCCAATCGAAAGCTGTTTTCTATTTCGCACATGACATTGGTATTAATGCGATGTTTTGCTGTTAAAGGATTAATAACGGATACGTTGTTAAAATTTCTTTCTGCGTCAATAAAAGTATAACCTAAAAAAAAAGATATTTTTTCGATACGCAGTTTAAAGTTTGTTTCAAATCCGGTGGATAAAATATGCCCACTAACATTTGTGAAATCGAACACATTTTTATTAGGTGTTAGTGCAATCGGATTTTGAATAGTCGTCACAAAAAACATCTGATTAGCACTAAAAAAAACGTTGTCCCCGATGTGCGATTTGAAATTTACATCCGCATTCAAGCCATACGATTTTTCGGGATGAATACTCGAAAAATTAATGGCGTTTATGCCTTGAAAATTTTTCTCCTCGGTTTCTTCTATAAAAATAGTCGGTAGTTTATATCCGAGTCCACCACCCACGCGCGAAGTAAAATGTTCGTCAATTTTATAAAGCAGTGAAACACGCGGTAAAACAAAAATATCCGATTTGTTAGACAGATCGACGCGCAAACCACTTTCTAAAATAAGTTTTTCGTTGAAATTAAAAGTATTTTGGGCAAAAATACCCGATGTCGCCGTGAAATAATCCAATTTTTGTGTAGAAGCACTATTTTGAATAAAATTATCCGTGTTTAAGTCGGCACCGATATTCCATTCTGATTTTTCGCTGGGAAAAAGATAATTTATTTCTGTAAAAGATGCCAGTTGTGTACCTTCAAATTGCGCTAACGAGCCATTAATTTTTCGATTGAAAAAGCTGAAACTATTCTTTAAAGTCAGGATATTTTTATTATCGAAAGTCTTTTCAAACTTTATCTGACTTGAATAGCGATTCGTTTTGTTTTCTTCAAAAAAAGTATGCACGGAATCGGCAGCAGAATTTGTAACCTGCATATCACCACCTAAACGCGTTTCAATGCCAGCGTTTACACCAATACTTAAAGTTTCATTTTTGGTGGGATAGTAAAAAAATTTGAAGTTCAATGTTGAACGGTTCGTTTTCGGTATATCCGAAAAGCCATCTCCGTTCGCATCATAAGCCGCTTGATTATTTTGACCAAGATAAAGCGTGAAGCCCGTATTTTTAAATCGTTCGCTGGCAAAAAAACTGGCATCAATCGCACCGGTTTGATTAAAATTTAGCAACGCAGATAATTCTTTCTTTTCAGTCGGTTCTTTAGTTATGAGATTAATTAATCCTGCAATCGCACCACCACCATATAATGTGGATGAAGAGCCTTTAATGACTTCAACACGTTTTAAATTGAGTGGTGGAATTTCTAAAATGCTCAAGCCAGATGCAAAACCCGAATAAATTGGAAATCCATCCTGCAAAATTTGCGTGTATTTGCCATCTAATCCTTGAAAGCGAATAATAGCACTACCCGACACTTGCGATGTTTGTTGTGTCTGTATGCCCGTACTTTCGGTTAAAAGCATTTTAATATTAGCGGGTTGCATAACGGCGCCTTCTTCAAGTTCGGAAGCGGATATTGTTTCAATGCGCGTCGGAATATCTTTAATATTACGGCTACTGCGCGTTGTGGAAGTAATAGTGACTTCTTCGAGATCTTCATTTTGCGATTCTAATTCTACTTCAAGCCTCAACTCAGGCATCGATATTGGAAAACTAAACTCTTTCGTTTTTTCTTTGTAGCCAATAAAGCTAAAAACAACATCAAACTTTCCATTAGGGATATTGGCAATTAGAATGTGCCCTTTTTCGTCTGCAATGCCTGTTAATTTGAGCGATTTAATTTGGGCAGAAGCACCAATCAATAGTTCGTTTTTTTCATTTTCAATATGAATTGATAAAGTATTTTGTGCAAATAATTCATGAGAAAATAAAGCTAAAATTGAAAAAAAAATTTTGTACATTATTTTTTATTTCTGATTAATCGTGACTGACGCCGTATCACTCAAACCGTAATTACCTACACTGATAATCCTATCTTCACTTTTAAATTGTGGCGAGGCGATTTCTATTTTATCCGCGTTTCTGTTACCTACTTTAACGGGTGTTTTTACGGCAGTACTATCGTTAATCAGTTTCATAACCCAAAATTCTTTCAGCATTTCGTCGCTTAACACGCACGATTTCGGCAACACTTGTTTGCTATTGCTTCCACCTTTGCTGATATTTACCTTGACGAGCATATTTTCGGGTAAAAATAAATTCTGATTACTTTTGGCGAGAATAGTTTGCGTTTGTGCTAAAGCATTCATTGAAGTTAACGCGCGAAAAAATTTACCACTGTAATTAGAATTATTGGGTAAAGTAAGTGTGCAACTATTACCAACGCGCGCTAAATTTGTCAGCTCAAATGGTACATTGACTTGAAAAACCAAATCGTTACTTTCCGCAATTGTGCAAAGTTGCGTTCCTTCTAAAACATATTCTCCCACTTGCTGTCTATCAATCGTGCTTATTATTCCTGAAGCGGATGCGCGTACTTGTATAATTCCAAAATTTGTGAGCGACGAATCAATTTTTGAAATATCGTTACCGAGTGCGCGACTTTCTTTCGATTGCAACACGTAAAGAATATCGCCCCGATTGACTTTATCGCCGAGTTGTACATTTACTTTTGTAATGTAAGATGGAATAGAAGCTGTAACTGTATTTCGTTTCTGATAAATTGTTGTACCGAAAAGCGTGAGTTCATCGTCAATAGAACCGTTGTTCACCGAAACAACTTCGACGTTGGTTTTAGCTGCAACTGGTGTTTCTTCTGCTTTCGCTTCAGTCTTTTTACCGCATGAAGATATTAAGGTGATTAAACAAAGTACAAATAAGGTTTTTAGAATTTGAATCATTTTATTTTTTTAAAACGTAAAATTTTTAAACACAAATCGAAGTTTTCTTAAAAAGAATAAAGAATAAAAGTTTCACAAAGCTCTCGAACTTTTAACTATCAATTCTTAACAAAATTACCAATTCCAATAATTATACAAATTTATAAGCGATTGTCGCTGCGCCGAAAGCAAATTAAAATTTTGTTGCACTAACGCCATATTTTTTATCGCGGTCGTGTAATTTACAATCGAAATCTGCCCGGTAATTATTTCTTTCTTGTATAACTCCATGAGCGATTTATAATCCTTCAGTTGCTGTTCTGAAATGGCAGTGCGCTCAGCAAAGGATTCTAATTCTTTTAAAATTTTAGATTTTCGCAACGTGTTTTGCGTTTCAAATTGCGTTCTATAAAAATTAATAGACTGCACAAAAATATCGTTCTTGTTTTTATTTATCGTTCTTTGGTTTCCATCGAAGAGCGTGTAACTCGCTGTTAAACCGACGCTGAAACCCAAACGACGGGGCCAAATGTTTACATCGGTGGCGTTTAAGCCGGCATTCCCAATAGCAAAAATTTGTGGCTCGTATTTTAAATCGAATATGCGTTGATTGGCGCGGATGTTAAAACTATCCAATCGGTATTTTTCTATAAAAAAAGAGGACTCAATATTTGGAGTAAGCGACAAATTAAAATCTTGCAGCGTTACTAAAGTTGTATCGGTAATAGTAGAGAGCACGTTTAAATCCATTAAATTTCTTCGATAGTTTGCTCTTGAGTTAGCGATTTGAGCGACAAAATTTTGGCTTTCAATATTTAGCAAAACTAAATCCGATTGTTTGTAAATACTGGCTTCTACTAATTTTTTAAGAATATCGCGTTGACCATTAATAAGTTCTATCATGGATTCCGCAAATTGAATTTGTTTTAAATCAATAAGGCACAGTAAATATTGGTCGGTAATGTTTCTTTCTATATCGTGAGCAGTAATTTTTGAATTGTTCTGATTGATTTGCGAACTCACCTTGAGTTGTTCTTTAGCAATATCCCATTTTTTCTCACCATATAATGGTTGCAAAATGTTAAACAAACCCTGATACTGTCCGCCGTTTGTTGTACCGAGATCGTAACCAAAATATTTATCGGCACCCGTTGAATTGAGTTCGAGTGCCAATTTATTATTATCGGTTGTAATAATGGGTGAAAATAAAAAATTGCCAGTCAGACTTGTTTGTGGTTTAGTATAAATGGCTTTCAGGCGATCTTCATCGAGGGTATTTATTCGATTTAAATTATTGTTTTCGTAAATTAAGGGATTGTTTTGCGTAGCAGCATTAATGTAGAAATACAAAGTATTTTGGCAATGCGCACTGTTGTAAATCAGAAATGGCAGAAAGTAAAAAGCAAAAAGCAAAAAATTTGATAGTTGATAGTTGGCAGTTATCAATCCGCTTAGTTTATTATTGACAATCCACAACTGGTAACTATCAACTGATTTTTCTTTTTGCTTGCTCATCTGTAAAGATTTTGGTTTTGCTTTGTGTTGTACCCAATATTGCTTAATTGTAAAAACTAAAGTATTTATAAACAGGTATAGCAGCAAATTTAGAAAATGTCACTCAGAAATCGCAGAAATTTCAGCAGAAAGCAGATAAATACTTTGCATCTGCGAATTTCTGCTGAAATTTCTGCTATTTCTGCGTGAAACAGATTAATGTTTTAGCTTTAGCTGAATAGTTACAAGTATTTATAAACAGGTATAGTAGCAAACTTAGAAAATGTTAAACAGGTTAATGTTCAATCCTTAATTAGCGCCATGACAATTTTTATATTTTTTACCAGAACCGCACGGACATAAATCGTTTCTGCCAACTTTTGGTCCGTCATGCACCACAGTAACAGATCCAGAATTTTCGCGACCCGCATTAGCAGCAGCTTGTTGCATCACTTTACGCTCTGCTTCTGCGCGTTGCATCGCCGAATTATTTTGTGCAAAAGCTGGCCGGCGAATAGGCGCGGCTGCACGTGGTGCTTCTTCAATCAGCAAAGTACCTTTCGACAAATAGGATGTCACGTTTTTATTCACCCTGCCAATGAAATCCTCGAAAAGTGCAAACGCCTCAACCTTATAAATCACGAGAGGATCTTTTTGCTCGAAACTCGCGCCTTGCACCGAATCTTTCAATTCATCCATATTGCGCAAATGTTCTTTCCATTCATCATCTATGATGGCGAGTGTGACAGCTTTTTCAATATCTTTCCAAATAGATTTACCGTTTGTTTCAACAGCCGGTTTGAGTGCTGCTGCAATTTGCAGCGCGCGCGCGCGACCGTCGGTGAATGGAATATTTATGCGCGTATATCGTGTGCCTTCGTTTTTGTAAACGTCGGTGCAAATTGGCAAGAGTTTATCAATAATGCGCTGCGATTTTTCATGATAGAAGTTCATGAATTTATCCTGATACTCGTCAACCAATTGCGCTTCTGTTTGCGATTTAAATTCGACTTCTGTAATCTCTGGATTGTAACCTAAAATTTCCCAACTGCTTTGCTGTAACGCAGTAAAATTATTTTGTCTTTTCGCATCGCTCACCAATTGCGATGTGAGCGACATGAACATAGTGTATAAATCAACTTCAAGGCGTTCTCCACTGAGTGCGCTGTAACGTTTTTTATAAATGGCATCGCGCTGTGTGTTCATCACGTCGTCGTACTCGAGCAAACGTTTACGAATGCCAAAATTATTTTCTTCTACTTTTTTCTGTGCGCGCTCAATAGATTTTGTTACCATCGAGTGTTGAATCATCTCACCCTCTTTATGTCCCATTTTATCCATTAAACCGGCAATGCGTTCCGATTGAAACAAACGCATCAATTCATCTTCCAAAGAAATATAAAATTGCGTCGAACCTGGATCGCCTTGACGACCGGAACGACCGCGCAACTGACGGTCAACACGGCGTGAATCGTGTCGCTCTGTACCAACAATGGCTAATCCACCGGCTTCTTTAACGCCCGAGCCAAGTTTAATATCTGTTCCGCGACCTGCCATGTTCGTCGCAATTGTTACTGCACCCGATTGACCCGCTGCTGCAACAATTTCCGCTTCACTTTGGTGTTGTTTGGCATTTAAAACTTTATGCTCAACACCACGCATTTTTAACATACGCGACAGCAATTCCGATTTTTCGACGCTCTTTGTTCCCACTAAAACAGGACGACCTGCTTCGCGCATACGCACAATTTCTTCCGTCATGGCGTTGAGCTTCTCGCGTTCGGTTTTAAAAACGACGTCTTCCGAATCTTGACGCGCAATAACGCGATTAGTTGGAATTACCACAACGTCAAGTTTATAAATCTGCCAAAACTCACCTGCTTCTGTTTCTGCTGTTCCTGTCATACCACAAAGTTTATGGTACATCCTGAAATAATTTTGAAGCGTTATCGTCGCGTAAGTTTGTGTTGTTTCACCAATTTTTACGTTTTCTTTGGCTTCCAATGCTTGGTGTAAACCGTCGGAATAACGGCGACCTTCCATGATACGACCCGTTTGTTCGTCAACAATTTTAACTTCGTTGTCTTGGATAACATATTCAACGTCATTCTCGAAAAGCGTGTAGGCTTTTAATAACTGACTAATGCTGTGCAATCGTTGCGATTTAATCGAAAACTCTTGCGCGATTTTTTCTTTGGCTTCTTGTTTTTCTTCGATTGGCACTTCTGTATCTGCATCAATTTTCATCATTTCACCCGTAATATCAGGTAAAATAAAAAAGTTAATATCATTATGTCCTTTCGATAACCACTCCGCTCCGCGCTCAGTGAGTTCTACGTTTTTATTTTTTTCATCAATCGTGAACAACAAAGGTTCGTCTGCAATAGGCATTCGTTTAGATTGCTCTTGCATATAATTATTCTCTGTTTTTTGAAGAATAACGCGAATACCGTCCTCACTCAAATATTTTATGAGCGCGCGATTTTTAGGTAATGCGCGATAAGCTCTGAACAAAGCCAAACCTCCTTCACCTTCTTCAAAGCCCGTACTACCGCCTGCTATTAACCTTTTAGCATCGAGCAAAAAGCGATTTGATATTTTGCGCTGTTCTTCTAAAACGCGTTCAACTTCGGGTTTGAGTGCAATATATTCTTGTTCATCTTGTCCAGCAGTTACGGGTCCAGA
This sequence comes from Saprospiraceae bacterium, assembly GCA_043758385.1. Taxonomy (GTDB): domain Bacteria; phylum Bacteroidota; class Bacteroidia; order Chitinophagales; family Saprospiraceae; genus JAAFJT01. The sequence goes on from JAYVNP010000136.1 coordinate 32,241, forward strand.
AATAATGAGTGGCGTACGCGCATCGTCAATTAAAACCGAATCTACCTCATCCACCATAGCAAAATGGTGCTTTTGTTGCACCAAATCTTCTGGACTGTTCACCATATTATCGCGGAGATAATCGAAACCAAATTCGTTATTCGTGCCGTAAGTGATGTCGCATTTGTAGGCGGAAATTCTTCCCGCCGAGTGCGGTTGATATTTATCTATACAATCTACTGTCAAGAATAAAAACTCGAAAAGCGGTCCGTTCCATTCAGCGTCGCGTCGCGCCAAATAATCGTTCACCGTTACAATATGCACACCAAAACCTGCCAAACCATTTAAATAAGCCGGTAAAGTAGAAACTAAAGTTTTACCCTCACCTGTTCCCATTTCCGCAATTTTACCGTCATGCAAAACCATACCTCCTATGAGTTGCACGTCGTAATGCACCATATTCCAAACAATTTCACCGCCTGCTGCTTTCCAAGAATTTTTCCAGATCGCTTTGTCGCCATCAATGCGCACGTTTGTCTTTCCCTTTGCAACCATACTATGGTCGTGCTCGGTTGCAGTAACTTCTAATTCTGTATTTTCAGAAAGACGACGCGCCGTTTCTTTAACTACCGCAAACGCTTCAGGTAAAATATCGGCAAGAATTTCTTCTACAAGTTGGTCGCGCTCTTTCTTGAGTTCATCAACCGCCTTAAACAAATCTTCTTTTTCCTCTAAATCTTCCGTGACGAGTGCTGCCTCGAAAGTATTTTTTATGCGTGCTTCAATATCAGCAGTGTAATCTGCAATGCGTTCTCGAAACTCGAGCGTTTTTTCACGCAGCTCATCGTTACTCAAACTTTTATATTCTTCAAAAAAAGCGTTAATGCGCGCCACATTGGGCTGATAGAGCGAAATATCTTTTTCTTTTTTGGTCGGTCCGAAAATCCGAAAAACTTTATCGAAAAATCCCATGTAATTTTTTATTTTTTATGATAACGCCGAATAAGCGATAATGTAGCTGACAAGGCGCAAACTTAGGAAATTTAAAACACCTTTAATAACGCGACTAATTTTATTCCAAACATAATTTGTGTCAATGTGTCAGTTCTTTTTTTCTAATAACGTATTAAACCAACAACAATTGGCAAATGTTTCAATTTATTTTGGCGGTTTAACTATTCATCACTGAATTTAGGAGCATCAATAAAAAAGGCATTGCTTTAGAATAGTCTAAATCAGGATATTCAAAACCCAATACACATAAGTTTTTATAATAAGTTTGATGATGATTGTAATAATTTTTTTCAGACGAAATAAACCATGCCTTTTCACCTAATTTTTGCACTAAAAACCATTTTTCTAAAAGTCGGCCACTTCCTACCGTTGCCATCGTTAAACGGATGAATTTTTACAAAAACCAAATGTAGTAAAGCAGCAAAAAAGAAAACTTCTTCAAAGCACAAATTTTGGTTTAGCAGCACCTTTATATCATCGTATAATTTATTCATTTCGCTTTCTATTTCAAACGGTGAGACGGCAACGTATTCTATCTTCCCATCGGGTGTATTCACATACATATTCTGAGTGCGCAACTTACCTTGCCGATGTTTGGCTACTACATTTTTACTGAGCAATTTGTGTGCTCCATAAATGTTTGATTCGTTTAAAACTTTATTTTTCGCAAATATGTAAGCATTGTATAAATCATCTATTTTTCTTGTGTAGTCGGGTAAAAATTCAATACCAAATCTTTTGTGTTTGATATAATTGTCCAGCTCCATTTCTTCACCCTCAATTTTGGAACTGTAAACCGATGAGACTGATGTGTAAAAACTAAACGAATCAGTACTGATATCAGCATCGCGCAAGGCATCAAATTTTTGTTGCAAACCTTTCGGTATTTATTCCAAATAATCACTCAGCAAATGTGCCAGTAATATTTTTAATTCAATGTTCATTTAAATAAAGTTTAAAGCTGTTCTTAGTTGGCAGTTTCGGTGTTACAAAATTTATCATCACTTTTTAAAAACTTCTACAAATTTACTTACTAAAAATGTATTGAATCGGGTGGTGCTAAATAGTCCTTTTAATTTCGATAAAATCATTTTATCTTGAATTGGTCTGTATCAATTTTAAAAAAATGCCGCAACGAACAAAATTAAATAGTGTTTTGCTATTATTTTTGTCTTAATTCAGAATAAATTTTTTTATTCCGTTAAAAGATATTACTTTTGCATTTCAAACATCGCGGGATGGAGCAGTAGGTAGCTCGTTGGGCTCATAACCCAAAGGTCATAGGTTCGAGTCCTGTTCCCGCTACAAAAAACCGATACATTTGTATCGGTTTTTCTTTTTTCATTACTTCCGCTAAATTTTTTCTACTCCTTTTTAATTTAAAATTGACTTCAACACGATTCGGCACGTCGTTTGCCTATTGATAGTCAACAGCGTAACAAAAATAGTTCAAATCTTCCCCCCGTCCTATTTAAGTTGCAAATATACCTCCCACAACAACACCCTACTTCTACAATAATCAAAGCATACCGATTTAATGAGAAAATTATTAAAATTCACATCCGTGTGGGCATTTATGGCTTTTAACGTCAATGCAAGTAAACATTTTAACGCCGACGAGGCAACGCAACTGTATATTAAAAAATATACAGCACTTTCTACACTCGAATCCATGCGCAGCGGCATTCCTACGAGCGTTATTTTGGCGCAAGGTATTTTAGAGTCGCGTTCTGGTCAATCGGAGTTGACGCAAAAAACGAACAACCATTTTTGCATTAAGTGGCACAACAACATGAAAAATTTTGAGAGCCTCAACTTCAAAGATGACACCTACGACAAAAATGGAAAAAAAATTGCAGAGCCTTTCGTGAAATATCCGACGGCTGAAGAGTCGTATAAGCACCACAGCGATTTTTTACGCACTAATTCATTGTACAGAAATCTTTTTACTTTTCACCGCGACGATTATAAAAACTGGAGTATTGGCTTAGAAAAGTGTGGTTATGCAACTGAAAAAAATTATGGCAATATGCTGGTGCGCATTATAGAACAAAATAAACTTTTTTTGCTCGATATGCCCGATGCGCTTCAGCCAGATCAAGAATTTAATTTTACCACCGAAACTGCAGCAGCTGCAATGCAAGATAATGCAGTACAACCAAATTCGGTAGCTAATAATAATTCTTTGAGCGAAGGATTTTATGAATACATTTCAACGAACAGCGAAACATTGGATGTTTCGACAAAAAGTATTCCGAAAGCTAAGAGTAATACAAACAAAGATAAACTGATTAAAAAAGTAGCACCGATACCAGCGGTAGAAGGATTTTATGAGTTCTCATCTGGTCAGCAATAAAGCATTAGCAAGATATTTTTTTTACAATTATTACAACCACAACTACACAAAGGCTGCTCAACAAAGAGCAGTCTTTTTTTTATTTTTATGTCGTTCATACAACTAATTAAAAAGTAGCGTTAATTTTACAAAATTATTCAAATTTCTACGTCAACTCTTATGATACTTTTACAAGCAGCAGGAATTTTTTCACCCGCCAACTTAATACTTTTACTGATTCCATTGGTTTTATACTTTTTTACCTACAAGCCGCAAATGGAGCAAAACAAAGCGCAACAAAGTTTTGGAAACAGTTTAGAAAAAGGCAAAGAGGTAGTAACTACGGGTGGCGTGATTGGGAAAATAAATAAAATTGAAGGGCTTGTAGTGACATTAGAAGTTGATAAAAATACATTTATCCGCGTTACTAAAGCCTCAATAGATAGGAGTTTAACAGAATCTTTTGCCAAAGCAGCAGCCGCTGAAAAAGTGTAATTATGAATTTGATACAGAAAATTGTCGCGCAATTCAATAAAGATAGGGCGGTGTTTTTAATCTGTCTCTCACTTTCTTTTATGTTTTGGGTGCTCAATCGGTTACAAACGCAAGTAGAGCGCACCGTAACTGTACCTATTTCGTATTCACTCCCCGATGAAATGGCGTTTGAAGAACCGCCGCTTCAGAATGCGCAAATTGTTTTTCAAGCCAATGGTTGGGATTTATTTTCTCGACCAATACAAGGTATAAATGCCGTACTAAACTCAGATTCAGTACAAAATATTCCGCTCCGAACTTTAGTGAGTACGCAATTAGGTGTTAATGTTACCAATTGTGAACCGGAGAGCATCAACGTCATTCTAAACGATTCGGAAGAAAAAATTGTACCTATTACTCCCGTTACACAAATTGGTTTTGCCAACGGCTACAATATGAGCGACCGCGTTCGATTAACGCCCGCTATTGTTCGCGTTATCGGACCCAAAAAACTTATTGCTGAACTTACCGAAATAAAAACGGATACCATTATTGCCAAAAATTTGCGTGGCGAAATGAAAATAAATGTCAAACTAAATACGCATCCGTTATTGCGGTTTGATGTTATGCAAACTAAAGCTGTTTTAAAGGCGGAGCAGTTTACACAAAAAACAATTTTTGCGACCATTAATTTAGAAAATGCACCCGTTAAACTCAAAGTTTTTCCAAATAAAATTAAAATTGATTGCGCCGTGCCACTGAGTAAGTATAATGAGGTTACATCTGCACAATTCATACTGACCGTTGATGTTAGTTTAGCCAACATCAAAGAAAAAAATAATAACGTCCCGATTACCATTCTAAAAATGAGCGAGTTCGCACAAAATGTTAAACTCACACCCGAAACAGTAGAATTTTATTTTGAAAAATGAAATAAACTGTGATATAATGTGCCATTCATAGAATTTCTGATAAAACTTTATTTCTTTAAATTAGAGTAGTGCGCTTACTTTTGCGCTTAAATTTTTTAAAATGGATATCCTTCAAATCTCTAAAGCCGATAGAAACATTAATGGTGAAATACAATTAGCGGGATCAAAAAGTATTGCCAATCGTGTATTAATTATGCTTGCGTTGGCGGCTAAAAAATTTGAAATTTTAGGTTTACCAACGGCAAAAGATACGGTTACACTCAATGCGTTATTAAAACAAACGGATAATTTGGTCTATGATGCTGGTCATGCTGGAACAACGTTTCGTTTTTTGACGGCTTATTTAGCATTGCAACCGCAAACGCATATTCTAACGGGTTCGGAGCGTATGAAACAACGCCCAATTGGTAAATTGGTTTCGGCACTCAACGCGCTGGGTTTTGATATTGAATACATCGAAAACGAAGGCTATCCGCCTTTAAAAATAAATCCGCCTACTAATGATATTAAAAGCGACATCAGTATAGCTGCTGATACAAGCAGTCAATACATTACTGCACTTTTACTCATTGCACCGTCGCTTCCGCACGGATTAAAATTAACACTTGAAGGCGATATTGTTTCGCGACCGTATATTGAAATGACTTTAGCGTTGATGAAAAATTTTGGTGTTTCGAGTACGTGGATAGAGAACACAATTTCGGTAGAAAAACAAAATTACATAGCTAAAACTTTTACCGTCGAAGCCGATTGGTCAGCAGCATCGTATTATTATGCGCTTGCTTGTATATCCGATACGTGCAACTTAAAATTAAAAGGCGTTTTTAAATACAGTTTGCAGGGCGATAGCGTAATTGCAAAAATAGGAACGCAATTTGGTGTGCAATCGCATTTCGATTCGGAAGGGGTGACTTTAATTAAAACAGAAAAAAAACAACCCGATATTTTCGAGTACGATTTTAAAGAATGCCCGGATATTGCACAAACTTTAGCCGTAATTTGTGGCGCAACAGGTACGCAAGGTTTGTTTTCGGGTTTGGAGACTTTATTTATTAAAGAGACAGATCGGATTGTAGCACTAAAAACTGAATTAGCTAAGGTTGGTGTTTCATTTACTAAACTTCCAAAAAGATTTTCAGCAAAAACCGATAAACAATTTTTTATGATTGAAGGTACGGCAGCATTTACCGATATACCACAATTCGCAACCTACGACGATCATAGAATGGCAATGGCTTTTGCGCCCCTCGCGTTATTACATTCCATAAAAATTGAAGAGCCTAAAGTGGTTGAAAAATCTTATCCGGAATTTTGGGAAGATTTTACTAAAATTGGATTTGTAGTGCAGCATTAATTCTTTAAACTTTTATTAGTATTTCCGTTTACTTGAACTTTTATAATTTTTTTAAGTCAATCATTAAACTGTCTATTAAATCGTCCATTTTTTTTTCAACGCCCATAATTTCGCCATGACTCGTAAGGTTTTTGATGTAATTAACTTTTTCTAAGTTCGTACATTGCGTTTGAGTAATTTTCTCTCTTTGATACAAAGCATAAATTATTTCATCAACCGACATAAAATTATCGCGCCTGACAACGGTGTCTAAATCAATTTCTAAATCGTGGGAAAGTTTTAGCAAAAGTTTTTCTAACTCTATAAATTTCACTAAAAATTCTCCGCGACTTAAAGCACCCAACGAAGGTTCTTTAATAATCGAGGCGTTCTGAGAAATTAGTTTTTTAACGGCTTTTTTTATTTTATTCGGATTGACAAGATAAATCACAAAATAAATGGCATCAATAATTGTCCATAAATTAATAACGGTGACTAATCCTCTAAAATAATCAGCCCAATAACCCCAATTATAACCATTTACAAAAACAATTAGCAGATTGGCAATTATCGAAACACCCGATATTTCTAATAAAAATTTGAGTTTACTATAATTTTTCTTCTTTATCTCCGTACATATTTCAGCCAGCGTCGGATCTTTTTCAATTTGCTTGTCAATACGGTCGTGCGCAAAAATAAAACCCGTTGCAAGGAAACCTACAAACGCGGCAATAGATTGGGCAGAAGAGCTGAACAGCCAATAAACATTATCAGGTGCTGTATAATTCATGATAAAAGAATGATAGGCTCGAACAAAAAATATTTAGAAATTCTAACACAATAGTAAAAACGCGTTCTAGTAAAGTAATCAATTGAAATAAATTTAACAAATTTAGACGTTCTGATTGCTAATTCAAAAATTTTAAGACATGAAGTTATTTAAACCGTGTATCTTATTAAAGAGCAAATTGATAACAAATGGAAATACCTAAATATTTCCACATATTTTCAATTTTAGAACATTTCTAAAATTGCCCTAAAGCAATAAGTGTTTATTAAAATTGAAATTTTTTGTATCTTTGCGTGACTAATTAAACACTTTGAAAGTCTTAGTATAAATTTCAAGCAAACTCATTTATATTTCACTAAAAACCAACCATTGCTCCAAAAGGTGCGCTATTTTTTTTAAAATATTGTATGGATTTATTCGAACGCTTACTCAACAACCCTGGTCCGCTCGGAAAATATGCCGATATGGCGCACGGCTATTTTACTTTTCCGAAATTAGAAGGCGAACTTAATAGTAGAATGACTTTTAATGGCGATGAAAAAATAATTTGGAGCATTAATAATTATTTGGGTCTCGCAAATCATCCAGAAGTCCGAGCAACCGACGCACAAGCTGCAGCCGATTGGGGATTAGCTTATCCGATGGGTGCGCGCATGATGACGGGTGAAACAAAATATCACGAACAGCTCGAAAGAGAACTCGCGGTTTTTGTAAAAAAAGAATCGTGTCAGTTGCTCAACTATGGTTATCAAGGTATGGTTTCCATTGTTGATACATTACTCTCTCGGCGCGATTGCGTAGTTTACGATAAAGATTGCCACGCTTGTATCATGGATGGTGTACGGATGCACATTGGCGAAAGATTCGCTTTTGAACATAACGACGTACACAGTTTAGAAATTCAGTTACAAAAAGCAAAAATTGCTACCGAAAAATCGGGTGGCGGTATTTTAGTTATCACCGAAGGCGTTTACGGAATGCGTGGCGAACAAGGCGCGTTGCGTGAAATTATAGCACTTAAATCGAAATACGAATTTCGTATATTGGTTGACGATGCGCACGGATTCGGTACGCTTGGCGAAACAGGCGCAGGCGCAGGCGAAGCACAAGGCATTCAACATGATATTGATATTTATTTTTCGACGTTTGCTAAATCTATGGCAAGCATCGGTGCTTTTGTGGCTGCCGACGAAGGCATTATAAAATATTTGCGCTACAATATGCGCTCACAAATATTTGCTAAATCGTTGCCGATGCCATTGGTTATTGGTGCATTAAAACGTTTAGACTTAATACGCACTCAACCTATACTGCGCGAAAAACTTTGGCAAAATACCCGTGCTTTGCAATCAGGTTTGCGCGCATTGGGTTTAGATCTCGGTAAAACAAACACTTGTGTCACGCCTGTATTCATGCACGGCGAAGTAGAAGAAGCACTCAATCTCATCACCGATTTGCGCGAGAACCATCACATTTTTTGCTCCATCGTTGTGTATCCCGTTATTCCGCGCGGCATGATACTCTTACGATTAATACCGACTGCCGAGCACACGCAAGACGATATTGACTTAACACTCGTTGCTTTTGCGCAGGTGGCTACTAAATTAAAAGCTGGGCAATATGCTAAGGTTTTAGCATAATTTTTTGTGAACGTAATCTATCTCAACGCAACAGCAACACGCCACCCGTTTTTTCAATAATATTTCCATTTTTCTGTGTTGCTCGAATGTAGTACATATAAACGCCTTGCGGTAAATCGGTTAATCCGCGCCGACAAATTTTATATAACAACATTTTAGTTTTATAAATAATTTTTAACTTAAATGAATAGTTTCTATTTCTAAAAGTTAATTAACACTATGACTACCTTAAAATAATAAAAAATTATTGTATTAACAAAGAAAGTGTTTAGTTTTGCATAGTTACTTTACTAAACAATTGTCAACAAAATTATTCTGATTTTGTCATTAAGAATATTACACACTGAATGACAAAAAAGCTATCTTAATTCTGCTACTCGGCAGCCGTCCAATAAAGTGTATAATTTTAATCACTTTCAGCGCATTAATATTGAATTTTTTTAAGAAACAGCTCTTATAAAATTTAATAATTTATCTATTAACGGAAGTCTATATAATTTATCTGATGTTAAAATTATTTTAAAGCATATATTACATCACAATTAACCTGCTTAATGATGGAAAAGGACAATTTAGATATTGAAGAGTTTGCGCATTTAATTAAATCTTCTATGCTGCTTTCAGAAATGCGCGCTCTATATTGAATGGGTGAAAAATCCTTTCGACGCAAATTAAAAATTTATGGTATTATTTTAACGGGTGGTCCTCTTTTGCCTAATGAGCAAATAGAAATTTTTAGAAAATTTGGAAACCCTTGCCCTTTAAAAAACTTATAATTTTAGCCCAACTAAAGATGGACACTTCTGACCGTTTTATGCCGTTAAAGAAGTAAATCACCTTAAATCTTCACTTGCGAAAAAGTATTTATATCCTCACCTTTGTAACATGTTTTTGATTATGTTATGAAGTGGATGGGCGTTTAAAAATTTAATATTTTAAAACAAATTTCATGCAATTACACACCGTGTTGGTAAGTGAAAAAACTGGTTTTTTAACCACACTTTTCGTTTTTGTTTTTTTTAATTCTTGTCTTTGGGCGCAAAACCCAATCACAATTTTCGCTAAAACTTTTGGTGGCAGTAGTTCGGAATACCCCTATTCAATAGTGGTTACAAAAGATAACAAATATGTTGTAGCCGGTTATACAAACTCATTTGATGGAGATGTAGATACAATTAGTAGACACCTTTTATCGGATGGATGGGTTGTTAAGCTAGATGAAAATGGAAATATGATTTGGAAAAAAAATTTTGGTGGCAATGGATTTGACCAAATCTTTTCCATGTGTCAAACCATTGACCAAGGATTTATACTTGTAGGATATACGAATTCCATTGATGGCGATTTAAAAAATACAACTGGCAAACATGGCTGGGTTTTTAAAATTGATAGTTTAGGTTTATTACAATGGTCAAAAACTTTTGGGGGTTCGGATATTGATGCTTTTTACTCAGTTTTTCAAAATAAAAATGGTGACTATTTTATAGGAGGAAACTCAACATCAAAAGATGGTGATTTTAATGAGAATGCTGGCAAGTATGATATTTGGGTTTTAAAACTCAATGTTAAAGGTGATTTGATTTGGAAAAAAAGAATTGGAGGATCAGATGATGATTTATTAAAGCAATTAACAAATATTGATGATAAAACTTTTGCTTTTGTTGGAACTTCTACATCAATAGATGGTGATTTTTCAGAGGCTGCTAAAGGTTATTATGGAGACTATATAATCAAAATGGATAGTAGTGGTAATATTATTTGGAATTTAACACCTACAGGAGACAGGTATCTTTCAAGAGAATTCCATGCTGTAACCACCAGCGGTAAAAATATTGTCGCTGCTGGTATGTCGATTGTTGGGCAATTAAATATTTCTTCAGAATTTCCTTACTCATGGGATTTTAAAGTGAGCAAAACAGATACGTCAGGAAAAGAATTATGGACTAAATTGTACGGTGGTTTACAACCAGATGGAGCCAATTCTGTAAGTTCTTTTCCGAATGGAGATTTGCTAATCTCTGGTTACACTTATTCAATTAATACTGGCGATGTTAGGAATAATCATAGCACTAAAGGAAATGGCGATTTTTGGGTAATAAGGATTGATAGTTTTGGTAAATTTTTAAATGCGAATTGTTACGGCGGTTTTGACGATGATCAAGGTTACTCAAGTGTAATTGATAAAAAAGGTAATGTCATAGTAGTTGGTATTTCAGCTTCTTATAATGGTACTTTTTCAGAAAATAAAGGTGGTTACGATTGGGGAGTTGTAAAAATAACTTATGACCTTACTAGCACAATTGAAACGCAAAATGGAATTTTTGTTATTTCTGAATTTCCTAACCCAGTAGAGAATAATCTATCGTTCAAGATTTCTAATGGTTTTGAACCTACAATCAAAATTACTGATTTAAGAGGAAAAATTTATTTAAATCTTGAAAAAATAAAAAATGAAACTTCGATTGATATGTCTCAATTTCCATCTGGTATTTATTTTCTTACATACGAAATAGACAATCAATTTTTAACAAAAAAAATAGTAAAAATGTAATTTTTCTAAACCCTTATTTTATAAATTTTTAAAACAAAGCATTATGTTTTCAAAAATCTTTTTCTTATTTACACTCAGTACTTTTGCCTTGGGTTTGTGTGCTCAAACGCAGTTAACCTGCGGTTACAAACCAACTACTCAAGAAAAGACTTACTACAAAAGTGTTGTTGACCTTTTGAGAAACTCTGTAACAACTCGTTCCGTATCTTCGCTACAAATAAATGGGTCAATCCCAATTTATTTTTGGGTTAATCAAACGAACTCATCAATTCAAAACTCTCCAAGTGCTTTGAAAACTTTAGTCAATCAGTTGAATACAAGTTTTCAGTTCCTAAATTCTGCGCCTTTCACTTTTTGTGGTGTTTCGTATATTAATGACGGTAATTACCAAACTTTATCTGTTTACAATAGAGCATTAAGCCAAACTATGTATAACACATACAGCAAGGCTAACGCTATTAATGTATATATTCCTACAACTACCGATTACAATTTTGCTTTTTTACCTTCGATTAATCCACTATATCCAAATCCACCAATTATAGTTTTGGGAACTGGTCAAAGATCAGATGCATTTACTCATGAAATGGGGCATCATTTAGGGCTATTTCATACTTTTAATGACTACCCTTATGACCCCAATCAATTAAGTAACAATGGTGGGAATGAAAGAGTAACTAGAGACGGAACTGGTGTTCAAAATGCACCAAATTTTGCAATCACTGCTGATTTTATGCAGGGGACAGCAGCAGATATTTTACTTTGTGGTACTAGTGGATTAGATTGTAACTTAACTCCATGTACTTCTAAAGACGATAACAATCAAGTTTACACTCCTTCGTTCACCAATTTCATGTCATATTATCCATGCAGGTCAAAATTTGAATTTGAGCAACAAGTGAGAATGTATACAGCGTTAACGACTACCACCGAAAGGAGCAATGAAGTAAATGGACTCTGCGCTAATACCTTTTCTAATTTTGGTAGAATCGGCAGGCAATTAGGTGGTAGTATTGAATGCCAAACTGGGAATGACAATACATTTTATCTACAGGGTGCTTTTGTAAACCTACAAGGCATGAATGGAACTTATACTACTGATGCAAATGGGTATTATGTTTCTCAAAACGGACTAAGTTTAAACAGCAACTACACCATCATACCTACTAAAAATGACGATTATCAAGCTGGCGTTACAACTTATGATATTGCGCTAATGTCAAAACACATTTTAGGAATTCAATCTTTTACTTCATCTTATCAAATGATTTCTGCAGATATAGATAATAGTGGTGATATAGATGGTTATGATATGTTACTTGTAAGACGATTAATATTAGGAATTATTCCAAATCTTCCGGTGGGATCGTGGCGATTTATTCCTAAGTATTTTATGAGTCAAGCTTCGTTCGCATATCAATTTAATGCCCTAAATCCTTTTGGAGCAACCATAACTGGGTACAATTATTTAGGAGATCAAGGCAATAGTAGTTTTATGGACAAGATAGACTATAATTCTTCAGTTCCAGATAATCTTAAGTTAGGTTCATGGGATTTTCTTCCAATCAAAAGCGGAGATGTAAACGGTTCTTATTTTACTAATTGCGCAACATTTGGCGGTGGAGGCGGCGCAGCAGCAGCAGCTATTTCATTAACGGACGGTGGAACGTTAAGCACAAGAGTAGCTAATAATACTTCAACTCTAAGCACAGCCAAAACAATGACTATGAAAAATGCGGAAGCAAAAACGATTGTTTTGAAAGCAAAAAGTGCAGCAAATATTGTTTCAATGCAAGTGGGTTTTCGCTTCTTAAACAATAAAATGGCCATAAGTGATGTAGTTCAAGGTGATTTTAATTCTTCGAACGATGTTTTTGATTTCAGTAATTTTGCCAAAGGCGAAATGCGCGCTTTGTGGTTCGATAAACGCGGTAATGTTAAAAATATAAAAGCAGGTGCAATTATTTTGAAAGCTAAAATAAAAGCAAATGCCGATGTGAATGATATTTTAAAAGTATTAAACCTCGACGATCAAATTTTGAAAAATGAATTTCATGATGCAAAAGGGAATCTTGTACCCATAGATTTAGAATGGACAGATGATGACGCTTCAACTATTGTGGAAAATCCAATTTCTGCAACTGTTTATCCAAATCCTTTCACTAATAATCTAACTTTTGATGTAAACTCAAAAGTGGCTGGAGCAGGAACATTAACAATTACAAATGTTATTACTAAACAAAGCTTGATTGTTCAGCACCAGTTTAATATTGGTAATAATACTTTAACCTTGAATAATACAAATGCATTGAATACGGGCTCACTAACTTTCAATATCGTAATTGGGACAAATATTTTCAACGGCATTATCACAAAGGTCAAATAAATTTGAAAATTAATTTTCAATTAACGCCATCCATTTATTTTTGGGTGGCGTTTTTATTTTAGTTAGCTACCGCAACAACAACACGCCCCCCGTTTTTTCAATAATATTTCCATTCTTCTGTGTTGCTCGAATGTAGTACATATAAACGCCTTGCGGTAAATCGGTTAATCCTCGCCGACCGTCCCAACCGGCAGTGAAATCAGTTGCCGTAAAAACAGTTCCACCCCACCGATCTGAAATAAGTAATTGATAATCGGCGATATTTTCTGGGAATAAAACGTAGGCTTTAAACTCAGGGTTTTTCCCATTCGGTGTAAAAGCATTCGGTACAATAATATTTGAAATTTGCTCTGTGCAAGAAATATTGGAATACGATGTCGCATCTTCTGATGTTCCGTCGGGTAATTGGTAAGTAAAATTTGTACCAATGCGATAACAAACATTCGGTTCATCAGCGCCCACATTATCAATATATGTTCGCGCCGTTGTGTCGAGCGGTAAACCAATATCGGTAGGAATATTTTTAACAAAGCGCGTTACCTGATAACCCGTTATGTTGGCTTCGTCGAAAACAAAAGGCGACCAAAATAATTTACTCACTCTGCCAATATTGGGTTTTGCCAAAAGTGATACCGTTCCAACAATATTCGAGGTATCGAACGTGCCACAAACATCGTGCGTTACAATGCGGTAAAAATTGGGTTGGCGCGTATTCACACTCGAATCGTTAAAAGTATATTGCGGATTAAGCGGCAAATTTAATTTTAGTACACCAATAGTTTTAAATGAAGTAGTATTTGAATCGGATCGTAAAATAATCATTGAATCTACCTTAGCAGTAGCATTGACGTTCCAATACATCTGCACAGAATTGTTGGCGTTAACTGTGGCGTTTTTCAAAAATAAATAATTGACAGGCACAATGACATCGGAGATAAAAGCGGTATCGTTCGAGCGCGCAGTAATTCCGGTTGCAGCTTGAACGGCGCGTACAAAAAAAGAATACGTGGTTTTATCTTGTAGTTTTGTAAAAGTAAAAGTTGAATCGCTACCACCGACGGATGTGAGCAAGTACGGATTTCTACCACCTAACGATACCCAAATTTCGTGTCTCGCAATCGGCAATGACCAATTTTTATAAAAATTCCATTTTAAAGTAACAGCTTGTTGACAGCGGTTTTGCTGTGCTCTCAATAATATTGTCAAATGATTTTGGTCGAATAAACTTGTGCTGCCGCATTGATCAACTGCTAAAACTTGGTATTCTTGGCTAACGACTGTTGCATTGGCGTTCACATCAACATATCGAACCGTATCCGGATTATTTATTTTAGCGATTGGCACTAAACCGCTCACCGTTTTTTTATAAATAATATAACCTATCACCTGAGGATCCGGATTTTTTCGCCAACGCACTTCTACGCTCGTTTTATTGAGCACATTTAAAGTTAAAACAGGATTTAATTGCGGTGGCTGATTGCTCAATGTATCGGACATATAGCAACTTGCACCGAGCGAATTTCTATCCACTAAAAAAAAATACCACGAATTACCATCGGGATTATTAAATGCGTAGGATGTTGCTGTGGCTGCAACCGAATCAATGACAGAATAAGGTCCGTTTTGGTTGCGTGCGCCATAAATAATAATGCGTGTATTGGTTGCGCCACACGTATTTGCGCCATAACTCCAAAGTAAAGTATCGCGCTTAATGCAATTTAAAATCGGTTTTTGAGCAATTGATAAATAGGAATGCAGCACTATAAAGCAAAAAACAATCGCTCTCGAATTTAATTTCCATTTTTTTGTGTGTACCAAATTGTTCATGCCTTTTTTATAATTGGGTTCAAAAATAAACCCTCACGCTATTTTTTCTCAACACAATTTATTCTTTATCCCTATTTCATTTTCCTTTTTCTTGTTCCCTGATTTTGTATTCTTTCTCAAATTCTTCCAAAGTAATTATGCGCTCCAAAGTTCCGATAAATTGTGTTCCATCAATAATGTCGCGTCGCGTTTCAAATAAACCAATTCCTTCTGCATAGATTTCCTGAACAGAATAAACGTGTGTCCAATCACCCTGTTTTTTATGTTTTTCAGATTGCTCCTCTTGCATGTCAAAAATGAGCGCAGTGTGTTTTTTGCCTTCAAAATTTAGGATCGTGTCTTTCAAATAACGGCGATTACGCGTTAATGTTGTCGTTTTAAAAGAATCGGATAAATCGCCGTATTCCATAGAACTCACGAAAACGCCATTGTTTTTTGAAAGTGCGAACGGGAAACTGGCAGGATTTATAATTGTTGCCGCTTTTGAAATAGATTTATGCGTCGAATCCGTTCCTAAAAATTTAAGCTCTTGAAGTATCATTCCGTTATCGAATCGCTTTTCGCGCGTCATAAGTTGTTCTGTAAAATTGCTATCGTACATCGAACCGACAAACCAAATAGAATCGCCTTGCACAATCGTTTGGTAGTACCAATAGGCTTTGAATACGTTTTCGCCTTTACTCGTTCTGTAATTATAAACGTAAACTTTAGGTTCGAGTTTTAATTTTTTAAGCGGGAAATAAAAATTATGAATATCGCGCGTGCCATCGCCACAACTGCTTATGGTTGAAATACTAATAAAGAAAAATAAAATTTTGAAATAATTTTTAAATGGTTGCGCGTTTTGAATCAGATTCACCTTTATTAATTTTGTGAAACTATAACGTTTTGGGTAATGTTTAAGTATTAGAATGTGATATGGTCTGATTAAAAAGGATAAAATTAATTGTAAGAGGTTGACGGAAGTACAATCAGCAGCAGCGCAAATTTGGTTTTATACAGGGCGAACAATTTTTTTTTATATTTTGCTACTAATTTGTATATTTATTTATTATATTGTATTTTTGTTTTTTTAAATCATCAGCGGTTACTGGCAAGAAGAAATTTTAATTCCCAACCTGCAAATAGCCTTGTTAGTTGGTTGTAAGCATTTCAGGCCCTACACTCAATCAAACGTTGACAAAATAATATGAAATATCCCAAGCATAAATCATTTGTTGACAAATCAATTGGAGCAGCTTTGTCTGCTATTGAAGTCTATAACAAGCCTGATTTTAAATATAGGGAAGAGACTTTTTCCATTTTGATGATTAATTCGTGGGAACTATTGCTGAAAGCCAAAATTATTAAAGAAAATAATGGTGACTTAAAATCAATCTATACGATGGTGAATAAAGTCGGAAAAAATGGCAACAAGCTTTCTACTTTGACACCCGATCTAAACCGAAGTAATAACCCTAAAACAATCGGTTTGCCAAAGTGCTTAAAGATTTGCGAAGAAGCCCCGATCCTACTTAATTCCGCTGTCAAAGAAAATGTATTCTTATTAATGGAAATTAGAGACACCGCAATTCATTTTCAACATTCTGATTTGTATTTGAGTAAAAAGGTTTTTGAAATAGGGACAGCTTCATTGAAAAACTATTTAACACTTATAACAAAATGGTTTCAATATGATTTATCAATTTACAATTTCTTTCTAATGCCAATGACATTCTTTCACGAATTTGAAGCATTGCAAAGTTTTTCAATTAATAGCAGTAAAGACCAAATTGAAAATTTATTAAAATACATTTCAACAAAAGAAAAAGAAACGCCATCTGACGAAAACAAAGATTTTAATATATCGCTTCGGTTAGAAACTAAATTCGTCAAATCGACTTCAACTGAAAGTATGTTGTTCAACTATTCGGCCGACCCAGACGCAATGAAAATTAACGTTCGGGATGAAGATGTTCTGAAAAATTTTCCGTTTGACTACAAATCATTGACGACTGCACTAAGAAAACGATATACAGACTTTAAGGCGACAGATAAATATCACTCAATTAGAAAGACTTTAATGGAAGAAGAGAAACTTTGTAAGACACGACTACTTGACCCTAACAATGTGAAAAGTTTGAAAAAGGATTGGTTTAGTTCAGGAATATTTAAAGAGTTTGACAAGCACTACACGAAAAAATAAATTGAAAACCCAAATATGCATGCACAGAACATGGGGTTCAATGCAAGTGTGTCTTGAGATTGTAAGCAACAGCAGTTGCAGTCTCCAGCCGAAAGATTTTTAAATTTCCTAACAACGCCAAGTTCTGTTCGTTGTACATTAATTTTTTGAGAACCATCAAAAACGATATTTACTTTGAAATCTGACGGGGAAAATTGTAAATTTGCACAGACAATTTAAAATAAGATGGGTAAGCAATTAATACGGTTCGATTGGGCAATCAAACGACTTTTGAGAAACAAAGCCAATTTTGTTGTTCTTGAAGGCTTTTTGAGTGAACTGCTATTTGACGATATCAAAATTCAGCAAATTCTTGAGAGCGAAAGCAATCAAGAAGCGGACGATGATAAATTTAATCGTGTTGACATTTTGACAAAAAACTCAAAGAACGAGTTAATCATTATCGAGATACAAAGCACCTACGAAATTGATTATTTTCATAGAATGGCTTTTGGCGTTTCAAAAAGTATTACCGAAAATTTAAAACTCGGACAGAAATATTCGGAAATAAAAAAAGTAATTTCAATCAACATCGTTTATTTTGACCTCGGACAAGGACAAGATTATATTTATAAAGGAAAAACAGATTTTCTCGGCATTCATCAAAATGATATTTTAGGACTTTCGGACAAACAAAGATCAACTTTTTTGAAAGAAAATGTGTCCGATATTTTTCCGGAATATTATCTTCTAAAAGTCAATCAATTCAACGACAATGCTAAAGACACGTTGGATGAGTGGGTTTATTTTCTAAAAAATAGTGAAGTAAAGGATGACTTTAAAGCCAAAGGACTTAAAGAAGCGGGAGAAGTTTTAGATATTATGCGTTTGCCCAAAGACGACCAATACGGATATAATCGTTATTTGGATAGTTTGCATCTTAAAGCGAGTGAGATTTTTACTTTACAGACAGAAGCTGAATTTAAATTACTAGAAGAAATTGCCAAAAACGGCATCTTAAAAGGTTACGAAAATTCAGTAATTTCCGACTTGACAAAACTGACTTTCGAACAAATTGATGTAATCAGAAAAGAACTCGGAAAATAGAAATTAGTCTGATCTCAATTTGTAAAATTGGAGCTGACAGTTGTAAATCTCAATATTCGAACTACTATTTTGTTTTAAATTTTGGCAGTATGTTGAAATTTGATCTAAACTTTTTATGTTTTACTTTGGTTTTTCAATCGGTGTCTTATCTGCTATCCACGCAACTTCCCAACCGTCCCGTTCGATAATTTGAATCTAAAGAAAAAATAATTTTTATACCTGCCAATTATGAAGAACAATTGATGATTGTTTAGGAAGAAAAATATATTGAGGTGCGCTGCACCTTTTTACGTAACATCAATTAGTACAATAAAAATTAAGTTATTTCTTTATTCCTAAGTTACTTTGTGCTGAAACATCTCTAACTATATTTTCAGTACAAAGAACACTAAGGAATGAAGTTTCGCGCATGAACATAATCATCGAAAGGAAAATCCTTTTAGTTTTTTTAGAAAAACCTAACGTACGAATAAAAATGATAAAGAAAAATATTCCGAACGCGCTCACTTTGCTCAATGCTGTTTGTGGTTTTTGCGCCACTATCTATATTCTCAAAGATGAATTTTTAATTGCCTTTTTATTTATTATTGGTGCGCTCATCGCCGATTTTTTGGATGGTTTTGTTGCCAGATTATTAAAAGTACAATCAGAAATCGGCGGTCAACTCGATTCGCTCGCAGATGCCATAAGTTTTGGCGTTGTTCCCGCCGTTATTGCGCGCGAAGTTTTAATCCATAATGTGCATAATTACGATTTGGAAATACCCTTCACGCTTTTTGCTGCCTGTATCGCCGCTTTTTCAGTGTTGCGCTTAGCGCGCTTTAATATTGAAAAAACCGACGCGAATTTTTTTATGGGTTTAAACACACCTACAAATACTATTTTTTGGATGGGCGTCGCCATTGCGCAAGCGAATAGTTTTTCAATTATTGGTACGTTAACAAATAGTGCCAGTGCTGTTTCTGTTACAATCGTTTTGAGTTGCTACTTATTGGTGAGTAGAATAAAAATGTTTTCGCTTAAAAATTTCAGAGGACTTTTGCGCAATCGGTGGTTTTGGATTTTTGTCATCGGCGCGTTAGCATGCGCATTTTTCGCAACTTCTGATGCTTTAGTTTTTGCTGTTGTGTTATATGTATTGGTGAATTTGGGTCATAATGTTTTTGTAAAAAAAATGAATAGTAACGCTGCAATGTAGTTCTAAAATAAAAAACCCTGTTAAATTCTAAAAATCTAACAGGGTTGAATGCCTTATAAAAAACTTAATGAATAGCTGCTGCACCTGCTGCTGCAACTGCATGATCATTTTCGACGGAACTACCAGAAACACCAATGGCACCAATCATTACGCCTTTTTTATCTCGAATAACAACACCACCTGGGAAAGTAATCAATCCATTGTTAGAGTGTTCGATATTAAAAAGTGGCATATTGGGTTGTGTAAGTGGCGTTAAAACGGCAGTATCCATATCGAAAAAAGCAGAAGTTTTTGCTTTCTTATTCGATATATCAATCGAGCCAATCCATGCGCCATCCATACGCGCAAACGCGACTAAATTTGCACCCGTATCAACAATACAGATATCCATCTTAGTTTGTAATGCTGCTGCTTTTACTTTTGCTGCCGCAATCACTGCTTCAGCTTGATTTAGTGTAATATTCATTTTAAAAATTTTAAAAAAGTTAGCGTTTATAATAGGTTACGATAGATGCTTTTTCGATTGTGTTTTGACACAAATAATCGAACAAATTAATTTCTTTAATGTGATTTTAAAACAATGCGTTTGGTAAAATTTCCATTTTCTAAATTTATAATTCAATCATCGTTACGCCGTCGCCGCCTTCATTATTTTCGGGGTGGTAAATTTTTTTGATGCCCTTATATTCTTTCAATTTTCTGCTCACTACTTTGCGCAATGTGCCGTTGCCTTTACCGTGCACAATCCGAATACTATTGGCACTCGAAACAATCGCTTGATCCATAAAATCTTGCAAAATGCGCTCAGCTTCAATCATGTCAAGTCCACGCACATCAATTTTTGGGTCGAAATATGCGCTACGCGAAATAGAATTATTATTGTGCGCCAGTGGCAATTGGTGCGTCGTTTTTTCTTCAACGGCAGTGAGGTCGCGCAATTTAACGTGTAAACGCAGCGCACCCATCACAACAATCGCTTCATTACCCGATATAGTTTCCACTCTTCCGGTTGCGCTGCCGGTGCGCATTTTAACGAGCGTACCTGTTTTAATTTCCAGATTTAGCGATTTAGCATTCGGTGCGTAATATACTTCTTCCACCAATTCCGATACTTGCGTTGCCAGAACTTGTTGTTTCTCTTTTATTTCGGTCGTGATTTCACGCGCACGCTCAATATTTTTTTCTTGTTTCAGTTCTTTCAGAACGCGCTGCATTTCTTGCGTCAGTTGCGCCGTTTTTGTCAGTTCTAATTCTTTCGATTCGAGTTTTTGTTTTTTCCGACGCGCCTCAACGTCCTCAATATTTTCGCTGTATTGTCTGACGAGTTTATCGAGCAATATCTGTTTTTCGTTCAGTTCAGCAATTTTTTCATCGTATTCTTGTTTCTCGCGTTGTAAATCAATTAAAAGTTCATCAACCGCTTGTTCGTTTTCGCCGATGCGTTTTTTAGCATAGCGCAAAACTTCACCACCAAAACCAACATTTGTTGCAATCTCGAACGCATAACTCGAACCGGGTCTTCCAATAGTGAGTGTGTAATTCGGCGCGAGATTATCTTTATCAAAATTCATGCAACCGTTAATAATGCCGACGGTTCGGTACGCAAAAATTTTTAAATTGCCATAGTGCGTCGTCACCAAACCCATCACTTGCTTTTCATTTAACGTTTTTAAAATAGACTCAGCTATAGCACCACCCATTTTCGGATCTGTACCCGAACCGAACTCGTCAATTAAAATCATGGTGTTAGCGTCGGCGTTTTCTAAAAAAAACTTCATGTTCGCTAAGTGCGAACTGTAAGTTGAAAGATCGTCTTCCAAACTTTGCGAATCGCCAATGTTGACAAAAAGTTTTTCATAAATACCCATTTCGCTCAATTCATGCACAGGCACAAGCAAACCCGATTGCACCATCAGTTGTATCAATCCAACCGATTTCATCAGCACCGATTTTCCACCTGCGTTCGGACCAGATACCAACAAAATATTATTGCCGTTGTATAAATCGAGCGTGAACGGCACCGTTTCTTTATTCTGTGCTTTATTTTTTAAATACAGTAACGGATGTCGTCCTTTTCTGATACCGATGCGCGGCGTATTAATAAGTTGCGGCATATTCGCTTTCATCTTCATAGCGACGCGCGCTTTGGCGTGAACGACATCGAAAGCGATAATAATTTCTTCGTAGCGCAAAATTTCGGGCGTGAACGGACGCAAAAAGTTGGAAAGATTTCGCATGATGCGATAAATTTCTTGTTTTTCTTCTTGCTCTAAATCAAACAAATCGTTATTGACTTCAATCGCTGCTTCGGGTTCTATATATGTTGTTCTTCCGGTTGCGCTTTCGTCATGAATAATGCCACGTAAACTGCGTTTATTTTCGGTTAACACAGCGAGTACGCGCCGACCGTTGCGTAACGTTTCTGTACTATCGGCGAGCCAATTTTTTTGTTTAAATTCAGAGATTAAACTTTTATAAACGCTTTCAATTTCGCGCATCTTGCTGTTCATGTTGCGCCGAATCTTCATCAAATCGGGTGATGCGTCGGGTTTAATTTTTCCTTCTGCATCAATAACGCGCGCAATTTCTTTTACGAGCGTTTCATTGTACGGCGTTTCGCGAATAATACTGTGCAACGTCGGATAAATTTCTATTCTAACGGGCGTAAAAAACTTTGCAATATCTTTAAAAATGATGAGCAGTTTGTTGATGCGTTGCAAACTTTCGACAGAAAGTACATAGCCTTCTATCGGTAAAAGTTTAACATCTTCCACGATGGTATAATAATTCGCCAACGGAAATTTATCTGCTTTTTCAAGACTGAGCTTCAACTCTTTTACCATTTTGAGTTGGCGTTCAATCGCGTTTAAATCGGAAGTGGGCATTAACGAAAAAAAATGGAGCTGCGCAGGTTCACCCAAACACTCAGTAATTAATAATTGAATAATTTTATCGAACTCTAATTTTTCGTATAAATCGTTTGGGAAAAGCAGCATATTTTTAATGGTAGGTATAACAGTTTAACCTGAATGTTTCGCAAATAGTTTTGAAACAGTTTTATTTTATTTTAAATAAAAAAGCAAAATTAAGTGAATTAAAGTTTTTCTGAAGGATTAAATTGCGTTCGACTAAATGAATTGCGATTTTAAACAAAACTATGTACATTGACACAGTTACATAAAACTTTAATCGAAAACTTTCACACGCACCATTTCTTATATTTTTGAACCCATTATTGGCTCGCGTTTATCGGGTGTATCTTTAGAGTTTTCGGAAACGCTGTTTAAAAAAGTCATAGAAATTTTATCGCCGTTGAAACCAATCGTGAGTTTATCGCCATGAATCGCTTCAATGAATTTTAGATTAATTTGAAGCGTGTTGTCGTTCATCCAAGTGGCTGTTGCTGCAATGCGTCCCACAACATCTGTGCGATGAAAAACAGGAAAAGGATTTTTAAAAACGTTTTTATTCACTTTCCATTTTTCCCAACCAAACTCAATGAGTTGATAATTGTTAATTGCTGAGGAATTTTCGCTCAGTGCGCGTGAACTATCAGAAGGTTTAGCAGAATTATAAATAGAAACAACGCCACCATCATTGAAAAATGCAAAAGAGATTTGGTTAACACCGTAACTATTTTTTTCAATGGCGTAAACATTTCCATCCATTTGATTAATTAAAGTTGCTTGTTGATTGCCTTTCGGTACAGGCAATGTTAGTTTAGAAATCTCATTTTTTAAAGCAGAAAGTTCAACAGTATTTTCAGTTTGAGCAACATTTTTTAAAGCAGGTAAAATGGTTTCGTAAGCAACATTCATCGTTTTTTGTAAATCAAAACTTTCGCACGTCATGGCTAAAACGGCATCTTGTTCCGGCATAATCATACAAAATTGTCCGAAAGCACCGTCGCCACGATAAAACCCAGGTTTGCATCGCCAAAATTGATAGCCATAACCCTGCGACCAATCGTTATCGCCCCCTTGCGAAGCCGTTTGTTTTTGTGTCGCCTCTGCAATCCATGCTTCCGGTAGTAATTGTTTATCCTGCCATTTACCTTTTTGCAAATACAATTGACCCAACTTTGCAATATCTTCCGTTTTAATTCGGAGTCCATATCCAGCAGTATTCAAGCCTTGGGGTGATTTTTCCCAATCGTAATTTTTAATTCCTAACGGCGCAAAAAGCCTTGGCTCTAAATACTCTTCTAAAATTTGACCTGAAATTTTATGCACAATAGCACCCAGCATATAGGTTGCGCCTGTGTTGTACAAAAAATGTGTGCTCGGTTGATGAATAACGGGATGATTGAGAAAAGTTTTTATCCATGATTGATTTTCTTTGGCAAACATAACGGGTAAAGTATCGGTATCATGACCCGTATTCATGGTGAGCAAATGTTTTATTTTCAGGGCGCGCAAATTATCGCTCACTTCAACGGGTGTATGTTCCGGAAAAAATTTAATAACTTGATCATCAACCGAAATTTTACCTTCGCTCACCAAAAAACCAATCGCAGAACTCGTAAAACTTTTCGATAACGAATAGAGGGTATGTTTGTTAGCGGCATCAAAAGGTTTCCACCAACCTTCCGCTACAACGTTACCGTGACGAACGAGCATAAAACTATGCCACTCTAAACCAGAAGTTTGCGTAGCTTTTAAAAAATTACGAATACCCGACGATAAAACACCTTGCGATTCAGGACTCATGCGCGGTAAATCGGTTATAAGCTGCGAACTAAAACTTGTCAGATTTTTTAAGCCATTAAAAGCTGATAGCTGAAGACCAATGGCAGAAAGCCCGGTTGTAATTATAAAACCTCGGCGCGATGTTGGCATATTTTTATTATTTTTAGAATTGTGGTTTAGATTTAAATTAAGAGGTGAATATAAAAATAAATTTTGAGAGAAAAGTAATTTTGAGAGAAAGTTGAAGAAATTTTATTGATTTCTATTTTTAAAGTTTTCAGTTTGGGCTTTGAAAACTTCGACCAATGCTCTTCGTAATAGATTATTTTTATGGAGTGCTATGTCATACGTTTACCGTAAACTTTTTAATTGCTACCGATAACTAAATAGTATCGGTTTAGTTAAAAAAGCGTCGGTGGGTGGAATAATTTTTGCTATTTGTTTGTACGTTCTGATTTTTTTCGATCTTTGGTCGAACTTTTAAACTACACCATGTCGCGCTACCCCTTTTATAAACAACATGACGCCAGTGATTGCGGTGCGGCGTGTTTGCGTATGGTAGCAACGTCGAATAAAAAATTACTCAGCGCAAATTTTGTGCGCAATGTTACGCAAATTGTAAAAGAAGGTATCTCGCTCAATGAACTTTCGGAAGCGGCACAAAAATTAGGATTTGAAACACTACCCCTAAAAATAGATTTTCTAAAATTGAAATCGGGCGTACCGATGCCGTTTATTGCGTTTTGGCGCGGTAATCATTACGTTGTGGTTTACGAGATTCAAGAAAAATTTGTCATTATCGCCGATCCTGCCGTCGGAATAACTAAAATCCCAACGCAAAATTTTATTCAGAATTGGCAAGTCGAGCGCGGTGAAAAAGGTGAAACATTAGGTTATGCTTTGGTGCTTCAAACAACACCAAAATTTTACGCCTTACCAACTTCCGAAAAATCTGTTAATAGTCCGTTTAAGTATTTATTTAGTTATTTAAAAGGCTACAAGAATTATTTTTTCCAAATTGGCATAGGACTATTGGTTA
Organism: Saprospiraceae bacterium; assembly: GCA_043758385.1. GTDB lineage: Bacteria > Bacteroidota > Bacteroidia > Chitinophagales > Saprospiraceae > JAAFJT01. Next base: position 57,698 of record JAYVNP010000136.1, read on the forward strand.
TCACGCTTATCAATTTCTTTCTGCCTATTTTAGTGCGCTCTGTTGTTGATGCGGGTATCAGTCAAAATAATTATCCGTTTTTAGGTTTGTTATTAATTGGTCAGGTAGTGTTGCTGTTTTTTAGCAACGCTTTAGAGTTTGTGCGCAGCGTTTTATTTATACAAGTGGCAGCGCGCTTAAACCTTACGCACACATCCGATATACTTCGGCGCATTTTAAATTTACCACTCACTTACTTCGAAACAAAAAAAGAAGAAGATATTGTACAACGCGTGAATGATGCGCAACGATTGGAGCAATTTTTTTCGGCGCAAAGCGCGCAATATATTTTTGCTGCTTACACGTTATTGGTTCTGAATGCGCTGCTGTTTTTTTTTCATCCCGTTTTATTTCTCATCTCAATTATTTTTA
>JAYVNP010000137.1:0-25046 GCA_043758385.1 Saprospiraceae bacterium
GATGAGCAGTTGCACGAAACATTTAGCAATTGCCAACAACTTTTAAGGCAAGAACCACAAAAAGCCGAAGACCGAAAAGATTTGCGAAAATTATTGAAAGTAGCTTCAGGTGGTATTGTGTTTACTACTATTCAGAAGTTTATGCCTGTTGTAGCTGAACTGAGTATCAGCACTGATGAAAATATTGCCAGCGAACTAAGTGTAGAATATATTGGAGCGCAAGTACAAGCATTAAGCGACCGCAAAAACATTGTAGTAATAGCAGACGAAGCTCACCGAAGTCAGTACGATTTTATTGATGGCTACGCTAAACATTTAAGAGATGCTTTACCCAATGCCACTTTCATAGGTTTTACAGGCACACCGATTGAAAGCTCGGACAGAAATACACAAGCCGTTTTTGGTAACTATGTGGACATTTACGACATTCAGCAAGCCGTTGTAGATAAAGCGACTGTTCCTATTTATTATGAAAGCAGACTGGCGAAAGTACATTTTGCTGAAAATGAAAAAGTACATTTAGACGCGCAATTTGAAGAATTAACCGAAGGCGAAGAATTGAGCAATCGGCAACAAATGCGCGCTAAATGGACGCGCTTGGAAGCAATTGTAGGCAATCCGAACCGAATGGCAAAAATTGCCGAAGATTTAGTTTATCACTTTGAACAACGCAATGCAGTTTTAGACGGCAAAGCAATGATTGTGTGCATGAGTCGCAGAATTTGTGTAGAATTGTATGATGCTATTATTAAAATGCGTCCGAAGTGGCATTCAGACGACGACGAGAAAGGAACAATAAAAGTAGTAATGACAGGCAGTAGCAGCGATGCTTTGAATATGCAACCGCATATCAGAAACAAACCAAAACGTAAAGCTATTGGCGATAGACTTAAAAATCCGAAAGATAGTTTGAAGTTGGTCATTGTTCGGGATATGTGGCTTACGGGATTTGATGCACCTTGTTTGAATACCATGTATATAGACAAACCCATGAGAGGGCATGGTTTGATGCAAGCAATTGCCCGCGTAAATCGTGTATTCACTGAAGGAAAAGCCGGCGGTTTGGTAGTAGATTATTTGGGTATTGCACAAGAATTAAAATCGGCATTAGCTGAATATACTGCGAGCGGTGGCGAAGGAAAACCAACGCTTGATCAAGAATTGGCAGTAGCCAAAATGTTGGAATTACACGAAGCCCTTGAACATCAACTGAGGTATTTTGATTGGCGTAAATTTTTCACGCTTACACCCGAAGAAAAACTAAAATTCATTCCTGTAATTTTAGATTATATTTTCAGCCAAGAAAACGGAGAACAAAGTTTTACAGAGAACACTAAAAATTTGTTAAAGGCATTTGCTATTTCTGTTCCTCACGAAAAAGCCATGGTCATTCGAGATGATGTGGCTTTGTTTCAAGCCATAAAATCAAGATTGGTAAAAATATCAGACAAGAACGAGGGCGGAAAAACGGACGAAGAAATGGAAACTGCCATTAAGCAGATCATTTCTGAAGCCATTACAGCCGACAATGTGATTGATGTTTTTGATGCAGCAGGTTTAAAAAAACCAAACATTGAAATATTAGACGAACGCTTTTTGCAAGAGCTTAAAGACTTACCACAAAAGAATTTAGCAGTTGAGTTATTGAAAAAATTACTCAAAGATGAAATTAAAAAGCGGTCAAAAATCAATTTTGTTGAAAGCAAGAAATTTTCTGAATTGCTGGATGATGCCATTAAACGGTATCACAACGGCATGATTGATACCGTTGAGTTTTTAGAAAAAGTTTTAATTCCATTAGCCCAACAAATAAAAGCTGCCGACAATCGTGGCGAACAATTAGGCTTAGATTACAGAGAATATGCTTTTTATACTGCATTGGAACTAAATAACTCCGCAGTATCTGTACTTGGTGACAGCATTCTTAAACATATAGCACAAGAACTTCTAAAAACAGTGCGCGAGAGTGCAACTATTGACTGGGAAATTAAAGAAAGCGTGCAGTCGGGATTAAGACGAAACATAAGGCGATTATTGCGTAAACATGGCTATCCGCCGGACTTACAAGAAAAAGCGGTGGAAACAGTAATAACACAAGCAAAAATGTTAGCCGGAGATTTAATAAGCAAGAGTTAAGCTAAGAGGAACGGTATTTATTAAAACGCACGGTGTGTAGCGAGCAACACCTACAAAAAAGTTTATTAAAGAGAGGATGATGATAAAGACACTTTAATATTGAAGTGAGCGTTCAATATTAAAAAGCATGGAAACCCACTAATTCAACTGATACGCAATTCCCATTTTATCAATCGCTTTCACAAAATCGTCGTTAACGTTAACTTTTTTAGTTTTAGAAAGTAGCTCCAACGTTTGACGATTAATAGGATCAATGATATGTGCTTTAAAAGTATGACTACCCATATTTGTGGCGCACAGATCTTCAAGACTAATTATCATATTTTCCGAAATATCAATGAGCGGAATAGTGAGTGTTATACTTTTTGTGCGTTCACTCGCTATGGATTCTAATAATCTAACTTCTTTAATTTTTAATTCAGCTTCGTTTAAGTATGTACTCATCCGCATTTCGCCGTCAATAAAAACAGAATAACCAGGCGTGAGCAGTGCACTGAAGCGCGCATAATCGTCATTAAAAAGTTTAAACTCGTAACTGCCCGAATAATCTTGAATGGTAAAAATTCCCCAAGGAATTCCTTTTTTATTGACGCGCGTAGTTAAATCGGCGACAAAGGCAGCGATTAAAACTTTTTTACCCGTGCTACTCGCAATTTTATCAAGCGTGGTGTTGGCGTAATTCATCTGGAGTTTATAATCATCGAGTGGATGACCTGATAAATAAATGCCGATACATTCCTTTTCGTAATTTAATTTTTGAATCAGACTCCACTCGTTGGAATGGGGTGTTTTTGGTTTTTGGTAACTTCCAGACGGTGTTTCACCAAACAGCGACGTGGCTGCTGAATCAATTTGTTGCTGATAACTTGCACCGTGTCGCAACAGATGCTCAATAAAGTTTTCGTATTTATCGGAGGGCGTAAAAAATGTGGCACGCGGAATATCGAATGAATCGAAAGCACCCGCTTTTACTAAACTTTCCATCACGCGTTTGCTGACAGTGCGCAAATTTAAACGTTGGACGAAATCGAAAACATCTTCGTATGGTCCATGTTGTTTTCTTTCTTCGCTAATTTCATTTACAACATTTTCGCCTACGCCTTTTATAGCAGAAAGCGCAAAACGAATATCGCCTTTTTTATTAACGGCAAACTTTAAATCGCTTTCGTTCACATCCGGACCTTTTACTGCGAGACCCATATTTTTACATTCTTCCATGAAAAGCGTAATTTTATCCATGTTAGAAATATTGTTTGATAGCACCGCCGCCATATATTCCGATGGATAGTTTGCTTTCAAATAGGCCGTTTGATACGCCACAATAGCGTAGCACGTTGAGTGCGATTTATTGAAAGCATATTGCGCAAATGCTTCCCAATCGCGCCAGATTTTTTCGCACGCCTCAAGAGGATGTTTGTTTTTTTCGCAACCTGCCAAGAACTGTGTTTTCATTTTGTTCAAAACAGCAATTTGCTTTTTCCCCATCGCTTTGCGCAAAACATCGGCATCGCCTTTACTAAAATTGGCAAGTTTCTGACTTAAAAGCATCACTTGTTCCTGATATACTGTTATTCCATACGTCTCTGAAAGAAATTCTTCCATGGCTAACAAATCGTATGAGACTTGTTGTTTACCATTTTTGCGCGCAATAAAATCGGGAATGTACTGAATTGGTCCGGGACGATACAACGCATTCATGGCAATTAAATCTTCTATGCGGTCGGGTTTTAATTCTTTCAGATATTTTTGCATACCGGCACTCTCAAACTGAAACGTGCCGTTGGTTTCACCGCGTTGATAGAGTGCGTATGTTTTAGCATCGTTGAGCGGAATAGTATCAATATCAATGTCAATTCCATGATTATTTTTTATAAGTTGCAGCGCATCGCGAATAATGGTGAGCGTTTTTAAACCTAAAAAATCCATTTTAATGACACCCGCGTCTTCAATCGAGTTGCCTTCAAATTGTGTGATAAGCAACTCAACATCCTTATTGGCGTAAACGGGAATTATATCTGTTAAGTCGCTCGGCGCAATAATAATTCCAGCTGCGTGAATACCTGTTCCGCGCACTGAACCTTCAAGTCGCATCGCTTCTTGCAAAACGGTAGCACGTAAATCATTTTTCAAAGCTAAAATATCGCGCAAAGCTTGCGCATTATCCATTTCTTCGCTCGAATAATTCTCTTTTTCAGAAAGCGATCCTTCACCTGTGAAAGGCGCAGTTAAAATGCGATTTAAATTAGCACCAGGTCTGTCGGAAACCAATTTCGCCAGTGCGTTCGATTCGTTCAGTGGCAAATCCATCACGCGCGCCACATCTTTAATAGACATTTTTGCCGCCATCGTTCCATACGTTACAATGTGCGCAACTTGCTGCTTTCCATATTTTTGCACCACGTAATCAATTACTTTTTGCCGACCTTCGTCGTCAAAATCGGTATCAATATCGGGCATGGATTTTCTATCCGGGTTCAAAAATCGCTCGAACAGCAAATTGTATTTTATCGGGTCAATGTTTGTGATGCCGATACAATACGCTACTGCCGAACCGGCTGCTGAACCACGACCAGGTCCAATCAATACACCAATCTCTTTTCCAGCTTTAATAAAATCGGCGACGATTAAAAAGTAACCTGCAAAACCCATCGTTTTGACGGTGAATAATTCAAAATCAAGTCGTTCTTGAACTTCTTGAGAAATGTCGCCGTACCGCGTTTTTGCGCCTTCATACGTGAGGTGGCGCAAATAATCATCTTGATTTGTAAATTGGGTTGGGATTACAAAATTCGGCAGTAGAATATCTTTTTTGAGCGAATAGTTATCACACTTACCAACAATTTCGTTAGTGTTGTCGAGAGCTTGCGGTAAATCTTTAAAAGTTTGCGACATCTCTGCCGTTGTTTTAAAAAAGAACTCATCGTTCGGAAAAGCAAAACGCGTATTTTTTTTGATGACATCGTCGTCTGAAAAATCTTCATTTTTCGGCGTTGCTTGTTTTTCGCCTGTGTTTAAACAAAGTAAAATATCGTGTGCGTTCGCATCGTCGCGCTCAACATAATGCGAATCGTTGGAGGCAATAACTTTTACATTATATTCGACGGCAAAGCGCAATAAAACTTCATTCACTTTATCTTGATCGGGAATTTTGTGACGTTGTAGTTCGATATAATAATCGTCGCCAAAAATATTCAGCCACCATTCAAACTCTTTGCGCGCTGCCGCTTCGCCTTGTTTTAAAATCATTTGCGGCACCGACGCACCGATGCAACACGTAGTAGCAATTAAATTTTCATGGTATCGTTCGACTAATTCTTTATCAATTCTTGGATATTTAGAATACAAACCTTCCGTAAAACCATACGAACATAATTTAGTCAAATTTTTGTATCCTTCCGCATTTTTCGCCAAAAACAATTGGTGTCGGCGATTATCTTTTTTTTCTTTCGTAAATGCACGAATGTGCCTATCATCAACCAAATAAAATTCGCAACCTACAATCGGTTTAACTTTATTGCCTTGCTTTGCCGCTTCTGCAACAAACTCAAACACGCCAAACATATTGCCATGATCTGTAATTGCTACGGCAGGCATATTATCGGCTGCCGCTTTTTTAAATAATTTAGAGATACTCGCCGCGCCATCTAAAAGCGAATATTGTGTGTGGCAGTGTAAGTGCGAAAAATTCATAACCTTGCGTTTTTGCAGAAGTACAAATATACAACTAAAACAGATTGTTTCAAAGTAAGCACAACTATGATAGAAAAATGCTCATCCACTTTTTCTATGCAATGATAAAATTTGGTTCATTTAATAAAAAATTAAGCGTTCGATTTTCATAATCTATATTAAATTTGCACAGCCATCCAAATTTTGACAGCGATGTTAATAAAAAAAGGTTTAGACAACGCGTTTGTTGCCGATTTAACAGGTTTGGATATTGATTTCATTGAATTATTAAGAAAGAATAAGTAGTCCGACATTTATACCTTGTTTAAAGAAATGCTTTAAATCCCACTAATTAATTCCTTTATGAACAGCGTCGTTGATACCATTCATATACATTTTAGCGCAAATAATTTGTATGCGCTCAATGCGTGCTTGGCACTTTTAATGTTTAGCATTGCTTTAGAAATTAAATTCGATAATTTTAAAACCATAGTACAACAACCAAAAGCTGTTTTTGTCGGTATGATTTCGCAACTCATCATTTCACCGCTGTTTACGCTGTTTTTAATTTTTATTTTTCAACCTGCACCTTCAGTTGCTTTGGGTATGGTTGCAATTAGTGCTTGCCCTGGTGGAAATAATTCTATTTTCTGTACACACCTCGCCAACGGAAATACTGCGCTCTCGATAACAACTACCACAATTTCTGTTTTGGCAAGTACGTTTAGTTTGCCGTTTTATTTATTTTTAGGCACGCTATTAACAAGTATCAATAAAAATATGCCCGGCGTTATTCAGTTGAACTACGGCGATGTTTTTTCAATTGTCTTCGGACTTATAGTTTTGCCGTTGTGTATTGGTATGTTTGTAGGTAGTTTAAAATCGGCATTAATACAGAAATTAGTAAAACCTTTTAAAATTATTTCGCAATTGCTTTTCTTTTCACTCATTATTGGTGGGGTAGTATCTAATTTTGAAAACTTAAAAAACTATTTGCAATATGTATTTATTATTGTTGCTATCTTAAACGCTACTATGTTGAGTACAGGTTATTTTTTTGCTAAATTAAATAAACTACCAGAAGCAGATGCGCGTGCGCTGGCTTTCGAGACTGGCATTCACAACGTAACTATTGCTTTAATTATTATTTTTAATTTCTTCAACGGACTCGGTGGCATGGCTTTAATTGCAGCCTGGTATGGCATTTGGGATTTACTCACAGGTTTTATCATTGCTACAATTTGGCAAAAAAACCGCGCGTTTATTAAATTTTTGTAAATTATTGAACCAATTTTATAAAAAGTTAAACATAAATGTTATGTTTGAGCATTATTTAATTTTAAACTCAAACACTAAATCGTAATTACAATGGGAATCAACTTATTGGATATGGTTAAGCAGCAAGTGATGGGAAGTATAGCCGAAAAAGCAGCTTCTCTTTTAGGCGAAAGCCCAGCTGCAACAAGTAAAGCCCTTAGTGCTGCATTACCTGCGGTATTAGGTGGCGTGGCTAATCAAGGTACAAGCATCAGCGGTGCCGAAAACTTATTAAAAATGTTTGGCGGTGGCCAACATGATGGTGGTATTTTAGATTCTGTCGGTTCACTTTTGGGCGGCGGCTCTGCTACACAAGGTTTAATGAGTGCTGGCGGCGGTATCGTAAGCTCTCTTTTTGGAAACAAAGTTGGTGGTATTACAGACTTTTTAGCTTCTCATGCGGGCATTAAAAGCAGTTCAGCATCCTCGCTGATGAGTTTAGCTGCACCTTTAATTATGGGTTCAATTGGTAAACAAATGGGTGGCGGTTTGTCTGTGTCTTCATTGATGAGTTTATTAAGTAGCCAAATACCAAATATTGCATCAGCTTTACCGGCAGGTATGAGTAGTGTCTTGGGTCTTTCAAACTTAAACCTATCTACACCACCGGTTATGGATAAAGTTAAAGCGATAGAACAACAAGTTGTTCAAGAAGCATCGGGCTTTAACTTTAGCAAAATTTTGCCTTGGTTGTTACTTGGTGTAGCTGCTTTGGTGGCATTTTATTTTTTCAGATCGTGCAACTCTAAACCCGAAGTGCCGATGGTAGCTGCGCCGGTTGAAGCTCCAAAAATGGAAACACCGAAGGTAGCAGAAAAAATGAAGAAAATGTTGAAATTACCTAATGGTGATATTGAAGTGGAAGCAGGAACTTTTTTAGATAAACTTTATGACGAAGTTACTGATAACACATTGGATCCCACTAAAGGTTTTGCTTTCGATCACCTAAATTTTGCGATAGGCTCTGCAACTATATCCGACGATTCTAAAAGTCAACTGAATGATTTGGCTAAAATTATGATGGCGTTTCCAAAAGTTGGTATCAGTGTTGATGGACACACTGATAATGTAGGTGATGCAGCAGCCAATTTAAAACTTTCTAAGGAGCGCGCTTCTGCCGTAGAGAAATATTTAATCTCGAAAGGTGTTGCCGACGCGCGTATTTTACCTGAGGGTTTTGGTTCCGCTAAGCCTGTTGGCGATAACACAACCGAAGCTGGTAGATTAGCAAACCGCCGCACGGAAGTGATGGTAACCAAAAAGTAATTAAAAATATTGTAAGCATATTAAAAAGGCTGTCGTAAAAAAGCAGCCTTTTTGTTTTTGTTTTTTTAATTAATTATACACGACGCTATGCAATTTATTGGTTTTATATTTTTTCGATTGGCATTGTTAATTTTCTATTTCATTCCATTTCCCGTTTTATATAAACTTTCGGATGGTTTGGCTTGGCTTTTGCGCGTAGTTATAAAATATAGACTCAAAGTTGTAAAGTCTAATTTAGAAAAAGCATTTCCCGAAAAATCTGACACTGAAAGAGAAATCATCTTAGTAGAATCCTATAAAAATTTGGCTGATATTTTTTTAGAAAGTCTCAAAGGAATGACGATGAATTGGGATAAACCCAACGAAAGATATGTTTTCTCGAATCCTGAAATTCTTAGACTCTATACACTAAAAAATTTAGCCACCATACACATTGCAACGCACAATGCGAATTGGGAATGGGCTACCTACAGTTATTCTTTATTTTTTAAAGAACGCATTGTGGCTTTCTATAAACCACTTTCAAATAAATCTATGGAAGCGTTTGTGTTAAAAAAACGCAGTTCAACACGCCTCATTTTAGCGGATATTAAAAATACACCCGATCATTTCTCTAACAATTTAGCGAAAGGAAATGATGTGGCTTTTGTTCTGGTGAGTGATCAAAGCCCGACATCTAAAAATTCTATTTGGCTTAATTTTTTTGGCATTGAAACGGCTTTTCTTCACGGCGCGCAATTTTATGCCTTGAAATACAGTTTGCCAGTTTTCTATCTCAGCACAAAACGTATTAAACGCGGTTGGTACGCGCTTTCGCTTGAACTCATAACTGAAAATGCCAACTATGAATCTGAAAATTTTGTTACAAAAAAATATGCTGAACTCCTTGAACGCGACATACGAAACGCGCCGAGCGATTGGCTCTGGACGCACAAACGCTGGAAGCTGACAAAACAATAAAAAATACCTTAAAAGAATTAATTTTATAAATTATTGAAAAAAAAACTTGTTAAAGTTATAAAATTAAAATATTTTTGTGCAACTTCTCAATTACCGATATACAAGCTCATTCGAGTTTAAAATTTAAGGCACGAGTTTTGCGTCTTAATCATCAATAATTATTTTCCAAGAACGTTTATTTTAACTAATTCAATTCCATGAAATCTATTTTACAAAATTTCAAAGCTGTGCTTTGTTTGGCTGTAATTATATTTTTTGCACAATGCAAAAATGATTCGCCAATAGTTGCACCCATTGTAACTATTCAAACGTCAAACCTTGTTAAAGATAATACGAGTGATGTTATTATTCAGTGGCAAAACCTTTTTTTAGAAGTCGAGCGTTACGCTGCCGTTTATCGTCCGTGCCCTGCTGCGCGTATGTTAGGCTATGTTGGTTTAGCGGCTTACGAATCTACTGTATCGGGTATGCCCGATTATCAATCGTTAGCACCACGTTATGCAGGTTTAAACACTCCTGCGGTTGAAAATGGAAAAATTTACGATTATCCGACGGTGTTAAACGCTGTTTATGGTACGCTTTTTAAAAAATTCTTTGCAAACGTTCAGGCAACCGATATTTTGAAAATTACTTCTTTGCAAAGTAGTTTAGATGTTCAAACATCTTCTAAGGTTGCTTCGGATATTTTTAAACGCTCACAAGATTACGGCACAGCTGTTGCTTCGGCTGTTTGGGATTTTTCTGCAACCGATACTTACGGACATGACGCTTATTTAACACCCCGTCCATCATCTTACACTGCGCCGGCCGGAGTAGGTAAATGGGTGCCAACACCTCCAGGTAATCAAGCAGCAATGTTTCCTTATTGGGGAAAAGTTCGCGTGTTTGCCATTCAGGATGCTGATAAATTAGCAAAACCGCCGATTCCGTATTCAGAAGATAAAAATTCGGCGTATTACGCGCAAGGTTTAGAGGTGTATTCTTTAACCAGACCACAAACTTACGAAGGACAATGGATTGCTGAATTTTGGAGCGATGATGTTTTAGGTTTCACATTCAGCCCACCAAGCCGTTGGATAGCCATTTCGAGTCAAACACTTTTGCAATCGAAATCGAATTTAGAAACTGCAGTTATTACAGCTTTAAAAGTAGGAATTGCTCTGAATGATGCCTCAGTAGCTTGTTGGAACTCTAAATTTTACTATAATATTCAACGTCCTCTCACTTACATCAATAAAGTAATTGACCCAAGTTACACTATTCTACCAAATACAAGTACAGGTTTCCTGACTTCAACGCCGTCATTTGCAGCTTATCCGAGTGGTCATGCTACTTTTGGTGCAGCCGCTGCAGAAGCATTGGTAAGTATTTTTGGTGCTGATTATTCATTAACGGATAGATGCCATGAAAACAGAACTGATTTTGCTGGTAGTAAGCCGCGTTCGTTCAATTCATTTTACGATATGGCGGTAGAAAATGCTGTTTCGCGTTTATACCTCGGCGTACACTGGCGCATGGATGCCGACGAAGGTTTACGTTTAGGTTATCAAGCAGGCAGAAGAGTAAACGCTTTACCTATTAAAAAATAAATTGTCGATAGCTGAAGGGCAAAATGCAAAAAGCATTAAATAAAAAAGTAAAGGGCAAAATGCAAGTACTAAATTTGCATTTTGCCCTTTGCTTTTTAAATCGTAATCTTAGCTTAGATGAATCTAAAATTAGAACGTTCCTTCAATACAAATTATAGTTTGTAATTTATTTTTGAAAATCATTTTCATTTTGATTTTCGTTTTGATTTTCATTTGCGTTTTGATTTTGCAAATCATTTTCATTTTCGTTTTGAAAATCATTTGCGCATCACGCCCCAGAAATTTTTAAATTTTCAAGAATGTTAGTCGAATGAATGTCGAAGCTAATACAATGTTCCGCAAAAAATATCATTGTAAAAAAAAGCAGGTACACCTGTAAATTGGTTGCCGAGTTTTAACGCATCGGGTTTGGGTAAAAAATAAACGTTACGAATGTAACGATAAATAAATTTATAGATATCGGAGTCTTCCGTTATTGTGCCACTGATATGCAAGGGTATAATTGATGGGTTCAATTTAAACTGCTTGTAAATAAGTAAAGTATAGTAAACTACGTCTTGCGGTGCAGAAAATTTAAAATTATTGCTAAAAACGAATTGGTTGCCTTCATAGAAAAAAATTTGTAAATAACCATCTCGAAAATTTATATGCACTGTTCTATCGGTACCGTTAGCACTGGTCAATAATTTTTTTTGCGTTAGTAGATACCCTGCTTGTGTCGTCATACTATTTAATATTTTTGCAGACGGAAAAGCTGCTATAATTTTTTGATGAAAGTCTTTTTCGATAGGATAAACTAAAACTGCATCTGTATGGGCTATATCTTCGGATAGAAATATATTTTCGTCTGACGCAATAGAATTTATATTTTTAAAATAAAGTTGTTTTTGTGAAACGTCAAAAAATCTAGCAGGTACAGTCGTGTAGTGCACTGTATTAACCAAAATACGCGTTGTTTTGAATAGTTTTTTTAAATAGTTGTCGTCTTCTAAGGTGCTGTCTAATGCCTTATCAATCGAAAAATTTTTATTGTGATCGAAATGAAAAGACCTCAATACTAAAACCTGATTCGATTCATCAACAATATTATAATACACACTATCGAAACCTAACAGCACTGTCAAAGCATACTGCGCGGTGTTCATCGGATTAAAACTAAATTCAGTAACGTCTAAGTTTATTCGAGCCATAGTTTAGCCTTTAGCTTTGAGCTTTAAGTTTTGAGTTTTTCATCGCGAGCGGAGGCTCACAACTCAAGCCTCACCAAATTAAAGCTATCCAATTAAACATTTTCCATCGTAGCGCGCACCTTCCTCGACGTGCAATTTTTTGGCTTTAATGTCGCCTTTGATATAAGACGTTTCGAGCAAATGCAAAGTGTTTTCAATATTCACCGTTCCAACCACAGTACCTTTTATCGTTGATTCGCCTGCAAATACGTTTCCTTCTACTAAACCTTCGCTATCCATGACTAACTTTTTAGCGCAAAAAATATCACCAACTACTTTGCCATCAATTCGGATATTTTCACTTACGGTAATTTTACCTGTAATGATTGTACCCTTAGCAATAATGCACATCAAATTTGAATCGGTAGCGATTGAAATTGCCGTTGACACACCTGAACCGTCCTTTGCTTTCGTGTTTAAAAATGCCATAATTTAGTTGTTCGTTATTCGTTGATGGTTGCTGGAAGTTGGTTGTGATAGTTGTTCGTTTAAGAGTACTTAATAACGAATAACCAACAACTATCAACCATACTAAAGATTCATACGTAAAGAAATATTGTGTGTTCCAGAAAATGGGTTTGATGCCAAATAACCGTAGTCAATAGAAAGCATTTTATCGCTGCCTTTGCTGAGTGGCACTTGAACAGAAACACCGCCACTAAAACCCGTATAAACAGAATTTATGCCTGAACTGGAAGTACCTATTTCTTGGCGATAACCTGCACGCAAAGTGAACAAGCTATTCAAATCGAAAATAAAAGCACCGCCGAGTTCATCGCGTGAAAAAGCATTAGAGGTATAATTACCTGCAAAAACCAGTTTATATTTTTTTTCTGGAAGAATGTCGTACGAAAAACCCATCAATAATTGAGACGGTAGTTCAAATTGCGCCACATTGCGCGCCACTCGAATAATGTAAGGTTGCGCAACCGTTGCAACCGAAACAGAAGCCGCTAAACCTTGTCCGCTGTATTGCATGGGTGCACCTACATTGCGCAAAGCAACACCAAATTTAAATCTATCTGGATATTCTGTTGAACCTGTGTAGTATTGAACACCGGCATCAATAGTAACGCCCGTAGCTGCAATATCTGCTAAAGATTCATTTATCAACCGCACACTAATACCAACTGATACTTTCTCGTCGAAAGTATGCGCATAACCCAAAGCTAAATTAAAAAAACTCGGCGAATACGTTGCGCCCGTACCTTCAGGTTGCGTGGTGGTGGTTACCGGAATTTTTCCAAAATTCATAGCAATCAAGCTCACACCAAAAGCACCATTGCCTATTTTTTGTGCATAGCCAAGTGCGCTCACACCTAAACCCGTACCTTGCAAATAATTGGAATAACCCAAACCTACTTCCAAACCTTTAGTTCTGCCAAGTCCTGCGATGTTAATATTCATGGCTTCGAAACCACTTACGTAAGCCGTGCTCGTCATGTGAACGCCAATACTGCGCGCCCACGGATTGAGTAAAAGTTCGTAAGCACCAGCTTCGCCTTGTCGGTCGGGATTTCCAGCTGTACAAAAAGTAAAAGGCAAAAGGCTAAAAGCAAAAAGCAAAGAGCAAAAGGAAAATACTTTTTGCAGTTTAAGGTTTGCTGTTTGCTTATTACTTTTTTCTTTTTTTATTTCAAATAACTCGGTATAAATTTTATTCATGCTGTACTTTTTTGAATTTCTGCTAATTAAATTATTACTTCTTATTTCGTAATTTCATAATTTCATAATTTTATAAGGCTTTACCCTGTGTTACTGTATGTCGAGCTTTCTACTTTTTGTTTTTGCCCTTTAAATTTTAAAGTTTAGACGGATCGAACTGCCGATTAATAGCAAAAAATTTAAGCGTGCGCTCACCTTGTGGCGATTGTACATTGATTAAATATACACCACTCGCAACTGGTACGCCTTTATCGTTTTTCAAATCCCATTCTAAGTTTGGCACAATTTCTTTTGCCAAAGTACCCAATTGATACGCCGGCACATTGATAGCAGGGGATTCATCGCGTTTGAATTGACGAATAAATTTACCATCCAGTGAATAAATCGTTATGGTGGACTTAGCGGGTAGATTCGTAATTTTTATTGTTGTTGTAAATGGGCTTGTCTCGTACCCATCACTCGAAAAACCGTAATATGGATTCGGCACAACATTAATTAAGTTGAGCGAAGAATCAGTTTGCGGTGCGGTTAAATCGGATGGTTTTTTTCCTGTCACGCTGAATTTATAGGCTGGATGACTACCGTTTGTCCCTTTACCCGTTAAAACCGAATACGCTTTATTAACGCGTAATTTAATTTTAGCATCGTTCGGAATCAGACCATCTGCATAAGAAAGGAGTTTAGAACCGTTGGTTAAAACTGCCATGCTCGTCCAAGTGATGTTGCGCAGCGCAGCTACTTTGCGCGCTTCTGTGCCAGAAAATCTATCACGATAATCTTTGCAACTATCGTACGGTGTGCGTGTAACATATACATATTGCTGTCCGCCGATGAAAGCACTGTATGCTAAATCTTGAACGCCTGTTGTTGGTAAAACATATTGCGATGACGGATTCCAAATCATGTCGCGATTGATACCTTTTGAAACAGCATCATACGTTCCGATTTTAGGGTCGAACGCAGAGTTTTCACCAAAAAATATATTTAACCGCGTACCAGTTTCTACATCAATAGCATAACCTGGGAACCAACTCATTCCTGTTCCATCGCCATCAACTTTTGCGCCGCCGGCACCGTCCGAATCTTTTCCGACGGATGCTTTTTTGCGCAATGAAAACATAGTTGCGTTACCTTCCGTTGCCACTTGCGGTCCAGAAGGTGCGCTGTAATAATACGGAGTTGCGGTTTCAACTACCACACAGCGGCTCCATTTAGTTCTATCTTTCGTGAAAACAATATCTACGTTGTTTAAATTACTCAAACTGTTATTAGAACGCACGGCAGAACCCAGAGTGTTTTGCCAAGCGGGTGAAAGCAAAGGAATATTAATTGAATTAGCATCGTTCGCCGAGCGATAATCACACAAATAATACGGCAAAAAATACGGCGAGAGTGTACTTAAACCCGTGAAAGGATCTAAAGCGTAATCGGCATCGGCGGATGAACCATTTTTGATATAACTGAAAATGTTAAAACCGGCATAAAAATTCGCATTATTCGGAAGCGCAGTTAACCAATTCGCACCTGCGCCACCATCGTAACTAATTTGCGAAGCAATACCACCATTTGTTTTATCCGTCGCGCTTTGCGTACCAACCGAAGCCACTTGCGCAATGGATATTGAAAAACCAAATTGTGCAATAACTTGCTCGTTAAACTGCGCAATCGTAGTTTGCGATTTAATCGTTTGTTTCGTGCTGTCGTTTGTTAATTCCCAATACGCTGTGTTATCCACTACGTTATCCGTCAAATCAGAATCTTTAATATTAAGTGTATATTTCCCGTCAACAACTTCTAACGGGTCTGTAATTTTTATATTAATCGGTGCACCACCCGGCGCATACGTCGCCGTGCCATCGTACGAACTATTTAGAATTGCCGTGAGTGTTTCTGGACTTAAATTTATGAAATTTCCACCATTACCCGCGCCATCTAAACGCGTAACAATGGGTCCATCGCCATAATTTGAATTAAGGATGACGTTTGTAATTTGTCGTGGCAGCACTTGATACGGTTTTCCGCCCAAACTCGGATCGCCAATGTTTCTTCTACCTACAGCATACGGTGTGGCTTGTCCGAAACCTGTCGAAACTTTTTCATCGAATTTAGCATACTGATTGAACGCATAGGCAATAGCGGTGTAATAATATTTTTTATTATTGATGAGTCGTTTTTCATCACCCGTTGCGAACTGATCTACTTTAAAATCGAAGGAATGACGAATACCTTTATTTTCGCCACTCACTTTTAAAACGGGTGTATAAATAATCCGTCCAGAATAATTTGGATCTTCTTGTGGTGTCCAGTTATAAATTTTTGAAACGCTATCTTGTATATCAACTTGCGCAACGATGCGCGCACGATCGGGATTTTCTAATTCCGAAGTACCAACATCGCCATCATGCAATTGATAAATTTTATAACCTTGAAAGCGATACAAAGAGTCTTTTGCTGATTTTGGAATCTTCAATCCTTTCTCAGTGTATTTTTCTTGATAATTATTCGATTCTGTTTTGTTGCTGAGAAGGGCAACAATTTCGTGGTCGAGTTCAACAAAACTTACGTCTGGTGCGTCAGGTCCATCAAAAATTTTAAAACAATTATCGAAAAGCGCTTGTGCAATATCGTCCGCTTCTTGAATATTGCGTAAACTCGGACCAGGATATTTTTGTTCTGGCACCCAAGGCAAACCAATAATTAATTCGTTAATAGCGCCTGGTTTTAGCTTAAATGGACCCGAGGCTTGAATAATACGTCTATCACCGGCGGGTAGCCCTTGCGAATACATTGACCAACCATTCGTATTATCGGGTGCATCCGTGAAAGCATACTTAATTTTTTTACCCGGTGTATTAGGCGAATAGCCACTGCCACCAAAAGTAAAAGGTGTACCGTCTTTCCAACTGCCCGAAATATAATTATAATATTCTGTTGCCGTTGCCGGATCGGTTGTGCCAGCCGCAGGATTTCCAACGCCGACACCGTTATTATAATAAGTGAACGACGACATACCCAACTCTTTACCAAACTCATCGTTCGGACCTCTAAAATAATCAACACCGATAATCGGAATCCGATCGCAATACGTCGCTACGGCTTGGTCGCAAATGCAACCTGTTGTTCCGTCGAGTTCTTTTTGGTTATAGCAATAGCCCAGACTGCGCGTCGTGTCGCAACCAATATAATCATCGGTGTAACAACCTAAATCGAAATCAATCCACATTGCAAAAAACGTAGAATCAATATCTGTTTTGGCGCGATTGATAAGTTTGTAGCGTTGAAACGTCATATCGTTCAACTCATCGTTAGTTTTATAGGCAAACGCTTGGACTTGAATTTCCATTTGTACAGCTACTGAGCGCGACGACTGTGTGTGTACACCACCATTATCGTTATAAATCCAAAAAACCATTTGGTCTGGATAGACGGGTGTGTTACAGCCTTTAATATCAATTGTAGGATAATCACCTGTGCATGGATCGTATAAGCCGTCGCCGTTTTCGTCGTGAAATTTTGCCAAACCTTGTTTATCGAGTGGCAACGAAAAGCGATTGATGTCGAAAAAATAGGGATTACCCGTTGAGGGCCACGCTTTGAGTGCCGTTGGTACTGCGCCGCAATCAATAACAGGATTGTTGGGATTTTTTGCTTTAGCAGCATTAAAAAGTTTTAACATTGAGTCAATATCCGTTGCATACACCACAAAATGTTTATCCCAATTGGCACACGTTCCAGCATTCGTTGAGCCGTTTTGCGTGAGCGGACCGGGCCAAAAATCGGTTTGTGTAGAGGTGCGGTAGGTTTGCACTGCAACTTTTAAATTTCCCGCTTGGTCAACACCACCAATCCAGACAGAACCGGCGAAAATAGAAGACACCGCTTTTGCACCTGTTCCAGGAATTACTTTCGGCACAACGTATTGCGCAACAGTTAAATCCCACCAAACATCGCCACTCGAAAGTAGCGCAGCACGCACATTATTAATATCCGCGTCGAAACGCGAGGTGCCTTGCGCGCAATCTGAACGCGATGAAACAACACTGCTTTGCTTTTTTACGCCCGGTTTTAAATCCAACGGATTGTGCGCCAATGCTGCTGTTGAAAACAACAGCATTGCTATGATTTTCGAGCTTTGCGCTATGAGCCGCAATTTTAGTATCATAATCTTTGAACTATAGGACTTCGTTTGTGCGTTATTATTATTCATGCTAAAAAATTTGAATAGTGAGGTTGAGCAATCAGCTTTGAACAATATACGAAAATGAACAGCCCTCATTGCTCGATGCATAATATTAAAAATCGAACGTAGCACCCAAGTACATTTGGCGCGGTAAAAAATAAAAATCTGGATTCAACAACCGTTGAATATAAGATACCTGATATTGCTGCAAAGCGGCTTGTCCGCGTTGCGTTGCTGTGTTCGCCAAAGTTGTTACACCAAAAGGGGATGTTAAATAACCGTCATTACTCGCTGAACCTGTTGCTGTGTAAACCTGCGAAACGTTGAGCGTATTCAAAACGTTTTGAACCCGGAAATAAATATTAATATTTAAAGGTTTTTTAGCCGTTTTGTTCAACGTTATCGTTTTATCGATCCTAAAATCTAAATTATACGTCCAAGGTAAACGCGTGCCGTTAATGTCACCCGCAATTTGCGAACCACCAAAGGGTTGCGGTTGCGATTCGGCTGTGTAAGGTCTGCCTGAAACTGTTGTAAGTTGTAAATTAATACCCGCTTTACTCAAAACTTCGGAATTAAATAACATTGGTCCGTCATATTTCTGATCGTTGTAACGATAATCGAAGGTGAAAGAAAAACGGTGACGCTCATCGAAATTAAGTGGCGAAAGCGTCCGAATATTTCCTTGTTTATTTAAATCTGCTTGTGAGTTAACATCCGAACCTGTTCCGTCGGCAAATTGCAACGTGTAATTAATGAGTGCTGAAAAATGATTGATCTGGCGCAAATCGTATTGAAATGTAAATCCTTTAACGGTACCAAAATCGGCATTGCCGTAGGTTCTGTATTGGTTAGTACTGAGCGGTGCAGGTAAATATTTGTAATACACCAACTGAATCATGTCTTTTAGCTCTTTATAATACGCTGCAACTTTTATACCCGAATTTTCTGTTACTTTTTGTTGAAATCCAACTTCGTAATCGGTTGTGCGTTCGGGTCTTAAATTTGCATTATTGATAACAGAGCGATTCGGGTCATCGAAATAATAATAATCTAAAGCAGATACATAACTATTAGAAGCAGGACGCGCATACAATATGTCGTAATGCGCAAAAAAATTAGCGATATCGGAAATCGGGAACGAAAACGACAAACGCGGCATGATGTTAGTCTGCGGTTTATAATCTGTAAAAGATATGGACGGATCGTAACCTATTTGCTTAATTTGTGTGAACGTATCCACTACATATTTTGCATTGGGTTGAGAACCCGAACCGAATAATTGAATCGGATCTTGTGGTTGACCATTTTTTGTAAACCACGTATCGCCTTGTCGGAATGCTCGAATATCGCTCGCGGAATACGGATAATTTGTTTTACCGACGGTGTTAGAGGTGAGATATACTTTGTAATCGTCGGCGATATTGTCCGGTTTAGGTTGTTTAATGAGTGTATAAAAATCTTTCGCCGTCATAATGTCGTAGAGCGAATACGGATCTTTTAAAACTTTATTATTTGCATCGTATCTATCAATCCGCACACCGGCACTGACAATTAAATCGCCGATGCGGAATTTATCTTGTAGATAACCCGCAAAATAAACAGGTTTATTGGCAGCGACAGGAAAAGTGCGCGTACCGTTTGCGTCTTTTGCAGAAAAAAAATCGTTGAAACTTACCGTACTCGCAAGGGGATTACCGAGATAATCATACCCGTTATAATTTATTAAACGTTGTTCGTTCAATTCGCGCGCCGTGAATAAATCGAGCGACATTTGATCGGGTGTTAAATTATTAACGTTGCCAAAAGAGTTTGCCGCGAGACCAAATTTTTTGCGGTAATTTTTATAGAAGCCTAAATCAGTTTGCGCTGCAATATCGGTGTTTAAAGCAGGGGCATAAATATGAATTTTCTGTCCACCGATAGTCGTGTCGCGCAGTACAACAGTTGTATCTAAAGCCGTTCCGTTGAGGTTTTGATTCTGTAAACGCTCCGCTAAATCCCACAGCGAAAACGGATTGATGGAATAGCTTTTATTATTGCGTTGTTCGTAATTAAATCCGAACTCAATATTGTGTGCATTTTTTTTGTCACCGTTCGGTATTAAATCAAAACTCACTGTCGCATTACCTGTAATGGTATTATTTTGAGACTTTTGGTATAAATTATACACGCGACCAACATTTTGCTCAAAACCAAAAACATTGGCAATAGACGTGTTATTGTAAATACCATTCAATAAATTTAAATTAGAACCCGTAGAATTTACGTTTACGTCATTATTGTAATTCGCTAAAATAGGATTTATTTCTGAACGCGTGTAGCTTGCTAATTGCGATAAATAACCAACGTGCTGTAAACCATTAGGTGTTTGTGTAATAAACGGATTCCAAACAGTATTGAACTGACCGATATAACCGTAATCAAAAAGTCTGTCTTTGTGCGTCGCGTCATACGTCGTAAAATTATTTTGCTCGAAACCACCTTGAAGCGTGTATTGCGCATTTTCAATCACGGTTCCTGTTTCGCGCGTTTTGCTATTCGCGTTTACATACGTGTTGCCCAAACGTTGGCGAAAACGCGCATTAAAGCGATAATTGTTCGTGTATTGCCAAGGATTATTCCCTGAATCATATACTTGCCAAGGTTTTCCTAAATTATCTTGACTATTAGAACCGCCACTAGGCAAAATTTGATTGTCAATTTTCGCGTAGTTACCCGTAATCGCGAAGTTTACATCTTTCGCTAATTTAAAATCGAGCTTACCATTAAGGTTATAACTTTTGTTCTGATTACCCGGACGAACAGGCAGCGCATTAAAATCATCCGCCGTTAATAATTCCGCAGACGCTACACGCGTACCTGCGCCAATAGTTGTAACAGGATTCGCTTGCAATTTAGCGAGTACATCTGGTTTAACTTGATACACCGGAATAGCCGGTGGTAAAGCATCATCCGTTAAACGCGCTTGCGCCGAAAGTCGGAAGCCAATAATTGCTTCTTTACTTTTTACGCCGTTTACTGAAGTAATATCGCGGAGTAAAATCGGTCCTGCTAAATTCGCATTGACGAAGTTATAATTAAATTTATTGAACAGTTTAGAACTTTCAACTTCCACGCCACCCGTAAATGTTGACGCTGGTCCTTTTGTAGTGATAGTTATAATACCACCCGTTACGTCGCCATAGCGCGCATCTAAACCACCCGTTATAACTTGCAACTGCTCAATATCCGCAACGGGTAAATAATTATTGCGCACGCGCACGCCATCAATATAATAATCGGTGGCGCCCGGGCGCGAACCTTTAATCGTAATTTCATCGCTTTTAGAATTACTCGAAACACCCGCCGCTGATGCTATAATTGAGTTCACGTTTTTGAGGGGTGAATTTTTTAATTGCTCCGAACTAAATGCTTGTCCTTGCTGCGTTTGGTCAACTTTAACAATCGGTATTTTATATTCGCGAATAACGACGGTATTAGTTATGTTGCTTTTTTCGGAAAGTATAAAATCAACGGTGTTTAAACCACTTATTAATTGGACACCCGTTTGGCGTTGCGTAGCGTAACCAATTAAAGATGCTTCTACATCATACGTGCCGGGGTCTAAACCATTGACACGATAATTGCCGTCAATATCGGTTTGCGCACCCGTTACAGAAACGTTGTTTAAATAAATAGCCACAACAGCACCGACCATCGGTTCTTTTTTTTCATCCAATACGCGACCCGCCACTGTAATTTGTGCGCGTAAAGCCACAAACGGTAAAAGGCAAAAAGCAAAAGATAAAATGTAAAAAGTTCTTTTCATACACCAAAATTCTTTGACGAATTAATGGAATTAAAACTAAAAATTAAAAATTAAGACGCGTTAATAATTAATTTTTAACTTTTAATTCTCAAATGAACACAAGTTTACGCCTTAGATTTTTTAATAACAAACAAGTTAAAAAAAATTTAATAACTTATTTCAAAAAAATTCTTTCGTTAAACATTTTAACAAAAATTAACAAGAAAAAAATTGAAAATTGTTTATCAAGGATTAGGCTCTTCCACAAAACCAAAATAATTGTTTTTTTCATTGATATTCTCGATTTTAAGAGATTCACAAAGAATTAAAAAGTGATGTTATATAAGCAAGGTGCACTGAACCTCTTTGCGTAACATCAGTTAAAAATAATTTTTTTTACAGGAAAACCCTTATCCTTGATACTAATATTTATTTATCCCATCCACTGAATTTAATACAAAATGCACGATTTTTTTTCTCTAAAATTGAAACTTTTTTAGACTGTTTTAAATAAAAAAAATAAAAAATTTTGAAGCCTGAAATATGCTTTATACATTGCACTCCATAAATCTAATCATTCGAAACAAAAAACATTAATTTTGAATCACTCGCAGTTTAGAGGCACAGGCGTTGCGCTCATTACGCCATTTAAAAAAGATTTCAGCATTGACTTCGAGGCATTAGAGCGTGTTATAGAATATGTTGTTGAGGGTGGCGTAGATTACATTGTTTCGCTTGGCACAACGGGCGAAGCCATTACACTTTCGAGTAAAGAATGTCAAACTATTTTCGATTTCACAGCCGAGAAACTGAAAGGGCGTTTACCTTTAGTAGCGGGTTGGTTCGGTGCAAATTCTACTTCGCACCTCATTGAGCGATTAAAAAACGTTAATTTAAGTCGTGCCGATGCTATTCTTTCCAGTTCGCCCGCTTACAACAAACCCATGCAAGAAGGTATTTTTCAACATTACACGGCAGTAGCGAAAGAAAGTAAGCTACCCATTATTCTATATAATGTGCCAAGCAGAACGTCATCGAACATGGCGCCTGAAACTGTTTGCCGATTAGCAGCATCGAACCCAATATTTATCGCCATCAAAGAAGCGTCTGGTAATTTAAATCAAGCGCAATATATTATTAAGCATCGTCCGAATTCCGATTTTTTAGTGCTTTCCGGTGACGATCAAATTACGCTCGGTATGTTAGCCTGCGGTGCGGACGGCGTTATTTCTGTCATTGCGAACGCGTATCCACAAATATTTAGCGCAATGACGCGGTTTGCACTCGACGAAAATTTTGTTAAAGCACGTATTTATAACGATACACTCCACGACGTGCATCCTCTTTTATACACCGAAGGTAATCCTGTCGGCGTTAAAGCAGCCGTTAGTATTTTAAATGTGTGTGAAAATAATTTGCGTCTTCCTCTTGTGTCGCTTTCAGAAACTAATTTACTGAAACTGAGAACAGAAATGCACAACGCGCAAGTTTACTTCGATGCGCAAAAAGTAAAATAATAGATTCATTTAGCGTCTGGTAATTTAACCGTCTTAAAAAAAGTTCGCACGAAATAAGCACAGAAACAAAACGTTTTAGAATTTTTCAATATTCAGGCAATATTTTTGCGCCTGAAAAAAATTTTTTCCTAAAACCCGTAGCATGATGTTAGTTCTAAAACGCTTGAGTGTCGGTTTTTTTATTTTGTTTTTAGCGACGTACAGTTTGTGCGCTCAAGATAGATTACTTTCTCAATTTTACGCGTCGCCGCAATTACTTAATCCAGCATTGACGGGTAATTTCGATGGTAAATATCGCGTCGGAGGCATTTATCACAATCAGTGGCGCGGCACATTAGAACAACCTTTACAAACTACGGCATTCGGTGGCGATTTACGCCTCGATCCGTTCTCATCAGCTTTTGCAAAAGATAAAATTGGAATCGGCATTCAGTTTTTGCGCGATAACGTGAGCAATATAGATTTTACAAACACCACGATTGCGCTTTCGGGTGCTTACCACAAAGCGTTGGATTTGTTCAATACGCAATATTTGTCGCTCGGTATGACGCTTGGCTTGAGTCAAAGAAATGTAAATTATGAATTTTTAAGTTTTCAAGATCAATGGAATGGCATTGACGGTTACACTTTACCGCGCCAAGAACATTTACCCGATAATAATTTTGGCTACGGCGATGTATCCGTCGGTTTAAATTACAGTATTACACCCGCTCCTGCCACATCTTTTTTTGCAGGCATTTCTTATTTTCATTTAAACAAACCGAATATTTCTTTTTTTAAAGGAATAAAATATCCGGTAACGCTACTTGATCCGCGCTTATCTATTCAGTTAGCAGCGCAAATTCCAATCAATCACGAGCACTCGATCATGCTGAATCCGCGCTTTTTAGTGATGCAACAAGGTCCGCAAATAACAGCTAATGCAGGTACAAATTTCAGATTTGTCATTGATAAAACGTATGGTACATCGTTGCATCTCGGAAGTTGGTTGCGTGGTGTGAGAAATAATAATGGCGTGAGTTTAGACGGCATCGCTTTCTTGGCAGGCATAGAATATAACAACGTTTTATTCGGCATGAGTTACGATTTGAATTTGCCGACCCTGCGCGATTATAAAGTCTATCAGAATATTTTTGAAATCTCACTCATCTATCTTGGCGATTTCGACAATGCCGAAATTCTTTGTCCAACGTTTTAATATTTCGCGTTTCAAAAAATAAAAAATATTCCAAAATGCTGTATCTTTGCACATGGAATATCTAAATTACTCTCAGACTAAATTTGTAGGCGATGCGCTTACGTACGACGACGTTCTGCTCGTTCCTGCTTACTCCGAAGTTTTGCCCCGCGACGTTGATTTATCTACACAACTCACACGCGAATTAAGATTAAATTTACCGTTTGTTTCGGCAGCAATGGATACCGTCACAGAAAAAGCGTTGGCAATAGCTATTGCGCGACAAGGTGGTATCGGTATCATTCATAAAAATATGTCGGTTGAACACCAAGCTGAGCAAGTGCGTTCGGTAAAACGTTCGGAATCAGGAATGATAATAGACCCTGTTACTTTAAATCCGGATGCAAATGTTGGTGATGCTCTGAATTTGATGGGTAAATACAGCATTGGAGGCATACCGATTGTTGAAGGCAAAAAATTAGTAGGCATTTTAACAAACCGCGATTTACGCTTCGAGATTGATATGCGCCGAAAAGTGCGCGACATAATGA
>JAYVNP010000138.1:0-2850 GCA_043758385.1 Saprospiraceae bacterium
GCCCGGCGATGAGTTTGTGACGGTAAAATCCGAAACAGATGAGATAGGTCAAATTCATACGCGTTTACAGCAACAATACAAGGGACTAAAAGTCTGGAACGGTGAAGTGATTTTACACGAAGAAAATCAAAAAATAAAATTGATGAACGGTAATTATTTTTCTACATCAAAAATCGAAAATATAATACCGACAGTGGGTGCGCTTGACGCGCAACAAAAAGTACAACTGCACTTAACAAATAACGGCGGGTTTACAGATATTTCCGGCAATGAAAAATCACTAAGACAAGTCGGCGGACAGCAATTCAAATCCGAATTGGTAATTTATCATGAAAGAAATAATTTTTCCGCAGAACATTTGGCATGGCATATTTCGGCTTATTCCAATGTCATGCACCGTTATGAATATTTCGTAGAAGCACAAAACGGCGCGATACTTAATTTTTATGAAAGCAGTTGTACGTTTTTTAATCCGGCAGTTGTCAGTGGCTGGTGGTCTATAGATAATACTAACTCTGTCTCAAAAAAAGATGATTGCGATTTAAATGTGACAACTGACCACCCAACACTTACAACAGAAATGCCACCTCTGGATGGTCCTGCCACTGCTTCGGCGAATGATTTACCGGGTGTAGCGCGTACCATTAACACGTATCAAACGAACGGTACTTATGTTATGATTGATGCGTCGCGTCCCATGTTTAAACCTTCACAATCTTCTATGCCGAATAGTCCGGTAGGCGTGTTACAAACTTTTGATAATCAAAATAATGATGGCGGCGGCACTTTCGGTTTTGTACAATCATCAAATAATAACTGGAATGATAATCCGACGGCAGTGTCGGCGCAGTATAACGGTTCACAATCGTATTCATATTATCTGAACACACACGGACGCAATTCCATCAACGGCAAAGGCGGGAACGTCGATTCTTATATCAATGTTGCCCAATCCGGTAAAGACATGGACAATGCTTATTGGAATGGCGAAGCGATGTACTACGGGAATGGCGATAAATATTTTTATCCTTTGCCGCGAGGTTTAGATGTAGGTGGTCATGAAATTTCACACGGTGTTATTCAAAACACTGCCAATTTGACTTATCAAGATGAATCGGGTGCATTGAATGAATCTATGGCAGATGTTTTTGGAAGTTTAATTGACCGCGCTAACTGGACTATAGGCGAAAATGTAATAAAAAATACAAATGCTTTTCCAACCGGTTTTTTGCGCGATTTATCCAACCCGCACAACGGCGGTTCACAACTCGGCGACGGAGGTTATCAGCCGGCAATATACAGTGAGATTTATCAAGGATCTAAAGATAACGGTGGTGTGCATATCAATAGCGGTATCCCGAATTTTGCATATTATAAATTCGCGTCTAATCCTGTAGTCGGTAAAGACAAAGCTGAGAAAATTTATTATCGTGCTTTAGTGAATTATTTGGTGGCTTCATCTAATTTTATAGATTGTCGCGCTGCAATCGAACAATGTTGCAAAGATTTATATCCCGGTAATGCGGATGTTTTAGCGGCTGCTTCAAATGCTTTTGCGCAAGTAGGTATCGGATCGGGCGGTAGTGCAACAGGCGCTTCGCACCAAACAGATTTACCGGTGAATAATGGTACCGATTTTGTTTTGTTTGTCGGCTCCGACGATAAAGGTATTTATATACAAACACCCGGTTCTCAACCGCAATCCATTACGAGCAACGGCGTAAAAAGCAAACCGAGTGTTTCCGACAATGGTACGTCAATCGTTTATGTAGGTACCGATACAAAATTATATTTCATAGCCATTGATTGGTCTGCCCTTACCGTAAAAGAACAAGCACTGAGTACGCAAACCGGTTGGAATAATACGGCAATATCTAAAGACGGAAATAAAATTGCTGCTAATGCCGGTGATACGGCAATATATATTTTCAACTTAAAAACAAATACTCAAAAAGTATTTTATATTTACAATCCGACAACCGCTCCCGGAGATATCAGAACTTCAGATGTACAGTATTCCGATGCATTGGAATGGGATTTATTTGGTGAAAAGATCCTTTATGACGCATACAATGCCCCAAAATCAAATGCATCCATCGATGCGGGCTATTGGGATATCAGCGTGATATCGGTTTGGTCAAACAGTTCCGGTAATTTCGGTTCCGGAAAAATTCAGAAAGTATTTACGCAATTACCGGAAAAAACGAGTGTCGGCAATCCGACTTTCGCGAAAAATTCGCCTTACATCATTGCATTCGATTATGTAGAAACACCCGATCCTAACACGACTAATTATTATGTTGTATCCGCGAATATTCAAACCGGGGAGGTGACACAAAATTCAAACGGTTTAGTAAAAAATACAACACTCGGATATCCGAATTTTTCAGTGAAAGACGATAAAGTTTTATATACCACCGGCACGACCGGCAATTATTCTTTGAGAGCTATTAACGTGACTAATACAAAATTAGAGCCGACAGGCGGACCCGTAGCCATTGCATCGAGCGGACAAAAAGGCGCGTTTTTTACAAATACTTCTCGCATCATTAGTGCCGTTAGAGATTTAGATAAATCTGCCGTAAAAATTTCTCCTAATCCGTTCAGTCAACAAATGCAAGTGGAGTTAAACGCTGCCGAAGCAACAGATGGTGATATGATTTTATTCGATCTGGTAGGTCGTAATGTAATGACACAAAAATTCAGAACGCAAATCGGCGCCAATACTTTCAGTTTAGATACGCGTAATTTATCCGACGGCATGTATCTCATGAAAGTGCGCATCGGTTCCGGATTATTAACCGTACCGATTGTGAAAATGGATAAATAAAATTTGAGAGATGAGATTTG
>JAYVNP010000139.1:0-8788 GCA_043758385.1 Saprospiraceae bacterium
TTGAATTAAAAGATGCTCTTGTTTTTTTTCGCCTTCAATGTCAATGTGTCGTTTTTGTGTGTATTGAGGCCAGTTATCTGAGTCGCGACCAGTAAACTCAAAGTAACCATCGTAACTCAATAATTCGCAAACGCCAATGTGCATGAGATCTTGTTTTTCTTCTTTCGTAAACTTGCCTTGCCAATAACCGAGTGTTTGAATGCCTACCATCAATAGTACCAAATTCAAATCGGGTAACTTTTCTGTTTTCAGCGATTTTTTAACAAAATGCCGCACACGCAACCATTCAAATTCTATTTGCCAATCTTCCATAATTTATTTTTTTCCACGAATTAAAATTCGTGTTTATAATCTGGTCATTCCTACGGACTTCTAAAAGGTTTAAATAAGAACCCAAACATTTTCACTTTTAAAATTCGCTATTTGCCTTTTCTTTTTGCCTTTTATTTTTGCCTTTTATTTTTCAGAGAGTTCCATCCACCGCATTTCAACTTCTTCGAGTTGTTCTTCAACGGTGTGTAATTCTTTAGAAAGTTTTGTAATTTCTGTGGCTGATAAATTTCCGGCGTTATCGAATTGCGCGGTAATTTCTTTTTTTCTCGATTCTAATTTTTCGACTTCCCGTTCAATTTTTTTCAATTCTTTGCGCTCCGAATCCGTTAACCCCGATTTATTATTCACTTGTTCGGGTTTATTAATGGCTACGACATCTTTACCGCGCGCTTCGCGTTGTGCTTGTTTCAATGCTTCACGATATTCGGTGTAGTTTCCGTTTGAGTCGCGCACAATGCCTTGCCCTTCAAAAATAAATAAATGATCCACTATGCGATCCATGAAATAACGGTCGTGCGTCACAATAATGCAGCAGCCTTTATACGTGTTTTCGAGAAAATCTTCGAGTACATTGAGCGTCAAAATATCTAAATCGTTCGTCGGCTCATCTAAAATCAAAAAATTCGGATTACCCATTAAAACGGTGAGCAAATACAGTCGGCGTTTTTCACCACCGCTGAGTTGCGAAGCATAGACTTGTTGTTGCTCTCGAGAAAATAAAAAACGTTCAAGCAGCGAAGCCGCCGTCATCTTTTGTCCTTTTTCTAACGGTATAAACTCTGCAATGTCTTGAATAACTTCTATCACGCGACGGTCTTCTTTCAAAATCATACCGTCTTGTGTGTAGTAGCCGTAGTTAATCGTTTCACCAATAATTATTTTTCCACCCGTAGGTTGCATTTCACCGACCAACATTTTTAAAAAAGTGGATTTACCGACACCGTTTTTACCTACTATACCAATGCGTTCGCCGCGTTTAAATTTATAAGAAAAATCGGTGAGTAATTTTTTGCCGCCAATTTCCAGACTCACGTTGTGAAACTCTACAATTTTTGAACCAAGCCAAGTGGTTTTAATATCCATCGAAAGCGTTTCGTTATCGCGTTTGCCCGTAACTGCTTCTTTCAAGTCGTGGAAATCTTCAATACGCACTTTCGATTTACTCGTCCGCGCGGGTGCCGTTGTTGCCATCCAAGCACGCTCTTTATCGAGCAGTTTTTTTTGTTTATCTAACGTTGCGCCATCAATTTCGGCGCGTAATATTTTTTGCTCTAAATAATATGCGTAATTTCCTTTGAAGCGATATACGTTTCCTTTTTCCATTTCAATGATGGTATTACAAACGCTATCGAGAAAATATCTATCGTGCGTCACCATAAAAAGCGTGTAAGAAGGTCGCGCTGCAAAATACGCTTCAAGCCATTCAATCATGTCTAAATCTAAATGGTTTGTCGGCTCATCTAAAATTAAGAAATCGGGTTCTTCCAACAAAATGCAAGCCAAAGCCAAGCGTTTGCGCTGACCACCTGACAATGTTGTAATGCGCTGATTTATAAATTCATCAATGCCAAGTTTAGACATAATTTCTTGCACCAAGGCTTCGGTTTCCCAAGCGCGCAATTCTTCGAGGTGCATCATCGCGTTTTGCAAACGTGTGTCGTCGCCCGAATGTAACGCCGTTTCGTATTCTGCTACGGCTTGCAATGCCGGATTTGGCGACGCAAATAATGCCTGCTGTGGTGTTGTAAAGTTTTCAAAGGTTGGATCTTGATTTAAAAAAGCAATCCGCACATCTTTAGCAAATAATATTTTAGCTTGCTCTCCTTCCGAACCTTCTTGGCCCGATAGTACACGCAGTAAAGTGGTTTTACCTGTTCCGTTTTTAGCGACGAGTGCAATTTTATCGCCGCGATTGATTGACACAGCAATATTTTTAAACAGAATTTTTGGTCCGTAGCTTTTTGTAACGTTCTCGAGTGTGAGGTAATTCATTAAATAAATTAAACAATGAAGGAGTTAAATTTTCAAAAACGCAAAGGTAGTCAATTACAAATTACGAATTACGAAACGAAAGATTGTAATTTTAAAAAACAGATTTAACTTTGTAGGAAAAAATTGGAGCATGGCTGTCATAAAATATTTTTCTCAACTCGATTTAAACGGTACGTACAGTTACGCTGATTATTTGACTTGGAAGTTTGATCAAGCACTTGAAATTATCAAGGGTAAAATTTTCAAAATGGCGGCGCCAAGTTCGAGACATCAAGATATTTCATTTTATATTGGCGGTGTGTTTTTTAATCATTTTAGAAACAGAGACTGTAAAGCCTATAATGCACCATTTGATGTGCGACTATACGACAGAAAAAAATCAATCAAAGCGGATAAAGATGTTTACACAGTCGTTCAGCCTGATCATTGTGTTATCTGTGACTTAAAAAAAATTGACCTGAATGGTTGTTTGGGTGCGCCTGATTTAATGGTTGAAATTTTATCGCCTGGTAATTCATCGCGCGAAATGAAAATTAAAAAAGATTTATACGCAGAATCGGGCGTGCAAGAGTACTGGATAGTTGATCCTACATCTGAAATAGTTTCGCGTTATAATATTGAAGAAGAAGGCGTTTTTGGTCGCCCCTATATTTTTGTAAGAGAAGAAGTCATGCCGTCAATTATTTTCCCCTATTTTATTTTAAACTTAAGCGAGTTGTTTCCCGAACAACCTGATGAGGACAATGTTAATTGATAAAGCATAAATTATGATACAAATTTAATGGCTTATTCCAAATTTTGAAATAAGCCATTAAATTTTAAAGCGCAAAAACAATTAAAGATGTGTTTCAGTTACGCCATTCTCAGTTTCACCCACAACTTCAACATTTTTAACACTCGGTTCAAGAATTATTTTTTTCTCTTCTTCGGTATAAACAATGCCTTTAGCTTTGTCATCATCGAGTTTGCGTTGCTGGCGCTGGCGCTCTTCGTTTTTATCGTACGCCAAAATAATTTCTTTTACCAAACGGTGACGCACAACGTCTTCGGCAGAAAGATGCACTTGCACAATGCCTGGCACGTGTTGCAAAATATCAAGTGATTGGCGCAAACCCGATTTAACGTGATATGGTAAATCTATTTGCGTTAAATCGCCTGTGATAACAGCGCGCGAGTTCGGGCCAATACGTGTCAGAAACATTTTCATCTGCATCGTAGTTGAGTTTTGCGCTTCGTCTAAAATAATAAACGCATCATTCAATGTTCTGCCACGCATAAAAGCGAGTGGCGCAACTTCTATTACACGATTGAGCATAAACTGCGCGAGTTTATCGGCAGGAAACATATCGTCAAGTGCATCGTACAGCGGACGCAAGTACGGATCAACTTTTTCTTTTAAATCACCTGGTAAAAAGCCAAGACTCTCGCCCGCTTCAACAGCAGGTCGTGTTAAAATAATTTTCTTAACTAATCTATTTTTTAAAGCGCGCACCGCCATTGCCATGGCAGTATATGTTTTTCCTGTTCCAGCCGGACCGACAGCAAAAACAATATCGTTGGCTTCAATTGCTTCAACCAATCTTTTTTGGTTGCGCGTTTTGGCTTTTATCGGTACGCCATCTTTGCCATAAACTATCGTGATATTATCTGAACCACTCGATAAGCGATTTTCTACTAAGTTTCCACCCCGCGAAATATCCTCCACAGCTTGTGTGCTGAGTTCTTTTTTTTCGCGCAATATGCGCACCATTGTTTCGAGTTTCGATTTTACTTGTTGCACTTCGCTTTTATCATCTCCTTTTAACTTTAATTGATTACCTCTCGAAGTAACCGTTACATCCGGATAGGCTTTCCGAATTATATTGAGTTTTACATTTTGTTCGCCGTATAAATCGAGAAGACTGACATCTTCTACATTTAAAGTTATTTCGCTCAAACAGTTTATTTTTTTAGGTTAGGAACTTTTTTTTTAGTTAGAAAAGAGAGAAATTTTTTGTTTCTCATTCTGTACAAATATGCGATCCTTGAATGCTATAAACCAAATGTTTTTTCATAATTCACACAAAATTTATACACACGCGTGTTTATTATAACTGAAAGAGAATTTATCCCGATTAGTTCAACCGGATTTGAGAATTGTTAAAAATTGACGAAAGAATTTAAAAATAAAAAAATTAATTATTTTTTTTGGCAGGCAGCGAATTGAAAAAGCCAAACGTTATGATTATAATTGTATAAAAGATAAAAATGCAGCCCCTAAACAATCCTCA
Organism: Saprospiraceae bacterium; assembly: GCA_043758385.1. Classification (GTDB taxonomy): domain Bacteria; phylum Bacteroidota; class Bacteroidia; order Chitinophagales; family Saprospiraceae; genus JAAFJT01. The sequence goes on from JAYVNP010000139.1 coordinate 4,596, forward strand.
CTAGAATGCATGAAAAAACTATTTTTACAACAGAGTAATCTGTTTTTTTTAAAAAAGGGGCTGCTATCTTTTATGTAAATTAAATGAAGAACCAAAACTAATTCCTTTGTTAGTACTTCTACAACATTCTTACAAATTTAACTAAAATTATTTTTTAGTTAATGATCGAAGAATTGAAATTACCGTCCCCGTTTATTGTAAAATTTATCATTTAAAATATTTCAGTAATATTTCCAAAATACTTCAGTAATTTTACTCATCCCACTATAGTTTTAAATTTGGATTTAAAACTTGTTTAATCTCAGCAAACGGAATATACAGATCTATTTCACCTGCTGCATAAGAAGCAATTTCGTATGGATTGTACATAAATAAAATCCCTTTTTGCGTAATACAAAAATTATCAGTAGCTTCAATTTTATTATCGAACAGAATATTCGAGAGTGAATCCTTGGGAGCTAATTTAAATTTTTTACGGAGCGATGTTTCTAAAGCCTTATTTAAAATAGGTTTATAATCTGAAGCAAAAATATCGTTTAATGTAATTACTTTCTTTTCAGTTAAATTATAACTCACCAATGATGTACCGTGACTTCCGTGCGCACCGCCTTCAAAATCGTAATTAGAAACAGCCAAACTCAAAATATTTTTTTCGTTATACACCACATCTGTTGAAGTTAAGCTGGCGAAGTTCATTGCAAAATATTCGTTGGTTGCGCTGGGTTTTTCGTCTTTAAAAACATCGCGATACAGAGCAAAAAAAGAATCGCGATGGGCTTGCATTAAAGTAGCGGCATCTTTAAAAACAGGAGTTTTTCTTAATTGCTTATCACCATCATCGTCTGTTATACTAACGCTCTCAGGAATTTTTAAAATCTGTGGTATTAAAAAATCAGCAATATCTTTCTGAGAAGTTTTAGGGATCAATAAATTAATATCGAAAGTTGCAATAGGCGAGCCGTCAACATTTTTAAAAAGTTTAACAGAATCGGTCAGATTGTTAGGCGTTAGTTCCAACGCATCTGCGTAATTTTCTGTTAAATTAAACGGCAATTTTATTTTAAGTATCGTGTCAATAAAGTTTCCTGCATACGTTTGAGCATTTGTGAATTTTCCGTCAAATGAAATCGCGCTTTCATCGTCATTATCCCAAACAGTTAATTTTATGCCGCCCAAGGAATCGCCAATGCCAGAAACTTTGTGCGGCTCTACATCGCCCGTAGAATAATAATAACCAGTGTAGTTTGTAATTTTACCAAGCGCATTAATTTCAATATTGCAGGTTAAATTGAGCGTTGTTGGTTTGTCAGCAACAGTACCAACTAAGTGTTTATAAAAGGGTGCATTATTTATACCCGTTGAACTATCGAAATTTTTGGGCGCGTTTTTGCAATTTGAATAAAGGAACAATGCGAGTAAAAGAAGTAGCGTATAATTTCTCATTGATTTAACTAACGGTTTATTGTGTTTTGATGCCGATTCGGAATAAGTATTCTTCAATCAAAGATAATAGGTAATTTGTAAATTAAGAAGTGCTTGTTTTATTTGGCTTAAATTTTAACAAAAAATGAATACCGAGGTTTTCAATATCAACCGATCTTATATTTGCGATGAAGGTTTTCTTGAAATTTTTATAGTCTAATATTTGGGTATTCCCTCTGAAACTTTGTAATTTCTATTTCAATTTTTTTCAATAATTTTTGATGCGACGCAATGCTTTCAAATTGAGGGCGATGCGCTTGCAAGGTTTTTATTTTTTTTATTTCTGTGTTGATGTTTTGAGTTTTTTCATCAAAAAAAGTCTGTTGAAAAATATCAAAAATATAATCAATCGCTTGCTCGGTTGGGTGAATTAAGTCAGCATTATAAAATCGGTAATCGCGTAAGTCATCCATCATAATTTCGTACGCCGGAAAATAGTGAACGTTTTTAAAAGTTTCGCACAAATTATGCGCGCTTATAATCAGTTGTGATTTACTACGCGTATTTTCAATCAATCCCATTTTTGTATGCCTAACAGGACTAACGGTAATAATTATTTGAATACTCGGATTAATTTCTTTTACTTTTTGAATTGAATCTGACGAGTGTTTCAAAATTTTTTCAACGCTCAAAATTTTGCAATCAAACATCTTGCTCGGTGCTTTATGGCAGTTGTTAACTACGCGTTTTTCTTCTTTTAAAATAAAAACTTGTGCTGTACCTAAAGTAATTATCAATGTTGAAGCGTGTTTCAAAATTTCATGTGCGTTAATAATAGCAGCATTTATTTTTGCAATAACTTTTTGAGAATCAACTCCGCTAAAACTGGTGTGATGATGCCACGAATGATAAATTTCGCCATCAAAAAATAAATCCTGCGCTGTGAATTGTTTTTTTTCGCAGACAAATTGCAAAGTATCAGCTATTGAAATCGGATTAAAGATAATCCCCGTTGGATTTACTTCTGTTCGGAATAGTAAATCATTCAAACGCGTGCTTATATTTGTGGCGAAGCACGAACCAATACTTACGATGGGTGCATCGTGATTTATTTTAAAATCGGAAGCGGGTGTTTTAAACAAAACGGGTGTGTGCCAACGCATTTTTTATTTTTTTCGCAATGTTACTTAAATCTTCTATTTCGCAAAGTTAATGTATGAATCTGTTTAAGTTATTTTCAAAACCAGAAGATACCGCTTTCAATAATCCTATTGAGAATAAAAATACAACGGGCTATAAAAATTTTGGCAGATTCAGCGATTCTTTAACAGAACCGAACCAAGTAAAATTATTTGATGAGGCACTTAAAAAGTTTGAATCGAATGATTATTTCGCTAATTACAAATTATTTCTTCAATTTTTAACCAATAAAAAAGCCGATAACGTCTTAATCAGTGAGACCGCATCGGGTATTAATTTTGAAATTATTCAGGGTTCAAAAAAAATTTCAGGATTAGCAACAGTTCAGAAATTTTATTGCGTTTCTAAAATTGCCCAAGTTGATACTTTACAAGTGCGCTATTTGCGACAAATGATAGAAGCAAATTTCGCTTTTATGTACATTCGCTTCGCTATTGATCCTGAAAATAATATTGTTTTGTTGTTTGAGTCGGTCGCGTCGGAAGCATCGCCGTATAAACTTTTAGAAGCCATGCGTGAATTAGCCATTTATGCCGATAAAAATGACGACTTACTGCTCACCGAATTTAAAGATGATTTAAAACCGCTCGATTTAGGTTTGCGCAAAGAACTTCCGAGCAATATTAGAAATTTCTATGCGCACTATTTATTTGAGCAGATTGAACAAACTAATACGTATTTAATTCAAAATCCCGATCTCGAAGCTCAATATACGGGCGGTGTAGCTTATTTGTGGCTTTCATTAGCCTATCAGTTAGATTATTTACTTGCACCACAAGGTTATATCAATGATAGTATTGAGCGGATTGAGCGCGTGTTTTTTGAAAAATCAACCGAATCATATTCGATTAAAAATAAAAAAATTGCCGAAGAATTTTTAAAAATAAAAGATAGAAAGTTGGATCTCATTTTAGATGAATTATACCAAACAACTTGCACCTTTAGTATCATGTCGGTAAAAACGATGCGCGAACTTGCACAATTAATTGATGGCGAACTTCCAAATATGAATTGGTATGCCAAAAATAATTATCAAAAAATTGCTTTAGCCGTTACCGATTTCATCGTCGGTAATGCACAGTTTAATAATTCTTTCCCCGATTTTGAACGCCAATTGCTGCACTTGTATATTCAAATCAGGCATTTTAGTTTTTTTAAACAGTTGGGTTTGAAATCTAATTTTAAGAACGCAACCGGAATTTTAAATACTAAAGAAATTAAAAATGCGCTTCAAATTATTTTAACCGAAAATAATATCTCTAAAAAACAAATTGAAACGTGCGTTGCTTCACTGAATTGTGCCGATGAAGTATCTTGGGCGCGCTCGTATCTCGAAATGATTATGTTGTTAAATGGTTAAAAGCAGTAAGTATTAAAAAAAGTAACTACTCAGGTACAATTTGTTTGTGTCGTAAAATGGATAACTAACGGTAAACTTTTAAAAGTATAGCGAAATTTGCAAGTAAACCCCAAAAAAAAAGGCGGGACGCTGAGCGACGATAGGAGCGCAACCGCCTTTTTGGGGTTTACTGCAAATTTACGCGGGCTTTTTGCGGCAACTTTTTTGCGAA
>JAYVNP010000140.1:0-24697 GCA_043758385.1 Saprospiraceae bacterium
CCAACAACCATTAGAAATGAGAAATTCAGTCATTTTATCAACGCGCACTTAATGTCAAAGTACTTTGAAAAAAAAATAAGTTCAAACGTTCAGAAAATAGAATTTCTACTTAACCTTGAGGATTACTTCATAGAACTAACAAGTAGGCGTCGGAGACGCTAAAATAATAAGATTCAGTTTGAAAACTGAATCAAGCGGCTAAATCGCTTCGAGTACACTATTTTTGTACTCAATACCATTTTATCATCTCTATCTGTTATTTCTAAAATGAATAGGTTTTACGTTAAATTTTGAAAACGCATGTTTTTTAAAAATACATGAATCAGTAAATCTTAATTCGTATTCTCTTTCATCATTTTGAATACCCTTTACATTAATTTCTACTTTGCACTTTTGGCAGGTGTCTACTTCAATATATCCAGGGTAAATACCGTTATTGCAAGGAAAAACTGTCCATATTTTTAATCGCAATAATTCTTGCACACTGGGAGTACCATCAATCATGGGAAAATCTTTAGGTAGTTTAGTCGTTGTATCAATTACTAAATCTAAATAATCCAAGTTCAAAAACTTATTTTCAGAATTCAAAGACTCATCTCGAATAAACTGAAATGTTCCAGTGCGCATCAATGTTAGCTCGTTCTTTATCGTAATACGGATGAAAGACATGGAATCAATTTGGGTAAAAATTTCAATAAATCCTTCTTTTTCATCTATCCTACCACAAGAAAACCCCTCTTTTTCAATTTCTTTTGATATGCCATGCTGATTAACATTGCAACTCAAATTAAATAATATCAGTAATGGAATGTAGCAAAACCTTTTATTCACTATGAATTTATTTTTAGACATCTAATTTGATATTAAAAGTATTTTGTTCTTTTAAAATGAGTAGTGGATATTAAAAACCACCACTCAAAACATTTGCTTCATTTTTTCACTCGCTCGTCACCCATCTTCAAAAAATGTAGCTTGTAACGCTCTTGCAAGTATTCAGACTTGCAAATAGTATCGGTGCGTCTTCGGACGCAAACTAAATAATAAAAACCAAATATTGCCCACTAAGAATAATATCCACTTAGCAATACGGGACTAATCGGATCAATCAAATCAATTTCCAATAAACCATTTTTACTACATTAATAATCTATTACTAAATTTCCAATTTTTGAATAAACTTAGTGAATTGCTCTTTACCTCTGTCCTTAATAATCATATCAGGAATTAGCGTACCAGAAATAGAAATTACCATCAAAATCGTAAATACTATAGATCCCTCAACAATATATCCTTTACTGCCCGTATAGGCAAGTATGAAAGTTGCAATTAGAGGAATGATTAAAAAAGGCAGTTTCAATAATTTGTTAAGTACAATGTTGTATTCAATATAAACTTTTTCATCAATTGCTTTGAAAGTCCCTTCAACACTGTATAAATAATTGTCTTTATAACCTGTAGAGTTTCCAGATTTTATAACCGAATAAAATTTGAACTTTTCAGAAGACAATAATTTTGATTTAAATTTATTAGAGATAATCGTTTCTTTCTCTAACACCTTTATTAGAGCAGCTAAACTAGATTTTACTACAAGATGGTTATCCATGATTAATAAAATATTTTTTTGCAAATTTGAAATTATGTAATTGAATTTCAAATTTTATCCACTCCTTTAAATTAATGCAGTGGAGCATCAGCGATAAAGTCTCATTAGAAAGCACACAAAATTACAATCTATTTTTGAATTAATGGAAAGTAAAGAGTTTAAGCGCGGTTACAAAACAAATACCGTCGAATACAATAAAGAATGTGGCTTGAAACTTTAAATAGATTCATTAAATTATAGACACCGCAGACTATGGTGTTGGTAATTTCAAAAAAAACCATTGAATGTGGAAGAGAATCAGTAGATTTACTACTTTAGTGCAAATTTTACACTATTCAATTTATGAATAAAATTTTGGTAGCCAATCGCGGCGAAATTGCTTTGCGCGTGATGCGAACAGCAAAAAAAATGGGAATTAAAACAGTTGCCGTTTATTCTGAAGTGGATAGACACATGCCACACGTTCTTTTTGCGGATGAAGCAGTTTATTTGGGCGCGGCACCTTCGAGCGAATCGTATTTGCGCGCCGATAAAATTATGGCGGCTTGTAAAAATTTAAATGTTGACGCTATTCATCCGGGTTATGGTTTCCTTTCCGAAAATGCCAAATTTGCTCAAACAGTTATGGATGCAGGTTTGATTTTTATCGGTCCGTCGCCTTTTAGTATTACAACAATGGGTTCTAAACTCGGTGCTAAAGCCGCAGTAAAAGATTTTGGAATTCCGATGGTACCGGGTAGTGATGGTGCAATTTCTGATATTTCGGAAGCAAAAAAAATTGCGCTTGAAACGGGTTATCCGATTTTAATAAAAGCCTCGGCGGGCGGTGGCGGAAAAGGTATGCGTGTGGTTGAAAACGAATCCGAATTTGATGAACAGATGCGACGCGCAGCGAGTGAAGCACAATCAGCTTTTGGGGATGCCGCCGTTTTTATAGAAAAATTTGTCACCGCACCACGACACATTGAAGTGCAAGTTTTAGCCGATAATCATGGCAATGTTGTTCATTTGTTTGAGCGCGAATGCAGTATTCAACGCCGACATCAAAAACTTGTAGAAGAAGCACCTTCGAGTATTTTAACGGAAGAAGTGCGCGAAAAAATGTGTACTGATGCCGTAAAAGTGGCGCGCGCTTGTAATTATTCAGGGGCAGGAACAGTGGAGTTTTTGATTGATGACAAACTCAATTATTATTTTTTAGAAATGAATACGCGCTTGCAGGTCGAACATCCTGTAACAGAATATATTACGGGTTTAGATTTAGTGGAGCAGCAAATTCGCGTAGCGCGCAATGAAAAATTGGCTTTTAATCAATCAGACTTAAAAATTAAAGGTCACGCCATTGAATTGCGCGTGTGTGCCGAAAATCCTTTGAATAATTTTTTACCCGGCACAGGCGTTTTAGAGCGCTTTGTTCCACCATTTAATTTGCCGAATACGCGCATTGATTCTGGTTTTGAAGAGGGAAATGATATTTCGGTGTATTACGATTCGCTCATTGCAAAACTTATTTGCTATGGCGAAACGCGTGCTGAAGCTATCGTGAATTTAAAAATAGCTATTCAAAATTTTGAAATTGAGGGTGTTCCGAATACTTTAAATTTTGGCAGATTCGTTATGGAAAATGAACATTTTATTAAAGGTGATTTTGATACGCACTTTATTTCAAAATATTTCAAACCCGAGCTGCTCAATAATAAAGAGGAAGAAATTGTTGCTGCGCAATTGGCTTTGCATATTTACCTTTCTCAAAAGAAAAAATTTGTTGAACCGGAAGTGATTGAAAGCGAATGGAAATTTAGAAACTGAAAATATGATTAAATTATTTTTGCGCTAATTTAGATAAATTCTATTTTGATTGAACTTTTTTACCAACAACTCTGTTTAACATTAAATATTTAAATTTTAAAAAAATGGCTTTTATTTTCACGGATAAAAATTTTGAAGAATCATCGAAGTCAGGTGTTTCTGTTATTGATTTTTGGGCTGAATGGTGCGGACCTTGCAAAGCTATCGGTCCGATGGTAGAAGATGTTGCTAAGGATTATGGCGACACTGTACTTGTAGGAAAAATGGATGTTGATTCAAATATGATAGTACCGCAAAATTTTGGCGTACGTGGTATTCCAACCATCGTCATTTTAAAAAATGGTGTTTTAATTGATAAGCACGTGGGTTCTAACATCACAAAAGTTCAGTTAAAAGCTAAAATTGATGCTGCTTTAGAAAAAGTTTAATTTTAAAACTTTTATGAAATTCAAAAAGCGAATAGTACAAATAGCTGTTCGCTTTTTTTATGCAACATGGTGAACGTGTAATGCGTTTTAATAAGGCTTTCCAAAGCAAGAATAAATAATAAATTCTCAATAGTTATTGTTAGAATTATAACTACTAAAAACTATCAACTCAATATGGTTTTACAAGATAATTTAGAGATTAAAGAAATGTTCAACCTTGAGCTGTTAGCGCGTCAGGTAGTTGAAGGATTTATTATTGGTTTACACAAATCGCCGTTTCATGGTTTTTCGGCAGAATTTGCCGAACACAGGCTATATAATGTTGGCGAAAGTACAAAAAATATTGATTGGCGAGTTTTTGGAAAAACGGATAAACTTTTTGTAAAGCGTTTTGAAGAAGAAACCAATTTGCGTTGTCATATTTTGTTTGATGTGTCAAGTTCAATGTATTTTCCGCACGATGTGCCCGTGTCGCAAAAAAAAATCGGTTTTTCAGCTTTAGCGGCTGCTTCCATCATGAATATTTTGATGCGCCAACGCGATGCATTCGGCTTAAGCGTTTTCGATAGTGTTATTCATGAACAAATTTCGCCTAAAACTTCGCAATCACATTACAGAAACCTGATTGGAATTTTAGATAAATACTTGTCAGAGCCTGATGTTTTAAACAAAAAAACTTCTGCTATTGAAGCGATTCATCAAATTGCAGATAGCATTAACAAGCGCGCATTGGTTTGTATCTTTTCCGATATGTTTGATTTTAGTCAAGATCGCGAGGCACTTTTTTCGGCATTGCAACACCTCAAGTTTAATAAGCATGAAGTTATTTTATTTCATGTGGTGGATAAACATAAAGAGATTAATTTCGAGTACGACAATCGTCCAACACTTTTTGTTGATATAGAATCGGGTGAAAAAATTCGGTTGCAACCGCATCAAATTAAAGAAACTTTTACGAAACAACTTACCGAATTTAATAACGATTTGCTCGAACAGTGTTTAATGTATCGTATTGATTATGTACCTTGCGACATCAACGAAGGTTTTAAAAATATTCTGCAAACTTTTTTGGCCAAACGCGCAAAAATAAGTTGACAGTTGTTAACCGTTAGTTCTACATTGAAAATAATATAATTACAAACGCTTTTCGTTACATGATAAAAAAATTATTTTTCTTGCTTTGTTTTTCAAGCTTGATAGGAGGCATTATTTATTACTTTGCATTTCTCCCAATTGTACCAGAAAAATTAAAAGATGAATTTATAAAAATCCAACCCAACACATCAGTCTCTCAACTTACTGAACAATTACGTACGGAAGGTTTTTTAGATAATACTTCTACGTTTGAATACTGGGCATCGTGGTTAAAATTTAAAAACGTCCGCTCAGGTCGTTTTAAAATTAAGGCAGGTTTGAACGGTTATCAATTGGTAAATTTATTATCAGACGGCGAACAAGCTCCTGTGCGCGTTACGCTAAACAATGAAAAATCTTTAGCTCAAATTGCGGGAAAAATTGCGCGACACATTGATGCCGATTCGATAGAAATTTTGCAAGCATTTACTACGGCAGCAGCATCTGATTCTGTTGCTTACAATCACGAAAAATTGATGTGTTTATTTTTACCGAACACTTACGAATTTTTTTGGAATATTGATCCGAAAAAAATTATTCCTAAAATGGAGCGCGAGTATAAAAAATTTTGGACGGACGAGCGTCGTGAAAAAGCAAAAAACTTGAAACTGACGCAAGAAGAAGTCATCATCATGGCTTCACTTGTTGAAAGTGAAACAAATCGCGCGGATGAAAGACCACTTGTTGCGAGTACGTATTTGAATCGGTTGCGTAAACCAATGCGTTTACAATGCGACCCAACGGTTTATTACGCCGTTTTTTTACAACGCAATATTCCACCAAATTATCAACTTACCAAAAGCGATTTACAAATTCAAAGTCCTTACAGCACTTACACAAGCGATGGGTTGCCACCGGGTCCTATTCGTTTACCGATTGCTGCAACTATTGATGCTGTTCTGAACGCGCCGAGTACAAATTATTTGTATTTTTGTGGTGAGCCGAACGATAGGGGTAAATTACTTTTTGCAGAAACGTTCGAGCAACACGTTATTAATGCGCAAAAATTTAGAGCATGGCTAAACACTAAAGGCAAATTATAAATTTTTTTCTTAAATCTGATGTGATTTATGAATCTATCTGGTTTGAAGTGAAAGATAAAATCAAAACTATTTGGGTTACTGCGTACTTATGTTTCTAATCGCTCAACTCTTAACTCTTAATTTAGTAAAATGTCTGAAGAAAAATTTAAACTTAACTCCATCGAAGAAGCGATTATAGAAATTCGCAAAGGTAAAATAATAATTGTTGTTGACGATGAAGACCGCGAAAACGAAGGCGACTTTATTTGTGCTGCCGAATTGGTTACGCCCGAATTAATTAATTTTATGGCAACGCATGGTCGGGGTTTAATTTGCACACCGATTGAAGAAAGTCGCGCGGATGAATTAGACCTAAAACCGATGGTGCCACAAAATACAGCTTTGCATGAAACAGCATTTACCGTTTCGGTTGATTTATTAGGTCATGGATGTTCAACCGGAATTTCTGCCTACGACAGAGCGACGGGAATTCGTTGGTTCACAAACATTACGGCACAAGGTTCAGATTATGCGCGCCCAGGACATATTTTTCCGTTACGCGCTAAAACGGGAGGCGTTTTACGGCGCACGGGACACACTGAAGCAGCTGTTGATTTAGCACGCATTGCGGGATTGAATCCAGTTGGCGTATTGGTAGAAATTTTAAATGCCGATGGCACCATGGCACGTTTGCCACAATTGTTTGAAATTGCACGTACGCACAATCTTAAAATAATTTCTATTGACGATTTGATTTCTTATAGAATGCGCACTGAACGCATCGTAAAAAAAGAACTCGAATTAAAATTAGATTCAAAATATGGCGAACTCGAAATTTCAGCGTATCAGCAACTCACTTCGGGTGATATACATTTAGCCATAAAAAAAGGACGTTGGAACGATGGTGACATTGTGCCAGTACGCGTTCAATCGTCCACTGAACCCAATGATATTTTGGGTGCGTTGTTTAGTCAATCGGAAGAATCGCTGCACAAAGCTTTTGAAATTATAGAAAAAGAAGGTAAAGGTGTTTTTCTTTACATTCAGCAAAGTGAAAAAGGACATTCGATGCTGCAACGCTTGCGCGTTATTAAAGCGCAAAAAGAAAAAAATAACAAGGTTACAAATTTTATGGATCGCCGCGATTTTGGCGTAGGCGCACAAATACTGCGCGATATGAATATTTGCAAAATTAAACTCATTACACATGCGCCTCAAAAGCGTATCGGTTTGCAAGGTTACGGATTAGAAATTGTAGAAACTATTCAACTTTAAAGTTCTACCCAAGCATTTTTTTTGTTCGAGTCAACCACAGCATAAACAAAATTCATACCATGCAATCCGTCTTCTACTGTTGGATAATCTAAATCGGCATCTGGTGTTTTAAATCCCCAAGAGGCTTGCAAGCCGTGCGCAAAATTTTTATAAATATTGGCAAATGCTTCGATATACCCTTCTGGATGACCCATAAACATTCGCGTATTTTTTTGTGCAGTATCACTCAATGTGCCAACACCGGTGCGATACATTTTAGCCGTTTCGCCGAGTGCGCGATGAATTAACGTATTCGGTTCAGTTTGTGTCCATTCTAATCCACCGAGTTCTCCATAAATTTTAATATTCAAACCATTTTCTTCGCCTGCACAAATTTGCGAAGCAAATAAAACACCTTTAGCGCCATTGTTATATTCTAAAAAAATATTGGTGTCGTCGTCAAGTAATCTACCTTGAACAAAAGTATTGAGTTGCGCATAAAGTTTTGTAATTTTTAATCCAGAAATATACCCTGCTAAATTTTCTGCGTGCGTTGCAATATCGCCGAGTGCGCCACCAACACCACTTTTTGTTGGGTCAGTGCGCCAAGCTGCTTGCTTCTGTCCACTACCCTCTTCAAATTTAGAAAGCCAACCTTGCGGATAACCGACGTGAATTTTTCTGATTTTACCGAGTGCACCCGATGCGACAAGCGCGCGCGCTTGTTTCACCATCGGATACCCAGTATAATTATGCGTGAGTGCAAAATGTAATTGCGTATCGTTCACTAACTTTACTAAATCTTCTGCCTCTGGAATTGTTAAACATAAAGGTTTATCGCACACAACATGAAAACCGTTTTCTAAAGCCATTTTTGCAGGTGGAAAGTGCATATTATTTGGTGTGACGATACTCACAAAATCCATGCGTTCACCAAAAGGTAATTTTTTTTCAGTTTCAATCATTTCAGCATAACTCCCATATACCCGATTTTCGGGAAGGTAAAAATCCTGACCAGAAAGTTTTGATTTTTCGGAATTGCTACTAAACGCACCGCACACTAAATCTATTTGTCCATCTAAAGCGGCAGCCATCCGATGCACTGCTCCAATGAAAGCGTCGCGTCCTCCACCGACCATTCCCATTTTTATTTTTCGCATAAAAAATTTATTTTTTAGGTTTTACCCAAGCAATCACTGCCAAAATTACCCAAATAATATTCACCCACATAGATGGATAAGCTAAATGGTAATATGTGTTTATGATGAGGCAGATACTGCCAAAGATATTTAGTGAAAAATAAGTTATCGAATTTGAATTGAGTTTGCCATACATATTCATCGCATAAGCATACACCACACAAGCCGAACCGATCCAGCCTAAAATATCTATAAAAGACATAACTTCGAATTAGATTATTCGTTGTTCGTAAAATGATGATATAGTTCATTTTTGAATCCTAACGAATCTATAAAAGTTTTCAAAAGTGAACCCCCTACCATCAACGAACAACTATTTTTTTCTTGAACTAAAATACAAATAACCAAAGGCAAAAACTAAAATTAATGGCAAAAAATTAATGTAATGCAACACTGTTTGACCCGCAAAAAGTTCAATTTGGTTGGTAGTTAAACCGGTTGTTGAAGCCGTTGCATTTGCAGCATCTGTTACTGAATCTAATTTTGGTCCCAGAAAAAACGATTGATATAACGCGTTTCCACCCATTCCAACACCGCCCATTATTGATAAGCCTAATGCACCGCTTTGAGGCATTTTTTCAGAAACATAACCTAACATTGTTGGCCAAAAATAACAAACACCGCAAGCAAACACAATTGCTGCTAAATAGAGCATTGGTCCTGTTGTTGTACTCAATAAATAAATTCCAACCGTAGCCAGAATAGCGGACATAAATAAAACGCCTTCAGGTGCTAATCTATGAATGATGCCTTCACCAAAAAAACGTCCGAACGCCATAATGCCGTTTACCAATGCTAAAATTAAAAGCGCGCTGGCACCTGCATTTCCTAATAATTTATTAACCCATTGATTTGTGCTTAACTCTGCATTGGCAGTTAAAAACATGCACGCAGCCATAAACAAAAACAGGGGCGTCAAAATGGAAGCATACATTTGTTGCGTTGTTACACCCGATGTCACGCGTTCTGTTTGTGGGAATTTTTCTTTAAAAAATAAATAGCCGTAATATAAGGTAGGGATAATTATTATGGCACATTGCAACTGTCCAATGATACCCATTTTTGTCATCAGTAAAGAAAGCAGCGCACCAATTACAATACCTCCTGGAAACCAAACGTGAAATTTATTAAACATAGCCACTTTGTTTTCTGGATACATAGTACCTATGAGTGGGTTACAAACCGCTTCGACAGTTCCGTTGGCGAAACCAATTAATAAAGTAGAAATCATAAGTGTCCAGTAGCCACCTGCAAAAACTGTTAGCACTAAACCTAATAAGTGGGCTATAAATGCCATTAGTATAAAACGACGCATTCCGAGTAAGTCAACAAAAAAACCGCCAAGAAATGTGGCTAACGGAAAACCTAAAAATGCCATACTCGCAATTTGCCCTAATTCGGTATTTGAAAGATGATATTGCTCACCGAGTTGACCTAAAATGCCGGCGCGAATACCAAATGTGAGCGACGTAACGAGTAATGATACGCATGAGGCAGCGAATAATTTATCGCGATTGATGCTGGATAGGTTTAATGAATTTGCTGAAGCAATGTTTTTTTCGAGCGTGTTAATATTAGCCATAATTTTTTAAAAAGATTGGTTTGAAGATTTAAAAATAAAGTGGGTGTAAAATAAGCATAATGATACAAAATTTCCAAAACATTTTGGCTTTATGGTTTGCAAAGAAATTTTATTTGATTTTTTGTTTTATTTTTTAAATAAAAATCAAATGAATTTATGAAAACGTAATTAACTCACCCGTAAATATTATTTGTGCGCAAAGCATCGTTCGTAGGATAAATTTTACGGATTATTTCATCCGCTAAACCCAAAGAAAGCGTCATGCCTGCACCACCCAATCCGTTTACAATCGTAATATTTTCTTCCACTTTCTCAATATACTCCGTCGAGCCAGAAAGTTTAGGATATACGCCGTGCCAACGCTCACTAATTTTCGGATTTGGTATATTTGCAAAAGTTGAAAGATAATCTAAAATGCGGGTATTAATTTCTTCCTTATTGAATGGATCAACGTTTAAACTATATTCATGAGTGGGTGTTTCTTTTAAAAAAATAAATGTTATTGGGTTAATTACTGCGCGTTAAATCGCGGATTGCTTTTATACTTTAAATATTTTTTGTAGAAATACAACCATGATACTGTTATTAGTAATACGCCAATCACCGAAATAAAATAAGCAAACATGATAAAGAAATTCAACCATGATATTTCGCCACCGCCAAAATTTTTAAACAATAAAACCACCACACTTCCTAAATACCCAAAAGCATCGGCTACATACATTAAAAACCCAACATTACCAGGCTCTCTAAAAGTTGCCATCATGCGTTCAAAAATAAGACTTTGAAAAAGTATGTAACATAAGTACATACTGAAACCAATCCATATCATCCAAAAAATTGGCGAAATTAATTTATACTGAAACATAAGGGTTGAAACGCCTATGCCAATGGTTCCAAAAATAATTAGCGCATGATTTAACCACAGTGCGGTTGAATTTTTTTTAATGAAAATAAGATTGGCGACAATAATTAAAACGCCAAAAGCTATCGGTAATTCCGTTACCGTCAGCACTGAAACATTTTTAGCATAACCCAAACCATTCCAAATATCAACGATAAAATTATCGCGAAAATCGCGAAAAGCAGTGAGAAAAAGATAGTAAACCGTAACTAAAATAATACCGATGGCGAATCGGTTAAAAACTGCCAGCCGTTCAGTGCGTGTCATCGGCGAACGTTTTGAACGCAATTTAATGTCTTCTTTTGTCGGATTCGGAATTTGCGAAAGCATCCAAACAGAAACGCACATCGGCAATACAAAAATAGCACCAACGAAAAAAGGCATATTAAATGATGAAACGCCATAATCATTCATCAACCATAAACCGATTGATTTTACTACTCCGGATGCCAAAATAAAACTTGTAGCTAAACACGCACCCAATAATTCTGTCAGTTTTCTGCCTTCTAAATATGAAAAAACAATTCCCCAAATTAAACCGAGCGGTAAACCATTCAGAAACATGCAGAAAATATTATAAGGGGCAGGTACAACTGCAAATAATAAAAGTGTCAGCCAAGCAAAACTCATTAGGGCTAAAATAGAATTTATGCGTTGATAACTTTTTAGTTGCGAAATGAAAACGATGCCAAAAAATTTAGAGCAAGCATAACCTAAAACTTGTGCGATGACAAGCAATATTTTATAAGAAATATCGAAAAACTTATAACTCTCGAATGTTGCAGCGGTAAAAGGTTTTCGGAACGCATACATACAAAAATAAGTGCTGAACGTTGCGGTGGCTGCCCAGAAAATAAAGAATCTATTGTTGTTTGCTAATTTATCCGTAATACTAAAGTTCATAAATACAAAGATGCGAAGTTGATTTAATTTTTTATACGCCAAATTAAAATTAATACTAAAGGAATTTTAACTTAATTTGAAATTATTGTTTGAAAAAGTTTATTTATCACGCACAATATTATTTTTGCCTTTAAAACTGGAAAAATGTTTAAAGAAATAAAATTAATGGTGCTGTGTATGGCTGGGACAACGGTTCTCGATAAAACGAAGTGCTCTATTGTTTTTAAGAAGCTGCCCAAACTTCAGGATTGAATTCCAATCGAGACCGACTCAACGCTTTAATGGGTTGGAGTTCGAAAGCATTCTCAAATTTTAAATATTAATTTAAGGTAACTTTTGCTGTTTAGTTTTAATTTGTCTTCTTAAAAATTTGATTAAATTTGCAAAAAAATTTAGTCTATTTAAATTTTATAATAGTACAACATTGAAAATTCTAATTATTAACGGTCCGAATTTAAACCTACTCGGCAAACGTGAGCCACATATTTATGGCACACAAACTTTTGAAGATTATCTTTTAGTTTTGCGTAGTCGTTTTCCAATCGTCGAAATTGAATACGTACAAAGTAATATTGAAGGCGTGCTGATTGATAATTTTCACCGCGTGGGTTTTGATGAAAGCTATACTGGAATTATTTTAAATGCAGGTGCATACACGCACACGAGTCTCGCTTTAGCCGATTGTATTTCAGCTATTAATGTGCCTGTTGTTGAAGTGCATATTTCAAATATTCATGCGCGCGAAGCTGTGAGGCATCACTCATACACAGCGGCAAAATGTGTTGGCGCAATTGCCGGTTTAGGCTTAGAAGGTTACGCGCTCGCCATTCAGTATTTTTTGACGCGTTGAGACTTCAATTATTAATGATGTACCTCAATCCGAAAAATAATGCGTAACAACATAAAATGCGGCGATGAGCAACGCGTGAAAAGCCAACACAAAAATGTATAAATTGCGCCACGATTTTAAAATGGGCGGCGGAACAAGATCTTCAAATTCTTTATTCATAAAACAATGTCAAAGATTTAGCAGCTGCGTAAAATTTTTTAATTCTGCAAAGTTAAATACTTAATCTGAATTAAAGGATTTAGTTCAATCTAGATTTCCAGAATTGTGTTAAGGGGTTTTAAAAATTGGAAATTGAATGTGTGTCAATAAAGTGAATAAAGTTGATCATAAATTCGGTTAGTTTAAGATACAACTGTTACATCAAACCAATTATTTTTCAAAATTCAAAATATTGTGTTGAAAAGAAAAAATTTTTGATACTTTGCTTAGTCTATAACAACAATATTTTGGCTACTAAATAAGATAAATTATATTTGCTTTGCAAGTCTGTTAGTTAAGAATCAAAAAATTATCCTAAACAATTACTTAAAATCTAAACAAACAATGACACCAATTTATTTCCGAAAATTGACATGTTAGAAAAATTAAGCTTGGGAAAGCGCACATTCCAACGTATATTAAAAGAACGCGGCGTAAAATTAGAAGGCAATTTATTCACTCAAGAAATTTTTGATTTGGTAGAGAAAGAAGTGAATTACTATTTCAAATCAAAAATTAAAATTAACCCTCCCCGCGAATAATTAATTTACGGTATGCTTATTAGATTGTTTTCAAGTCTTTTTTTTGAGTTGTCGATTTTCGTCGGCTTAAGACGGATGTTGTTGTTTTCAGTCTGAACTTTGCGGAATTTGGCGGAAATTTATAAAATTTACAGTTTTAACTTTGTATCATAAACAATTAGCTACTGTTTCGGAGTATTGTCTGTATGCCGAGTGCCGTCGAAAGCACTTAAAACGAGACTAAACTGTTAAACAATTTTAAAAATGATTAAAATTCGAAGATTAAATCTCAGTAAATTTTTTATTTTCAGCTTTTTTGCGCTAGTATTTGGAGTTCTTGTTTTTGAGGCGTGTAATAAAGAGATAGTCACTACATCACAGTCTGATGCAAATGATGCACTCAATAAGCAAAAAATTATGGATGCTAAAACTTGGTTTGAAAAAAATCGAAACAATGTTTTAACAGGTGCTATTGAAGACTTTAAAAACATAGCACCTGTTTGGGAAACCGCTATCAATTGCAAAAATTCAGTGGAGTTAGATGTATCAATCAATGGCAGATTTACTGCTCCTAAAAATTCTAAGAAAGAAAATAATTTAGGGAAATCAAAAATCCTATTCACACCTAACAGTAATGGATATTTAATTGAGTTCCTATCTTATTCTCCTTCAGATTCGTTTGTTGGAAACATAAAAAAAATAAATGCAACAAACATTTTAGATGAAAATTTTGATGGTTCTTTTGCTTATCAAGATATAAAGAGCAAATTTATCTATTTGTATGAAATCTCACAGGGAGAAATTATTAAATTGCATAAAGCTTCTAAAAATTCTGATGATTTTTCAAATCCTAATGTTTCGTTTAGAGATGCTCTGTGTAGCTATCCGAGTTGTACTGTTTGGTATAACCAAAATTGGGATGCATTAAATGGTTATGGACCTGTTTATGATATTCAAACAGTATGCATTACACTCTTTTACCCTTGTCAAGGTATCAGTACACAAGGATCGGGGCCTGGATATGGTACAGACTGGTGGAATACTGACCCGAGTGGGCAGCCTAAAAAGGTTGGGGGTAATACAACCAAACCACAATGTGGTAATGGGACTAAAACATCTCAATTAACAAGAAACGTTCCTTTACTATACTTAGGTAATATTCAAGTTGGAGAAATTACTTTTAAAGTAGATTACACAGTATTTGACTGTAGCGGACCTAATTATTCAGCCAGAGCATATAAATCAATAACCGATAATCATAATTCTCTAAGCATAATTGAGTCAAACGTCTATCCTCAAGGATATGGAGATGCAGGAAATTCGCAACAAGGAGGTTATTATAAAAACTCTTTAGATCACAATGAAGGTTATAACGTTTCAACACATGTGACTGCTGATGTACAAGTTACGGGAAGTGTCCCTTATGGCATTCAGGTTAATTTCACTGTAAGTGTTGATGGAATTACTAATTTGGTTTTGCTTGATTAATTTTATTCACAATTTTAATTTAATTTTTATGAAAAAATATTTTTTCAAAATGAATTGTATAGCAGTTACAATCTTGATTTTTTTTACAAATGCCTATTCTCAATCGAAACTTGAACAACCAAAGTTTATTAAATATTCTACAGCAGAAGAAATGAATAAGTTGGCGAAGAAGTATAATATGCCGTACGAAGTTACAGACACTACAAACAACGGAGTACTTTATATGTTTAAAAGCCAAGCTGAAGCTTTTTTTATTGAACAATCAGCAACACTCACCCGAAGAAAAGAGTACAAGGAATTTTTAGAAAAAAACGCATCCGTTAGGTGTTATGATGATTATTTCAATTTAATTTATTCTATTCCTACAATGAAAGCTTATTCAATCCAAGATTTTGGAACTGAATTGGCACTTCAAACGTATTGGAAGAAAGTCAATAAACAACAGTGGAAAGTTTATAGAAATAAATTTGGAGAATTACGTTTCATACCGGAAAATAAAGAAATAACTTCCAACGACTTAATTTACTTAGGTCAAAGAATTGACAATTTACCAAGACAATAGAAATTTGAATTTCAAGTGCCAACCAACACAAAATTGGTTGGCACTTCTTATGAACTTTTTCAATTTAATTAGATTCCAAAAATTATTTAGGCAATGAAATTAAATTAGCAAACAACCGATAAGCACCGCTCACACCAGCGGGCATTTGTCGAAAAAAAGAATAACCTGTGTAAACATACCAACCTTTGCCATATTTTGTAACCACCAAACCACCGTCGCGCGGTTTTTCATTCACATCGTGACAAGAAATGAGTTGTTCATATTGAGGATCGAGATCAATTAAGAAATACAATCCGCGTTCCTGCACCCAACCGTCAAAATCTTTAGAGGTTATTTTATTCGGTGCATTTAAGGCAACGTGTTCAGGTTTTAAAAAAGTAACAAGTGCATCTTCTTCTGTAGTTCTATCGCGCGAAATTTTAAACGGATACGGACCCACCTTTTGTGTCACTAAGTCTCTGCCGCTTGTGTTATATTGCACTACTACTGTTCCACCATTTTTGGCATAGTTGAGCAAAGCAGTATTAAAAAAAGCTAATTTTTCTTTTGTATTATAAGCGCGAATACCCATCACAATTGCATCAAAACCTTTTAAACCATCGGGCGATTGAAAATTCGCGTTTGTTAGTTGTGTCACATTGTAACCAATTTGCTCTAAACACGCAGGCATATCGTCGCCAGCGCCCATAAAATAACCAATATTTTTCCCCGATTTTTTCAAATCAAGTTTTACAATTTTGGCTTCGGCGGGAAGTAAAACTGTTTGCGTTGGTATGTGGTCGTAAGCAATTGTTTTTATTGACTTTGTTTCAATCGGTTGATAATCGAATTTTAAATTATCCAGCTCTTTTCCACTCGGAATCATTAAAACTTGCGCTGACATTGTTGCTTCCTCCGATGTTGCCGGAGCCGTCAGCATAAAACTCAAGTTAACTTCTTCACCTTTTTGTTTGAGCAAAAAAGTTTTACGTATCGGTTCAATTTTCCAATTGTTTGGCAGTTTAGGTTCTAACGCCCCTTCTACATTATCTGTCCCTGCGCGCACCGTAAATTGAACAATGCGTTTGGCTGAATCGGCGAAAATGTAAACTTTTTCAGGAATATTTACGAAAACGGGTGGTGTTACTTCAAACGGCGACCACTGTTCGCCGCGTGCAGGATTTTCAAATTTATTAGCTACATCATAAAAATAGGAAATCTTTTTACCAGAAATCGTTACGTCGAATTGAGCACGCGCTGCACGAGGTGTTTCGGGTAAACCGCGCAATGTCTGATCGTTTACGGTGTACATTTCCAAACTTGACGCGTTACGCAACCAATAAGGAGCCGTTGTTTGTGCATCCGTTGGTATTTTGCCGATTAATTTTATTTGAGCACGCGCATTATTTGTCAAAGTTTTTGCCATTGTTGAATCAACACTGAGGCCTAATAACTGAACACGCGCTAATTTTATATCCAAATCGGAACGATTAATTGCCTCAGCCGTCACATCTATTTTCTGATTCGCTACACCACTCGCTGTTGCTGACGAGGCTTCAAAATATAAACCGCAACACGCGCGAATAATTTCTTTGACTTCTATTAATTTAATCGTTTTCCAATGCCCTTCGGGTAAACTTTCAATCTGTTCTAAAATTTTTATCAACCCTGGCACACTTGCCGAAGGCGCATTAACATTGTAGGCTTTTATGGTCGCGTCAATGGCAGTTCCAATTTTTTCTCCACCTTCCACACGTGACCAAGAAGTATTAATGCCGTCGAAAACATCTTTTTGCGGTTTACCGATACCTTTTAAATAATCGAAGTATTCCATGTCGCTCCCACGTTGCGTTGCGCCACCAAAACCTTGACAGCGATGCATAGAGCGCGCTTCGGCGGCAATTTCGTTATTCGATTTTCCTTTCCAAGGATAGTAAACGCCTAAATCGGCTGAAACGAGATTTATTTTTGGTGCTTTATCGAATGCTTCTCGACTGCCATAAAAAAACCAAGAAGTATTGAAAAACAAACGTTTAGGTTGCCAAACAGAAACATATTTGAGCTGTTCGGGAAAAACATTTGGATCGGCGGCTAAATCGAACGCTTCGTTGGAAAGTATAGCTGACGATGTATGATGACCGTGCGTTTCAACGGTTGTATCGGTTGAAAAACGATTGATAATAACATCGGGTTGCCATTTGCGAATCGCCCAAACCACATCACTCAAAACTTCTTTTTTATTCCAAAACTTTAAAGTTTCGGCAGGCGATTTAGAAAAACCAAAATCGTTGGCACGCGAAAACATTTGTTTACCACCATCAATAGCGCGCGCAGCTAAAAGTTCTTGCGTACGTAAAACGCCTAACATTTCGCGCAACTCAGAACCAATTAAATTTTGCCCGCCATCGCCGCGAGTGAGTGACAGGTACGCCGTTTGCATTTTGCGTTCGCTTGCCATGTAAGAAATCAAGCGTTGATTTTCATCATCAGGATGTGCTGCAACGTATAATACACTCCCTAAAACGTTAAGTTTTTTCATTGATTCTAAAACTTCAGATGCATTAAGTTTGGCAGAATAATTTTGTTGCGCTACTAATTTGAAACAAAAAAAGAGTATCGCAGCAACTAAAATAAAAAATCGCATAAAGGTATTTTTTCTAAAAAATAAAATAATTCATTTCTTTTACGAATTAATGTGCAAGTTAATTAACATTATCATAATTTATTTTGAACTTCGCAAAAATAATATTGTTTCAATACTAACACAAAGAAAAATCATTCTGAAAAATTAAATTTTATGTTTTATGCAAAATAACGGATTAGTAAAAATTTTAGGTTTTCTCATGTTTTTACTCGGTGGTTGCGCCGTCTTTTTAAGTTTCGTCGGTGTTGATATTTCAATTTTCTCTGCGCTCGAAAAATTTGGATCGGGTGTTTCTTTCACACTTAAATTAGTAATAATGATTTTAGGCATTGTAATTTCAGTCATTGCAAACACAAACAGAAAAGAGGAAGACGATGAGAAAGATATGTATATGCACCGAAACGATAACTATTAATAAAAATTCTGAAGTATTCTGTAAACAATCTCACCTGAGAAGTTTTGTCGTACAATCAATCTTCAAATTTGGAAATTAGACCCAAATTTTCGTTCTTGTAAAGTCAAAAAAAATCTCAAACTTCTGTTAGGAGTTTTTTGAAGTCCGTTAATTTTTTTTTAAATAAATTTTTTTACAATCCCCTGTAAATAATTTACTTCAACGTTAAGTTTAAAATTAACTTTGAACTTTGTACTCCAGAGCTACTTCAAATCACGTCGAAAGCCACAAATAATGAAACATACTACGGCATTACGTTTAAAAAATTGTGCATTGCATTATTTATTGCGAATTTTGTTTGTATGTTTTATTGGAATAGCAATTGCACAAACCCCAAATTTAAATGCTATTGCAAATAATTTTAAAATATCTTCCTCGACAGAAAATTTTATAACACTTAACAATACCTATCAAGAGCGCGCGCTATTTTTTTCCAAATTTCCACAATTCGATAAAGACAGCGCAATGTTCTTTTTCAACAAAAGTATTGAACTACTTGAAAAAAATCAACCTACAAATTTTAAAAGTTTAGCGGAAGTTTATTCAAAAATAACCATTTTTAAATACCACAGTCACGATTTTGTACTCGGCGATTCGATGGTAAAAAAAGCGTTAGCTTACTACGAAAAAATTCCTGAACCAAAAAACAGTAATCTGCTGTTGTATAATATTCTCTATCATCAAACGATGATTTACATTGAGTTTGGTGAGTTTAAAACGGCTCAAGATATTTTTCTGAAAGCTTCCAATTTGGTTGCCAACAAAACCCGACCTGAAATTCAAGCTCAAATTTATTTAGATAGAGCAATTTATTATATGCGCTTTGCGCTAAAAAGAGAAACAAAATTATCTGGTGAAAATGCCGAAAAAAGCTACGAACTTTACGCCGATCTTGGTAGTCCAGAAAAATATAAAGCACTTTTGATGATGAATTACTCTAAATTTTTGGATTTACCCAATCACAGAAATATAGACTCTATTAAATTTTATTACAAAATTATTAATGACATTTTACCCAATATTACCGATATAGATTCTCATGCAAGATTTTATGGTTTCATTAGTTACAGTTTTTTACGGGTTGATAAAATTGCTGAATCAAAGCAGATAGCATTGGCTGGGTTAAATTTTTTAGAACATTACAAACTTACTCAAATAAATTCTTACCAATCCGTAAATTTAGATCTCGGTGAGATAGCTGTTAAAGAAGGAAATAAAGAAGATGCTTTTAAATACTATAAAAAAAGTGGTGAAGTTGCTTTAGCTATTAACACGCGCGCTTCTATCTCTGATTACTATGAAGCATTTTCTTTAGCGTATGAAACGAAAGGAGATTTTGCAGAAGCGTTAAAATATCACAAACTTTATACTAATGGTCAGATTGATTTAATAAAAGAGCAAAACGAAAAAAGTTTGAAAGAAAACGAATTGTTGCTTAATGTGGCTCAACAAGAAAAAGAAATATCTCAAAAAAATTCGCAACAAGGTTTATTGATCGGTTCTACTTTTTTTGCGCTTTTTTTAATGGGCGCTTTTGCTTTGATTTTTTATAGAGAGCGACGCAACAGAACCAAATTACAATCTCAAAAAAATATCATCGAGCAACAATCAGAAGTTTTGAAACAACTTGATGCCACTAAAACACGGTTTTTCGCTAATGTTTCGCACGAATTGCGCACGCCTCTCACTCTGATGCTTGCACCGCTCGGCACAATGCTAAAAAGTAAAACACTCGATAACCGAAATTTTTCTTTAGCTACTATGGCGCGTCAGCATTCGCAAAATTTATTGGGTTTGGTAAATGAAATTTTAGATCTCACTAAACTTGAATCAGGTAAAATGACTACGCACGATGAGCCCATAGAAATTTACGAATTTTTGCGCCGATTAATTGCTACGTTTGAAAGTTATGCTGCACAGCGCGGCATAAAACTTGTTTTCAATTTCGATAAAAACGTGCCAAATGCACTTATGCTCGACAAACCCAAGTTTGAAAAAATATTTAATAATTTATTGAGTAATGCTTTAAAATTTACGCCTTATGGTGGAAGTATTACTGTTCAAGTCACTCATACTCCTTCCGATTGGAAACTCGCCGTTATTGATATAGGTCGCGGTATTCATCCCAACGATTTACCACACGTTTTTAATCGTTTCTATCAAACCAATCAAACTAATACACCTATTGAAGGCGGAACTGGAATTGGTTTAGCACTGTCGAACGAACTCGCACAAGTGATGAATGGCAAACTTTCGGTTGAAAGCACGCTCGGTAAGGGTGCGACATTTATTTTGGAATTACCTAAACAAGAAGTTCTTGGAAACACAGCAGGCAGTTGGCAATCGAACATTGAAGTCGAAAACTTAAATACAAATTTTGATGATGATTTGTTAAACAGCGAAAATTTTGTTTTTCAACCAACAACTACCAATCGCCAACAATCAACTATTTTGGTGGTTGAAGACAATCCGAGTTTACGCAATTATTTAAAACTCATTCTTTCTGATAAATACAACGTCATCAGTGCGGAAAATGGGCAAGCAGCACTTTCGGCTTTAAGCTATGAACAATTAGCTATGAGCAGCGACGAGCAAGAGGAGCTGAAAGCTGGCAGCGTAAAAATGATAGCTATTGACCTCATCATTTCCGACATAACGATGCCTGTTATGGATGGATTTCAATTACTCGAAAAATTAAAAAACGATAAAGTACTACGCGCTATACCAGTTATAATGCTCACAGCGCGTGCCGAAATGCAAGATAAACTCAAAGCACTTACGTTTGGTGTGGATGATTATTTGATAAAACCTTTTGAAGAAGACGAATTGTTTGCGCGCATTAAAAATTTGCTTACAAATGCAGAAAGTCGTCAACTATCAGCCGTTAGCTATCAGAAGTTATCAATAATCAATCACGAGGAGCTGATAGCTGATAGTTCTTTGTTGATAGCGGATAAAGAATGGCTTAACACCTTAGAACAAACGATCCGTTCTCACATTTCTGATAATTCGCTTTCAGCAGAAATGGTTGCAGAGTTGATGTTTGTGAGTCGCTCACAATTTTATAGACGACTGCAAATTCTCACGGGTTTAACGCCATTGCAATATATCCAAGAAATTAAATTCAATCATGCGCGCAATATTTTAGAACAGCGTAAAGCCAGCAGTGTTAAAGCTGTAGCTGCATCCATCGGAATTCATAAAACGCAATATTTTTCCGAGCAATACAAAGAGCGTTTCGGCAAATCCCCTTCCGAATATTTTGTGTAATCACTTTAGGCATTCAGTTCTTTTCTCACTGCTCATAGCAATGTGTTTCACAAATATTTTGATAAAATTCTGCAGCTGCGGTGTTTTTACGCTCGCACGTTTCAAAATCAACACGCAACAAACCAAAGCGATAGGATTTGCCGAGATCCCATTCAAAATTATCGAACGTTGACCAAAAAATATAACCGAGCACTGGAATACCTGACTGCATAACGGCGTGTACTTCCCGCAGATAATCTTTAATCGCGCTGATGCGTTTACTGTCATCATCAGTACAAATACCATTTTCAGTAATAATGATTGGTTTTTTGTAACGTGCATGGAGTTTGCGCATATTAATTCCCAAACCTTCGGGTTTATAACCCCACATATCGTCGTGCGGAATACCAAGAGCATCGAGTTTACCGGGTGTATGAATTTCTGAAATGGGGAATGGATCGAAAAGCATGTAGGCATAGTAACTAATGCCGAGAAAATCAACTTTTTTAAAGTAAGTCATCGCACGGCGATTAAACCACCAATCTACGAAACCTGCGGATAATTTTCCGAGTGCATTTTTCCCTTCAAACAAACCCGTATTGAGCGAAATACCAATCGGGATAATGGGTGTGTGGTGACGTAAAACTTGAAACGCTAACTCGTGCGCTTTTTTAAATCGACGTAAAATTTTATTGGCTTTGAAATAATTTTTGACATGCGGTGGCGATGTCCCCAGAATCCAACCGTTCATAGCATACACATTTGGTTCATTAAAAGTATTCCAATACGCGACGTATTTACTAAAATGATGCGCAATCCGCTCAGTGTA
Organism: Saprospiraceae bacterium; assembly: GCA_043758385.1. Lineage (GTDB taxonomy): Bacteria > Bacteroidota > Bacteroidia > Chitinophagales > Saprospiraceae > JAAFJT01. The sequence goes on from JAYVNP010000140.1 coordinate 22,613, forward strand.
ATCAATAAAATGCGCAATATTTTTTTTATTCTCCCAACCTCCTAAATTTTCAAACCATAAAGGTTGTGTAAAATGATGCAACACCAACATAAGTTTCATGCCACGATTTTCTAAATCATTGAAAAAAGCGGTGTACTCTTTTACCACATCCGTATTAAATTCTGCCGATGGCGATGATTGAATGCGCGCCCAATCTATACTGCATCTATATATTGTACCGAATCGCGCAATGTGTTGCGCATCCTCAACGCGTCGCAATTCATGGTCACAAGTGCGATTAAAAACTTCGCCATCGCGCGCCACTTCGTCACGCCAATTGTGTTCCGATGCGGTTTCAATTTGTGTTGCTGCGGTAGATGTACCGAAAAAAAAATTATCTGGAAAAGTTAATCGCATAACTCATGATGGGCTCAAAATAATTTTTTGAAGCCTTAGAATTGAAAATGTTGTGAGTAAAAGATATTGAAACATCAAAGCCACTAAAACATAATTTGATGTGTCGGGATGTTTTTTGTAAAAAACGAGGGCAACTAAAGAAATAAAAACCATTTTAAAAAACATACTGCCCATCACAACGCCAATAAACATTTGTGATTTTTTATTAGGGTGTAATTTTTTTAAAAGAAACTCGATGATGAAATTAAAAAAAATTAAAAGGAATGCAACAGAACATAGAAAAGTTTTTTCAGAATTATTTTTAAAAAATAAACAGACTGAAAAACATAAAGCTAAAAGCGCAGCGTTTAGAAATAAGGAATTAGAAACAGGTAAAAAATTATAACGCACGCTTATTTTCTCTGACATATTGTTTGATAAACGTAATTTATTCCTCTTTACTTTTCTTGTTATCTACCTTTAATAATATTATACATCGCACCACCTATGGCTATAAAACAAGCGACGATTGTGTAATAAGGTTTAGATGTATTAAAATGTGTATCAAGTCGGTTGCCAATAAAAGCACCCAAAGATATTATAGCAACCATACTAAAAGCAATATCCGAATTACTAAACGGCTTGCTTACTTTTTTTTTCTCGGAATTTTTAGAACTGTTATTATTTTGCGACACCATTAACTGTTAAAATTTCCGACATGGGCGTACCGAGCAAATTATTTTGTTGCAATGTTGTTTGTCGCATATTACAAGTTACGTTAAACACTGCGCCAGGCATCACCATAAGTTTATCAGCTTTAACGTCGCCAACTACTTCAGCCGTTTCTTTAACACTGAGCAATTCCGATACGTCTAATTTGCCATGAAATTTGCCTTCAATAACGGCATTCTGACATTTTACTTCTCCATTAATATAACCCGTTGCGCCAATAATCACTTTACCTTGGCAAACGAGTGTTCCTTTAATAATTCCATCAACGCGAATATCGTTTTCGGCTGTTATATTGCCTTCAACGCTCGTGCCTTTAACGAGGCTGTTGAGTGCATTCGCATCTAAACTAATTGTTGTAGTTGACCGCGTGATACTATTTTTATCTTCGACTTTTTTATTTCCAAACATTTGAGTAAGTATTAGTTGTTAAGTATGCTTGCCTTTGAAACACAAAATAAAAGTTTTTAGTGGGCTTCACCAAATATTTAACCATAAATATCTAAAAGTGAAAGAAATAAGAAATATGTTTAATGCTTTTTAAAAGGTCATTTCAATCAAAATGCGTATTTAATGCAAATAAAATTGAAGATTTAAAAAAATTGGTGTGCTTTTGGCACTGTAATGTCGAGGAAATAAATTTCTCATACCATTACTTCAATTATGCATACTATCAGTACACTACACAATCAGAATAAAAAGCTAAACGCACAAAGCCAAAAACTCTTTGCTTTAATAGTTTTATTATTTTTGGGGATTCAATCGCAAATTTCGGCACAAACAAGTTGCCCAATTTCTAATGAAGTTTCTATTTCGGTGTATCCACAACCTACAATTTCAATAACAGGTGCAACAACAATTTGCCAAACGGGTACAGCACAATTAACGGCTACACCAAATGGTGGTGTGCCAGGAAGTTGCACCGTTCAATGGGAATCAAGTCCAACGGGGATTGACGGTAGTTGGACATCTATTCCGGCC
>JAYVNP010000141.1:0-8693 GCA_043758385.1 Saprospiraceae bacterium
ATTGCCTTTAGAAACTTCTATGGCAACCTTAGCGGGCAATGCAATGGGTAATTTACCTATACGTGACATAATTTTATCAGCTAAATATTCCTTAAATATTAATGAATGTAGCACAACAACTCACCGCCTACGTTGAGTTTTTTGGCTTCTTTATCAGTAATGATACCTTTTGACGTTGAAAGTATGGCAATACCTAAACCATTAATTACACGTGGTAATTCGGTAGATTTGCGGTACTGACGTAAACCTGGGCGCGAAACACGCAATAACTCGCGGATTATCGGCTCTTTCGTCTGAGCATCGTACTTCAAAGCTATTTTAATGACACCTTGTGGTTTAACTTCATCATCAAATTTATATTTGAGAATGTAGCCTTGCGTGTACAAGATTTCAGTAATGCGCTTCTTTAAGTTAGACGAAGGAATTTCAACTACGCTATGGCTCGCCATTTGCGCGTTTCGTATTCTCGTTAGATAATCAGCTATCGGATCTGTAACAGCCATTTTCCTTTAATTATGAAAATTTTTCTAATTGTCGTTTAAAAATTGTACCGCTCGGTTACCAAGACGATTTTGTTACACCCGGCAACTTTCCTTGAAGTGCCATCAGACGGAACATATATCGGTTTACTCCGAACTTACGAACATAACCTTTCGGTCTTCCTGTAAGTTTGCAACGGTTGTGTAAGCGCACTTTTGCGCTGTTACGCGGTAATTTATCGAGTGCTTCAAAATCGCCCTCTTTCTTTAATTTACTCCGCACTTCAGCAAATTGCGCTACTAAACGCTCTCGCTTAGCTTCTCTTGCAATAATTGACTTCTTTGCCATCTATGAATTGTATAATTTAATTAAAAACTAAAAATATTGAATGAAGATTTATACTTCGCCTACATCCTTAATTATTAATTGTTAATTTCTAATTTGAACTCGCTACTGCTACTGGCGCTATAACTGCTGACTTCTTAAATGGTAATCCCATTTCGCGCAGAAGTTGCAATGCTTCAGCATCTGTTTTTGCTGTAGTTACGAAAGTTATATCCATCCCTTGAATTTTACCGATTTTATCAATATCAATTTCCGGGAAAATAATTTGCTCTGTAATACCTATCGTATAATTTCCACGCCCATCGAAAGAGCGATCGTTAATTCCTTTAAAATCGCGTACACGCGGTAACGCTACTGTAATAAAACGATCTAAAAATTCCCACATCTGATTATTGCGCAGTGTAACGCGCACACCGATTGGCATACCTTCGCGCAACTTAAAGTTTGAGATAGAAGTGCGCGCTTTTGTTGAAACCGCTTTTTGACCGGCAATTGTTGAAAGCTCATTCACTGCCGATTCAATTAACTTCTTATCTTGCGTTGCACCACCAATACCCTGATTGATACAAATTTTTACCAATTTTGGTACTTGCATAACAGTTTTATAATCGAAATGCTTTTGAAGTGCCGGAGCGACATCAGTAGCATATTTAGATTTTAAACGCGGAACGTAACTCATTATCGTATCTTATTAAATCGTTTGACTCGTATTTTTTGAAAAACGAACAATTTTGCCGTTTTCTACACGCTTACCAACACGCGTCGGCTTGCCTGTGCTATCTACTAAAGCAATGTTTGAAATATGAATGGTAAGTTCTTTCTTAACAATACCACCCTCTTGGTTTTGTGTCGGCTTAACGTGTTTAGTTGCAACGTGTACACCTTCAACAATCGCTTTGTTGTCTTCTGGAAAAACTTTCAGAACAACACCTTGCTTACCTTTATCTTCGCCCGTAATCACTTGCACTGTGTCGCCAGTTTTAATGCGCAGCTTCGGTAAAAATCTATTCTTTGCCATAACACTTATATTTGACAGTCAGAACTGCTTATTTTTTATTAAAGATTAAAGCACTTCAGGTGCTAACGATGTAATCTTCATGTAATCCTTATCGCGCAATTCACGCGCAACAGGTCCGAATATACGTGAACCACGCGGCTCATCTTGGTTGTTTAAAAGCACACAAGCATTGTCATCGAAACGAATGTAAGAACCATCTTTACGACGGATTTCTTTTTTTGTACGTACTATAACTGCTTTTGAAACTTGTCCTTTCTTAACACCACCCGCAGAGGCATCTTTTATAGAGACAACAATTTTATCGCCAACACCAGCATACCTGCGTCTTGAACCACCCAGTACTCGGATACACAAAACTTCTTTTGCACCGCTATTATCAGCTACTCTTAGTCGAGATTCGGACTGTATCATAATTTATTTTACAAAAAAGATAATATAATAGGAGTGAAATTATTTTGCTTTTACCAATACTTCCAATAGTCTCCAACGTTTCAACTTGCTGAGTGGGCGCGTTTCCATAATCAGAACCGTATCGCCGACATTTGCAATATTGGTTTCGTCGTGTGCATGAAATTTTTTCGTTACTTTCAACGATTTTCCATACATTAAATGTTGTACGCGACGCTCCACTTTAACGGTAATTGTCTTATTGCGAGCTGCGCTCGAAACAATTCCCGTACGTGTTTTCCGTAAATTTCTATCTAAACCTTCTTTCGGCTCCAGACTATCCATGTCCAAAAATTTAAACAAACGATTCAATTATTTTTTCTTAACACGTGCTCTGCGCGAACGCAAACGCGAACGTAAATCTAATTGTTCAGGCGTGTACTCAGCCAATTCGCGTTTTCTTAATTCTGTCATTATACGCGCAATGTCCTTTCTCGACTTTCCAAACTGACTTGTATCAGAAACACCACGAATTACTTTTTCAAAGCTAACTTGTTTTATTTCTGCTTTTAGTGCTGCAATTTCAGAACGAAGCTCTGTAATTTCGAGTGCACCAAGATCTTTTTTTTCCTTTGCCATAGCTTTTACGCTTTTATAAATTATTTTATAGGTGCAACGTAATCTACACGTGTAACTGTTTTTGTTAGAACAGGCAATTTTTGTGCACCCAACTTGAGTGCTTGAACAGCAACTTCATCCGAAACGCCATCAATCTCAAAAATTATTCTACCTGGTTGAACCAACGCCACCCAATGGTCTAAAGCACCTTTACCTTTACCCATACGCACTTGAATAGGCTTTTGCGTAATCGGCTTATCAGGAAAAATTAAGCACCAAACTTGACCTTCACGTTTCATGTGACGCGTGATAGCAATACGGGCGGATTCTAACTGACGACCTGTGATGCGCTCATGTTCTGTCGATTTTAGAGCATAAGTACCGAACGAAACGGTACTGCCTTTCCAAGCGAGACCCGTATTGCGTCCCTTCTGCATATTTCTAAATCGCGTTCTTCTCGGTTGTAACATTGCCGAATATTTTTTTTATTTCTTTGAAATAATTTTTATCTTTTCCCACCACCACCGCCTCCGCGATTGTTGTTATTGCCGCCTGCGCCACCACCGCCTCCGCGATTGTTGTTGTTGCCGCCTGCGCCTCCACCGCCTCCGCGATTGTTGTTTCCGCCGGCACCACCACCGCGATTTCCACCGCGATCGTTATTTCTTCTGTCGTTTCCGCCACCATCGCCATCTCTACCGCGATCGTCTCTGCGATCGTTCAAGTTGCGCGGTGTTGCGCCTTTCTGTTCTTCACTCGCTGTTGGCGATAAATCGCGCTTGCCAAAAACCTCCCCTTTGCAAATCCAAACTTTGATACCCAATTTACCGTAAACGGTTTGTGCTTCAACGTTTGCGTAATCTATATCAGAACGAAAAGTATGTAAAGGCGTTTTGCCTTCTTTGTATTCTTCACTGCGCGCAATATCGGCACCTGCTAACCTGCCACCGATGCGTATTTTTATACCATCTGCACCTTTATCAATCGTTGATTTAATAGCGGCTTTAATAGCACGACGATAATTTACGCGTGTTTCAATTTGCTTAGCTACCGATTCGCCTACCAAAACGGCATCGAGTTCTGGTTTTCTGATTTCAGCAATATTTATCTGAACTTCTTTGCCAGTCAGTTTTTTCAATTCTTCGCGAATACGATCTACTTCTTTACCCTGACGTCCTATAATAATACCTGGGCGCGATGTATGAATTGTAACCGTTACGCGTTTAAGCGTACGCTCAATAGTAATACGTGCGATGCCACCTTTTTCAATACGCGCTTGTAAATATTGGCGAATTCTTTCGTCTTCAACAACCTTTAAAGCCATATCTTTACCACCAAACCAATTAGATTCCCAACCACGAATGATTCCTAACCTATTTCCTATCGGATTTGTCTTTTGACCCATTTATCAAGACTTTTTTTAATTAGCCTTTAAAAGCTAATCTATGTTTTAATTCTTAATTTCTAAATAATTCCTCAATTTATTTTAAAAACCTCATAGGTTTTCAAAATTCTAATTCTTAGCTGTAGTATTGAACTCTTTCTTATTTTCAACAACTACGGTTAGATGATTTGTACGCTTGCGAATACGGTGCGCTCTACCTTGCGGTGCGGGTTGAAAGCGTTTCAACATCGCTGCAGCATCACTGTAAGCTGTTTTAATGTATAAATCGTAATCCGCGGCATCATATTCTGAAAGATTTTCCCAATTAGCAACTGCCGAACGAATTAATTTTTCGAGCCACGTAGCAGCTTCTTTGTTCGTAAAACGCAATATATTTAATGCGTCATTCACTTTTCTGCCGCGAATGTTATCAACTACCAAACGCATCTTGCGCGCTGACATCGGAATACTCGTTAATTTTGCTGAAGCCTCCATAACTTTTAAATATTAGCAGTTAGTGGTTAATGGTTAATTTTAAAACTGATTAACCATTAACAATTAACCATTGACTATTAATAATTATTTTTTTCTATTTCCTGAGTGACCTTTGAATGTACGCGTCGGTGAAAACTCGCCTAATTTATGACCCACCATATTTTCAGTAACGTACACGGGTATAAAAGTTTTACCATTGTGTACAGCAATTGTTAAACCCACCATTGTCGGAATAATCATTGAAGCACGTGACCAAGTTTTAATCACTGTCTTTTTGTTATTCTCTTTCATAGCTTCTACTTTTTCGAGAAGTTTATAAAAGATATAAGGACCTTTTTTTATCGAACGAGGCATAATTTCTAATTATGAACTTTTAATTATTTTATTTTCCTGTTTTACGACGCGAAACGATTAATTTATTAGAACGTGCATTCGGATTACGCGTTTTCAATCCTTTTGCAAACTGACCATTACGTGAACGCGGATGACCACCAGAAGCACGACCTTCACCACCACCCATCGGGTGATCTACTGGATTCATTACTACACCACGATTGTGTGGACGGCGACCTGCCCAACGTGCGGCACCCGCTTTTCCTAAAACGCGCAAACTGTGATCGGCATTTGAAACAACTCCAACCGTTGCACGGCACTTAATTAATACGCGACGAATTTCACCAGAAGGCATTTTCAAAACAGCGTAACGCTCTTCCTTACCTGCCAATGTTGCATACGAACCCGCCGAACGCGCAATGGCAGCGCCTTTACCCGGTGTAAATTCAATATTGTGCACTTGCAAACCAATCGGAATTTCAGAAAGTATCATTGTGTTACCAACGTCAGCCGGAACACCTTTACCGCTTTTAATAACTACCCCAACTTTTAAACCTTGTGGCGCAATAATATAATCTTTAACGCCGTCTGTATATTCTATCAAACAAATAAAAGCTGAACGATTCGGATCATACTCAACTGTTTTGACTGTTGCAGATACTTCATCTTTATCGCGTTTGAAATCTACTACACGATATTGGCGTTTAACACCACCACCGCGATAGCGCACAGTCATTTTACCTGTATTATTTCTTCCACCCGAAGACTTAATCTTCGCTAACAAACTTTTTTGTGGTTTGTCAGTCGTCAATTCTGCGAACGCATTAGTCGCTCTTGTTCTGAGCGTCGGCGTTATCGGGTTATATTTTTTAATTGGCATACCGCTTAATTATTTTGACTTTCACCGTAAATATCAATTTTTTCACCTGCTTGCAATGTCACGTAAGCTTTTTTGTAAGAAGGCTTCATACCACGCACTAAAGTGGTTTTTGTTGAGCGCGATACAGCTTTACCTGGTAAAATAACTGTATTCACACCTGCAACCGAAACAGTAAACATTTTCTCAACTGCTTGCGCAATCTCCAATTTGTTAGCTTTTTTATGAACTATAAAAGCGTAAACGCCCTTTTTTCCCAAGTTTTCGCCTTTTTCTGTAATGATAGGGCGCACTAAAATATCTTTTTGCATAACCTTTAATTCGTTGATATTTGATAGTTGCTAATTGTTCGCCTATTGTTAATTACAGGAATTCTCGCTTAGAGATTATCAACTAACAATGAACAACTATAAACTAATTTAACGTTTCCGTAATCCTTGCTATTGATGCTTCCGAAATAATTAATTTCTTAGAATTCATTATTTGATAAACATTTATATCGCTTGCTGTAGATAAAGAAACATTCTTTAAATTACGGCTCGATTTCAAAACATTTAAATCATAATCAGGAACAACCAATAATGAACGCCCAGTTGTTACGCCTAAGCTTTTCATGATGTCAATGAAAACTTTTGTTTTAGGTTCTTGTAAAGTAAAATCTTCTACAATAACAATCGAACCTGAAGTTGCCTTAGTACTTAGTGCAGAGCGACGTGCCAAACGACTAACCTTTTTATTTAATCTCGGATCGTACAAGTGCGGTTTCGGTCCGAAAACGCGCGCACCACCATGTAATAATGGTGAATTGGCATCTCCTTTACGCGAACCACCTGTACCTTTTTGTTTATGAAGTTTACGTGTTGAACCACTGATTTCACTACGCTCTTTCGACTTGTGTGTACCTTGACGTTGGTGCGCTAAGTATTGTTTAACAGCTAAGTAAACTACGTGTTCATTCGGCTCTATACCGAATACTTCAGCAGGTAGCGTTACCGTTCTGCCTGTATGTTCGCCTTTAATATTTAAAACGTCGAGAATCATATATCTTAGTTGTCAGTTGACAGTTGTCAGTTGATAATTATTTATTGACGGTTGTATTAACCACTCTCAAAAAACAATTATCAACTATCAACTAAATTTACTTTTCAATAATTACATAACCATTTTTTGCACCAGGCACTGCACCGTGTATCAATAAAAGATTATCCTCTTTCAAAATTTTCACAATTTTTAAGCCTTTAACCGTCTTCACATCGTTACCCATTCTACCCGCCATGCGCATTCCTTTAAAAACTTTAGATGGGAACGACGATGCACCGATTGAACCGGGTGCACGCAACCGGTTGTGCTGACCACGCGTTGATTCACCAACACCACTAAAGTTGTGACGTTTTACAACACCCTGAAAACCTTTTCCTTTGGATGTGCCAACCACTTGAATAATATCTTTTTCAGAAAAAAGCTCTTCTAAACGAATTTGATCGCCTAATTTTTTCGTAACCGTTGTTGTCTCTTCCTCCAACTTAAAAGTAACGTCGTGTGGCATATCTCTGAATTCAGATGTCTGACTCAATGCGCCAGCACCTGCTTTTTTGAAATGTCCCATCATTGCGCCAGGCGTATTTTTTTCACGCGCTTTGCCGTAACTTAACTGAATTGAATTGTAACCATCAGACTTTACAGTTTTGACTTGCGTCACGATGTTCGGACCCACTTCAACAACTGTAACACCTACGGCATTTCCCTTTTCATCAAAGATGGAAGTCATACCAATTTTCTTACCAATCAAACCTTTCACTTGCGTAGAAATTTAGAATGTATCGGCTCTACTGCGAGGTAGGAATATTTGCGTTGCAATTCAACGCTTTATCAGTAAACTTCTGAACGGTTTCGTTTAGATGTAACGACCTTCTCAGTAAGAGCCTATTTATTTATTTTATCTAAAACACAATTGCTGTGTTTTTAAACTTACATAATTTTCAACTGAATATCAACACCACTCGGCAATTCTAATTTAGAAAGCGCGTCAACGGTTTTGACGTTGGGCGAATAAATTTCGATAAGGCGTTTGTGTGTGCGTAGTTCAAATTGCTCACGCGCTTTTTTATTCACGTGTGGCGAACGCAATACAGTATAAATCTGTTTTTCGGTAGGCAATGGAATTGGACCTACAACACCCGCATCAGTGGCGCGAACGGTTTTAACAATTTTTTCAGTAGATTTATCTACTAAATTATGGTCGTACGATTGTAGCTTAATGCGAATTTTCTGATTCATGCTGTAATTATCAAATAACTTTACAATGTTTTTCTTATTGCGGTGCAAATATACACCCGCATTTTATATCTGCAAATGTTTCTCTAAAAATAAATAAAAAAATTTCTATTTCAATTCAATTCGTCACTAAATTTCAGACACATCAAAGCTACATCCGACAAAGTTTAAAAGGATCTAATCGTTTATATCGGTATAATTAGTTTCTTTCCAACTATTTGAATCAACTATTTTCATTGAACTACTGACTTACAAATATTTTCCCAGCAACACTTTTTTTATTTGTTCTACATTCATACAAATACACGCCAGCCATTAAATTAATTCCGCTAAGTTCTACCGAGTTACCTTTAAGTTTAAAAGCCTGATAAACTATTTTACCAGAAAAATCGGTTAACAAAAAATCAAAATTTTCATTATAATTTGTAGAAATACTCAAAATCGATTTAGAAGAAGTTGGGTTTGGAAAAATTTTAAACTCA
>JAYVNP010000142.1:0-8484 GCA_043758385.1 Saprospiraceae bacterium
ACCGGTAATGATTTTGCTTTTCCGTTGCAGTTCGATAAAAAATATAAAGTTGTAGCGACTAAAAAAGGTTTTTTACCCGATTCCGTTACCGTTAATACCCTCAACTTAAATACTTCTACTACACTGAACCGTACTTTAGAGTTGCGCCCGAATGCCAAACTCACTGTTTATGTTTTCGATAAATTAGAAAAGAAACCTTTGAACGACGCTACCATCACGCTTCGGGATAGCAAAGGTAAAATTGTTACCCAAAAAGTGGCAACGGGTACAAACACGCTGCAGTTTAGCGATATACTCTACGGCACAAAATATTTTTTAAACGGCGCATTAAAGAGTTATCAGGGCGATTCAAATTCGGTAGCGATTGATGCCATTTCGGTAACACCTAAATTTGAATATTTCGATACGCTGTATTTAGATCCCTTCGGTGGTTTGCCATTTACATTATATTTCGACAACGATGAACCCGTTGCCCGGTCGCGCGATGTCGGCACAATTTTTACTTACGGCGAAACGTACGACCGATACATTAATAATCAGCCGGATTATTTGAAAGAAGTGTATGCCACAGAACCGTCTGCCATTGCAACATCAAAAGCCAATCAAATTTCAAGTTTTTTTGAAGATAACGTTCGTTATGGCAATGACCGATTGCTGTATTTTTCGAGTCTTCTCGAAAAATATATTGGCGGTGGTCATGCTCTGGAATTAGTCGTTCAAGGTTATGCCTCGCCTATCGCACAAAAAGATTACAATAAAATTCTCACCATGCGTCGTGTAAGTTCGGTGATTAATCACTTTAAATCTTACAACGGTGGCGTGTTGCTCAGTGCTATGAAATCGGGGCAATTGCGTATTCGCGTTGAACCATTAGGTGCCGATCGCGCGGACCCAACAGTGAGTGCCGACGAAAAACAAAGAGATCTTTCGGTATATAGTATTGAAGCGATGCGCGAACGTAAAGTTGAAATCCTCGAAATTAATCGCATTTTCTTAGATAAAACAATACCGTACGATCCGGATGTTACAACAATGGATTTATTTTCTTTGAAAAATGTGGGTTCGTTGCAATCGCAACTCAAAGCATTAAATGCGCGCGATATTTCTTCGAGTTTTAATGTACAACCGCAGGTTGCACAAAATCCTTCCGATTTAGTGCGCCAAGCTATGGCAGTTACTTTTGTGGATAACTACACCGGTAAAATTGTTACATCTACAAAACCGATTGATATTGTTGATCAAAACTCGCAAGCCGTTATTGGTAAAGCGCGTGCCAAAGGCGGTAACTTTACGTACACCGTCGAAAAAGGAAAAGAATATGTGTTAAAGAGTACTTCGCTTGGTTATAGTGATGTATCACTTTCAGCACCGTTTAGTTCAGATGAACCTTCAGGACTTATTCACGATACGCTTTATTTGACACCGTTTGCAGGTTTACCCCTGTCGCTTTATTTCGATAATGATAAACCAAGTAGTAATGCTTCGCTGGCTGTTTCAAGTTATGATAAAACGTATCGCGATTTTTATGCGAAGAAAAGTGAATTTATAAAAGTGTATAATAAATTGAGGGCAAGCACAGGCGCAAGTGCTGCCAGTTCGAGCAAAGAGATGGATTTATTTTTTGAATCGGAGTTGAAAGGCGGTTACAATAAGCTCAATGGTTTTTGCGAAGTTTTGAAAAATTATTTACAGAACGGCAATAACATGGAAATCGTTTTAGAAGGTTACGCTTCGCCGCTTTCTGACGGTGAATATAACAAAAATTTATCGCAACGCCGTATTCAATCGGTGCGCACTTCTTTAAATCAATTTCAGAATGGCGTTTTGCGGAGGTATCTCGCGCAAGGAAAATTAAAAATTAGAGAAGAAGCACTCGGTGCATCTGCAAATGCTTTCGATGCGCGCACCGATGCGTCTGTGTATAGTATGGATGCTTCGTTGAATCGTCGCGTGGTGATTAAAGATATTATTTTGAATGGTAACAAATATTAAATAAAATACTTAGTTAATTATTTTCGATTAACACCGTTTTTCAAAAGACAAACTGCAAATAGCAAGATCGTACTTTGTTTTTAAAATGATAGAACACTAAAAAAATATGAATAAGATACTAATCAATCACAATAACAAATTTCAAGGAGCACGAATTTTGTTGTTTGCCTTTTTGCTTTTACCTTTCATTTCTAATGCGCAACTTTCCGTAGATGTTTCTACGGTTAATCCGACGTGTTTTGGTTACACGAATGGTCAAGCGACGGCGAATGTGAGTGGTGGTACGCTGCCGTATCAATATTCTTGGAGTAATGGACAAAATAACGGACAAACGGTTAGTGGTATCACAGCAGGAAACTACACTGTCAACGTTTCCGACGCGAAAGGTTTATTTGCCACAAAATCGTTTTCAATCGGTCAACCCACGCAAATAATTCCTGCTTCCACCATAGACGGTACAGATATTTGCAACGCCACTACATACTTGGCTTCGGCAACAGGTGGCGTAGGCACTTACACCTATTCATGGCAAAATCTTTTAACAGGGACGATGTATAACACTCAACGTTTACCGAATCCGACGTCCGGTTCTTACCAATTGTATGTTACCGATGTGCAAGGCTGCACGGTTACAAAAGTTTTTAATTTACAGCAACCGCTTTCGGTGGTTGTTCATGTGGGTGATGTTGTTTGCGGTGGTACGTGCGACGGTGCCGCGGAAGCAATTGTGACGGGTGGTTATCCACCGTATTCGTATCAATGGGATTTTAAAAATTCGACAGGACAACAAATTGCACCACTGCCGGGTGGATCTTACACTGTTATTGTAACCGATTCGAAAGGGTGTGTAAAAATTGCAACAGGTTCTGTCTATGAACCACCCGTTTTAAAAGCATCGGTGACAACCACAAATCAATGTACTAATAGTGCTACGGCAAACGTCACTTCGACGGGTGGAAAACCGCCATACGTGTATAAATGGAGCAATGGTGCCGTCGGAAATACAGTATCGGGTTTAACGCAAGGCGTTTATTTTGTTTCTGTGTTCGATGCGTCGGGATGTAATTTTAGTGTTCCCGTGACTGTGAGCGATGGTAGTCGTTTAAAAATTAATGTTACTAAAACCGATGCTGCTTGCACCGGAAATAATACAGGAACAGCTTCGGTACAAGTAACGGGCTACTCTCAACCACCATTTACGTATAAATGGAGCACAGGCGATACTGCAAAAACGACGCTCACGAATTTAGCACCAGGTGCTTATTCTGTAAGCGTGACCGACGCCGCAGGTTGTTCTACTGCTTCAGCAGTTTCGGTGGGTTCGGCAACTTCGTTTACTTTTCAAACAGGAGCAGTCAATTCATTATGTGGTAGCGCAACCGGTTCAGCATCTGTAACAGGAATTACAGGTGGCGCGCAACCTTATTCTTATTTATGGAGTAACGGCGCGACAACAAGTAGTATTACAAATGCAGCGCCGGGTATATATAGTGTGGTTGTGAGTGATGCAACAGGTTGTAAATCAACTGCGACACAAGTTGTTGTGGGTAGTACCAATAGTATGGCGGCAACCGTGAAAAGTATAGATGCTGTTTGCCAAAAAACAACGGGTACGTTAACCGTTACTGCGCAAGGTGGCACGCCACCCTATACATTTACATCGAGTTTACCCACAAACACGACAGGTATTTTTACAAACGTGGCAGTGGGAAACTATGCTATAACTGTTACAGATGCCGGTGGTTGCGGTTCGGTACAAGTTGCGGCTTCTGTTAAAAATATAACTCCAGTTCTTGCAACCAATGTAACAGCGAATAATGCAAAATGTACAGGAAGTAATGGTTCAATAACACTTGTAACAAATGGTGGTTCTGCGCCTTACACTTTCGATGGTGGTTCCGTTAAAAATACAACGGGTAGTTTTACAGGTTTAGCCAAAGGCACATATAATTTTACTATTACCGACGCTTCAGGTTGTCAAACTTCCGCTTCTGCCAAAATTGATTCCTCTTACGATGTCATCACGGCGAATATCGTCCCTAAAAATGCGTCTTGTATCGGTTCGGATGGTGTGCTAACAGTTACAGCAAATGGTGGAACTGCGCCCTATTCGTATGCGTCTAATGTAGGAAACAACGCAACAGGCGTTTTTGCAAATCTTGCTTCGGGTAACTATACCGTCACCGTCACAGATGCTTCTGGTTGTAAAAGCACTTCTACGTCTGCGGTAGTTAAGAATTCTAATGCCACTTTAGCAACTACTGTTACTGTGAGCAGTGCTAAGTGTAGCAGCAATTCGGGCGCGGTATTGTTGGTTGTTTCGGGTGGAAAAACACCCTATACTTTCCAAACAGGAATCACAAAAAATAACAACGGATATTTTACAGGATTAAAAAGCGGTACGTATAATTTTACAATTATTGATTCGGCAGGTTGTCAGAGTGCAGCAACAGCCAAAGTAGATTCCACGACAGATGTATTATTGCCGAGCATTACAGTTAAAAATGCTTTTTGTGGTAATTCGGATGGTTCATTCACCGTGTCAGCAAGTGGCGGAACAGCACCTTATACTTTTTCAAACGGAACCATTACAAACGCGAACGGACTATTTTCGGGATTAAAAGCAGCTAATTATACTGTCACTATTACGGATGCCAACGGCTGCGCCGTAACAAATGTTGCTGCCAACGTTACTTCTGATGCACCCGATTTAAAAATTAAAGTAGATGTCAGTAAAGCGATTTGCACTACAAAGAATGGCTCCATTTTATTAACGCCTGCGGCTGGTAAAGCACCCTACACATTCGACGCGGGTGTTATAAAAAATCAGAATGGTTATTTTACAAACTTGGCTGCGGGGACGTATAATTTTACAGTGACAGACGGACAAGGTTGCCCGGCGAAAATTGCCGTCAAAGTTGATACCATTAATTTTAACTTAAAAGTCAATCCAATTATAACGGATGCGACGTGTAATAATCCCAATGGTCGCGTATCCATTGATATTGGGGGTGGATTGCCGCCGTATTCTTACACATCAACGCTGCCCATTGATTTAACAAAAGTTTCTGCGGGTGCGTATCAAATTATTGCGACGGATGGCAACGGTTGTGCTTCGGCAGTAACGAATGTCACTATAAAAAGTGTAGGTAGCATCAAAGCTAATTTTACAAATTCACCCATAGGCTGTAAAGGATCGGATAGTTTAACCGTTAACTTTACGAATAGTACAGTGAGTTCATTACCTAACTATACTTCAACTTGGATTTTTTCGGAAGGTAAAACATCGAACGCTTCTAACCCCAGTGTATCGTTTAAAAACGCCACAGCGGGTGCAAAATTGATAGTTACTAACAGTGCAGGTTGTTCCGATACACTCACAACGGCATTGAATTTAGATGTTGTTAAGTATTCACTCACAAATACACTCGCCACATGTCAGGGTTTACAAACCAAATTAAATGTTTTAGGCTCAAATCCGAACTTGTCCTATAAATATAAATGGACGGCAGCCGATAGCGTGCGTATAATTTCGGGAGATACAACAGCTTCACCGACCGTTGTTGTTGCTAAACAAGGAACGGGTAAAATCTATTTGCTCGTTACAAGCAGTTTAGGTTGCTCAAAACGCGATTCGGTTTCTATATCCAGCATAAATCCGAACGTAGATGCTACCAATTTAAAATACACACAAGATTGTAATTCTAAAAAAGTAACTTTTAATTTCTCAAACACTGCAACAGCTGCACAGTATTGTTGGTTCTTTGGCGATTCACCGACGAGTACATCGTGCGCCATCAATCCCTCTTATACATATGCTGGAGCGGGGAATTATATTGCGCGATTGGTACCGACCTCATTAACGTGTTTAAGTACGCTGAGCATTCCTGTAAAAGTGCGCGACGGTGCAGCCGTTACCGTCAAAGCAGATACCACTAAGAATGTTTGTGATGCAACACCCATTACCGTTTCAGCAAGAAGTAATGTTTCGAGTTTTCAATGGTCAAATTCACCGACATTCGCAACCCTATTAGGATCAGGGCAAAATTTATTGATTAAGCCGATTAATAAATCGAATACTTATTACGTCCGCGTGACCGACTCATCGGGATTGTGTATTGCTACCGATAGCGTAGTTGTAAACAATAACCAATTAAAAATTTCCCACGCGCTCAATGCCGACGTGTGTGCCAAAACATCCAGTTCCTTTGTTGTTACCAATACGTCCCGCGATTCAATTTCGGTTGTTTGGACGAGTTCAACTTTAATAGAGGGATCTAACACCGTTTTAAGTCCTACCATTAAAGCAGGTTCAACAGGTTATATCATCGGATATTTTAAAAATGCGTTTGGCTGTCAACAAACGGATACGGTTCAAATTGTGCCCCACATTGTTAAAGTCGCAGTGCTCGCCTCCGCCAATGTCATTTATACAGATGAAAAAGTGCAACTCAACGCCACGCCAACAGGTTCGGGTTATACCTATCAATGGACACCTGCCGACGGATTAAGTTCGGCGACGGTAGCTTCACCGATTGCAACGCCAAAATCCGATACGCGTTATCAAGTTTTAGTAACCGATAATTTTGGATGTAGCGATACAGCGAGTGTCGGCGTTAAAGTGCTTACGCCGCAATGTAGTGACCCATATATTTTTGTTCCGCGCGCGTTTTCACCCAACGGCGACGGCACGAACGATAAAGCCTTTGTGCGCGGCGAGTATCTCACGTCCGTAGAATTCTCCATTTACAATCGTTGGGGAGAATTGGTTTTCCGAACAACGGATAAAACAATCGGTTGGGATGGTACATTCAAGGGTCAAATGGTTTGTCCCGATGTTTATGGTTACTTCGTCACTGGCGTTTGTCAGAAAGGAGAGCCTTTTTTCTTGAAAGGAAATATCACGGTGATGAAGTAATTTTAAAAGGCGAATAGCGAAAGGGCAAAAGACAAAGGGCAAAAGACAAAATCATAATGGAATGCAAAAAACAAAAGGTAAAAATAGAATTAAATTTTCAAAGCAGAATTCTCGTTTTGCTTTTTGTTTTTCGCGTTTTGCTTTTCGCAGTTTGCCTTTTGCCTTTCGTATTTTACACATTGCCTTTTGTTTTTCGTCTTTTGCATTAAACGCTCAAAAAATTGCGCCACAAGACTGCAATTACCCCAAGTTATATGCAGAAGGCGTGACGGCTGTAAAAAAGAATTTATTTGATAAAGCACTGCTCTGTTTTAATTCGGCGCGCCGCTGCGACCCGACCAAAGACAAAGAAGTGGACGATGCGATTGAAAGCGTTTTTAAAGGTATTCAGAAACAAAAAAAAACGGCTGAAGAAGACAAACTTCGCGCGCAAGCGCAAACACGCATTGCCATTGCAGAGCGGAATAAAGCGATTGCCCGCGGGTTAACACTTTCTGCGAGTGCTGTTTCAAAATCGGATATGCGCCTTGCTCTCCGATTAGCAGAATATACTTACCATAAATTACCCACACCTGAAGCATTGCAGGTTGTTTCTGCCGCAGTTTATAATCAATTCGATAACAAAAATGCGTACTTTATTAATTTTGCGCAACACACTGATGCAGTGAATGATGCTGTTTTTTCGCCCGATGGAAAATTAGTATTAACTTGCTCCAATGATAGCACTGCTAAATTATGGAACACAAAAGGTGAATTGCTCGCTGATTTAAACAAACATACTGGGGCTGTAACTTCAGCTATTTTTTCAACTGATTTTGGGAACAAGTATATTTTAACTTGTTCAAAAGATAGTACTGCTAAACTATGGAATACAAAAGGTGAATTGCTCGCTGACTTTAAACACAAAGCAATAGTTAACGCCGCCATTTTTTCACCTAACGGATTTCAAGTTTTAACCAGCTCGAACGATGGTACAGCTAAATTATGGAGCTTTAATAAAATGGTAAAAGGCGCAGCGCAAAATACAAATTTGGAAAAAGAGGCTCAAAGCTATAACTGTAAATCCGCTGTTTTAAAAAGTGTTTTTTCACCCGATGGTTCGCAAATTCTAACATTTTCAAAAGATTATTCTGCGCGACTTTTTGATTTAGACGGTTCGCTTTGCGCAACGATTCGGCACGATGACGCAATTAATACAATGAGTTTTTCACCCGATGGGAATTATATTTTAACCGCATCTGACGATAAATCGGCGAAAGTTTGGAATTTGAACGGCACAAAAATTACAAAAATTACACACGATTCTAAAATAAATAGTGCGTATTTTTCTCCCGATGGTGCGCATTTCATAACAGCTTCAAAAGATAAAACGGCTAAGGTTTGGGATTTAGAAGGTAATTTATGCGATAGCGTAAAACATAACGGTACCGTTTATGCGGCTGTTTTTTCACCTGATGGAAAACAAATTTTAACTTGCTCAAACGATAGCACATCTCATTGTCAACGAAATGGGCAACAAATAACTATTTTGAAGCATTCAAATCGCGTGACATCTTCTATTTTTTCGCCGAGCG
>JAYVNP010000143.1:0-120190 GCA_043758385.1 Saprospiraceae bacterium
ATGATTTTGAAAACGTAAATGATTTTGAAAACGTAAATGATTTTGAAAACGTAAATGATTTTGAAAACGTAAATGATTTTGAAAACGTAAATGAGTTCGTATTCGCTTTCAATTTCTAAACTTATTCAGATTCAAAATATTAATTCGTCGCTTCCTTCAATTTATTTTTTCTGCTCCACCAAAAATAAAAAGGTACGCCACTTAAAATTAACAATAAACCAATGAGCGCGTCATCAGGTTTGCTGTAGCAAGTAGTAACAATTAAAACAGCGCAAAACAAAACGAAAATGGCAGGAACAAACGGATAGCCAATCACTTTGTAAGGTCGTTCTAAATTCGGATAGCGTACGCGCAAAACAAAAACGCCGAATGCAGTTGCACCATAAAAAAAGAAAGCAGCAAAAATTAATCTATCCGTCAACTGATCGAAACTTCCCGAAAAAACTAAAATAATTGCCCAAATACCTTGAATCCAAAGTGCAAAGTTTGGCGTATTGTATTCAGGATGAATTTCTTTAGCGCGTTCAAAAAACAAGCCATCTTCCGACATTATTTGATACATTCGAGGTGGCATCAGAATTGTGGCGTTCGTACAACTTAAAGTTGTGAGAATAATTAAAACCGAAAGTACCGTTGCGCCAATGCCACCAGAAAACGAACGCACAACTGCGACGGCTGCAATATCGTTTTGCGCTTTAAAACCCGCAATAATTTGTTCAATCGGTAACACATACAGATACGCCGTATTGACTAAAATATAAATTGCCATTACACCCAGCAAACCAAAAGTTAAGGCTAAAGGCACATTTTTACGTGGCTCTTTAATTTCGCCTGCCATATAACCGAGTGTATTCCAACCTTCATAACCCCAAAAAGTAGCGAGTAAAGCCGCAAACATTCCTTTAAATAAAGCGGAACCTGTTAAAACGGGTTCGTTGCTTGCCGAGTGCGCCAAATTAGCGACACTCCCGCCACCGAATATAAAACTACTAATAACAACAAAAGCTAATCCGCCGACAATCAGTTGCGTTAAGTAACGACTCAAACGTTCCACACCTTTTAAACCGCGTGTGTTTAAAAACGTGAGTACAAAAATAAGGAGTGCTGTTAAGGCTTTAACTCCAAAATTTTCTAAAGGTGTGAAAGTACCGAGAAAAGTAATTTTTTCTATTTCGGGCGAAAAGCGCGGCAAGTGAATGAGTCCATTAACAGACTCTGAGAAAACATAAGCAATAGATGAAATCGAAGCCGTTTTTATAACTGTAAAAACACTCCAACCCATCATAAAAGCTAAAAACTTATTGTAAATTTTTTTGTAGTAAACGTATTCACCACCTGTGCCAGCAAACATTCCAGCAATTTCAGCATTGCTCAATGCGCCGCACAAACTTATAACCCCGCCCAAAAACCAACACAACATAACGAGAGAGGGCGAATGTAAATCGGCAGACATAGGTGCCACTTTTTTGTAAACACCCGTTCCTAAAATAGAGCTAAGCACTAATAATATCGCGGAAGATAAAGAAAGCGTTGGTAAAAACTGACCTTGTTTTTTTTCAGACATAAAACGGTTATGAGCAGTAAGGTGTAAGAGTTGAAAAACTTGATCCACAAATGTAAGTAATCATTTACAAATTACGTAAGCTGGTCAAACTTCCTTTAAACTTACCACCTATATTCACCTCAATTTAGTTCTTGCTAAACACACGAATATAATCAACCACCATTTGTGATGGAAAAGTTGTTGTATTATCTGGCGAGCCAGGCCAATTACCCCCTACTGCAACATTGAAAATAGCAAAAAAAGCTTCATTGAATGGATAAATATTGCCAATATCTGCTTTTGTTGCAGAGAAGTAAGAGATATCATCAATCAAAATTTCTATTTTATCGGGCGACTTAATGAGTGTGTAAACATGAAACTTATCTGATAAATCGCCAGAAGGTAGAGAATAAACGGCTGTTTTTTGTGTACTATTAGTTGCGCCGATAAGTCCATAGTGTAAAGTGGCGTGCAGATCTTTGGGGAAAGAGCCGATAATTTCCATCATGTCAATTTCACCACAATTGGGCCAACCCGTAGTAGTAATTTTACTCCCTAACATCCAGAGTGCCGGCCAAATACCTTTACCTTTTGGTAATTTTGCGCGAATATCTACGCGACCGAAGATGAGTTCTTTATTACCTTGAGTAGTCATACGCGCCGAAGTATAATTTTTACCATTATAATCTTCTTTACGCGCTTCAATAATTAAGTTTCCGCCCGAAACAAAAGCATTCGGCGTAACGTCCCTATCGGTGTAATATTCTAATTCATTATTTCCCCAACCATTACCACCTGTTTCAAATTTCCAAATAGATTTATCTACAGAAGTTCCCGTAAACTCATCTTTCCACAAGTTTGTATAACCTGCGTAAGTGGTTGGCGTTGTATAACCATCGGAAGGAACAAAAACATAAGTGTTATTGTTACGAATAGTGCCAGTAGCAGTAATGTTTGATAGCACAGCATTTACAGGATTTGAAAGAATAACACTAAATAATTTATCGGGCTGACGAATTGTGTCGCCAGTAATCACAATTTCAATTGTGCCTTGCGTACTATTGGCTGGAATTGTTAGCGTTCCATTTTTAACAATGTAATCCGTTCCGCCAACGGCAGTGTTATCTTTTGTAGCAAATTGAACTGTTACCTCTTTGTCTGTTGCTTTACTCAGTGTGACTTTAAAAGGAAATATGGTTTTATCATTGCCTTCAAACAGCGTAACATCTCCAATTGATAGTATTGGTAAAACAGCAACCGGTGTGACGACATCAGCCGATTTGCAACCAAAACAAAAAGCAAAAGAAAAAAGGCAAAGAGCAATTTGCAATTTGTGAATTACAAACTTTGGCTGTATTTTAAAATTTTTATTCATTACAATATTTTTTTATTTTTGAATTTTTCTGATGTAAAGTTTGCAATTTGCTTTTTACCTTTTGTTTATTTCGGCACCAATGTAAATTGCCAATAACCACCACCATAATTTATAAGTAAAACCATTTTATTTGCTGAAATTTCTTTAATGGTATATTTTACTGATTCTTGCGGTGTAGTCACTTCATTACCATTTTCCATTTTATAAAGGCAAATAAAGGCACTTGTTCCAACGACTTTCAACTCGGACAAAGTTACAGTAAATTTATTAGAATTGGAACCCCACGCGTTATATTTTGCATTTAATGCTGTTGCGGGTTGACATCCAGCTCTTGGTGACTGAACCACTAACCAGTTTAATTCGATAAGGGTTAGAAGTCGGTTGAATATCGAAAAATGCCGTCGGCGGTGCAGGTACCGTAATTTTATCAACTTCTAGCGGAGAACAACCCAAAAAGTAAAAGGAAAAATACTAAAAACAATGCGCAAAACTAAGTCGCTGATGTTTTTAAATATTTTTTCAGAGGTTAAGTAATTGTATAGTTTTCATCAAGTTAATCTTAACTCAGATCAAAATAATTTATTAATATTTTTTTGAAAAGATTTTTTAATTCTTGCCTTCATCTTAAATTAGTGCTTTAATTTAAAAACACGACTTGTATGAAAAAATTTACTTTATTTTTTTTGATTTCTTTTTGTTTAACGCTTCCACTTAAAGCACAACGCAAACTCATTTATTGTGGCACACTCATTGACGGTGTTTCCAAAACAGCAAGTATTAACAAGACAATTATTGTCGATAAAAATAAAATTATTGCTATAAATGAGGGATTTACGACGCCCTCTACGGGTGATCAAATTATTGATTTAAAGCAAAAAACCGTTTTACCTGGCTTAATTGATATGCACGTGCATCTCGAGAGTGAAACAAGTAAAGATGCTGCGACAAAAAAAATTGGGCAAAACCCAGCTGATATTGCATTCGAGGCACAAAAGAATGCGCTCACAACTTTACGTGCGGGTTTTACAACGGTACGTGATTTAGGCGGAACAGGTGTGAACATTGCTTTACGCAATGCTATTAACAGAGGCATAGTTGTTGGTCCGAGAATTTTTACTTCAGGTAAAACAATTGCAACTACAGGTGGACACGGCGATCCGACTAATGGTTGGAGAGAAGATATTTTATTCCCACATAATTTTGCAGACGGAGTAGTTAATTCAGCAGATGAAGCGCGACAAGCCGTACGGCAACGCTATAAAGATGGCGCAGATTGGATAAAAATTACTGCAACAGGTGGTGTACTTTCAATTGCTAAAAATGGAAAAGCACCTCAATTTCAAAAAGATGAACTCGATGCACTCATAGCAACGGCTGCCGATTACAATTTTAAAGTAGCTGCACACGCGCACGGTGCGGAAGGGATAAAACGCGCATTGCGCGCAGGTGTAACCACTATTGAACACGGAACTTTTATGGACGACGAGTGTATCGCTTTATTTAAAGAAAAAGGTGCGTATTACGTGCCAACTATTATTGCAGGTAAATCAGTGGCAGATTCGGCAAAAATTCCAGGTTACTATCATCCGCTCGTTGTTCCGAAAGCTTTGGAAACGGGCCCGGTTATTCAAGCTACTTTTGCAAAAGCATATAAAGCGGGTGTTAAAATTGCATTCGGCACGGATGCCGGTGTTTACAAACACGGACTCAACGCTAAAGAATTTCAGTATATGACCGAAGCAGGAATGCCTATGATGGAGGCTATACAAAGTGCTACCATAGTAGCAGCCACTGTTTTAGATATGCAAACACAAATTGGAAGTATTGAAATTGGTAAAATAGCAGACATCATTGCGTCGGAAAATAATCCACTTACTGATGTTACTACGCTGATGAATATCACTTTTGTTATGAAAGAGGGTGTGGTGTATAAATAAATTAATAAAATGGTATAGATTATAGTTTTCGATATTATCAATCCCTAAAACGGAATTTACAAAATTAAATATTTGCTAAATTCCGTTTTTTTTATTTTAAATTATTATGTTTTCAAAATTGGAATTACTATGTTTGCAGCATAAACACGCACTATGAAAAGTATTTTACCAATACTCATTTCTGTTCTAATTTTATGGATTTTAGGGGGGCATTGGTTCATTCAAAAAAATTGTCCTTGCGGTAAAACTGCAACTTCATTTCCCAATCCATTGAATATTTCAGATGGTTCAACCTTCTCAACGTCAGCGAATAGTAATTTGCTTTTTAATAAATCAGGCTACGAAGTGATTAAACCAATTGATTCTTCTGTTCAACTCAGTTTAGAGGCAACAGCAGCTTACCTCATCGCGCATCCTGAACGTGAATTAAATATAACCGGTTTATACTTAACTTCAGAAAATAATTCTTCTTTATTTAAAGACTTAGGTTTAGGTAGAGCTAACTATGTTGAAACACTTTTAAAAGATCTAAAAGTTCCTGGTTCACAAATTAATACTTTTAGTAAATTGGAAGAAAAATTTACTTACGATAGCACACGCATTATTGGTGCTGCTGAATTTGCTTTCACGGATGCACCTAAAACAGATGATGCTCGATTGATGGCGATTGAAAAAGATTTTAAAGCGCATCCGTTTGTACTTTATTTCGGAACTAATAAAGATTCGTTGGCTTTGACGAATGAGCAGCGCGAAAAATTTTCCGATTTACAATATTATGTAGAGCAAAAAATGGCTGCAAAAATTAGCGTTGACGGATACACGGACGCACAGGGAAGTCGCGATTATAATTTAAAACTTTCTAAAGAGCGCGCTGAATTTGTTTTACGGACATTACAACACGGTGGTATTACTATTTCAAATGTAGATACACGCGGTTTCGGACCTGATAAACCTATTGCTTCTAATACAGATGAAGTAGGACGCAGTAAAAATCGGCGTGTAGTTGTCGGACTTGAGCCTTGAGCTATTAGCTTCAAATTGCAAGCGGAGCTTAAGCTTATAGCTAATCGCTCATAGAATTTTAATAAAACAAAAAAAATTATCATTATGCTTTGTACGCTTCTTCCTTGGATTTATGGTTTGGTTTCTGCGCTTCTCGGCGGATTAATTGGTTGGTATCTTTTCAGAAATAGAAAATATTTACCGCTTCAGCAAGTCGTTGAAGATCAGAATGAGGCCTATAATACACTCAGCACAACGCATAATACTTTAAATGCGCGTCATGCGAGCATTCAAGCTAATTTACTCGATTTACAGAAAACACATTCAGAATGGGAAAGTCGGTATCATACACTTAACAATGATCATCTTACGCTTTCAAACGCTAAAAGAAATTTGGGCATTGAATACGATAATTATAAAGCAGACGTATCAACCACAGAAGCGGGTTTGCAAGCGCATTTAATAGAAATTGATGCTCTGACAAAAAAACGCGAAGCAGATTGGGATGCACAACAAGCCAAATTATTAAACGATATGGCTTTACGCGATAAAAACATTAGCCAATTAAGCAGCCAACTTGCTGGCTTTAATGCCACTCAGGACGCTTTACAGAAAAAATACGATACATCGCAAGTTAGTAATACGGATTTTATTTCTCAGATTGGTCATTTAAACCACACCGTAGAAGATTTAACAACGGATATAAATTTTGAAAAACAACGCGTTGTTGCACTCGAAGCATCAGAAAAAGAAAGTCATGTTACTATTCAAAATTTAGAAAATCATGTTAGTGATTTAACAAACCAACACGCCACACTTCAAGTGGCACACAATGACACGAATGCACTCGTAAACGCTTTAACTACCGCACACGCATCCGAAAAACAAAGTTGGGATGCACAATTAGTTACTCTAACTAACTTGCATAATGCCGCGTTAGCTGACACTTCAACAGAAGATCATAAAAATGTTGTGAACCAGTTACAATTGCATTTAAATGAATTAGGAAATAAAAATACAGAAAACCTGAATGCACTAACAGTGTTGCAAGCAGATAAAGAAAAACTTGCTTCTCATAATTTATCATCAATTTCAGAAAAAGAAGCATGGGAAGCTGAGAAAAAAGAACACGAGACACACGTCGAAAAATTGATTGCAGACATTCAGGATTATCATACCAAATCAGCAAATTTATTAAAATCAAAAGATGATTTGAATACAGAGTTAAATAAAAATGCAGAAGAATTAACACAACAAAACGAAAAACTTCAAACTGATTCAATAGGGTTTGCTAAATTGTCTGAAGAACTTGAAGAAACTAAAGTGCATTTGAATGAAGTACAAAATCAATCTGAAAGTGCAGACTCAGACTGGCAAATTGCAAAAATGAGGCATGAAGAAGAGATTGAAGAGTTAACCGATCAGATTTCGGAAAATAGTGAGAATTTTGAAGAATTGAGAAAAAATATAAAAGATTTAACGGCGCAATTAGAGGAACAAAAAAATGAAAAACAAAAATTAGAAGCACAATTAGCCGACAATATAAAATCTGTTGAGCAGTTGAAAACTGAAAACGCAGCATCAAAAACTCATTACGCATCGCTTGTTAATGAAAAAACGGCATGGGAAACAGAGAAAAAAGATTCTGAGGCGCACGTCGAAAAATTGATTGCAGACATTCAGGATTATCATACTAAAACAGCAGAATATTTGACGAACACTACTGCGCAAAAAGCTGAAAATGAAAAGCAAATAGATTTATTGAACACACAATTGACATTTAGTAAAACTAATTTCACAACACAAAGCGAACATATTGCTGAATTAGAAACTTATAAACAACGCTACGAAAATTTACTCGCAGCACAAACCAGCACTAATTCATTATTAGAACAATTAGAATCGGAACGCAGCAAACTGAGTAAGGATTATAATGCATTGAATACATTATACATCAGCCTTTCGAGAGAAGATGGCAATTGGCAATCACGTTATGAAACGCTGCAAATGCGTTCGCGAAATTACGAACAATTAGTGGCAGATTTAGAAGCCGAATTAGCTCGATTACGCACAACTGGGAAAATATTAACCGCCGATGTTCCAACGAAAGCAGAAGTTAGCGTTAAAGATAATCTGGAAAAAATAGAAGGCATTGGTCCTAAAATTGCTGAACTTTTAAACAATGCAGGCATTAATACTTTTTTAGAACTCTCGGAAGCGAAAGTTGAAACAGTAAGAGAAATTTTAGACAATGCGGGTTCACGTTTTAGAATGCACGATCCGTCAACTTGGTCTGAACAATCTAAAATGGCACACGAAGGAAAATGGGATGAATTAAAAGTGTATCAAGATCATTTAAAAGGCGGACGAGAAAGTTAAAGTAAATTATTAACTGTGCTACAAAGCGGCGCGATGAAAAAAATATAAAAACCGAACTAATGTAAAAGCTCAACAACTTGCTGTGCAAAATACGTAGCAATCATATCAGCACCGGCGCGTTTAATACTTGTCATAACTTCTAAAACAGCTTTATTTTCATCGAGCCAACCATTTTGAGCTGCGGCTTTAATCATGGCATATTCACCCGAAACGTGATAAGCAGCAATTGGAATATTAACGCTGTTGCGAATTTCGCGAATAATATCGAGATAAGCGAGTGCAGGTTTTATCATTACAATATCTGCACCTTCTTGAATATCGCGCAAAGTTTCGGTAATCGCCTCTCTCTTATTGCTATAATCCATCTGATACGTTTTTTTATCGCCAAAACCTGGTGCTGAATCCAAAGCATCGCGAAACGGTCCGTAAAAACACGACGCATATTTTGCAGAGTAAGCCAAGACTCCTGTTTTTGTATGACCGTTTTGTTCTAATGCAGCGCGAATAGCTGCTACACGACCATCCATCATATCGCTCGGAGCAACAAAATCAGCACCAGCAACGGCGTGTGAAACACTCATTCGCGCTAAAACTTCAACGGTTTCATCGTTTACAATTTCTTCGCCGCGCACAATGCCATCATGTCCGTACGTTGAATACGGATCTAAAGCAACATCTGTCATTACGCACATCTCTGGAATTGTGTTTTTAATGTAAGCAATCGCACGTTGCATTAATCCATACGGATTAACCGCTTCTGTACCGAGATTATCTTTTACATCGTCATTTGCTTTTACAAAAAGTAAAACTGATTTTATACCGATGCTCCATAAATGTTTAACTTCAACTAAAGTTATATCCAAACTATTGCGGTAATAACCTGGCATACTGAGTATAGGTTCTTTCACGCCTTTACCTTCTACAATGAAAAGTGGTGCAATAAAATCCGAAGGTGTTAAAACGGTTTCACGCACTAATGCGCGAATAGCCGGTGATTGACGAAGCGTTCTATTTCTATTTATCATGATTTATTTTATTTTGCCCATTGCACGGGATTTTTCAAAATGTGCGTAAGTTCAAATTCAGGTGAACCAACTTTTGGAGTAAAACTATATTCCCAACGCGCTAACGGCGGAAGCGACATCAGTATAGATTCAATTCTACCGTTGGTTTTTAAACCAAACAGCGTTCCGCGATCGTGAATTAAATTAAATTCTACGTATCTGCCGCGACGATACAACTGCCAATTGCGTTCGTCTTCTGTGTAAGGCAAATCTTTTCGGCGTTCAACAATCGGAATGTATGCTGCTAAAAAACTTTCCGCTAAATGTTTAGTCAACTCAATGCGATTAAAATCTACATCGCTCCGTAAATAATCGTAAAAAATGCCGCCAATGCCGCGCGATTCATTTTCACGATGCTTATTGACAAAATAAATATCGCAAGTGTTTTTAAATTCTTGATACAATCCTTCGCCGAACATATCGCAAACCGCTTTAAAAGTTTGATGAAAATGTTGGGCATCTTCGACGAATAAATAAAATGGCGTTAAATCGGCACCACCGCCAAACCAATTATCAACTAATTTATTATCGCCGTCGTATAATTCAAAATATCTGAAATTCGCGTGAACCGTTGGTACCATCGGATTGAGCGGATGCAACACCAAAGAAATACCACAAGCAAAAAATTGCGCGTGTTCAACGTTTAGGTTTTGCATCATCGCAGCCGGTAAATCGCCAAACACAGTGGATGTATTCACGCCGCCTTTTTCAAAAACATTTCCGTTCGCTATACTGCGCGAAATCCCACCGCCACCTTCAGGTCGCTGCCAAATATCTTCAACAAATTTTTCTTTGCCGTCAATTTTTTCAATCGTTTGACAAATTGTATCTTGAAGTTGTCGGATGAATTGTGTGAAATTATCTTTTACAGACATTTTTTAATGGTCAATGATTAACGAACACCGAACAACTATTCTAAGCTATTGCGTGCAAAGTAGAACTATATTCTTTCACGGCATCAATAAAAGCTCGCGCGTGATCAGGTTCAATATTCGGTAAAATGCCATGACCTAAATTGGCAATGTAATTATGGTTACCAAAGCTACTCACCATTTTTTTAACGGCTTTGCGTAATTCTGGAATCGGTAAATACAATTTTGCAGGATCGAAGTTACCTTGCAAAACCAAATAATCGCCAACTTCTTTGCGCACTTGTTCGGGTGTACTGCACCAATCTAAACCCATTGCTTTACAACCCGTTTGCGCAATCGCTTTATATGCTAACTGACCTTTTGAAAAAACAATTGTCGGACAATTAATTTCTTGCAAAGCAGACACAATGCGTTGAATATAGGGCAAAGACCAAACTTTAAAATCATCGGGCGACAGCAAACCACCCCATGAATCGAATATTTGAATAACATCAGCACCTGCCGCATGTTGTGCTTTTACATACTCAATCGTGACATCGGTAATTTTATCGAGTAGCAGCTGTGCTGCTTTAGGTTGTTCAAACAGAAATTTTTTAGCCACATCAAATGTTTTTGAGCCTTTACCTTCCACAACGTAACATAAAATCGTCCAAGGAGAACCTGCAAAACCAATGAGTGGTACACGACCAACTAATGTTTTTTTTGTAAGTTTTAATGCTTCAAAAACATAACTCAATCTGTCGTGAACATCGGGCATAACGATATTTGTGACAGCATCGAGTGTACGTATCGGCGTTGGAATTTGCGGACCCGTACCTTCGTTCATTTCAACAGGAATGCCCATTGCTTGTGGCACAACCAAAATATCGCTAAAAATAATCGCTGCGTCAACACCCATTTGATCAATCGGCATCATCGTAATAGCCGTTGCAATTTCTGGATTTTGGCAACGCTCGAAAAAAGTATATTTAGCGCGTAATGCTCTAAATTCGGGTAAATATCTTCCAGCTTGTCGCATCATCCAAACAGGTGAGCGTTCTGTTGCTTCGCCGTTGAGTGTTCTTAAAAACAAATCGTTCATATTTTAGTTTTCAGCCGTAAGCTATGAGCTTTCAGCGTTTATTATTAATTAAAATTTCAGAAATCAACTTTGAACTATTTCTTTTTTTCTTTTCAAGATTGAAAACTCAAAGCCAGCTCGACCAATAATTTTTCTGTAGGTTTTTCAGATGTATAAACATTTACTACACCCATTTCGTTCAATTTTTTCTTCGTAGTTTCACCTAAGCAAAAATTTTTTATCATTGGATTAACACTATTAGGCCTAAAAAAACTTTCAACACCTGTCGGACTAAAAAATAATACACCGTCGAATTCATTTACACTATCTATTTTATGTGGCGTTAAAACGGTGGTGTACAAAATATGTTCATTCACCATGACACCACTTTTATTCAAAGCGTTTTTTAAATGACTTAATCTTTGCTCGCCACAAAAAAAATGCACTTGTTTTATTCTCAATTTTGAGCCTTGAGCTTTGAGCTTTGAGCTTTTATTATCAGACGGTAAAGAACTAAAAGCGGATAGCTCACGGCTTTTAAGGATTTGTTCGGCTAATTTTTCTGCATTATTATCCCAAACGTTAACCTTCATTTCATTTTGCACCAATAAATCTTTTGTCTTACCCGACATAGCAGCAATCATATCTATTTCGAGGCACAAATTTAAGTCTAAAAAGTATTGTACCGCATGCGCACTCGTAAAAATAGCATAATTTATTTTTTCAGGTAGCGTTGAAACATCGAATGGAATTTTTTCTGTTTTTATAAAATCAAATTCAATTAATTCGACATTCGCATTTTTTAATAATTGCTTCGATGCTTCATTTAAAATTTTTGTAGAAAGTAGTTTTTTCATAGTTAAAGGTTTTGCAATTATTTTTAAACTGTTCAATGAATTGATTAGTCTTTTAGAAATTTACTTTTGATATCAAAATTCTCATAAAAACAAGACATCCATGAACAAAAGTAGCAGTAAATCATTTTATAAACATCACTACCGACGTTTTTTATGAATGATTTTTTTTCAAAGATAAGCCTCTTTACGCTGCGCAAATATTTTATTGGTTTTTTAGTGGTGGCATTTTTCGCTTCTATCTATTTTATAACAACTCTCAAATTTTCATTCGACTTCGAGCAATATTTTCCGCAGGGCGATCCCGATTTAGAATTTTTTCAAACGTTTATCAAGCAGTTTGAATCGGATGATAATTATATGCTCATTGGTTTAAAACGCTCGGAAGGCATTTTCAACCAAAATTTTCTCTCCAAAGTAGATTCGCTGAGCAATAAAGTTTTAGAAGTACCTTATGTTCGTGAGAGTCAATCGCTTACAAAAACGTTATTGCCGGTTAAGTCGGCGTTTGGTGTGATACCGATGCCCATTTTTGATATCAACGATTCAACGCAATACGAAGAAGCGAAACAACGACTGACGAAGGATACCAGATTTGTAAAAAATTTGATTTCGGAAGATGCGACGGCAACAGTGGTTTTTGTGAAAACGAAAGAACGACTGTCGCTGCCGGAATCGGAAGTGATGATGCACGGTATGGATTCGCTCGTAAAACCGATGGGTTTTGAAAGTTTTCATTATTTAGGACGCGCCAATTTTCAGAAAGAATTGGTGTGGATGGAAAAACGGGAAGTCGGTGTGTCAACGGGAGTAGCGGCTATTTTGGTGGCCATTATAATGACGTTATTATTTAGGCGTTGGCAAACGGTGGTACTCGCAATGATGAGTATTGGTTTATCGCTGCTGTTATTTATGGGCGTTTTGGGTGCATGGGGTCGTTCGTTGAGTGCTATTTCGGCGTTGTATCCGGTGTTGATGGTAATTATCGGCACGTCGGATTTTATTCACATGCTATCGAAATACATAGATGAATTGAATGGCGGACACACCCAGCGTGAAGCCATTTGGCTGACGATGAAAGAAATTGGTCTGGCGACGTTTATGACGGCAATAACGACGGCAATTGGTTTTGCCACATTAACAAGTCGGGTATTACCGATTCAGGAATTTGGAATGAATGCGGCGGTGGGTGTGATGGTAGCGTATGTCACGGTTTTGCTTTTCACGACGGCGTTTTTACCATTTTTTACAGCCGATCAATTGGAAAAAGCGCGGAGCGGATCAACGTATGTGCATCAGTTGATGTCGTGGGTGTATAAAACGACCAAAACACGCGCCGTCACGATTGGGTTGGTCATTTTAGCTATTTCGGTGATCAGTTGCGTGGGGGTATCTAAAATCACAACCAATTATACAATTGGCAACAATATGCCGCGCGGCGAAAAAGTGACAGCAGATTTTGTTTTTTTTGAAAAAATGTTTGCCGGTTTTCGCCCCTTGGAGTTTGCCGTTTTTTGTCAGGGCGCGCACAAAGTTAGTGATTTTGACGTGGTGCAACAGATGGATAAGGTGGAGAATTATTTAAGTCATCAGCCTGCGATTCGGTCAGTTATTTCGCCGTTAATAATGGTGCGGAGTTTAAACCAGATGAATAACGGCAATAAACCCGAAGCGTACGCCATTCCGAAAGATTCGACGGAGTATGCTGCCGTTCAAGCGATAGCCCTAACGCTTCCGCGCGCGACGTCGCAGGTTTTAGTGTCGAAGGATAATACTAAAGCGCGCATCACGACGCGCATTTTAGACTTAGGTGCCGATTCGGTGATGGCAGTGGGCAACCGCATTGAAACATGGATTGTTGCTAATACCGACACCTCAATTACAAAATTTAGACGCACCGGCACCGGTTTTATTATTGATAAAAATGCGACATACATACGCTCAGATATGCTCACCGGCATTTTATGGGAAGTGGGCATCATCGCCGTTTTAATGGGATTGATGCTCAGAAGCGTGCGGATGATACTTATTTTTTTGATTCCGAATTTATTTCCGTTGCTGTTTGCCGGTGCATTGGTCGGTTTTCTCGGCGTGCCACTCGATGCAGGCATCTCCATGATTTTCACCGTTATTTTTGGTATTTCTATTGACGATACGATTCATTTTTTGAGCAGTTTTAACATCAACAGAAAGAAAAACGGCGGCGTATCGGTGGATGAAGCTTTGCATACTACGCTCTTAGAAACGGGCAAACCCGTTTGTCTCACTACTATTATTTTATTTTTTGGTTTCTTAGTGATGGTATTTTCCATTCATCCTCCGAGTGTGACGATCGGAAAACTCATTGCGGTCACTTTAGTGTCTGCTTTGGCGAGCGATTTATTTATTAATCCGATTTTGTTGAGACTATGGATAAAAGATGATGCGCAAAATTCAAAAGGCAAAGAACAAAATGCAAAAGGCAAATTGCAAATTGCAAATTGAGTTATTGACAATTTGAAATTGACAATTGACAATTGTTAATTGATAATTATTATTTGCCTTTTGCTATTTGCCCTTTACTATACACCACATCCACCCAAGCACCTTGTGTAGTGGCAGACACGGCGTTATTGTACATGGATTCACACAGTTGCGCGGGTAACCAAAAATGACCTATGTATGCTGCGTTCAATCGCACTTTATAAATCCTACTTTTGGCATTATCTACATTGAAGAAAGTATTGACGTGATCGTCTCGAATGTCGCGATAATCGAAAGGACTGCCGCCTGTATGAGCAGTTTCTGCACCTTCTAATCGTTCATTTAAAATTTCCCACCCCGACGGAAAAATTTGTGCTAAAACCATATTGTTAAACGGTTTTCCCATTTTACCGAGATTTGTTACGGTCACTTCCGCAACAAAATCTGTTCCTTGCTGTAACGAATTAATATTTACCGCTTCGCCTTTGGCATTTTTGTATTGTACGGTCAGGGATACATTGCTGCTTTTATTGGGTTCAATCGTTCCGACGGTAGATTTTCCGCGTTGAACCACCCGAATAAATACTGGGACTTTGCCCGAATTATGAACATTTAAAGTGTTTTGTGCTACCAGTTGCAGCGATCTTGTATTGATAGCATTGTTCGAGTTGAGATTATTGGCACTACTATTAAGTTTATAATCTACATTAACACCACCATTTTCCATACCATACTTTGTCACAAATTTCGACATCGCTTGCAGTGCAAACGCGGTTTCTTGTGTATTGTACCACTCGGAAGAATTGAGTTGTTTACTGATATCGAAAGCTAATTTATAGGCTTGTGTTTTATCATTGTACAGTAATAACGTTTCTAAAATCATCGCTTGATCGCGCAAATTTGAACCGTACGTGTAGTACATCTCTCGGTAAGGTTGCACGTTAACTTCTAAATTATTGGTAATTTGTTTAGCAATATCCGTTTTACCAATGAGCGCATACGCCGCACCCAAACGCCATTTCGCCGCCGCCGATAGCGTTTTAGATTCGCGCAGCGCATTCATCTCTGCATTTTCAGGCGTTTTATTCAATGCGAGCGTGTACAATCTATAGGCTTGCGAAAGTTGTCTATCGTCTTCTGCCCAATACATATCGTTCGGTAACGTTTTCGATGCCCACATTTTAGCGGTGCGTTGCTGCCATTTCAAGAAGCGATCTAACATATTGGGTGGCAAAGTATAACCCATTGCTTTGGCTTCAATTAAAAAATGACTCACATAATTTGTTATCCATTGATCGGTGTTTATGCCACCGGGCCACATGGCAAAACCGCCTTCTGCGGTCTGACAGGTATTTAATCGCGCTAAAGCATTGGCGATATTTGCGGCAATAGTTTTGCGTTTAGCTTCATCGAGATTTAAAATTTTATCAACGTACAACTGCGGGAAAACGGCACTCGTTATTTGTTCGGCGCAACCATACGGATATTCCAATAAATAATTCAAACGTTGCGATAAATTGAGCGGTGGCATAGACGATATCTCTAAATCCGTTTTATCGCCTACCAATTTTTGTAAATTAAAACTGAACGATTGACCGGCTGCTAAAACGGCATCTTGCGCTTTTACAATCGTTGGATTGGGGTTGCGCACAAGTACTTCAATATCTTGTGTCGCGCGCGCGCCACCTCCTTCAACCACCACATGAATTTTCGCTACACCATCTGTTTGAGGTACATCACAATCGAAGAAAACCATTTTATCTGTCGGTTTATCGAAAGTAATAGATGTAGAATTGCCATTTTTAAAACGAATCAAACCATTCAAATCAGTAACCGTGACGTTTACGTTTTTAATTTGGGGCTCCATCGCAAAAACATTAATCGGCAGTTTGAAATTTTCTTTGTGCGCTAAAACGCGCGGCACTGTTGGCAAAACCATTAAGGCTTTTCGGACCGAAACAGTTTGTTCCGCAGTGCCAAAACTGCGCGCGCCATCACTCGCTACTACCATAGCGCGCAAAGCACCGATATAATTCGGAATAGTAACTTCGTGTCGTGCCGAACCATTTTTGGTATAAAAAGGTCCGAGCGTTAAAACGACAGGTTTAAAACGATTGGCGACTGTCGCATTTTTTTGTTTCGCTGCTTTATCGCCACCGACGGTGCTTATTTTTTGTAAAGTGCCCGCATAAGAACCTAAAACTTTGTCGAACATATCAAACGTTTGAATGCCAAGTGCTTCCTTCGCATAAAAAACTGAGAACGGATGAGGTGTTTCGAAACGCGTAATATCGAGCAAACCTTCATCCACTAAAGCAATAGTGTATGCCATCGCACGATTATTTTTTTCGCTCACTTCTATGGTTACTTTTTCTTCAGGTTTTATGACATCCGGAAGTTTAACCACAGGATGCAACTCAGTGTTTGGGTCTTTAACCGAAATCGGCGCAACCCCATACATCCTTATCGGCAAATCGTTTTTAACGGTATTGTGCGGCTGTAGAAGCGTTACAAAAGCATACACGTTGGGCGTCATCGCTGCGGTAGCTTTGAACGAAAATTTAGTAGAACCTACGGACAGTTTAATCCAATGGCTTTCGATAACACTTGTACCATTTTCAATCGTGATAAGTGCTTTACCACTTTCCGGCGTCGGCAGCGTCATTTCAACATTTTCGCCGACAACATAACTATCTTTATTGGTGCTGAAGTTCAGCATGGCGATATTATTTCTCGAATTACTGCCCTCGTTTTCATCATCCCAGGGGTAACCGGCGTAAAAAAAATCACCACTAAAATGTCCACCGGTTAAATCGCCGGCGCGCACCAAATACCGGCCCCATTGTGTAACGTTCACATCTACGCTGGCTTTACCTGTACCATCCGTTGTCACCGTTTTTTGTAAAACAGCCGCTAAATTTTTTCCCGATTGAAATTCTTCCGTTTGTCGGTTGCTTTGCTCCCACCACCAATGCCACTCCACGCGATACACACCCACATCTACACGCTGATTTCTAACGGGCACACCATTTTTATCCACTACAATAATACCAACCGATTTAGTTTTATTAATGTCAATGCGTTTTTCTTTATTCTGGTCAATCGGGATTCCAATACCGACATAATTTTTATACGGAAAATAATCGAATGCTTGGTAATCACTCGAAAAATCGCCACCTGCTTCAAAAGCGCGCATTTTCATGCCAATGCGCATTTTACCCGGCGCATTCATATTTTTGGGAAGTGGCATAGAAATATTTGCCATACCGTTATCATCCACGCTACCATCAAAAACAACGGCATTATCCGATTTAATAGTGCGGGTTGGATCATCGAAAACATAATTAGGTAATTTTTCAAATTTTGTAAGTATAGAGACAGTCGTCGCTTCAATTTTTGCTTTTAAACTCCGCGCGGGAGCACCGTAAAGCCAATTCACTTTTAAAATACCTTTAATCGCGTCATCTTCATTGTTATAAATATTCAACCCATTCTGGTTTGCATTCTGGTCCTTTCCGTTTGCTATTTGTTTCGATGTTTCGAGCAAAATTTTTAATCGGTTAGGCTTTACCGTTTCTATGCGTATAAGTGTTGAAAAAATTGCACCACCAGCTTTTACGTTTGCTGTCCAACGACCTGTCGGCGCATCGCTCGAAGTGCTGATGTTTAAGGGATAAATTTTCTTGACATTATTAAATGACGTCGTACGAGATTGCAAAATCCCTTTTGGATCGAGTAATTCTAAAGTAATAGGATAATTTTCGGGTAAAATATTATCTTTATCATTCAGAATAAAATTTAAGTGCATAGTGTCGCCTGGTCGCCAAACACCGCGCTCGCCATATAAATAACCTTTCAATCCTTTTTGCACTTCACTTCCTGCCACATCAAAACGTGCCAGACTAAGTTGTGTGTTGTTTTGCAGCGTTAAGTAGCCACGTTCATTCCCATTTTTTGCAATAATGG
This sequence comes from Saprospiraceae bacterium, assembly GCA_043758385.1. GTDB lineage: Bacteria > Bacteroidota > Bacteroidia > Chitinophagales > Saprospiraceae > JAAFJT01. The sequence continues at coordinate 18,516 of JAYVNP010000143.1, forward strand.
CCCATGGTTTTTGTTTCATGTCCCGAAAAATGACCGTGCCATTGCCATCTGTTTTTCCTTCCGTAATTTTTTGTTGTTGGTAATCAAACAGTTCTACACTCGCGCCACTAATTGTTTCGGCGGTTCTCAAATCTGTTACAGCACAGAAAAGCGAATTATCTTTGCCTTGTTTAACCAATAACCCTACGTTAGAACTTAAAATATTGCGTTTAATAAAGTTTTCAGAATTGTAATAGGCAGATAAGCAAGGATTAGAAGCATTGTTCGATGAGCCATCATCGTTTGAATTTTGCCCATTGTCGCTTCCATTTTGATTTTCACCACCATTCCAACCATAGCGCATGATAGATTTTTCAGAGCCGTCGAAAGAATTGTCGTTTTCTTCAGCACTTGCAGAAGTAAAAGCATCTTGCAATAAATTCATTCCTTTCAAGTCGTCATTGCCCTTAGTTTTGCAATCGTAATTAGTGTAAGCGCGCCGAAAACCGATACGCACTTGGTAAATCGCTTGCGGATCATCTTTGACGAGTGGCGTTAAATCAATACCAAATCGCGACCAATCGGTTGTTGTTGCTTGAGGATTAAGCTGTTTCAACTCAATGCGTTTTTGCATCACGATTCTACCGACGCGTTCTAAATCATACTCCCCTGATACATCATTATTGGTTTGCAAAAACTGCAAAATATTATTATTGAAAATCTTTAAAACTTCTACATCCACATAGTTTAAATTGGTTGCCTCAAACGGAAAAATTAAACCATCGCTCGTTGGTAAAATATTACCCGAACCCACCAATCGCACTTGCGGTTTCACATCCGAAAAATTAAGCGTCACGTTTGTGAGTACCCCTAATTTTTTTTCTTCAAAATTTTTAATGCCTTCCGAGACCGTAATTACGCGCGACCCAAGCAAACGATTATTGGTATAAACCGAAACGGAATTGCCATCAATTGTGTAGCGGTAACTACCATAATAATTATCAATGCGAATAAGTCCATTTAAATCTTGCGAAGCACTGAGCGGATCGCTAAAATTAATTTTAAAAAAAGGTTCGCCTTCATCGAAAACGGTAGCTTTTACGAAAGAAAATACGCCGAGCGGTGGCAATATAATTGTCTCAGATTTTTTTTCTTGTATGCCTAAAGCATTACCCGAAGTTGTTAAAACTACACTTGATTGTTGTTGGGTGCGCCGAATATCTTTTGCAAAAAAATGGTGTAATAAACCATTCGATTCGTGCGTCCAATCAATCGCTAAATTTTTACCTTCTTGATTCACTGTCAAAATGGATTCGAGTTGTTTATCTTCCGCTTTTTCGTTGGTCGTTATATCACCACGCAAGGTTTGATGCGCTAAATCAGTAGTGCTGTTCGATTGTATGCCTTCCACTTTGAGCGCGTAAAACAATGCGCGTGTATGAAACTGAAATGTAAAATTAGAAATACTTGCTGGCAAATTTGTAAAAATACTCCGCAATGCAACGGTTGCAGAAAAACCTGAATTATTTGGCAAACTTTGTTCGGGTTTAAAAACGAGCGTTTGTTCGTCTTCCCAAATTGTTGTGCCTTTAATGGTCGGTTCAATGGTAAATAGTTTTGTGTCTGCCGCTTTACCGACAGTTTCTTTACTTACCGCCGGCACGGCGAATCGAACGCGTATCGGTTCATCCGCTTCTATTGTTCCTGATGTGTAAGCATAGATGTACGATACTAAATCGGCATTGATTTTAGTTGAAGTTGTTTTATGACCGCAAGAATTGAAAAAAAAGATTATAGAAAAAGAAAGTGCAATAAAGAAAGCAAAACGTTTCATTTAGACAAATTTACAAGTTTTCTGAATGCAGTAAATTAACGTCTAAAATTAAACAATTTTTCGGAAAAACAAATAATTAAAATAAAAAAACCGTCTTTTGATGTAAAGACGGTTTTTTTATTTTAATTCTACAATCTAAAAATTATAAGTCGCACCGATTTTAAAATCGAACGGTCCAGTGTAATAAGTATTATTATTAACGACGTTGTACAACAACAAAAGTTCAAAACCCCATGGTTGACCAGCTCCGGTTCTGTATGCTAAACCAACATTAACTTCAGGTTTAGTTTGACTTTCGCTCAACAAATGTGAAGGGTTATCAGGGTCAAGATAGTAACCACTGGCATCTTGTTGCGCGCGTTTGTAAGTTGCTGACTTAACGTCTAAATGAATGTATAACGGAAAAGATTGTATAGGCATTACGCGACCATAAACTCCAATGCTTGTACTCAACAGATTGGAAGAAGCATTTGTAACACCATCAGATGCACGAACGTAAGTGTAATTCAATCCGCCAGTTAAACCGGCAGATGCCCATTTGTTGATTTTATAACCAACCGATGGATCTAAACGGAAATTGAAATAATTACTGCTAAAATTTAAACCTGGTGTAAAGTGCAACGCATACTGCAAGTGCGAAGCAAAATCGCCACTCTCATCGAAATATTTACTATTCGAATTGGGTTTTGATTTTGAGGACGACGAAGACGAAGTTTTCTTTTTAACGACGGGTTGATATTCGCCACTTTGCGCACTCAAAGTATTGTAGTTTGTAAAAAAAATAACGCAAGCTAATAAAGCTATTTTAACTGAAACTTTCATAATTGGAAAAATAATTTGTGTTTCAAAAAATTAATTTTTATAAAACTATAAACACCATAACATACGAAAAAGTGTTTTCAAGGCATCATAAAATTTTGTTAAACTTTTTGCAAACGCTTCTACTCATATTTAAAAGGTAAAACTTTTGAATCTTTAACCGTTGATAAAGTCATTAAAGTTTTTAAACGCTCAATTTCTTCAATTTGAGAAAGCGTTTTGAAGAGTAACAATTCGTACGTTGGAATATCTTTGCAAACAATTTTAATTAAAAAATCAGCATCGCCTGTAATGATATAACATTCTACAATTTCGCCAATTTCTTTAATTTTATTTAAAAAATTATTCAAAGCATTGTCTTTTTGCCAAGCCAATGAAACTAAAACAAAAGTTTTAACATTTAAACCAATTTCTTGCGGATTTACAGCCGCGTGATAACTCTGGATAATATCAGTTGTTTCTAATTTTTTAACGCGCTCTAAAGTCGGGGCTGGCGATAAACCAATTTTTTTCGAGAGATCTAAATTCGTAATTTTAGAGTTTTCTTGAAGAATTTTAAGAATTTTGAGATCGATGTTATCGAATTTTTCTGTCATGACTATTTAAATATTGCAAATAATAGAAACTGCTGAATGCAGTTAAATGGATTTTTCTACAAAATTATCCACAATTATTTGAAAATCAAAATAAAATTTGGTCTTTTTTAAATAAATTAAATAAAAAAAAATTAATCTTGAAGTTACAAACCAATTTGCTACTTAACTATCTAATTTTCAACTGTTGAAGTTCGGTAAGTATAGTTTTAATATTTTTAGAATTTTCAGCCAATTCTTCTTTTAAAGCAATAATTTCTTCGTTAATTCCAAGATTTGGAATTTTTCGATAGGAATTTTTTTTACTCATTATATAGTAAACACGCCAAACGGCATTAAAATTATCGAAATCCCATTCGACGGCTGTTTGAGCCAAACTATCAGTAGTAAGAATTACTTTACGCGCAGTGGCAATAACGTAATGAAAGCGGCGAATTATGATTCTATCTTTTAACGCAAAAGCATACAATCTGCCGCCACTTAAATTTTCAAAATTTTCCCTAAGTTCTAAAACTTTACAAACAATTTTATCATCGCGATAAATTGTTGGTTCCATCGAATCGTCTGCAACATCGAAGCATAAATACTCGCCTTCCTTCAACCATTTGGGTGGCAAAATAAATTGATTGGTTGGTTTTATATTTTGTATTGAAAATTTTTCTTCAAAAAAAGTTTTTTCGCTATCCTTCGGAATGTAATGAATAGGAATGGGTACTGCCGAATCAGTTTCACTTATTTCGGTATTTAATCCATTCAAAGATTCTGAATTCGTAAACATTGGAAACTGTCCTAAAAAAATATAATTAGGGTTGATCGCGTATAATTCAATCGCTTTTCGCAATAGTTCAATAGTAACGTCGCGCCTTCCTTTCAATATTTCGCTAAGGCTTTGTGGCAAATATTCAAGCTCAATGGCAAACTGTCGGCTACTGCGAATGGTGTTAATTTCGCGCAACGCGTTATGACATTTTACAAATCTTTGCGTGACTATTTTAGACGTATTCATTAGAATAATTTTTCTTTCAGAAAACTTTGCTAATGTAAACTTTATTTTTATTTCAAAATAAATTTAGTGAAATTTTATTTTAGATTTTTAAAAAATTTCAAATTATTCTAAAAATCTTGCCACAGCTTTAGCAACATTTTGTCCATCCATAGCCGCCGAAATTATTCCTCCGGCATAACCTGCGCCTTCCCCTGAAGGAAATAAACCGATGCAAGTGGTGTGCATTAAAGTTTTTGCATCGCGTGGAATGCGCACTGGCGAAGACGTTCTGCTTTCAACACCAATGACTTGCGCATTTTCGGTGAGATAACCGCGCATGAGTTTTTCAAAATTCAGAACACCTTGTTGTAATTTTTTATAAATTTGGGTCGGCAGAATTGAATGTACGGGTGCAGAAAAAATACCCGGTATGTAAGACGTGCTCGTTAAATCGGTTGAGACTTTGCGTTTAACAAAATCAGTAAGTCGCTGCGCAGGTGCACGTTGCGAACCATCGCCGGCATTAAAAAAATCGCGCTCAACTTTACTCTGAAAAGCCAGCGTTCCGAAAACTTCCGGCGTTTCAAATGGCGATACATCTTCTAATTCAACGGCAACCACCGTTCCAGAATTTGCATACGGTGAATCGCGCCGCGACATACTCATACCGTTTACAACTATTTCACCAGGCGAAGTAGCAGCAGGAACTATTAATCCGCCCGGACACATACAAAAACTAAAAACACCGCGCTGCTCCACTTGGCTCACTAAACTATAACTCGCCGGTGGCAAATAATCGCCGCGTTTTTTTTTATATTGCAATTCATCAATCAAAGGTTGCGGATGCTCTATGCGCACACCAAGTGCAAAAGGCTTGGCTTCGGTATAAATATTTCGTTTTCGTAGCAGCGCATAAATATCGCGCGCAGAATGTCCGACGGCAAGAATAACAGCAGAAGCAAAAAATTCTTTTTCGCTATTTATCACAACTCCTTTAATGTTTGAAAGTTGATAATTGTTTATTGCTAATTTATTATTTTGATTGTAAACGTGCGAGCGATCATTTTCAATTATAAAATCAGTAACTTGGTGTTCGAAATGCACTTCGCCACCACACGCTTCGATAGTTGCGCGCATATTTTGCACTACTTGCGGCAGTTTGTTAGATCCAATATGCGGATGCGCTTCGATGAGAATATCACTCGATGCACCGTGTTCGACTAAAAGATGTAATGTTTTTTCAATCGAACCGCGTTTGTGACTGCGCGTATAAAGTTTACCGTCGCTATACGTTCCTGCGCCACCTTCACCAAAACAATAATTAGAGTTTGGAACAACTTCGCCATACACCTGAATTGCTTTTAAATCGCGACGACGCGCGCGCGCATCTTTACCGCGTTCAAAAACGATGGGTTTAAAGCCGAGTTCGATCAATTCCAAAGCCGCAAAATATCCTGCCGGACCTGCGCCTACAACAATTACAGGTTTTGATTGATGTACAGACTTATAATTTTTTGCAATCGGTAGTGCTTCGACGGTAGGTTCATTTACTCTAAACCGCATTTGATAAACAGGATTCAATCCGCGCGCATCGAGTGAGCAGCGCAACAATTGATAATGATTTATTTCATCGGTCTTTAAATCTAATTTTTCGGCAAGTGCCGCTTTAATTTTTTTGCTATCATCGCGCGACTCAGCAGCAATTCTAATTTCAATATCCATACTCTTTATTTCTGACCACTATTTATGTGGTAATGAAAATTTTAAACAAAAGTAAGATAATTTTCAGAATATTGGTTATAGGTATGCGACACAAATTAATTATTACATCAAATCGAATAAATTTTTGACACCAACAACGCGAGAAACATTAAAACCTTCACCGTAACTTGCACCAATGTAACGACCATAAACTGAATCTTTACCTTTCAGTGCATTTAAAAAATCAATACTCGAAATCGGCGTTTGCGGTTCTGTATTGGTTGGGTCGTAAAACTGACTCTTATAAGCCATAATTGCTAAGTGTTTTTGCGCAACAAAATCGGAAATATCAAAAACTAAATCAGGTTTAAGTGCGCGATCTTGTATGTAATGATACACCGCTTTCGGTCGCCAAGGCTTTTGAATATTACCGCTCGCATCTAAAGTTTCAATTTTAATTAAACCAGAAAAAAAACACGCTTCATGAATCAGCTTTGCGCCGCGACCGTGATCAGGATGTCTATCGTCTAAAGCATTAGCTAAAATAATTTCAGGTTGATGTTCTCTAATTTTAGAAATAATGGGTAACATATTTTGTTCGTCAACGGCAAAAAAACCGTCGCGTAAACTGAGTTGCTCCCGAAATTTTACGCCTAAAAGTTTTGCGCCATTCGTAGCTTCAAGCGTACGCAGTTCTGCACTGCCACGTGTTCCAAGTTCGCCACGCGTTAAATCTAAAATAGCAACGGCGTAACCGAGACTCACGTGTTTTAAAATAGTACCGCCACAATTCAGTTCAACATCGTCTGGATGTGCGCCAATAGCAAGTATATCTAATTTCATTTTATTTTTTAAGGAATGTTTAAAGTTTTATGCGTTTGCAAACTCAACCGCCATTGCGGATTTTCCAAACAATATTGCAAAGCCAATTCCACATTATTATTCGGAATAATTGAATCCATTGGTTGTAGATAATAATAATCAAATTTAAGGTGCGCAAATTTTTCAGGTTCGGCAGCTCGCTGTGGATATACTAATTTTAATTCGCTACCCGTTGTCACAATAATTTCGGTATTTGCTTTTGGGCTGACGCACACCCAATCAATATTTTTTGCTAATTCTAAAGTTCCGTTTGTTTCTATTGCCACTTCAAAACCTACGCTTTGCATCGCTTCAACAAGTTCTTCATCAAGTTGTAGTGCAGGTTCGCCACCCGTACAAACTACATACGGTTTTCCTTTTTTCGTATCACCCCATGTTTGTTCGAGCTTTTTTACTAAATCTATTTTGTTGTATTTGCCACCGTTTACACCATTCGTTCCAACAAAATCTGTATCACAAAAAGAGCAAATCGCATTTTTTCTATCCTTCTCTCTGCCTGTCCATAAATTACAACCCGCGAAACGACAAAACACAGCTGGTCTTCCACTTTGAGCGCCTTCACCTTGCAGGGTGTAAAAAATTTCTTTGACTGAGTAGGTTTTCAAAATTATTGGGCGTTTCTGAATACAAATATTTTTTGATTATTAAAAAATTTAGTTTGCCGTGCACTAAATTCTTACCTCAGTATGCGGTAGCAATAAATAATCTTTACCGTTTATAGTTGTAGTTACAGCAGCCAATCCAGTATTCACAATTGTAGTTTCTGATTTAGAGGTCTTTAAATTTATTATTGCCTCTCTAAAACGCACTTTGAACGACACAGATTGCCATGTCGGCGGAAGATTGGGCGTAAAAAATAATTTATTCTCTTTCACGCGCATACCACCGAAACCTTTTACTATGGCAAGCCACGTTCCAGCCATAGACGTTATGTGCAAACCGTCTTCTGTATCGTTATTATAATCATCTAAATCCAAACGACTTGTTCGCAAATACATTTCATTCGCTTTTTCAAAATTTCCGATAAGACACGCTAAAATAACGTGCACACAGGGCGAGAGCGAAGACTCGTGTACAGTGCGCGGTTCGTAAAAATTAAAATTGCGCGCAATTTCAGCTTTTGTAAAATCATCCTCGAAGAAGTACAAACCTTGCAATACGTCGGCTTGTTTAATAAATGGCGAGCGCAAAATTCTATCCCACGACCATTTTTGATTGATTGGACGTTGCTCAGGTTTTAAATCAGCAACGGTAATGTTTTCTTTGTCTAAATATTCGTCTTGTTGTAAAAAAATGCCACGTTCATCATCTTTCGGGAAATACATAGCATTAATGATTTTGTGCCAAGCATTTAATTCAGTTGTCACATCAAATTTTGTGTTTTCTACAATTTCTTGATACCGCGCTTCATTCGTTAAATGAACGTATTCAATAGCTTGCGAACAATATTTTAAACACCAGACGGCAATATAATTTGTGTACCAATTATTATTAACGTTGTTTTCGTATTCATTTGGCCCAGTAACTCCGAGCATCACAAATTTATTTTTATGCTCAGAAAACGTGATGCGTTGCGCCCAAAATCGTGCAATTCCGATGAGAACTTCCAGTCCATGCTCAGAAAGATATTTTTTATCGCCGGTGTAATTAATATAATCGAAAATACCGTAAGCAATTGCGCCGTTGCGATGAATTTCTTCAAAAGTAATTTCCCATTCGTTATGACATTCTTCGCCATTAATCGTAACCATCGGATAAAGTGCTGCACCATCCGAAAATCCTAATTTTTCTGCGTTCTCAATTGCTTTCTGCAAATGATTATACCGATAAACCAATAAATTGCGCGCCACTTTTTCGTCGCTGTTGCTCAAGTAAAAGGGCAAGCAATAAGCCTCCGTATCCCAATATGTTGATCCGCCGTATTTTTCGCCCGTAAATCCTTTTGGTCCGATGTTTAGTCGTGCATCTTCACCTGTATAAGTTTGTAAAAGTTGGAAAATATTGAAACGAATCCCTTGTTGCGCTGCCACATCGCCTTCAATGATAATATCCGATTTTTCCCAACGCGAACGCCAAACAGTAGCGTGTGCGTCAAATAATTTTAAGTATCCTGTAGTTGCTAAAATTTTAAGTTTTTGCTGTGCTAAACTAAGAAGTTTTTCTTTCGGATAATTTTCGGAGCTCAACACAACGGCAATTTTTTCTAAACTGACCGCATCGCCTTCTTTCACATCAACAGAAACTGCGTGAGAAGCAAATTTTTCTTTTTTTATACGTTCTGAAATAAAATCTACGATCTCATTGCCATTGTGTCGCAATTTAAATTGCGTACCTGTCACTACTTGAAACGCCGTTTTTTTTGTTTCGCAAATAACGTAAGCTGCATTGGTTTTGACCAATTTTTTAATTTCTACCCAAAAAGTATCGCCGTAATTCGCATCCTGATTTTTTACATCGCCGTTCAGCGTCGGCAAAAAAGTTATCTTTCCAGAAAAATTAATCGCTTTAACGGTATAACATAAAGCAGCACATTCATCGTTTGCGATAGAACAAAAACGCTGTGCATGAATACTAATAACTTTCCCGGATTGTAATTTCAAAGTTGTTTTACGATCTAAATAACCTTCTTTCATATCTAAAACACGCGAAAAAGATTGTACTTCTGCCGCAGTGTGTAAATCAACTTCTTCTTCATCAATCAAAACACGCACACCGTTCCATTGTGGTGCGTTTAAAACTTTGGCAAAATATTCTGGGTAGCCATTTTTCCACCAACCCACGCGTGTTTTATCTGGATAATAAATACCTGCAACATAATTACCTTGTAGTGTTTCGCCGGTATAAGTTTCTTCAAAATTGGCGCGTTGACCCATTCTGCCGTTGCCAATTGAGCAAAGACTTTCCGAAACTTTATTATTATGCTCCGACCAATTATTTTCAATAATTTGCCAGGGATGGTGTTGAATGTAATTCTTCATAAATTATTTATTACCAGCATTCAATGCTTCTAAAATTTCTTTGTATTCAATATATTCAAAACCAGGAATTATTATTTGAGCATCTTCTAAAGCATCGCTGTTGCCAACACCGACAACATAAAATCCGCCTTTGATTGCTGCTTCAATACCTTTTTGTGCGTCTTCAAAAACAATACAATCTTTAGGTTTTGCCTTAACTGCTTCAGCACCTAATAAAAATACTTCTGGGTCTGGTTTGCTTTTTGTCGTTTTGGTGCCGTCAATAATAGCGTCGAAATAATGCGTAATGCCAATTTTATCAAGAATTATTTGCGCGTTTTTACTCGCTGAACCTAAAACGATATTAATTTTTTTCTTTTTTAATTCATCTAAAAAGTTTTTTACTCCGGGTAAAATTTCTTCGGGTGTCATTCTATTGATATACTCCAGATACCATTCATTTTTCAAAGCGGCTAAACGTTCTAATTCTGTTTCGTCCGTAATGTCTTTTTTTCCCCACTGCAAAATAAGTTTTAACGATTCGGTTCTGCTAACGCCTTTAAGTTTTTCATTATCTTCTTCCGTAAAATCGAAACCTAATTCGTTCGCAAGTCTGCGCCATGCTTTAAAATGATATTTTGCTGTATCGCATATAACACCATCTAAATCAAAAATACAAGTTGAGTTCTTTAGCATAAATACATTCTAAGTTATCTAAGTTTGTTGGTTTTAATCTTAACTTTGATTCGAAGCGTAAATTAAATGTAATTTTAACAAACGAAAAAGCCTCTCTTTAGTTTAAAATCAAGAACTCAAATTTATTTTTAAAAATATGCTCAAATCGTTCAAGGCTTACATTAAAAAATACCAGTTGTTCCGCAAAGACCAAAAATTATTAGTTGCCGTGAGTGGCGGAATTGATTCTATGGTTTTATGCCATTTACTCGAACGTTGCGGTTATACTTTCGCGATAGCACATTGCAATTTTCAGTTGCGTGGCTCGGAATCGGATGCAGACGCAGATTTTGTAAACGCTTTTGCGCAAAAAATTAATGTACCCTATTTTGAAACACAATTTAATACTGCCCAATATACTAAAAAAAATAAAATCGGCATTCAAGAAGCGGCGCGCATTTTACGCTACGAATTTTTTTATGAAATTTTAAAAGCGCGTAAAATTGATTTACTTCTAACAGCGCACCATGCGAACGATAATATTGAAACAGTTTTGCACCATTTCATGCGCGGTGGTGGTTGGCAAGGTCTGAGCGGTATTGCTAACCGAGATGAAGAATTGATTAGACCTTTACTTTGGGCGACGAAAAAAGAAATTACAGATTACGCAACGTTTAATAAGATTGATTATCGCGAAGATTCATCGAACGCGACGGATAAATATACGCGCAATGCCCTGCGTTTAAACATTATTCCAGAAATGGAAAAAATTAATCCCAATTTTTTGACGGCGAGCATAAAAACGGTTGAATATTTGCGCGACAGTTACGGGTTGTTCAGTTCGTTTATTGAATCATTGCGAATGGATTATGTAACGCTGCTCTCAGAAAATTCGATTCAGATTAACACGTCGTTTCTACCACACTTTCCATCGCCGCACATTATTCTTTACGAATTTTTAAAGCGATTTGATTTCAACGCCACGCAAGTTGAAAATATTACCGATGCTTGTTTTGAAAACAATACAGAATCAAAAATATTTTTTACCGCAGACTTTGAAGCAGAAATAAAAAATAAATTTATTACCGTTAGAAAAAAACCGAACGCTGCAAACTTAGAAACTGCTATTGAAATTTTGAATTTTGAAAAAAAAATAAATTTTCAAAGTAAGGAAATGAGTTTTGAAGTTTTGAATTATGAAAAAGAAAGTATTAGTTCATTCTTGAACGCACTCAAATCTGAGTCAAAAATTATTTACATTGATTTTGGTAAAATCGTTTTTCCACTCACGGTACGTAATATAAAAACAGGCGATACTTTTTTCCCTTTTGGTTTAGATGGAAATCAAAAAAAAGTGAGCGAGATGCTCAAACCGCTCAAACTTTCTAAATTTGAAAAAGAAAATCAGAAAGTATTAGTCAATGGAAATGGCGAAATTATTTGGTTGTTAGGTGTACGCGCCGATACGCGATATGCCATTAGTGAGGTAACTAAAAATATTGTAAAAATTTATTTTTGATAGAAATGTGAATACGAGTAAAGAATTAAGTGTAAGTATTTTGGCTTTGCGTTCTCTGTGTTTCCTTTGCGTCTTTGCGTTGTGACTGGCAATAAATTTAACGCAAAAACCCAATGAAATTGCAGAAAACGCAGAGATGTGGAGCAAAATGGATTTTTTTATGTATCAAACTAAATTTTTAGCGTACATACAGGATTATAAATTCGCTTTAACACTAAATGTTAAACCTACTGTGAAGTTTCTGAAGTATAGTGTACGCATTGATAAATCCATAAAAACTAAGAGTTTTTCTTTAAGTAAAAATTCTCCACCAGTACCAACACTCGGAAAAAATAAATAAGTAGGATCGCCTTCCATTCGACTAAACCCTATTGGAGTTACATTTTCTTTTGTTCGGTTATCAATAATTAAATTTTTGTATTGGATATTTATATTTATTGAGTTTCCAATCAAAATATATTTTTTTAATTTCTCCCACTTATGAGAATTGAAAGTAAATTTAATAAAAATTGGTAAAACAATAAAACTTTCTGATGATTCTCGAGTAAAGCGACAATTCGAGTTAGAGACTATATACTCATACCCTGAACCAGTTGTTGCTATCACTATAGTCCTATAATTTACTGTATCTACACAATCACTAAAATAATTTTGTTTTGAATAGCTTGGTCGAATTGAAATTGACCATGATTTATTGAATGCGTAATCAAAACTCAAACCGTATGTGAGGCTTAAATTATTTGGATTGTTGGTGTAAAAAGTATTTTGAGGATGAGTAATTGTTGGCGCAATAAAAGCACCAATACTAAAATTGGTTTGCGCAGAAAGTGAAAAGTTGATTGGATTTAAGAACAAGAAAAGTAAAAAGGCTTTGTAAGAATTTTGTAACATGGGTTGTGCAATTTTGGTTTTGAATGAATTCAAAACTAAAACGCGACAAAGAAACAATTTTATTTGAGGCAACAAACTTTAACACATTAACGAGCAAACTAAGCAGGAATTTAAGTTCAATTTTTAATGTGAATATTTATTTTCCTGTATGAACTTTGTGCTTAGAAAGCATCGAATTCTCTGAACACAAAGTTCATACAGGAAAAAAACCATAAAGATTCAGACTTAATTTCGTTGTAAAAGAAAGACCAACCATTTTATAATTCACCATTAACATTAGTGTGATTCTTCTATCGCTGCTTTAGCTAAACGTAATTCTTCTGCGTTGGCTTTTTTCTTTCTCGGCAATAAAAATATAAGCGGTATTGTAGCGATGAAGAAATAAGAAATGAGTTTAAAAACATCCAAATAACTCATTAAGTAGGCTTGCTTATCAACGTTTAAATTTAATATTGTTGTTGCTTGTGATGCTGCAGTTAGCACATCACCCGATTTTGCGACAAAATTATTTGTCAAATTTGTAAGACGTTCTGTGGTTAACGGATTTGTCGAATAAACATTAGCGATTAAATCAGCGCGGTGTTGTGCATAATGCGATGCAACATAATTATTTGCCAGAGCAATTCCGAACGCGCCACCGAGTTGTCGTATCATATTATTTAATCCGATGGCTGCTGGGTAATCTTTCGGATTCAAACCTTGAACCGCTTGATTAATCAGTGGTAATTGCACTAAAGAGATACCGAAAGTTCGCAACACCAAAACGTAAAAAAAATCTGATCGACTTGCATCGCCGTTCATAGTGCTACCCATAAATCCGAAAGTAATAAACATGACTGTACCTATGGCAATGAATGGTATAGGCGAAACACCGGCACCCATTGCTCGACCAATAAGAGGGAACATAAATACGCCTACAAGCGTCGGCAATAAAATGGATAGACCTGTTTCTAAAGGTGTGAAACCATTTATACGTTGCACTAAAACCGGAAAAATATAAACTGAAGTAAACAGACCAATACCGAGTACAAAAACAAAAACATTTGTTACTGCTTGCGTTCTATTTTTTAATATTGCTAATTTTACGGCTGGAAATGCCGTTGTCAATTCGCGCCAAATAAATAAAGCCAATCCTACTACCGCAGTAACTGTTAAAATTCGGATAGTATCAGAAGCGTACCAATCTTCGGCTTCGCCGCGTTCTAAAACATACTGTAGAGAACCAACGCCAATAGCTAAAAACGCAATACCTGGGTAGTCAATTTTAATTTGAGATTTTTTTGTTCCTTCGTCAGGTTTTTTATCAATAAAAGTTACGGCTAAAAATGTGGCAAGAATACCAACAGGAATATTAATGTAAAATATCCAAGGCCAGCTCAACGATTCCATTACATAACCACCAACAGTTGGTCCTAATGTCGGACCTAATACGATACCCATACCAAATATACCCGCCGCCACAGCTTGTCTTTCTTTTCCAAAAGCTTCAAATAAAATGGATTGCGACGTAGAAAGCAATGCACCACCACCAATACCTTGCATAAAACGCCAAAAAACTAATTCAATCAATGAGTGCGAATTACCGCACATGAACGATGAAAATGTAAAAAGTATCATTGATGATACGTAATAATTTTTTCGACCGAAGTATTCTGCTAAGAAAGAAGTTAGAGGAATAATGATAACATTAGCAATGGCATAAGAAGTAATTACCCATGCTACATCTTCAATATTTACACCCAAACCGCCTGCCATATCGAAAAGCGCGACATTAACAATAGATGTATCTAACAACTCCATGATGGCAGCCGAAATTGTTGTCAGAATTATTATTATTTTACCTAACTTTGTCATAGCAATTCAAGTTTTTAAAATTAATAGACAGTCGTCAACTATCAACTATCAGCCTTTCGAGAAGAGTGTTCTAACTCAAAGCTGATTACAGATTGCTTTATTTTACTGGTACATCTACATTGACGCTCATACCAGGTCTCAAAGGTGTTGCTACATCATTTCCATTATCAATAATAATTTTCGTAGGCACTCGCTGAACAACTTTAACAAAGTTACCCGTACTGTTATCGGGAGGAAGTAAACTAAATTTACCACCTGTTGCACCTGCAAAACTTTCTATCGTACCTTCAAAATCTTTACCTTTATAGGCGTCCACTTTTAAGTGCACTTTATCGCCGACTTTCATTTTACCAATTTGCGTTTCTTTAAAATTCGCAATTACCCAGACGCTGCTGTTATCCACGAGTGTCATTAAAGGTTGACCCGGATTTATCAACTGACCTACCAAAACACTTTTTTTAGAAACTTCACCCGATTCAGGCGCGGTTACAAAGCAATAAGAAAGATTTAATTTTGCTAAATCCAATTCGGCTTTGCGTTGTTCAACCAATGTTTGTGCAACACTTGTTTGTTTTTGTGCGGTAACTAATTGCGATTGCACCGCATTTTTTTGTGCCGTTCCTGCATTCATTTGCCTGCGTACCACATCTGTTGAACGACCAGCGGTAGCCACTTGACTTTCTGCAACGCGCAATAAAGCTTCTGCTGTTTCTTTTTCAGCTTTTGCATTATCAAATTGTTGTTGCGTGATTGATTTTTCGTCCAAAAGCTTTTTGTAACGATTAAAATCAGCCGTTGCGCGATCAACGCGAATGCGCTGTGCTTCAGCATTATTTGTAGCAGTTAATACAGCAGACTCAACTGAAGAAATATTTGCATTTTGTGCTTGAACGTTAGCGTCGCTCGAATTAATATTATAGTTCGCTGTGCTCGCATTAGCAGATGCTAAACCAAGATTGGCTTGTGCATTTTTTAAAGCTACCTCTGCTTGAAGCACTTTTATTTTCAATTCTCGATCGTCAATTGTAGCAATGGTATCACCTAATTTAACAACTTGATTATCTTTTATTCTGACAGAAGTTACGTATCCTCCCACTTTAGCAGAAATAGGAATGAAATTAGCTTCGAGTTGTGAGTTTTCGGTTTCTTCGTTGTGAAGCATATAGTTTATTTTCTGATAACCGAAAATACCTCCGCCCAATAATACGGCACCAAAAATAAAGGGAGCAATATTTCTTTTAGGTTTTGTGTCTGGTGTTGACATATTTAGTAATTTAAGAGTTTAAAATTAAAAATTAGATAAGGGATTTAGGAATGAATTAAAAGCGCACGGTACGAACGATTCGTTTCTTTCAACTCATCACTTGTTGTTATTTTGCTACGGTTTTTAATAATTTTCGGCGCGCAATTTCTGAATCAAGCACCGCGTTTTCTAAATTAATTTTAGCTTGAAGTGCCTGAAAGTCAGCATCAAGCGATTCAGTTACGGTCGAAATTTGCGAATTATATCTGTTTTTAATCACGCGCGCATTTTCTATTGATTGCGTAACAGCTTGTTTATACAATTCTAATTTATCATTCGCCGTCTGAAGTGCATAAAAAGCATTTGATACTTCCGTTTTTGCGATATTGACTAATCCGCCACGTTGATTTTGCGCCACGTCTATGTTCGCTTTAGCTTCATTAACCTGATATTTATTTGTAAATAAATTTGTGATATTGTAGTTTAGTGTTAAACCTAATTCCCAAGTTGCTTTAAACTGATCAACCTGAGGAAAAACGCGTAGATTCGCATTTGAATTAAAAATATTTCCGAATACTCCGACAGTTGGAAAATAATTTCCTTTCGCCACTTCCAATAAACTTTCCGATGCTTGCTTTCTGTAACTTGTCGCAGCAATTTCTGGTCTCGCATCAACCATTTTAACATAGGCATTCAAATCAGAAACCGTTAATGGTTCAGCAACTGCATTTTTTTCATCGAGTATTAAGTTGGTATCGTCGGGTAAACTCAATAAAACAATTAAATTGTACTTAGCAGCTTTTATAAAGTTTTCAACCTCGCTCTGTGTAGTTTTTATTTGTAATAATGCCAGGTCTGTCTTCAAAACATCATTTTCTAAACCAGTTCCACTTTTAAAAAAGTTTTGAGCATCTTTTTTTCTACTTTCAAAAACGGTCGCATTTTGTTCTAAAATTTGTTTCGTGCGTTGCAACTTCAGTATGTTTAAAAAAGTTGTTTCTACTAAATTTTTTACTTCGGTTTTGTCTTTATCAACATCTGAAGCAGCTGCTTTTTCTTGAAACTCTGATGACTTGTAAAAATTAATCGCTCTAAAACCAGAAAAAACCGTTTGTTGCGCTCCAAGACGCATGCTGTATTGATTTAAAATTTGTGGATTTAAAACAACAGCATCCGTTGAACCAGGTAATCGAACACTAAAAGTCTCTATATTATCACTGATACGAGTGTAACCGGCAGAAGCTGTTACATTTGGTAATTGTGCGTTCCAATATTGTTGGCGTTTGGAAGTCACAACATTCAATCTTGCCATGGAAATTTTAATTTGATTGCTATTCTTTAAACCCAAATCAACAGCATCGTCAATTGTTAGTGTCTTTTCCGTTTGGGCTTCAATAGGCATACAAAATATAAGTTTAAGACTAAAGAATACCAAAAATAATCGCAACCGTTTTTTTGTTTTTATCATGATAAATAAATTTGAGACTTGCAGAGTAATTAATCGATTGATTAACAAGTTTGTTTTAAGTTTGTTTTTATGAATGATTTTTATTTTTCGATAAGGGTATATCTGAAGAAGAAATCTTTAAAAAAAGATTTAAGTTTTTCGATGAATTTTTTTGTAAATAACTCTTTCTCACTCTCTAAATTAAGAATTTGTACAGCCATAACCGGCGATTTAACAATGGATGAAAGTGTGCACATAAAAGTTAAAATCAAAAATTTATAGTCGGTGTCTAAATTAAATTCACCATTGCGTTTACCTTCTTCAAAAATTTCAAGAATAGAATTTCTATTCTTACTTATTTCGTCCAAAATTTTAATAGTTGTTGGCGCACGCTGCAAATAGGTTATTTGTCGGTAAACCATTCTACTAAAGTCTGGATTAGACATCATTTTGTTGCAGTATTCGTCAAATACTATCGTTACGCGCTGCCACGCAGTTAAATCCATTTTTTTTATTTCAGATATTCGCTCACCAAAAATAGACATTCTTTCGTCAACAATTGCATCGAATAAACCTTCTTTCGATTTAAAGTAATAAGATATCAAAGCAACATTAACATCGGCATTTTTGGCGATGTCACGTGTAGATACATCTTCAAAACCGCGCTCTCCAAATAATTTTGTGGCAGTTTTAATAATTGCATTGCGTTTATCAATTGTAATTTCTTTAACTTCTATCACGTTTTTTAATTGTAGCGCAAAACTAATCATTAGAACAAATTAATCAAACGATTAACAATAAATTTTTTATTATTTTATAATTCAGTTTCCAAAATTAATATTCGCTTAACATTTATAGTTTTTAAAAGGCAGTTGCTTAAAATTAAATTTGGACTATTATACGTATTATTAAATTTGCTTTAAAAATAAGTTGATTAAATTTGTTCTTAAAATATTTTTTGAGTTCAAATTAAAATGTGTACATTTGTGAAACATCTATTGGAAACTTCGAGAATTACACTTTCGGAGTTTTTTTATTAACTTTTTTTGTTTTTCTGTATTAAAGTTTTTATGAAAATATTACTTCGCTCTTTGCTAATTTTTGCAATTGTTGCAGCCCTTTTTTATATCAAAAATAAGTATTTTCCCATTGCTTCACAATCACCTGTTCAAGCTGCTAATACAACCGCGCCCAAAACCCCGCAAAGTATCAGTGTGAATGGTTATGTAGCTAAAATAGAAAAATTGGACAATAAAATTTTTGCAACAGGTTCAATTATAGCCTCCGAAATGGTGGATATTAAACCGGAACTCGCGGGTAAAATTGTTCAGATAAGTTTTACAGAGGGTAAATTTGTAAAGAAAGGTCAACCATTGATTAAGTTGAACGATGCGGATTACCAAGCGACGCTACGAAAATTGGAAGCGCAACTAAAAATTGCGCAACAAAGCCAAGCCCGATTGGGAAAATTGTTAGAAATTAAAGGGGTGTCGCAGGATGAATATGATGCGGTGGAAAACCAAGTGAATAATATTAAAGCGGATATAGAATTTCAGAAAGTGCAAATTGATAAAACTGAAATTTTAGCGCCGTTCAATGGAATGATGGGTTTGAAAAGCGTTTCAGTGGGGTCTTTTATTGGAGCTACAAGTCCGGTGGTGAGTATTCAGGCATTGAATCCGATTAAAATTGATTTTACGATTCCAGAGAAGTATGCGTATCAGGTGAAGATGGGCGAAGTTTTAAAATTTAATGTGGATGGGGTAAAGGATGATTTTATTGCAAAGGTTTATGCGGCAGAAAATCAGATTGACCCAGTGACACGTTCATTAAAAATTCGGGCAACGGCAGATAATTCTAAAAGTTTACTCAAGCCAGGTGCTTTTGTGCGCGTGAATTTCAATTTAAACGAAATTGATGATGCGTTGATGATTCCGACAGAATCCATTGTGGCGATACTTAAAGGGCAGCAGGTATATACTGTTAAAAATGGTAAATCTGTTGCGACACCGATTGATATTGGCATCCGAACAGATACAAAAGTGCAAGTGACAAAGGGTTTAGCCTCAGGTGATACCGTTCTGACATCTGGACTGATGGGTATAAAAGCGGGTGCAAATGTGACAGTTAAAATTCAATAATTAAAATAGTTTACAGCTATTAGCTATCAGCACTGTTCGCGAATAGATCTGATAGCTAATAGCTGTAAACTATAAACTGTAAACTGTAAACTGTAAATTATGTCTCTATCATCCATCAGTATTCAGCGTCCTGTGTTGGCGATTGTGATGAACCTACTGATTTTATTATTTGGTTTCATTGGTTTTAAATCGTTGGGTATTCGGGAATACCCGAGCGTTGATCCGCCGGTTATTACGGTACGTACGAATTATTCGGGCGCAAATCCAGACATTATTGAGTCACAAATAACGGAGCCGATTGAGAAATCGCTGACGAGTATTTCAGGCATCAAAGCTATTAGTTCGACCAGTGCGTTGGGTTCTTCGAGTATTACGGTAGAATTTGAGGTTGAATCGAACTTGGAAGCTGCGGCAAACGACGTGCGTGATAAGGTATCGCAGACGGTACGGTCGTTACCACTTGATATTGACGGTCCGCCGACGGTACAAAAAGCAGATGCTAACAGTGAATCAATTCTTTCGATGGTGATTCAGAGCGATACGCGCAGTTTGTTAGAGCTATCTGATTTTGCAGAGAATACGCTGGCGGAACGGGTGCAAACGATTCCAGAAGTCGCAACAGTTCAGATTTGGGGACAAAAACGGTATGCGATGCGTTTAAACATGGATCCGCAGAAGTTAGCCGCTTTCAGACTCACGCCATTGGATGTAAAAACGGCGCTTGATAGAGAAAACGTAGAATTACCGTCGGGTAGAATACAAGGCAATAGTTCGGAGTTGACGATTAAAACAATAGGCAGATTAAAAACGGTTTCCGATTTTGAAGAGTTGATTGTGCGGGAGTCGAATGAGGGTGTGATTAAATTAAAAGACGTAGCGACGGTATTTCTGGGCTCAGAAAACGAAGAAACGCTGCTGCGTGCTAACGGCGTAGCGCAAATCGGTATCGGTATTACGCCCCAACCAGGCGCAAATTTTGTGCGCATCGCTGATAATTTTTACAAAAAAGTAGCGCAGTTGCAATCGGAAGTACCTGCCGATATACATTTAACAGTCGCTTTAGACAATACTAAATTTGTTACCAAAGCGATCAAAGAAGTGCGCGAAACCATTTTTATTGCTCTCGGCTTGGTTGTGATTATCATTTTTTTATTTTTTAGAGACTGGACGATTGCTTTCAGACCATTGATTGATATTCCTGTGTCGCTCGTTGGTTCGTTTTTTATCATGTACATCATGGGGTATTCAATCAATGTATTGAGTTTACTCGCCATTGTTTTAGCAACGGGTCTGGTAGTAGATGATGGTATTGTAGTGACAGAAAATATATTTAAAAAAGTAGAAGCGGGTATGAAACCGATACCGGCGGCACTGTTAGGCTCGAAAGAAATTTATTTTGCCGTAGTGTCAACGTCCATCACACTCGCGGCGGTTTTTATGCCTGTCATTTTTATGAAAGGATTTATTGGGCGACTGTTTCAGGAGTTTGGCGTTATTCTGGCGGGTTCGGTTCTCATTTCTGCGTTTGTCTCGCTCTCGCTCACACCGATGCTCAATGCGTATCTTATCCGAAAAAACAATAAAAAGCCTTGGTTTTATACGGTCACTGAACCTTTTTTCCAAAAATTTGAAGCAGGCTATAAAAGCAATTTGTTAACCTTCATGGCGCGCAAATGGTTAGCGTTTCCTATTTTTGCAGTCATTATTGGTGGTGGCTATTATTTCTTCTCGCAGTTATCGTCTGAATTAGCACCGACGGACGATAGAAATTGGTTGCGTATTATTGCCACCGGACCAGAAGGAACAACTTACGAAGCGATGGATAAATATATGTCCAAATTAGGCGCCTACATGAACGATAGCGTTCCAGAAAAACGCATGGTTATTACTGTTACCTCGCCTGGTTTTGCTGGTAGCGGTGCTGTTAATGCTGGATTCGGACGACTCATGCTGACAGAAGCAGACACGCGCAAACGCAGCCAACAGGATGTAGCTAACGCGCTGACACAAAAATTCAAAGGATTTAATGAAGCGCGAACGTTTTTAATCCAACAGCAATCTATCCAGACGGGTAATGTGGGTGGATTACCGGTTCAGTTTGTTATTGAAGCCTCGAATTATGATAGTCTCGCAAAAAAATTACCTAAATTTTTAGAAGAAGCGAATAAAAGTCCGATTTTTAATGCCGTAGATGTCAATTTAAAATTTAACAAACCCGAACTTTTTGTAACCATTAATCGGGATAAAGCACAATCATTGAACGTGAACGTTGCCGACGTGGCACAAACATTACAGCTTTCTTACAGCGGTTTGCGTTACGGTTATTTTAGTTTGAATGGAAAACAATATCAAATTATGGGACAAATGGATCGGCAAAATCGCGATAAACCCCTTGATTTAAAATCCCTTTTTGTACGCAGTAAAACAGGCGATTTAGTGCAACTCGATAACATCGTTAACGTTCAGGAGCGTTCGGAGCCACCGCAGCTGTATAAATACAACCGTTAT
This sequence comes from Saprospiraceae bacterium, assembly GCA_043758385.1. Taxonomy (GTDB): domain Bacteria; phylum Bacteroidota; class Bacteroidia; order Chitinophagales; family Saprospiraceae; genus JAAFJT01. The sequence goes on from JAYVNP010000143.1 coordinate 40,544, forward strand.
AAATCTGCAACCGTTTCTGCAAATTTCATACCGGGTAAAACCATTGGCGATGGTATTGCAGAAATGAAACGCATAGCTGCCAAAACGCTTGACCCATCTTTCACGACAGATTTAAGCGGTCTCTCACGAGATTACGTCGAAAGTTCGAGTAATACATCGTTTGCATTTTTGTTGGCTTTGCTATTGGTGTATCTTATTTTGGCAGCACAATTTGAAAGTTTTATTGATCCATTTATCATTATGCTGACTGTGCCTTTGGCACTCGGTGGAGCTATGTTTTCTCTCTGGTTTTTTAATCAAACGCTCAATATTTTTTCTGAAATCGGAATCATCATGCTCATTGGTTTGGTTACAAAAAACGGTATTCTTATCGTAGAATTTGCTAACCAATTGCGCGAAGAAGGTCACAAAAAATTTGATGCGGCGGTTGAATCGGCTTCTATGCGACTACGACCTATTTTAATGACAAGTTTAGCTACAATGCTCGGTTCGCTGCCCATTGCTTTGGCTTTGGGTGCGGGTTCAAAAAGTAGAATTTCGCTCGGTATCGTTATCATCGGTGGATTAATTTTTGCGCTGTCACTCACACTTTTTGTTATTCCAGCGATGTACGTTTATCTTTCAACGGATAGACACGTTAAAACGATTGAAGAATTAATGGGCGAAAAAGAGCCAGCAACTGTCAGCTAATTTTAACAATTTTAAAACAATGAAAATTTTTGGTAAGAATATTTTGATGATAATTTTTTGTTTCAGTTTTTTAGGATTTTTAAAAGCACAAGATTCTACTTTAACACTCGATAAAGCCATTCAATTAGGCTTGGCGAATAATTTTGGCATTAAAATTTCGCAAAGTGCAGCGCAAATTGCAACTAATAATGTAACGCGTGGCAATGCGGGATTAGAACCGACACTCGGTCTGACTTCCAACGTTACACCTTCGAGTGGCTATTTGAACCAAGAATATAGCTCCAACACTGGCATTAGCAAAGTTTTTTACGGCAATGTTTTAAATGCGGGTTTGCAAGGCAATTATATTTTGTATAACGGCAGAATAAATCATTTAGAGTTTACCCGCCTCGGCGAACTAAAAAACATAGCCGACCTCAATATACGAGTAAATATCGAGCAGGTTATTTACGATATTATGCGCAGTTACTACAATATTATTCGCCAACAAGAACTCTATAACGCGTTTAAAGAACAACTCAACTATTACGAAGAGCGCGCACAATTGGCAAAATCGCGTTTAGATATTGGTAGCGGCAACCGATTGGATGTGCTTCAAACACAATCCGATCTGCAAATTCAGCGCACACAACTTCTTCGGCAACAACAACTCATTGGGGTTGGAAAAACGCAGCTGTATCAGTTAATGATTTCTAACAGTCCGCCGAATGCACAGTTCATCGATTCACTTGTCTCTAACACTTACAATTTAACCGATTTACAAACTAATGCCCATGCCAGCAATATCCAGAATGATGTTTTAAAACACCAAGAAGCTACCTCATACATTGTTTTACAACAAGTTGAAGCCCTTCGAAAACCTACTATTAGCTTCAACCCCACATTTTTAGTCGGTAGAACGGATAATAACGCTGGACTAACGCTCGTCAATCAAAATGCTACGCTCGCAGCTAACGTCAATTTTTCATTACCGATTTACGAAGGTAAAAATATTTCGCGTCAAATTGAGAACGCTAAAATTAATTTAGCCACTTACAAAATACAAAAAGACCAACTCAATTATTATCTTGATGAAAATTTACGTTTGCAATACCAATATTTTATAAACGCCAAAGCCATTTTGGCATCTGAAGTAGAAAACCTCATCGTCGCCAAACAAAGTATAGAAATTGCCATGGAGCGTTTTCGATTGAGTCGCTCTACTATTTTAGAACTCAATACTTTCCAACAAATCTATGAAAACGGTCTTTCCCGATTGATTGCTGCCAAATACGATGCTAAAATTGCAGAAATAGAATTATTGCGATTGAGTGGCGCACTGACACCGAGATAGCTTTCAGTATCAGTTTTGAGCTTTAATTCTACTCGCGAATTGCAGTTCAAGACTCATCTCTTATAGCTCACAGTTTTACAATAAATCCGCCAATTTTTTTATCTTTCAACATTTTCAAACGAGGCTCTGCCATTTTAAAGCTCGCGTATTCACCAACAATCACGATAAATAATGTATCATTGGTGAATGTCGTCTTGATATTCAAAAATACATCGTTGATACCTTGATTTTTCAATTCAGAAATTGTACCTATCGCGTTCGATTTCAATTTTAATGAAGCCACTTGAACACCAAATCTATGAACAGAAATATCGTAATTGACTAATTTAAAATGTGCTTTAGTAATGGATTCAGGTTTTGATACCGTTCGTACATTATTAGACTTTGAATCAGTTCGTATAGCTTTTGGAGTAACTATAATTTTAGGACTATGAACAGATTTAAAAGCATACTCGGCTGGTATTTTTTCAATTTTACGCAAAGCAAGTTCACTAGTATAGGTATTATTGCGTTTTTGGTTTTGACTATCACTAAAAATTTTTGGTACATTTTCTACAATTGTACTACTCAAATCATCTGGATTAACGACCTCTAATTGTACTTCATATTCGCTGTCGTAATGTTTAAATCCCAATTGTTTGGCAGCTGCCGAAGAAATATCGACGATGCAATTATTGACATAGGGACCCCTATCATTTATTTTTACAATAACAGACTTGCCAATGTCTGAGCGTGTAAGGCGCACATAAGTACCAAACGGTAAAGTACGGTGTGCCGCAGTTAAATTTTGATGTAAAAAAGTTTCGCCGTTCGCCGTTTTTTTTCCTTCAAAATTTTCGGAATACACGGATGCAGTACCAACAATTAATGTGGTTGCTGTAATAGAAGTAAGAGAGACTCCTAACAAAAAGAGTAAAGTGAATATATTTCTCATAATAGTTAAAAATAGTAAGTTCACAAATTTACTATTTTCTGCATCTATCTACCTATTTTATTTTAAAATTTAACTAAAAATTTTTGAAAAAAATTATAATCGGTCTCCAAATTAAATAACTAAGTAAATTTTTTTGGGATTTATGCACCATAAAAACTAAAAAATGATTTAAAACTTAAGTTAGGACGTTTCTTTTAAAAAACAATTTGTTTAATTAAATCTATTTCTCTAACTTTGTTACGTAATTTAGGGTGTTTTTAAACAAATTTGTTTTTTAAAATCTTTTTTAAGATGAAAAAAATAATTCATGTTGATATGGATGCGTTTTTTGCAAGCGTTGAACAGCGCGATAATCCATCACTTCGTGGCAAACCTATTGTAGTAGGAAGTTCTGGTAGGCGCGGTATTGTTGCAGCAGCGAGCTACGAAGCCAGAAAATTTGGTGTACATTCAGCCATGCCTGGGTCGCGTGCTTTGCAATTGTGCCCACATTTAATTTTTGTTCGCGGTAAATACGAAAGCTACAAAGAAGCGAGCCAAATTATTAGAAATATTTTTTTAGAATACACCGATTGGGTTGAGCCGCTCAGCATAGATGAAGCCTATTTAGATGTTACTGAGAACAAATTTGGTATTAAATCAGCTACGCGCATTGCAGAAGAAATTCGACATAAAATTTTTCAACAAACGCAGTTAACAGCATCCGCAGGCGTTTCGACGACAAAATTTTTAGCTAAGGTAGCTTCGGGATATAAAAAACCAAATGGGTTAACGGTTATTACACCAAATGATGCAGATTTTTTTTTAAATAAATTACCCATTGAAAAATTTCATGGTATCGGTGAAGTGACCGAAAAAAAAATGAAATTGCTCAATATTAAAAATGGTGCAGATTTACGCGCTTGGAGTGAATTTGATTTAATGAAAGTTTTCGGGAAAGTTGGCGCGCATTACTACAAAATTTGTAGAGGCATAGAAACCTCAGACGTAAATCCTGATCGCCCACGAAAAAGTATTGGCGCAGAAGAAACTTTTATGAGTGATATTGACTCGATTGACGATATGCTCAATAATTTAGAGCCGATTGTTAAAAAGGTGACTACAACCCTGAATAAATATTCTAAATCTGGTAAGACGATTACTTTAAAAGCCAAGAACACGGATTTTCGCGTGTTCACACGTTCACACACACTTCAGAATGCAATATCAGAATTTAATTCTGTTTGGATAGAAACTAAAACCTTGCTTCATCAACATTATTCTGAGTTCGGTAAAATTAGATTATTAGGTGTTTGTGTTTCAAACTTTAATACGAATGCTGTTTTACCCGTTTCAAATCAGTTGCAATTACAGTTAAGTTAAAAACATTCCATCTTTTTTTAAATAACGTTTGGATAAATGAACTTTTGTGTCTAATTTTGCACCGCTTTAAGCAACTAACAGATAATTTGATCTAGTAGCTCAGCTGGTAGAGCATTTGACTTTTAATCAAAGGGTCTCGGGTTCGAATCCCGACTAGATCACAAAACAAAGGCAAAATAGAATAAATTCTGTTTTGCCTTTTGTTTTTTACGTAAGAATAATCCGTATTTTAGCTTCAGTTAAACTTATTTGCTCCTCATAAATTCCAAATCCTGAAAATCGAAACTAAAATCTGTTGAAGGCGATATAGCATTCATTTTTAAACCCTCAGCTTTGCCTCGAGCATCGAGTGTAAATTGTAAAAACGCATCTGCATCTAAACTTCTATCATCCCACCGAACAATATACGTATCTGCTTTGTAAAAAAAGACATCGCCATTTAGTTTGTGCGAGCGCGCAGAACTAAAACGTAGTTTACCATTAGTATTAGTTATTGCCACATCGCCAAACCATTTATCAGAATATTTACCTAAAATAATGTTCAAATCGGGTTTAATAGAAACACTTTTTTGTTGAGAATCAATTTCGTTTTGTACATCTGCATTAATTTTTTTAACCTCTGCTTCGCCTTTATCAACCCGATCTTTCATTTGTTTTACGCGGTCAAAACCCGAAATTCCGAGATACGAATCTTTGATTGTATTTGTTATCGCTGTAAAAGCTGCACCCACTTGTTGGTTTGTAAAAACTAAAATGCCTAATTTTAATTCGGGTAAAAGTGTAACTTGAGTTACCACACCCGCTAATCCACCGGTATGCGTCACTTGCTTATAACCTTTAACGTCGCTTAAAAACCAACCCAAACCATAACTTGCAAAGTGCGTGTTGTAAGGTGGTGTTGCACGCGAAGGAATAATAGTTTGAGGAGACCACATTTCATCGTGAACTTCTTCAGAAAATAATCTTTTTTCAAGATTATCACCATATTTACCATTGTTCATCTGCATAATTAACCATTTCGACCAATCCATGACATTCGTCACTATCCCACCGGCAGCGTTTGCCGTTTCGCTCCAATCAATACTTAAAGCTTCAACTTTCCCATTAACGGGCGCGTGCGGTGAAACCATGTTCGATCTGTCCTTCAATCTTGATATTGATGCTGCACTGTGCGTCATTCCGAGTGGCTTCATAATACGTTGTTCTACAAAATCTTCCCAAGACATTCCAGAAACGCGCGCAATCACTTCACCTGCGACGATGTATAAATTGTTGTCGTAATCGTATTTGGTTCTAAAACTCGAAACAGGCTTTAAGTACCGCAAGTTATGAATAATATCAGCTTTCGTAAAATTATTCGAGTCTGGAAACATCATCAAATCGCCGGCACCCAAACCCATTCCGCTACGGTGCGTCAGTAGGTCGCGAATCGTAAACTCATCCGTCACATAAGGATTGTATAATTTAAACTCAGGGATGTAATCGGTTACTTTATCATCCCATTTTAATTTTTTTTCATCAATGAGCATTCCAAGTGCAGCACTTGTAAACGCTTTACTGTTCGATGCCACACCGTAGATTGTATTCTCATCTACTTTTTTATTCGTTCTTAAAGAGCGAACACCGTAACCTTTCGCGTGAATAACTTTATCATCTTTTATAACAGCCACTTCAATGCCGGGCACATCGAAAGTTTTTAAAACTTTTTCAACCAAAGAATCAATTTGAGTTGAAGTAATGACTTGCGCTTCTACATTTTTAAAAACGCAAAAAGCAAAGATGGCTATTATTATTTTTTTCATTGATGAATATTTTGGGATAAAAGTAATGATTTTAAATCACTCACCCAATTTTCCCCCTGTAATTTTTAGATCAGAATTTAATTCGAAATCTTTAATAGTTAATGGCATTGGTTGTATTATGGTTGTTTTTTCATTTCAAATAAACCAATAAGGTCATTATGAACTATTTCTGTTCCAATTTTTTTGCTTCGTCCCATAAAGCATCCATTTCAGATAAAGTCATATCGGAAAGTGATTTTTTTGTATTGTTTTCAATGTATTCAAATCTGCGTTTGAATTTTCTATTTGCGCCTTCGAGTGCATTTTCTGGATCAATATTTAAAAAACGCGCATAATTAATCAAAGAAAAAAGGACATCGCCAAACTCATCTTCAATATGCGCAGTATTTTTTTCGGCAATGGCTTCATGAAGTTCTTCAATTTCTTCTTTTACTTTATCCCAAACTTGCGTGGCGTTCTCCCATTCAAAACCAAATTTCGCCGTTTTTTCTTGCATTCGGTATGCTTTTATCATGGCAGGCAAAGATTTTGGCACGCCCGAAAGCACACCTTTTTTGCCTTCTTTGAGTTTTAATTTTTCCCAATTGCGCTTTACTTCGTCTTCATCTTTAACTATTACGTCGCCATAAATATGAGGATGACGCGCAATAAGTTTTTCACAAACGCTGTTTAGCACGTCAGCCACATCAAAAAGTTTCTGCTCCTCTCCTATTTTTGCATAAAAAACGAGATGCAAAAAAATATCGCCAAGTTCTTCTTGAATTCCTTTTGCATCGTTTTCAGTGATAGCATCGGCAAGTTCATACGTTTCTTCAATTGTTAAATTGCGCAAAGTTTGCCAAGTTTGCTTTATATCCCAAGGGCAACCTGCGCGCAATTCATCCATAATGACTAATAAACGCGAAAAGGCATCGCGTTTATTTTCTTCATTTAAAATCATAAATTTAGTTGATAGTTGTTGGTTGTTGGTTGATAGCCAGTGAGTGTTCTAAACTTTTAACTATCCACGGACAACTCAAAACTATTTTATTTTTTCATATCATTATGGAGTGAGCTAAGTCCCATCATCTCTTTCATTGTTTTCTGCATCCCGTCAGTTGAGCCGTCTAAAAAGATAACATTTCCTTTTCCTTGCTCTGCAAAGTTTTTAATCGCTTCCGTCCACATTGCAAACAAAAGTATAGAGGAATCAACGTTGGCATTTTCCATTTCTCGCGCTGCGGATGCCATACCGCGTGCCACTTCTTCACGAAAAAGTGCTACACCTTGTCCGCGCAATTGTGCAGCTGTACGTTCAGCTTCTGCTGAAATACGAATCGCATTTCCATCTGCCTCAGCCGATTTTGTTTTAGTTATGAGCAAGGCTTGACCTTCATTTTCGGCAGCTGCTTTTAAATTATTCGACGCCACAACTTTAGCCATTGAGCGCGTAATTTCTTCATCAAAAGTAATATCGTTGAGTTGTAAATCCATTAAATGATATCCCCAATCTTCTAAAACATGATCAAGTTGGTCTTTTAAATCGGCAACAATTTCACGGCGTAAACTCAAAATTTCTGCTTGTTTGCGCGTTGCAACATAACCACGCACCGAACCTTCAACGGAACGAATAAGCGATTGCATAAAATTTCTGTCATCCACAAATTTAAAGGCGGCACGAACGACGGATTCTTCCGAATCGTTTTTGACAGCATAAATTATGAGTGCCTTGAAATGTACATTTGCCTGATCTTGCGTGATGGCTTGAAACTCAATTTCAATAGAGCGATTCTGTGCAGAGATGCGTTTCGATACTGTTTCAATTCCTGGAATTAAGAAATTTAAACCTGGACGCAACACACGACTGTATTTTCCGAAAGATGTTACAACACCAACAGTTCCTTGTTGAATGGTGGTGACTGAAAACCAAAATAACAAAATAAGAATTATTAGTAGGTAGGGCAGCATAATAACTTTTTTAAAAAGTTTAATTTTGCCAAATATACCACCTAAAAACTTATTTTCTTAAAATTTAGAAATTATTTTCGATTGTACTTCAATAAACTCTTCTATTGTTAAAGTTAGAGGGTTTCCAAAATTTAAATCCTTTAAACTATCTATCGGAATAAGATGAATGTGCGTGTGCGGCACTTCAAGTCCTACGACAGCTACACCGATGCGTTTGCAAGGAATTGCTTTTTCAATGGCTTTAGCAACCTGTTTAGAAAAAACCATTAAACCTGCGAGCGCCTCATCGGATAAGTCAAAAATATAGTCGTTCTCAATTTTAGGAATACACAGCGTGTGTCCGCGTTTGGCAGGTCGAACATCCAAAAAAGCGAGATACTGATCTGATTCGGCAATTTTGTAACAAGGAATTTCTCCTGAAACTATTTTTGAAAAGATGGTCATAAATTAAATTTTAAGGACTAAAGGACTTCCAAATAGAAAAAAATTTTTACCAATTCTTGGTTTCAGTGCTTTCAATTAAAAAAATGCAAGAAAAGTAAATTATTTAATTTAAAGTAATCAAACAATAAAAAAATTAAAGAGTCGAAATAACGACATTTATTCAAAATAACAAATATTAAGCATCATAAAATTTTGGAAAAAATTAAGAACCAAATCTTTTGCTGCTGACAATTCAATGGTATTCATTTATTTTAATCTCGATACTTAAATGATAAAAGTATAGCCTTATTTTTGCTAAATGATTCTGATTTATAATTTCATTTTACGTGCTTATTATTTTGCCATACGCATTGCAGCGTTAAAAAATCCGAAAGCGAAAGAATGGATTGACGGGAGAAGGGATGAAAATATAAAAAATGAAGAAAATAAAAAATTAATTTCTACAAACTTTCATTCTTTAGAACCTTCAATCTTTACTTCCCCACGAATTTGGATGCACTGTTCATCGCTCGGAGAATTTGAACAAGGCAAACCTGTTTTAGAGGCACTGCGAAAAAAATATCCTGATGCTTTTATAATACTTACTTTTTTTTCACCATCGGGTTATAACATTCGCAAAAATGAGCCGCTCGCCAATTTGGTAATGTACCTTCCACTTGACACAAAACAAAACGCGCAAAAATTTATCGAAAAAATTCAACCGACTTTAGTTTTTTTTGTGAAGTACGATATCTGGTGGCATTATTTAGAAACTTTACATCAAAAAAAAATACCAACGTATCTTATTTCTGCTGTGTATAGAAAATCGAATTGGCGCGGTTTTTCTTTTCAGAAAATGTATTTGAATCGCGCGTTGCGTTTTTTTACGCATATTTTTTTGCAGGATGAAACATCGTTTAAACTTTTAAATGAAAATAATTTTACTCATGTTACCGTTTGCGGCGATACGCGTGTTGAACGTGCCTTAGCAAATGTTGCTCTAAATAAAACAAACTGGGTTGTTGAAAATTTCATTGAAAATTCTAAAACTATTATTTGTGGCAGCACTTGGCTTCGGGATGAAAAATTTATTCTCGAATGGTTTAATAATCCTGTTTACAGCGATTGGAAATTTATTATTGCACCGCACAGCGTTTCAGATGCGCGCATAGATGATATTCAAAAATTATTTCCGCATTCAATTTTATATTCTAAATATTCCGAAAAAAATAATTTTTCGCGCGTACTCATCATTAATAATATCGGGTTGCTTTCAAGTTTGTTTCGTTACGCGGATATTGTTTACATCGGGGGTGGTTTTGGTAAAAGTATTCACAACACTTTAGAGCCTGCTGCTTTCGGCGTACCTATTATTTTCGGACCGAAGTATAAAAAATTTATCGAGGCAGTATATTTTGCAGATAACAGTGGTGCTTTTAGCTTTGAAAATAGTGCGCAGTTACAGAAAATAATAATTAAATTATGGAAAATTGAAGCACGAAAAAAAGCTGCGGATATTCTTTTGAGCTACATGAATGCAAACGCTAAAGCCACCGAAAAGATAATCAAGTTAATTATTCCATAGCAAACTCGGATAAATATTAAAAAAAACAAAAAATTTAGTTTGCGTTTTAAAGAAAATTTAAAAAATTTAACTTTTCCAAAGCAACGATTTATATTTTTGAACAATGAAAAAATTATTGTAGAAGCCCGACCAATTCTTTTACTTCGCGCAAAGTTTCTCGCGCTGTCTCACGAATTTTAGCAGAGTTGTCGCGAATAATTTCTTTCGTTTCTTCTGCGTTGTGCTCAATCAGTAATAATCTTTCTTTGAATGGTGCCACTAATTCTAAAACTGCTTCACTGACAGTCGCTTTTAATTCGCTGTACCGAATCAATCCAGAATGATATTGCTCCGTAAAATGTGGAATCATTTCCGATTTACCACACGCTTTTAAAAGCGTAAACAAATTCTGAACACCTGGCGCAATAACGCCTTCGAGTTTTTCGCCAGAATCCGTAACAGCCGTTTTAATTTGTTTTTTTATAAATTCCGTATCGCCGAATAAATTGATGTAATGCTTTTCTCCAAGACTTTTCGACATTTTTTTAGTTGGGTCTGCCGGAGAAAGTAACTTAGGAATTTCAGTATAGAGAGGCTCAGGGTGTACAAAATACTCTATACCAAATTGAAAATTAAATCGCGCAGCAATATTGCGACTCAATTCTAAATGTTGCTCTTGGTCTTTTCCAATCGGCACGTAATCGGCTTTATAAATTAAAATATCTGCAGCTTGTAGTACAGGATAAAAAAATAATCCCGAAGATATGAATGCCTGTTTATCACTCGATTCAATTTGATCACGCTTATCTTTAAATTGCGTCATCTTAGAAAGTTCACCCATTGCAGTAACGCATGAAAGAATCCAACACAATTCTGTATGCTCCGGTATGAGCGATTGAATAAATAAATTTTCTGGTTTTATGCCCGATGCTAATAATTGAAACGCCATCTTCCAAGTGTTGGCGCGCAAATTTTCAGCAATGTACGGTGCAGTCATTGAGTGATTATCTACAACGCCGTAAAAACATTTGTAATCATTTTGTAAATCCACCCAATTTTTTACGGCACCGAAATAATTTCCGAGATGTAAATCTCCAGTAGGTTGTATGCAGGATAGAATGCGTTTCATTTTTAGTTGATGGTTGAAGTTGATAGTTGTTGATTATTTTTCGAGAGAAAGTCTTTTTTTTTAACGTTTAATCTAACAACCACAAACTAATTTACTCGACAGCTATGAAAGAAATTTCAACATTAACGTTTTTGGGTAAAGTTTTTACAGCTACTGTTGCGCGCGCAGGATAATTTGAAATAAAATAAGTGCTATACACTTCGTTTACGACACTAAAATGATTCATATCGGAAAGAAAAATAGTACTCATCACTACTTTCTCTAAATTAGAATCCGCAGCTTTTAAAACCGCCTGCAAATTTTTCATAACTTGGTGCGTTTCTTCTGCTATGCTCGATAGAATTACAATTCCTGTTTCTGGTTCAATAGCAACTTGACCAGAAAGGAAAATAAATCCGTTTGCTTTTATAGCTTGGTTGTAAGGACCAATAGGCGCAGGTGCGTTGGAAGTGTTAACTACAGACTTCATAGAATAGTTTTTAGAAAGGCAAATCTCAAATCTCAAGAGGCGAATTACAAAAAGCAAACCAATATTTACATTTGCCTTTCGTAATTTGCCTTCTGAATATTACGCACCCGCTTCTTCGTCAGGGACAGCTTTAACTTTTGCTTTAATAACCATTAAACCTTTATGGAATAAACTCCCTTCGTGTGTGTAGGCATTGTGACGCAAGTGCGTTTCGCCGGTAGTTTTGCACATCGAAAGCGTTGGTAATTCTACTTTATCATGTCCGCGACGATTGCGTTTACGCATTCTGGAGTGGCGGTTACGTGGATTTGGCATGACTGAACAATTTTATTTTTGACTGCGCTTTTAAAAACGCAAAAACTATGACTAATTAATTCTGACTAAAAATATTTTTTAATTGACTAAATGCATTACTACTCTCAGCTTCTTTAGCTTTAGCGTCTTCATCAACTATATGTGCTTCTAAAGTTTTTAGCGCGGCAAAATCGCACGGTTTAACTTCTTGGTTTTGGCAATTGTAAACTCTGTAAATCGGAATCGCCAAAACTATAAATTCAAAAATATACTGCGCTACATTGAAAATGGTTGTATCGGGCGAAATAAAAACAATATCAGCGTCTTCAACAACATTTTGCTCAGTATATTTTACTTTAAGAGTGTCTTTACAAACTATTGGTAAATTTATCGAAGCGGTGCATTTGTCGCACATTGTCCCGACCGTACCTTTAATATCAAAAAACAATTCAAAAAAAGAATCGTGCTTATCGAGTAAAAGTTTCACATCGAAGGCAGGATTTTCAAATTCTGTATTTTCAAAAGCCTCAAAAAAATCCTTTTCAATTTTAAAAACAAACGAATGCTCACCATTTTTTAAACCTCGAATAGGTATTGCGTAAGCAGTTAATTTATCCATAAAACTGAAGTTTGTTGAGTGAGATTTGAAATCACAAACTTTAAATTCGTAAGCGGGTGCAAAATTAATACTTTTTATTTGTTTCGCTAATGTTTCATAAAAAAAATGCACTAATCAAGAAATTATTTTTTCCTAAAAGTTACAATAATCATCTTTCACAAATAGTTATGCACTAAATTTTTAATTTTCCATCATTTTGAACGCGTGTTTCTTACATTTGCTGCCTATTTTTTTTAGAATCATTATTTTTTATGAAGAACTTTCAGTTATTACTGCCTAAACTTTTTAAAGATTGGAGTGGTGAAGAGGCGACGAAATTAGAACAAATCGCGCAATCGGGCAGTGATAGAAAATATTTTAGAATTATTGGCGATACCAAAACTGCCATTGGAACTTACAGTGCCGATTTCAAAGAAAACCGCGCGTTCATTCGGTTTACGCAACACTTTTGGAATAAAAATTTACCTGTACCTGAAATTTTTGCCGAAAATTTACGCGACGGCGTGTATTTGCAAGAAGATCTCGGCGACCAACAACTTTTTGGTTTATTGCCACAACGCGGTGAAAAGTGGAGTAATGAACTCATAGATTTATACAAAAAAAGTGTTGCAGCACTGGCAAATTTACAAATTTTGGGTGGTGAAGGTTTAGATTATTCGGTTTGCTATCCGCGTGCAGCGTTCGATAAACAAAGTATGCTTTGGGATTTGAATTACTTCAAACATTATTTTTTAAAATTGGTAAAAATTCCGTTCGATGAACAAGCACTCGAAGACGATTTTCAACGCTTTTGCAATTATTTGTTATTAGCCGAGAGCGAATATTTTTTATTCCGCGATTTTCAATCGCGCAACATCATGATTAAAGATGGCAAACCCTATTTTATAGATTATCAAGGTGGCAGAAAAGGAGCGTTGCAATACGATGTAGCGTCGCTTTTATATCAAGCGCGCGGAGCAGTACCAACAGAAGTAAAAAGAACTGTTTTTAATCACTATTTGGATGCCGTTGAAAACCATATTAAAGTTGATCGCCCATTTTTTACCGATTTATATTATGGTTTTGTACTCATCCGTTGCTTGCAAGCACTTGGTGCGTATGGTTTTCGCGGATTGTATGAGCGCAAAGAACATTTTATAATGAGTATTCCGCCGGCGATTGACCAAATGGAACAGATACTCGGCATGATAAAACTACCTGTTAAAATGCCAGAGTTATTTCGTTGTTTAGAACTCATTTGCAAAAACGAAGCATTTGAAGGTTTCGATAAGAAAAAATATGCGCACAGTCCTTTGGAGATTGACGTTAAATCGTTCTCATATTTAAAAACGGGTTATCCCGTTGATCAAACTGGACATGGCGGTGGATTTGTTTTCGATTGCCGATTTATTGATAATCCTGGTAGAGTTTTAGAATTAAAAAAACTGACCGGACGCGATGCAAAAGTGATTGATTTTTTTAAACAATCGGGTGAAATGGATGCGTTCTTAAATAATGTTTACAATATTGTTGATAAAGCCGTTGAAGTTTATTTCGAGCGCAATTTCGATAAACTTTCCGTAAGTTTTGGTTGTACAGGCGGCCAACATCGCTCTGTTTTTTCTGCCGATGCGTTGGCAAAACATTTAACGAGTAAATACGGCGTGAAAGTTAATTTGTATCACGTTGAACAAGAGAAAAAGAGTTGGGTAAATTAAAAGTCTGATTTTACGTGTTTACAAATTTGTGATAAGTTCAGCTTAAATTTGCTTATTGTTTATTTGAAATACACAAAATTTTGTTTAAAGATAATTATATACAATCGCCTGTTGCTCATCATAACTTGGGCTTTATTGGGTTAAGCATTTTATTTTCGCTCGAAACATATTTTAGCGATATTAATAATGCGCGCAAATAGTGCAACAAATTTTACGTTTGAATGTGATAAATTGATTTAATCGTACGTTAGCGTTGCAGCGTTGCCAAATTAAAATTTACGCGATTTTTTTATAAACGATAACTAAAAACTAAAATTAACGTTTACGATTAGCAATTACGATTGGCTAAAAATTCGTAATGCGTCATTCGTCATTTGTAATTGATTCTAATGTTAAGTCTATCATACTCACCGTTATTTATTTTTGTTTGTTTAGCAGTTGGTATTGCGCTCAGTGTTTTGTTGTATCGTCGCGATTCGCGATTTAACAGTCTTTCCAAAACTTTACGTGCTGCGCTGTATTTTTTGCGCGCTGCATCCGTTAGCGCATTGTGTTTTTTATTGCTTTCGCCCATGATAAAAACGCAGCAAACCGAAATTAAAAAACCTATTATTGTCATTGCGCAAGATGCGTCGGGCAGTATGCGCACAGCAATAAACGATTCTACAACGGTAATCAATAAACTTAATGCACTCGAAACAACGCTTGGCTCTAATTATGATGTCAAAAAATTAAGTTTTGGTGAGCGTGTGCGCAATGGTTTCAATGCTTCGCAAAACGATAAACTGACCAATATGTCGGAAGTTTTAGATTATGTGACGGATAATTTTTCTGAAAATAATGTCGCTGGAATTGTTTTAGCGAGTGATGGTATTTATAACGAAGGTACTAATCCGTTGTATAATGCAAAAAATTTAAAATCGCCTATTTACACTTTAACTGTTGGCGATACTACACCTAAAAAAGATATTGCTGTTAAACGCGTATTAAGTAACTCTATCGTCTATTTGAGCGATAAATTTAACGTACAAATAGATGTTGCTGCGTTTAATTGCAACGGTGCGAATACAAATTTAACCGTTCAGAAACTCGATGCGAATGGTGCAGCGCGAACAGTTGGTACTCCGCAGGCTATAAATATAAATAGTCCCGATTTTTTTGCAACCAAAGAAATTACAATTGAAGCGACTGAAGCTGGTGTAAATCATTATCGTGCAACAATAAGTACAGTCAGTGGTGAATCTACAACATCGAATAATGTGCGCGACTTTTATATTGATGTACTCGATGCGCGCACAAAAATTTTACTCTTAGCACTTGCGCCGCATCCCGATGTATCTGCGCTCAATGAAGCATTGTCACAGAATAAAAATTATAATTTATCAACGGCTTATGCCAGCGAAGTTAAAATGGATGTGTCGAATATAGATTTTGTAGTGCTTCACCAATTACCGGCGTTAAGTAATGGCGCGGATGCTTTTTTTTCGGCAATAAATGCTAAAAAAATTCCACGATTGTTTATCGTTGGTACGCAAACAGATTTAAAAAAATTGGCAGCGCAACAAAATATTTTAAGTATATCGGGCGATGGCAAACAAACAAACGATGTGCAAGCAATTCTAAACAATAATTTTAATTTGTTCGAGCTGGACGATAACCTCAGAAAAATTAATGGTTTTGTACCACTTACCGCGCCTTTCGGAAATTTTAAAGTTACGGGAAACGCTCAAACGTTGTATAATCAGAAAATAGGAAAAATTGAAACGGCTTTTCCATTAATCGTTTTAGGTGAAAGCGAAGGTATTCGTACTGGCATTATTGCCGCCGAAGGTTTATGGAAGTGGCGACTCTTCAATTACGCACAAAATCAGAATAATGACATTACGGACGATTTATTTTTAAAAATTATTCAGTATCTGAGCGTTAAAGAAGATAAGCGCAAGTTTAAAGTAACTACCGAAAAACAATCGTTCAGAGAAAATGAAACCATAAATTTTAATGCCGAGTTGTATAATAATACGTTTCAGCGCATTAATACACCCGATGTAACGCTGACTGTTACAACCCCTAAAGGCGAGCAGTACAACTACACAATGAATAAAAACGGCGATAGCTACGATTATAATATTGGAGTGTTACCCGCCAATTTTTATCGTTACAAAGCAACAACTTATTTTAACGGACAAAAATTTGAAGCTGATGGAGGATTTAACGTGCAAGCTATTCAGTTAGAACTGACAGACTTAACGGCAAATCATGCTTTTCTACGTGCGTTGAGTCAACAAACAGGTGGGGTGAGTTTACCTTTGAGTAATGCACAGCAATTAGCGCAAATTATTGTTGCTAAAAAAACTAAACCCATGCTTTTCGCTACCACACAAACTGAACCGCTGTTGAATAAAAAATGGTTGTTTTTTCTCATCGCTTCCTTTTTAGCTATCGAATGGTTTTTAAGACGGTATTCTGGGGCGTATTAAAATGAACTAATCTTAGACTTTTACAAGCGTAGTAGGTTTTAAAGTAAAACCTTTTATTTATTTACCAATCGCTAATACACCGCATCAATATATTTCATTTTTAAGCGACCTTACTCGATATCTGTACAATTTGAACTAAAAAAATTATAGTTTTTCACTCATTCTCATAATTTCTTCAAATTCAAAATCTGAAAGTGGTTGAACAGATAAGCGACTTTGTTTAATCAATATCATATTTGCTAAATCAGGATTATCTTTTATGGAAGTGAGCGAAACTTCGTTATTAAAAAGACTATCAAATTCTAATTTAACCGAAACCCAAGCAGGCAAATCCGTAGTCGGGTCTTGAAAATATTCTTGAGCGACTTTACAAAGCGCAATCGCAGCGGGTTTAGTAACGCTCCTGTAAAAAACGCACACATCGCCTAAAATCATAGATTTTAAATTATTGCGCGCAGTATAATTGCGTACACCGTCCCAAATAACCGTTTTATCTTTTTGGAAAGTTTCTATCGCGTACGATTCGGGTTCTGATTTGACGAGCCAATACATAAAAAAAATGATAAGTGACAATAGTAGAGATACATTTTTGAACCCTTGAAACAAAAATGTTAAGTGTTCATTTCTAAACCCTGAAATAGATAGAAAATATTATTTTGTACTTTGCGCTGTGCGTTTTAAACTTAAATTTTCTTTATTTTTATTCGCATACGATTCAAAAAAACTCCGCCAACGCATTTTTAAAACACCATTAATCGCTTCACTAAAAATGCTCATATTCATTTTAGAAACGCCCTCTACCCTATCAACGAATTTAATTGGAACTTCGGCTATTTTAAAACCCAAACTATACGAAGCAAATTTCATTTCTATCTGAAACGCGTAACCAATAAACCGAATTTTTGTTAGGTCAATCGTTTCTAAAACAATGCGCTTGTAACAAACAAATCCTGCTGTTGGATCTTTAACAGGCATCGATGTCACAATTCGAACGTACATTGACGCGCCATACGATAAAAAAATTCGGTAAGTTGACCAATTTTTTACATCGCCACCTTTTACGTAACGACTACCAACTGAAACATCAGCTTCATTTTTATCCAACACATCAACCAAGCGTACTAAATCTTTTGGGCTGTGACTAAAATCTGCGTCCATCTCCGCGATATTATCGTAATTTTTTTCTATCCCCCATTTAAAACCCGCGATGTATGCCGTTCCAAGACCTAATTTTCCTTTTCGCTCCAAAATAAATAGACGGTTAACAAATTCAGTTGCCAGTTTTTTTACAATTGTAGCAGTTCCGTCGGGTGAACCATCATCAACTACCAAAACGTGAAAAGGCGTAACCAAGTTAAACACGGCGCGTATAATACGTTCAATGTTTTCCTTTTCATTATATGTTGGAATGATGACTAAATTCTTGGACACTAATGTTAAATTTTTTATTAAGACAACAAAATTAATATTTTATAGCGTAACAATTGGCATAATGTTACTTTTGTCCTGTTAGAACTTTCTTAAAATCCTATAAACGATTTCAAAAACGCTCATTTTCTCAAATTCTATTTCTTTTATTATACTATGAAACGACGGAAAGCCAATTATTTGTATTCTATTTTGGGTGTTGCGCTTGTACTTTTTTTGGTTGGTTTGTGCGGTTCGGTTTTGTTGTATATTAAACAACTGATGCAAAACGAGCAAGAGCAACTTACGCTGATGATTGAACTTAAAAACGATGCAGATACGTTAGAAATTGCCAATCTCAAAAATTTTTTACAATCCGATAATGTTCTAACAACTGTTGGTTCGTTAAAGTTTGTATCGAAAGAAGAAGCCTTTGCCAATATGAGTCGGCAGTTTCCGGAAGAAGCTAAATTACTGAAAGATGGTCCGATTCCAAATTTTAATTCATTTATTCTCAATTTTTCGGGCAATGCCATGAACGAACAACAATGGGATGCTTTGCAGATAAAAATAAAAGCCTTTCCTTCTGTCAGCGATGTGTATTTAGATAAAAGTGTGCTGAGCGAACTTGCGGAAAACATTTATAAAATTACACTCGTCGCTTTATTTTTAGCTTTTGCCTTCGTTATTGTTTCCATCACACTCATACACAATACTATTCGCCTCAATTTATACTCCGATAGATTCCTCATAAAAAATATGGAACTTGTTGGCGCGTCGTGGTCGTTCATAACAAAACCTTACTTAGTGCGCAGTATTGTTAACGGTCTCATCAGTTCGTTATTGGCATTAATGCTCCTTATCGGCATCGGTTGGTTCTCGAAAAATAAATTTTCATTTACAAATTTAAAATTAGTGAATTCGGAAACCGTTTTGTTGTTTGTCGGCGTTATTGTTTTGGGCGTTGTAATAAGTCTGTTGAGTACCGTTTATGTCGTCAATAAATATTTAAAAATGCGCCTCAACGATTTATATTAAACCAATAATTGAATTTTTTTAAAACGATGCAAATTTTAAAACTAATAATTTTAACTTTGCCCTTGCAACAAAGAAATAATTTCGCGTTAAATAAAGTTTTATAAGTTTATAATTTTGTAAATTACACATGGCTAAGACAACAAGACAGCGTTCGACTGATCAGAATCAAAATTCTGCACAGCAGCAAACCCCTCGTACAGATCAAAACGTTGCTTCTCAAAATAAAACCACTGCAACACGCACTACCAACGTTGCTGCTAACACCCCGAGTTTACGCACTAAAAAAGGAACAGGATTTTTCGGCAAAAAAGAAGATCAATTAATCATAGGTCGCGAAAATTATAAATGGGCACTTATCGGCATTACTGTTATGGCACTCGGTTTTATATGTATGTCTGGTGGCGCAATGCCTTCTCCCGATGTTTGGGATGAAAGTATTATTTATAGTCCGATTCGCATTATACTCGCGCCTTTTTTAATTATCGCGGGTTTATTCGTCGTCGTTTATGCTATTTTCGTGAAAGACAATTCAAAAACTGCTGCGTAATCTACTTCCTAAATTAACCAACTTTTAAATAGCTATGCGCTGTTAGCTTTAAGTTTTGAGACTCATTGAATTAGAAAAGAACTCAAAAATTACAGCTGCTCGCTCAAAGCTCAAAGTACAAGCAATGTCATATATTCAAGCCATAATTCTTGCCATCATTGAAGGCTTAACCGAGTTTTTACCCGTTAGTTCAACCGGACACATGGTAATCGCTTCATCCATAATGGGAATTCAGAAAGATGAATTTGTAAAACTTTTTGAAGTCGTTATCCAGTTTGGAGCAATTTTGGCTGTAGTCGTCATTTATTATAAAAATTTCTTCCAAGATTTTAATTTTTATCTCCGTTTATTCGTTGGTTTTATTCCGGCTATGATTTTTGGTTTGCTTTTTTATAAACATATTAAAGCACTTTTAGAAAGTCCACTCACAATTGCAATAGTATTAGTAGTAGGCGGCATCATCATGCTTTTCATTGATGATTTCTTCAAGAAAAACGAAACGAGTAATAACAGCAAAGAAGTCAATTTTCCGAAAGCATTCATCATTGGCTGCTTTCAAGTTTTAGCAATGATTTTTCCAGGATTATCGCGATCAGCTGCAACCATTGTTGGTGGATTATCGCAAGGATTAACGCGCAAACGCGCCGCCGAATTTTCATTTTTTTTAGCTGTCCCAACTATGGCTGCAGCATCTATAAAAGATGGTTACGAATATTACAAATCAGTTAAAGCTGGCATTGCTAATCCAATTGGTTTCGATGAAGCACTTCTTTTAATTATTGGCAATGTGGTTGCATTCACTGTTGCTTTTTTAGCCATCCGTTCATTTATTTCCTTCTTCAGCGAACGCGGATTTAAAATTTTTGGCATTTATCGAATTATTCTCGGCTTATTTATTATTGCTCTGATAATGATGAAAGTTAATTTAGTCATTAATTAATTTGAATACTCAGTTACTTTTCGACATTAACCAATTAAAAACTGACGGCGCAATGCTTTTGGTTGATAAACCTTTACATTGGACATCGTTCGATGTGATCAACAAATTGCGTTTCAAACTGCGCGAAATTACAGGCGATAAGAAAATTAAAGTAGGTCATGCCGGCACTTTAGATCCGTTGGCGACGGGTTTATTAATTGTTTGTGTCGGAAAAAAAACAAAAGAGATTGATTCTTTTATGGGTTTAGATAAAACCTATACAGGTACTTTTACTTTCGGTGCTTCAACGCCAAGTTTCGATGCTGAAACAGAACCCAACGCATTTGCAACTACTGCGCACCTCACTCTAAATTTCTTAAAAGAAAAAACACATTCGTTTCTGGGCGATATTCAACAACTACCACCCATATATTCCGCCATAAAAGTTGATGGTGAAGCAATGTATAAATCGGCGCGCTTAGGCATTGAAGTTAAAATTGAACCGCGCAACGTGCGCATTAATTCTTTTGAAATTTTAAATTTTGAAACACCTCAAGTAGATTTTTCAGTGGAATGTGCTAAAGGCACTTATATTCGTTCTTTAGCAAACGATTTTGGTTTAGCTTGTAATTCTCGCGCATATTTAACCAAATTGGTAAGAACTAAGATTGGTGAGCACGATATAAAAAATGCGCTATCCGTTGAGGATTGGATAGCGCATTTAGTGGTATAATTTTAAGCCGAAAATTATGTACTATTTGACTTTAGCAGCAGCTATCACGTAAATTATTAATACCAATGCAATTATTGCTAAAAGACCATACCATGACCCTTTGATTATATCCTTTCTTCCAATGATGTAAGCAATCAAAACTCCAATTAGACCCAAAAGTACTCCCAAAACAACACCTATAATTAAATCTGAACCTGTATCCCCCGATGTTTCTTTCCAAGCCTCAGCTAGTTTCCCCTTTTTTTCTGCTTTTTTAAGTTGGTGCTTAACAATGCCTAAAACGATGCGCTCTTTGAACGATAGTTTTTTTCCAATTTTAGTTTCGATGGTTTTCCTGTCGCTGTTAATAATGTCTTCAGCTGTAAAAAGTTGTTTATCAAAAATTCCGGAATTTTGAATTTTTGAATTTCCTGTATTTAAATGGTTTGGATTGAAGGCAACGCTTGCCGATGATGAATTTACAAAAAAACTAATTAATACAGCGAGTAAAAATACATTTTTCATTTTGAGAAAATTTTAAGTGAATAAGGTTGAATAGATCAGTAGATAATTAACATCACAAATGTAATTAATTTAATCAATATGCTAAACATAAATAAAAAAAAAATAATTATTCCACAAATTGATGAAGATTGTTTAGTGTAGATTTTAAAATCCTTAGAGGTTTTTGTCAATATACTCGCACAAAATATGACCAATTAAAATGTGCATTTCTTGAATGCGTGCTGTGTCGTCCGAATCAATAACGAGTGGTAAATCAACTAAGGTTTTTAATTCTCCGCCCGATTTTCCCAACCAACCAATCGTTTTCACACCTTGAATGTGTGCTTCTTTGACCGCTTCAATAATATTTGCGCTATTACCAGACGTTGAAATAGCAATAAAAATATCGCCTGATTTACCAAGTCCTTGAATTTGTCGCGCAAAAATAAAATTAAATCCGTAATCGTTACCGACTGATGTCAGAATGGAAGTATCGGTTGTTAAAGCAATAGCTCCTAATGCGCGGCGTTCGGCTGTAAATCTGCCGACTAATTCCGCAGCAATGTGTTGTGCATCAGCGGCAGAGCCTCCGTTTCCAGCGAGAATTATTTTATTGCCGTTTCGTAGAGCATTTAAACACACCAAGCACATTTCTTGAACATAGGGTTCTAACAAATGAATCTTTTGGGCAACTTGAATGTGCGCTTCAATGGTTTTTAATATCATAAATTTAATAGTTAATCCGCATGGTTCAATTAACCATTACAAATAGCGCGTTCCGCGCAAATAATGCGTTACATAATCTTCAATGCCTTCCTCTAAACTTGTAAACGATTTTGTGTAACCCGCAATATTGCGCAATCTACGCGTATCAGCTTCGGTGAAATATTGATAATTGTCGCGAATATCTTTCGGCGTGGGTGTGTAAGTAATTTTTTCAGGCACGTTCAAACTATTAAAAACATTTTTAACCACATCGTTAAAACTGCGCGCTTTGCCTGTACCAACGTTGTAAATGCCCGAAGGAATAATTTTATGGTTTTTCATAAACCATTCCAAAATATTCAATACATCTTTTATGTAGATAAAATCGCGCTGTTGCTCGCCGTTTGCTATTTGTTTTTTATGACTCTCGAATAATGTAACCGACCGCTCTTTTAAAATTTGATGGTAAAAATGGTAAACCGTCGAAGCCATACGTCCTTTGTGATATTCATTTGGTCCGTAAACATTAAAAAACTTAAATCCCGCCCAAAAAGTATTTTGTGGTTTACTTTTAGAAAGTTTATACAACCACTTATCAAATTCATTTTTTGAAACGCCGTACGCATTGAGTGGTTTGAGTTTCAAAACATTTTCTTGTTTGGCATCCGAAAAACCCAATTCACCATCGCCATACGTGGCTGCACTCGATGCGTATAAAAAAGGAATAGCGCGTTTTTCGCAAAGTTTGTAAAGACTTTTAGAATACTCAACGTTTAGTTTTTCGAGCAATCGGTAATCCGTTTCGGTAGTGTCTGTACGCGCGCCCAAATGAAAAACGCAATGTACATCGCGCGGATTTTCTTTAAACCAATCTAAAAAAATAGCGCGATCAATTACTTTGCAGCACTTTTTAGTGATTAAATTAGGCGTTTTGTTAAACGCTGTTAAATCATCAACAGCGATAATGTCGTTAATTCCTAACTTGTTTAAGTGCGCAATCATGCAGCTTCCAATAAAACCATAAGCGCCTGTAACAACAATCATTCACAAAAAATTTCCGCGAAAATACGCAATCATTCAGTAATTACGAATTTTTAGAAAAACAAGTTTAAAAGTATAATTTGTTAATAATCTAAAAATTGATTGAGCGCGTGCCTTATTTGCTCTATTTGAATGATGTCTGAAGGTTTATTGTATAGAGGAATTTTCAGAATACATTTTTTTATTTCTACGCTGTCATAATTTTTTCTAATTTCCATCAGATACTCTTGAGTAGAAAGAATTGCGCCTTCTTTAACATGACCAAATTTATTTTCAAGCGGTGATACAACAAAAACGTAATCAGAATTATGACTAAATATTTTGCCTGAAACATCTTTTTGTGTGAAGTAAGTGAGCGGTGTGAGCGTTAAAGTATCGAACTTAAGCTTTCGCTGTATAAGAACTTCTCTTATTGCTTCTTTTAAGTTTGGATTATCTAAATCAGTTGTCCGAAAATCGAAAACAACAAAAGGTTGATTAATCGTTAATTTATCGGTATAATTTTTTGAAAATTTATACTCAACAGGTAAGCACGCACAAAATAATGAAAACGTAAAAGAGAGAAGTAAAAATTTTAGAAATTTCATAAATTGTGTGTTTAGTTGAATTAATTTTTAATCCTTACAAAATTAAAATTCATTTTTTGCGGAAGCGTTAAAAAAAAATTAATTATTCCCATTTAAACTCTTAATATTTTCGTTTATTTACGCAAAAATAAATTCTTATGAAAATCGGATTAATTGGTTTAGGCAAAATGGGTTATAATTTAGCCATTAATATTAAAAAACATAAATTCACTGTTGTTGCTCAAGATGTGAATGCTCAAAGTGTTGAAAAAATTCAGACAGAAGAATACATTACTGCCGTTGATAGCGTCGAAAAACTGATTGTAGCACTTGGCAACGAACGTCGCGTGATTTGGTTGATGGTGCCCTCGGGAAAAATTGTGGATGGTGTGATTGAAAGTTTGATACCACATTTAAATGCAAACGATATTGTGATAGACGGTGGTAATTCGCACTACAAAGATTCGATTAAACGCTACAATCATTTAAAAGAACACAATATTTGTTTCTTAGATTGTGGTACAAGCGGTGGCACAAGCGGTGCAAAAGATGGTGTATGTGCTATGGTTGGTGGTGATGCAGAAGTTTTTAGTTTTGTCGAATCACTTTTTAAAGCCATTGCTGTGAAAGATGGTTATTTGTATTGTGGTGCTGCCGGTTCGGGGCATTTTGCAAAAATGGTGCACAACGGTATTGAATACGGTATGATGCAATCCATAGCAGAGGGTTTTGAAGTTTTAGAGCGTTCGGAGTTTGGTTATAATTTTGAAAATGTTGCAAAACTCTGGAATAATGGCTCGGTAGTGCGCAGTTGGTTGATGGAACTTACGCAAGATGCTTTTTCAAAAGATGCTAAACTTGATGCTATCACAGGTGTTATGAATTCTTCGGGTGAAGGCAAATGGACTTTAGAAACAGCTTTAGATATGGGAGTACCAACGCCGGTTATTGCACTTTCGTTAATGATGCGCTACCGTTCGCAATTTCAAGATACATTTTCAGGTAAGGTTGTAGCAGCATTGCGAAACGAATTTGGTGGGCATGCAGTAGTTAAAACTAAAGAATAAGAAAGAATTAGACTTAAAAAAAAATTGCTTACCGTGTGTTTTCTGGAATTCAAACCGACAATACGGGTTACAAGTTTTTTAAGGATAAGAAATAAATAAGTGATTTGAATTAAGAATCTACGAATTAGCTAATTGTTTACTAAAATAAAAGTAATTAGTTATTTCAACTTCATTTGCGCAAAATACGGATGATCTGGATTGACAACTAATATTTGCCGAAGTGGATGCATGAGTATATACATATCTTCTAAAGGTATTGCCCCGAGAATTGGTTCTAAACTGAGATGCCCTAACAAATTTATTTTGGGTAGTACGAACGGTAATAGTTTCCTTAATTTTTTAATTTTTTACAAAATTAATAATTTTTCAAACTAAACCAAACTATTGAATCGCCTTTTCAATGGCACTTTCCAAACTACCGCCGTCTTCACTGATGGCAATAATTTTGCCTGTTCTGTCTAAGAGATATTGTTTCGGAATACCTTGAACTTTATACTCAACGGCAGCAGCATTATCCCAACCGTTTAAATCAGATACGTGATTTTCCCAAACTAAACCATCTTTCTGAATAGCACCTAGCCATGCGTTTTTGTCTTTATCGAGCGAAACTGAAAAAATTTCTAAGCCTTTGGATTTATATTTATTGTAGGTTTGAACCAATGCAGGATTTGATCGACGACATGGTCCGCACCAACTCGCCCAAAAATCGAGCAACACAACTTTACCTTTCAAGTCTGAAAGTTTTAAAATTTTATCTTTCGCAGAAGGCAATGCGATTTCAGGTGCAATTGTTCCGACGTTTGAGCTGGTTTTAAGCGTTGCTAAATAGCGTCGCAATTGGGTCAGAGTAATTGCAAAATCTTTAGAATACGTTGAACCCGGATATGTTTGATTCAAACGATCCGAAATGTTTGTCATTACAGGCAAATAATCTGGCGAGGCAAAATCGCGCACATTTAAAGCGGTCACCATAGCCACTAAAGGATTGGGTGTAGTTTGAACAAAATTCACCAAATCTTGGGTAGTTTTTTTTCCCGATTGCACAGCATTCATTACGTCTAAATACGTTTTTGTATCATCTGCACCTTCAACGGTATATTGCGTGGTTTGCAAAGTGGCTAGATCGGCGTTAACCTTAATATCTTTTTCTTTACCATTTAAAATTAAATTGAGTTGTTTTTCACCCACTTTAATTCTGTAAATCCCTGCTTTGAGCGGTTGCGCTAAGTTTATTGCATAAGAACCATCGCTACTAAGTTTTATTTTCTGAATTTCAGATGTACTACTTGATGTCACTTCATCCAGTGCGCCATCAGTTACAACGGCATTTTTCAGCGTACCTGAAATATGATTTGTGTCTGTTTGACAAGCGTTTAACATCAAAATTAAACTACCCAATAAAAATATTTTAGAAAAAAGAATTTTTTGCATCTTAATAATAAATTTAATTCATGATTACTTAATAGCGGTTAATGATAAATGGTTAACGGTTAATGATAAACGCAAATTAACCATTAACCATTATCAACAATCCAATATTTAATCAGGCTTCGAAATGAGATTCCAAAGTAATTGGAGTAGCTCTTAACGCGTTCGATACTGGGCAAGACGTTTTAGCTTGATTCGCTAATTCGTAAAATTGTTCAGCACTCATACCTGGTACTTTGCCCTTTAAGTTTAAATGAATAGTTGAAATTGCAAAACCTCCATCTTTAGGTTCAACTGTTACGGCTGCTTCAGTTGTTAAAAGTTCGGCAGTGTGTCCTGCGCCAACAATCATAAAACTTAATTGCATTGTAAAACAACCAGCGTGTGCGGCTGCAATAAGTTCTTCTGGGTTTGTACCTGCTTTTCCGTCTTCACTTTGAAAACGCGCTTTAAAACCAAAAGGCGTGTTATCCATTGTGCCGCTTTGCGTTGTAAGCGAACCTGCACCTTCTAAACCTGTGCCACTCCAGGCAGCTACTGCTTTTCTTGTCATTGTAAAAAGTATTTTTATAAATTTGAAAACACAAAATTAAATCGTAAACACATCTAAAGAACGATATGTTTTAGTATTATTTTTAAGTTTGTGTTAATTTTTTTACCGGCGCAAATTTTTAACGCGCCTTTCAAGTTCTCTGTTGTGAATTTTTTTCCATAAATTGGTAATACCCCATTCTTCTTCATCAATTGTAATGAGTTCTGTAGAAACAGAACCTATAATGGAATGCGGTATTTTATTTAAACTTAACAGGTTTTGTAAACTTGATATATTTTCTGCGCTCACAGAAATAATAAATCTACTTTGCGCTTCACCAAACAAAAACGCGTCACGTCTAAAATTCGTATCGCACGTTAACGTAAAACCTAAATCGTTTGGCATAGCACACTCTAAAAGCGCACAAAAAAGTCCACCGTCCGATACATCGTGTACAGAATTTGCCAATCCCGATTTATTAATTTCTCGAATAGCATTGTGAACCAGTAGTTCTTCCTCTAAAATAAAATGGGGTGCAGGAGAAAACTCTACGCCAACAACTGTTCTTAAATATTCGGAACAAGAAATATCGTTTTGAGAATTTCCGATCAGAATAATAATATCGCCCGCATTTTTAAAATTGAGCGTTTGTTGCTGATTATAATTTTCTAAAATTCCTAACATTCCAATCGTTGGTGTCGGATAAATTGGTATAGTTGTTCCGTTCGGATATATGGTTTGATTATAGAACGATACATTGCCGCCCGTTACTGGCGTATTTAGCGCACGACAAGCATCACCCATGCCTTTAATAACATTTACGAATTGGTAATATACTTCGGTATTGTATGGATTTCCAAAATTGAGGCAATTTGTGATTGCAAGCGGCTCACCACCCGAACTTAAAATATTGCGCGCTGCTTCACAAACAGCAATCATTGCACCTTTGTAGGGATCGGCAAAAACATAAACGCTGTTACAATCGGTTGTAATGGCGAGTGCTTTTTTTGTCTCCGGTACGCGCACAATCGAAGCATCGGTACAAGCATGTGTGCTCATTGTGCCTGCGCGAACTGTTGAGTCGTATTGTTCATACACCCAACGTTTTGATGCGATGTTCGGCGAACGCCACAACTGCAGCGCAGCATCGTACATTTTTTTGGGCACTTCAATTTTATTAATATTGAATTTGTTTATTTTTTTTAGGTATTCAGGGGTTGTAAATTCACGAATATACACCGGCGCACCGCCACCTAAAACCAAACTATCGGCTGGAACTTTTGCCACCAACTCATCATTATGATAATATTCTAACATTCCACCTTCTATCACTTCGCCAATTTGAACGCATGGTAAATCCCATTTTTCAAAAATATCGAGAATTTTTTTCTCTTCACCTTTCTGAACCACGACTAACATCCGCTCTTGGCTTTCGGAAAGTAAAATTTCCCAACCTTTCATACCTTCTTGTCGCTGTGGCACTTTGGTTAAATTTATACGCATTCCGAAACCTTCGCGTGCTGCCATTTCGTTTGTAGAGCACGTAATTCCAGCCGCGCCCATATCCTGCATACCAACAACTACACCTGTTTGAATCACTTCCAGACTCGCTTCGAGTAATAATTTTTCTTGAAACGGATCTCCTACTTGCACAGACGGTAATTGTTTAGCGGAATCTTCGTCTAAATCGCCAGAAGCAAATGTTGCGCCGTGAATACCATCTTTACCTGTTGAAGAGCCGACAATAAAAACGGGATTACCTGCACCGCGTGCCACTGCTGATATTGTTTCACCAACTTTAACGATACCGACTGACATCGCGTTCACCAAAATGTTTTGATTATAGCAACTATTAAAATAAATTTCGCCGCCCACTGTTGGCACGCCAAAGCAATTTCCATACTGACCGATACCTTCAACAACTCCTTTAAGTAAGCGACGCATATTAGGTTCTTTCAAATCGCCGAAACGTAAAGAATTAAGCGCTGCAATTGGTCGCGCACCCATTGTAAAAATATCGCGATGAATTCCACCCACACCTGTTGCTGCACCCTGAAAAGGTTCAATGCACGACGGATGATTATGACTTTCTATTTTAAACGCACATGCTAATCCATCACCGATATCCACTAAACCTGCATTTTCTTCACCTGCTTCAACCAATAATCTACCACCGGAACGTGGCAATGTTTTGAGTTGAGCAATCGAGTTTTTATAGCTGCAATGCTCCGACCACATAACGGAGTAAATACTCAATTCTGTAAAATTGGGCGTTCTTCCGAGATAGCCACAAATTTTTTCATATTCCTCTGCGCGCAAACCTAATTTTTTTGCGGTTTCGAGTTGCGTTGCGTTGCTGATTTCGCTCATGTCAAATTTTTGAAGATGCAAAGTTAAAAAAAATGTGGGACAGAGTTATGAATTGGACTAATCTTCTGTAAGAATTTTTTATCCAGAATGTTTTTAAAATATTTTTGTAGATATTTTTTGTAAATATTTTTTGTAAATATTTTTCGCTGACTAAAAAATTTTTATTTTTGTTCATTAAAGTTACACACTATGCCAACTAAGAAATTTAAATACTATACTTTTTTAGATAAGTTCGAAAATTGCCCCCCAAAAGCTATTTAGAAAAAGAAATGACTGCTTATAGATGGGTTTTAGAATCTTACGATGAGAAAAGTTTCTTGCCCTTAAAATTCTTAATCCAGATAGGAGTTTAGAAAGTAATGACTTAAATTGTAAAGGCTACGGGCTTTCTTTATTTGAAGAACTCGATGGCGCATTTCAAAAATATTTTGAAATTGTTCTAAAAAAACCCAAGCTAAAAAATATTATTGGAACTCATATTGCAGAAGTATATTTAGAAAAATCTGATGGTGTTTCTTCCTCGCCAGAAAAAGAAAATTTTATGCACTTTACTTTTCATGAGTGTAGAGGTTTGAAACTTTCAGAAAAAGTAGTCAACGTTACAATAATATTATAAAATATGGAAGCCACAGAAAAAAATAAAAAAGTATTTTTTGAAAAACAGAGTTCTTATATCCGCGTTGCTGATGTGATGAATTATGAAGGTCTGCTATTAACTTTATTTTTAAATACTAAAAACGATCAACTATATTTGTTGGATTGGTTCAATGTCGGTGCTGACTACAATCGTTGGCTTTTTTATATTACCAATGTAAGCTCAATTGATAAATATATTAGAAAAGAAATTTCCACACTTGATTTATCCTTAGAAGGAGAGTCAACCTGCACAACCATAGATATTGGCGCAGACTGTACATGGACAAACCCTCAGGTTTTAGCAAAAAACTCAATACCTTCGGAGGATTTACCTTCTAGAGATTCTTTTTTCAATAAATTTGACTGCCCAAATTTAAATAAACTTCAAGAATTTTTGAAATCCAGAATGTCTCAACATAGAGCCACTGCCTAAACTATTTTAGTTTATGTTTATCTTAATTCAGGTTTTAATTTATATTAAAAAAATATTCCTTCGATCGTTTCAGTCGCCTAATAGTAAATCACTTGTAACATAATCTGTTTTTGTTTTTACAACGGGTGCAGTACCATTTATTTCGCAAGAACTGCAAATGCCATATAGATTGAGCGCGTGTTGCGTAATTTTAAATTGCAGCACTTCGCTCATCAATTGTTTGATTTGATGAATGCGCGGATCGCAAAATTCGACGATTTTACCGCAATTGGTGCAAATAACGTGGTCATGCTGTTTGAAGCCGTAACTTTTTTCGTAAAGCGTAATATTTTTTCCGAATTGGTGTTTCTGCACCAAATCGCAATGCACTAACAATTCTAAAGTGTTATACACTGTTGCGCGACTCACGCGATAGCGATCGGCTTTCATTTCTATGTATAGCGATTCCGCATCGAAATGATCATTGCGCGAATAAATTTCTTCTAAAATAGCGGCGCGTTCGGGTGTTTTTCTAAACCCAGAACGCTCTAAGTATTCAGCAAAAATGTGATTGACTTCTTGCTTGACTTCAGGAGATAATATTTTTAAGTTCATTATAATTCAGTTGATAGTTGACAGTTGCAACTAATTAAACACGTATAACATTTGTGATGCCATCTAAGTTTTTCAAAGCCTTTGTTACCATATCGAGTTGGTGCGTGTCGGTTATATCAATATTGATTTTTCCTTCAAAAAATCCGGAATGCCCTTCAATGCGCAGCGCGCGAATGTTTAAACCTAAATCGGATGAAATTGTGTTCGATAGGCGTTCAATCATTCCAGGTCCTGCATCAACGCCGGTAATTAAAATTTCAACAGTAAAATTTGAACTATGTGTACTTCCCCAACTCGCTTCTAAAACACGATACCCATAAAATAATCTTAAATTATCGGCATTTGCACACGTTGAGCGGTGAATTTTAAATTGACCATTCGACATTACAAAGGCAAAAATATCATCACCCTGAACAGGATTGCAACATTCAGCAAGCGAATAATTATATTGTTTTGCTAACTCATTATTAATAAATAATTCAAGCGAAGTATCCGTTTTGTTGAAAATGCGTGGTTCTTCGGTGCGTGAAGGTTTAGGTTTATCATCTTCGGGCAAAACAAATTTATTGCGCTCAATTTTAAAGACTTTTAAATCTTCTTGTAAATTAATATTTT
This sequence comes from Saprospiraceae bacterium, assembly GCA_043758385.1. Taxonomy (GTDB): domain Bacteria; phylum Bacteroidota; class Bacteroidia; order Chitinophagales; family Saprospiraceae; genus JAAFJT01. The sequence goes on from JAYVNP010000143.1 coordinate 72,398, forward strand.
CTGAGGCGACAGCAACGTATAAATCGGAGCGCAATTTATATCCGAATTGTTTTTGTAAAAACTCAGCCGCGGTTTCAAAATCAACTTTTAAATTATCGAGTCTTCGACCTAATTTATCTTTACCTTCTTCGGCGACTAATTTTTGATCTTCTCTGAGCGATTGTCTAATTCTATCGCGCGCGCGCGCCGTCATCACCCACAAAAGCCATTCTTCGGAGGGTTTTCTTTTCCGATTCGTTTCTATATTAATTTGGTCAGCGTTTTGTATTTTATAACTCAACGGCACCATAATACCATTTACTTTGGCAGAATGACAATGTAATCCAACTTCTGTATGGATGGCAAAAGCAAAATCTAAAACGGTGGCGCCTTTTGGCAACATTTTCAAATCGCCTTTGGGTGTATAAACATACACCTCATCGTTAAAAAGGTTGGCTTGTTTGAAATCGTTTATAAATTCGATACTATTGTTGCCCGAGTTAGCTTTTTCAATCATCTCGCGCACACTCGAAAGCCAAACATCAAAAACATCATTTTGATGTTTTATGCCCTTATATTTCCAATGCGCTGCGTAACCACGCTCGGCAATTTCATCCATGCGTTCCGTTCTGATTTGAACTTCTACGTATTTTCCGCTCGGACCAATAACTGTTGTGTGCAACGATTCGTAACCATTCGATTTTGGTCGCGTTGTCCAATCTTTGATTCGTTCTGGTAGCGGCACATAAATATTTGTTACTTCCGAATAAACTTGCCAACAAATATTACGCTCGCGCTCAACGGCGACATCCAAAACAATGCGAATAGCGAAGAGGTCGTAAATATCTTCAAACGGCACATTTTTCTGTTTAATTTTATTCCAGATAGAATAAATAGATTTTGGGCGACCAGAAATGCGGTAAGGCACATTCAATTTATTGATTGAGTCAACCAATGGTTTAATAAATGCTTCAATATATTGTTCTCTGGCAGCTCGGGTTTCATTCAGCTGGCGCGCAATTTCGGTATATTCTTGTCGGTGCGTAATTTTTAAACATAAATCCATAAACTCGGATTTAAATTTATACAAACCTAAGCGGTGTGCTAAGGGTGCGTAAATAAATTCGGTTTCAGCAGCTATTTTTAATTGTTTGGCGTGTGGCATCGAACCCATAGTGCGCATATTGTGCAACCTATCCGCCATTTTAATAAGTACAATGCGCGTATCAACTATGAGTGTACCAACAATTTTTTTTAAGTTGTCTGCTTGAAGACTTTCGGTGAATTGCGATTCTTCTAATTTGGTTAATCCGTCAACTATTATCGCAATTTTTTCGCCAAATTGTTCTTTAATTTCTTTGAGCGAAATGTTTGTATCTTCAACTACATCATGCAAAAGTGCTGCAACAATTGCCGTCGGACCAAGACCAATTTCTTCCGCGCAAATGCGCGCCACTTCAATCGGGTGTAAAATATAGGCTTCGCCACTTTTGCGTCGTTGTTCGCTGTGTGCTTCAACGGCAAGTTCATACGCGCGACGAATATTAGATTGATCTTCGCCCACCAAAGGTGATTTAATGCTTTTGAGCAAACGGCGGTAAGCGCGCTGAATTTCTAATTGATCTTCTGCACTGTAAAAAATCAGTTTCTCTTTTTTCGCCGCTGCTGCTAATGTCATATAAATTTGATTGGTGTACACATCGCAGTATTAAAGTTCTGCTTTGCAAACTATTTAAAGCTGCGCTTCTTTTTTTAATATTTTAATAGCAAGGGTTAATTTTTGAACCCTAAAAACGAGAGCAAATCTATAAATTCAAACGTGCTTTTTTAAAAATAGGTACTGTCGAACACGGCTCACCATACATAATGGATAAAACGCGTGGCGTTAATACGCGCGTAATGCCAACGTAAGCTTCAGCAGGAACATCTAAATCGCCGCAACCTTTTATAACAACGCGCTTATCGTTCCACTCCGAAATATCGAGTTCAGAAATTATTTTTGCGTAGTGCGCTTTCAAGTATTCTTCACGTGTTCCTTGAAAAATTGTATGAGCAATATTTGCAGCGTGTTGCGCCACCAACATATATGCCCACATAGGAATAATGGCATCGGTTGAACAATAGATCAAAAGAATTTTATTTTTGTATTGCGACCAATCGTTCGCTTTACAAGCGGCGCGAAAATCTTTTTCTTTCAATATCAATTCCATGAAAAGATAATCTTTCAAATCAAAAACCGCAAATTCTTCCTTCGGAAAATACGTTTCTAAATTGAGCGTGATTAAACCGCTTTCTGCTACTTTATTTATAATTAATTCTTCTTGCGCTATCATGAATATTTTTTTTGAAGATGAAAACTTATAATTCTATAACCTTGATTTATCCAAAATTTTATCGCACTACTATTTATTAAGTAAGTATTTAAGTTTGCAGCTGCACAATTATTATCTTTTGCATAATCATCTTTCATTTTGCATAATTTAAGACCACTCATTAAAACGTTTGAAACCTGTTAAGTGTTCGCACTTTCCGCTTCAAATTCTCCGATAGCGTTCTCAAAAACTTTAAAATCTTTGAGCTTGGGTAAATCGCGCATATCTTTAATGCCGAAGTACGCCATAAATTTTTCGGATGCGCCATAAAGCAAAGGTTTACCGACTTGTTCCGATCGACCGGTAATACTTATTAATTCTTTTTCGAGTAATTTTTGAATAGCATAATCGCACGCAACGCCGCGAATATTTTCTATTCCAGTTTTCGTAATGGGTTGTTTGTAAGCTATAATGGCTAAAGTTTCTAAAGACGCTTGCGAAAGTTTTTTCTTAGAACTTTGTCGCAGAAGTGTGTTCACTGCTGCATGGTAAGAGGGTTTTGTCAGAAACTGAAAACCGTGTGCTAATTCAATCACCTCAAAAGCAAATTCGGGGTTTTTATAACGCGCTTTTAAAACTTCAATTCCTTCTAAAATTTGTTCTTCTTTAAACGCAGTTTGGAATGTGGCGTTCAATACATTCTGTATATCTTGTAGCGGAATCGCTTCTGTTGCTGTAAAAATTAACGCTTCTATGTGTTGAACTAAAAATTCCATGCACAAATTTATCTAAAAATAAAGACATTTGCAGCAAATTGTCCGAAAGTTGATTCGCGTAGCGTAAAATATGCAACAAAATAAGTCTTTTAATATCAAAATCGAAAAGTTCGAAGGTCCATTTGATCTGCTTTTGTTTTTTATAGAGCGCGACGAACTCGATATTTATGATATTCCGATTGCGCAAATTACAAACGATTTTTTAAACTATATGCACACCGCTAAAGAAATGAATATTGATTTAGCAAGCGATTTTATTGTAGTGGCTGCCACGTTGATGCGTATAAAAGCAAAGATGCTTATTCCGAGACCGATTATAAATGAAAACGGTGAAGAAATAGATCCAAGAGAAGAACTAACAAATCAACTTTTAGAATACAAACTTTTTAAAGATGTTTTAGACGAAATGCGCAAATTAGAAACCGATCGTGCTTTACGTGAAGAACGCGGTAACGTCACGCAAGAGTTGCGCAATATAGCTACAACAGCATTGGTTGATGTAGAATTACAAAATTTGACTCTGTTTAAATTACTCCGAACGTTCGAGCGATTGCTCAAACAATCTGAAACACAAAAACCAGCTTTCACTCATGAAGTTGCAGAATATAAATATTCGATTGAAACGCAGCGCATTTTTTTATTAGCTCAGTTAGACAAAAAAAATAAACTTGATTTTGCAGACGTTTTTAAAAATTTGGAAAATAGAATGCACGCTGTAGTAACTTTTTTAGCGCTCTTAGAAATGATTAACCAACAAATAATTCAAATTCAAAGTACGAGAACACTCAATTTGTTTCGGATTTATAAATTTGAACAAGAATAACTGACATAAAAAATGCCCTGCACGAGGCAAGGCATTTTTTTTTCTAACGAATGGCTTAAAGTGGTTTAAATATTGACATTTTGGTCAGAAAATTTTTTAGCAAACAAAGTAGTTGCTAAAAATAAAGCGCACATTGTGAAAAGTAAAAAGTTGAGACTCATGGGATGTTAATTTGTGGAGATTATATAATACTGTTAAATACTTTGCAAAGATAGTTGTTTTTTCTAAATATCAAATATTATATTAAAATAAAATTAAACTAATGCTGAATGAAACTGTTTTACACGAAAAATATTGAAACCGATATCGCTATTTTAAGCGCGGAAGAATCGGCACACGCTACTCAGATTTTTCGCTTAAAACTCAATGATATTGTGTACGTTACGCAGGGCGACGGTAGAATTTATGAAGCACAAATTATTCAAGTTGATAAGCGTTTTTGTACGTTAAAACTCTTATCAACTGTTCCAAACTTTAACATATCGAGTTTTCTACATTTGGCAATTGCACCGACAAAAAATATTGAACGCTTTGAATATTTTTTAGAAAAAGTAACTGAGATAGGAGTTCAATCAATCACGCCGTTAATTTCGCAACGCAGCGAGCGAACTGTTATTAAATCAGAGCGTTTAGAAAAAATTTTAATCTCTGCTATGAAACAATCTTTGAGTGGTTTTTTACCTAAGTTAAACCCCATTCAAACTTTTGATCAATTTTTAAAAAATATACCTCATGCTGAACAAAAATTTATTGCACATTGCAACAGTAATTCGTTGCCATTGTTAAAAAATTTGTACCAAAAAAATACTAATTGCGTTATACTGATTGGACCCGAAGGCGATTTTACAACTGCCGAAGTTGAAAAAGCAGAGCAGCAAAATTTCATCAGCATCAGCCTTGGCAATAGGCGATTGCGCACTGAAACAGCGGGTGTTGTGGCTGCGCATACTATCGCGCTTTTGAATTTATAATTTTTTGATTTTTTAAAACTATCTTAAATGTCAGACACCAAAAAAAGAAAAGCAAGAAAATTATTCATTAAAATAATAGCTGGTTCAGTTGTTATTGTTTCTATTTTCGCATTCAAATCTAAACCGACATTAAAATTTGCTTTACTGAAATATAACGGCGGCGGCGATTGGTACAACGATGTTAATTCGCTCAAAAACTTGGCAATTTTTTGCAATAAAAATCTCGGTACTTCTTTCGAAACAGAATATGCAACCGTTGAAGCAGGTAGTCCAGAAATTTTTAATCACCCGTTTGTTTACATGACGGGACATGGCAATGTTGTTTTCAATACGCAAGAATCAGAAAATTTACGCGCCTATTTGCTTGGTGGTGGGTTTTTATTTATTAATGATGATTACGGCATGGATCCTTACATTCGTGTAGCGATTAAAAAAGTTTTTCCTGAACTTGATCTCGTAGAATTGCCTTATAATCATCCCATTTTTCACCAAAAATATGAATTTCCAAATGGTATTCCAAAAATTCACGAACACGACGGAAAACCGCCGAAAGGTTATGGTTTAGTTTATAGAAACAGATTGGTTGCTTTTTATAATTACGAATCTGATTTGGGTGATGGTTGGGATGATGTGCATAATGATCCAGAAGAGATTCGCACAAAAGCGTTAGAGATGGGTGCAAATATTGTGCGTTATGTTTTTCAACAACAATAAATGAAGGAGTTAAGGATGTTCATCGCGTTTCGGTTTGGTCAAAACAAAAAGATGGTTCTTGAATGTCCAAAATTTATACGAACGAAGATTCAATCATCATTTTAGAAGCATCAAACAATTGTCTGATTCCAATCAAGGATTTATATGTTGGTTTACAATAATCAATAATTTTATAGACGCAGTAATTTTTTATCGTGTTGCAACAATATAATCTTTAATGATTTCTACTAAAAAATAAGATTGTGCGGTTAAATTATTGGCGTTAGGTTTTGTGCCAACAATATTACATACTTTTTTATACGCTAAATTTAAAGCTGTGGCATCCGAAAGCGAACGCGATTTTTCGTAACATGCAATAACTTCTTTTATTAAAACAACATCGTCTTCTTTTAAAAATCGAACATTTGGAAATTCGGGAGTACGATTGTAAAGCGTTTGTTCAGAATAATTATCGAGTAAAGATTTTCTTTGTACTGGAATAGTTTCAACAACCAGCGTGGCAGCAGCTAAATCACCAATTCTTTGGCGATTCCGAGTGGCGGTAATAAATAAGCAACCAATAACGCCGATAGACAAAAGAAAATCAATTAAAAGTAAAATGCCTCGCAAAATTGTTTGAGAAAAAGTTAAAATATCACCTTGTTGATTTATTACGCGAATACCCAAAGCCAATTTACCCAATGTTTGTCCTTTGTTCAGTGCTTCCATCAAAGCGTAGTACATCGGGTAGCCCATAAAACTTATAAAACCTATAAACTCATAAAACAAATTCATTCTAATTTTAAGCATCGAGCTTATTGTCATAATAATCAACCAAAATATTAAATACGCTGTTACATCTAATATCTGCGCAGAAATTCTTTTGCCGAGTGGTGCTAATTTATATTCGGCTATAACATTTTGTGTTATTGGGAGTTCAATCATTGATGAAATATAAATTTCGAGTTACGAATTAGTACAAATTTAGAACTTAATTTATGATTTGGTAGAAATAATTTTCGTTTTTGTATTTTATAAATGTTTTAGCAAATATTTTCGTTTAGGTTTTTGAAATTTAAGATTGACAGATGAAAGAAAAAGAATTTATTAATAAAAACGTAGAAAAATGGCGGGAAGTAGAATCTTTGTTAAATGATAAAGAAGTAAATACTTACATTTTGTATGACGTATTACAAAACAATGCGGATGATGTTTCGGTAGCGCGCACTTTTTTTAAAACGCGTAATATTTCGCGCTTTACCAACCAGCTCACCGTGCGTTTACAACAAAAATTTGGATTTGTTTCGTCTCTGCGCGCTTCGCTCGCAGATTTTTATACCGAAAAATTACCTTACACTATTTACCAAACTCGGTGGAATTTTCTGTGGGCGGTGATTTTTTTTATTTTTGCCTTCTTAGTTGGGTATTATTCAAGCCAATTAGATGAAAAATTTGCATCGAGTGTTTTAGGAGATGCCTATATCAGGATGACAGAAGAAAATATAAAATCGGGCGACCCCATGAAAGTGTATAAAGAATCGGGACGCATAGACATGACTTTTGGTATCATGTTTAATAACATCGAGGTTTGCCTATCCTATTTTTTAGCTGGCATTGTAGCAGGCGTCGGTTCAATTGCTTTAATGATGTTTGAGGGTGTACGAATTGGCGCATTTCTCAATTTTTTCGCACGGCATCATTTATTGGCTGAAGCCAATTTAACGATTTGGATGCACGGCATTTTAGAAATTTCAGCCATAGTAATTGGTACTGCCGCCGGAATAACTTTAGGAACGGGTTATATTTTTCCAAAAACATTATCACGTGCCGCGTCTTTTAAAAAATCGGCGCGCTACGCCATGAATATATTTTTAGGATTACTACCTATGCTGGTTTTTGCTGCTATCATTGAAGGCAATATTACCCGACATACAGGTATTGGTCAGACTTTGCGCGGTATTTTTATTTTGCTCAATTTGTTACTGATTGTTTTTTATTTTGGCTGGTATCCGTTCTATAAAAATAGAAAAGGATTCAACAAAAATTTAGACGAAAAAATCTCAGACGAAAATTTTAATTCGGATATTGATTTAAAAGTAATTTACAATTTTGAAGATACTTTTAAGCATATTTTTATTTGGTTCGGTAAATTTAATAGCATTTTTGTTCGCCAAATTATTTTTTCAAGTCTTTTAGTGATTACATTTATAATTTATGTGGCAGGATCAAATGCTTACGAAAAATTCGGGATGCAACTGACGAGTATTAACAGCTTTGAAATTCTAAAAACAATGTTTCATTCCGATCGTGTTCCGTTGCTCTCTTTTTGTTACGCTTTGGTTTTTGCATTGGTTTCTTATTTTGTTGGAAAAAGTTTTGAACGAACCATTCAAGAAAAAAAAGTTGATAAACTGTTTGACCAAAAAAATTCTAAACAATTCGCTTCAAAGGGAGATGCGCAATTTATGATTAATTTTATTTTTTCAATCGCGCTCTATTATTCTGTTGTCGAGTTTTTAGCATCTGGCAATAGTCTCGTTTTTATATTAGCGATTATGTTTGTCGCTAATGTTGTTCAAAATGGTTATTGCTTGTGTATTTTTAAGGTGCTGAATGGCAAATCCAATGCTACAAGTGATTTCTTTAAAAACTTTTTTTATAATGCAATTTTAATTTTCGGTGACACCGTTAAAAACCGTAGTGGGCGACTTCAGTTATATCTGTTCTTTATACTTCTAACATTTTTAGCTTTCCTTAGCAGTTTTACGAGTATCAGTGGCGAATATTTTAGAATCATCAGTTGGAATTTAAGTTTCCTGAACGAAACACAAAGTGAAATGGTATCAACTTATATTTTACTCGGATTTAATTTGTGTATCTTCTTCACGCTTTTTATACTGATGAATATTTCTGGCGCGTTAACAGCTTTTGGCGATTTAGAAGCTAAAGAAGGAAGCGGTATTATTGAAAGAATAAATAACATTAAACCACTGCGCAGCACTATGGGAATTATTCGAGAAAATTAGTGTTCCGACCAACGATAGGATTTATTTTCAAATCCCGCTAAATCAATCGCTCGATCTGTAACGGTTTTTGCTAATGCTTCAAAAGTTTTGGGTTGACTGTAAAAACTCGGCGTTGCAGGACAAATAATGCCACCGACTTCGGTAATCATTTTCATATTATTGATGTGAATGAGGCTGTAAGGGGTTTCTCGTGGCACAATAATTAGTTTTCTACGCTCCTTCAATACTACATCTGCTGCACGGGTAATTAAATCGTTTGAAATTCCCAAAGCAATACGCGCTAACAAACCCATTGAGCACGGACAAACAAACATTGTATCATATTTAGCGGAACCGCTGGCAAAGGGCGCAAAAAAATTATTATTTTCATACACATCAAACGGATATTCCGACCATTCTGAATTATGCAACTCATGCTCCCAATTTAACTTGGCGTTGCTACTCATTACTATACCCACGGTTTCAATTTGGTCTGAAAGTTGCAATAATGTATCAAGTAAAACTTTTGCATAAATTGAACCACTCGCACCGCCGATTGCAACGACAACTTTTTTTTTCTGCATAACATTTAGCCTATTAATTTCGTTTATTGTTTTAGTTTTAAGTTGGGATTAGTAATTCATTGTTGTTAGTCGTAAATTATCTTTAAACTAACAACTATCATCGAACAACGTCCCACTAAATTTGTTTTGATTCAAATAATTCCACCTAAAATTAAAGAACATATCATGTCGTTTAAAAATTCATTGAAATTTTTCTCATTCGTTATCTTTATTATAGTTTCTGCAACGGCTTTTGTAATACACAAATCAAAACCCGCGCCAACACTTAAATGGTTAACTTGGAATGAAGCCGTAGAATTAAACAAAACAGCACCTAAAAAAATCCTCGTTGATGTTTACACCGAGTGGTGCGGTTGGTGCAAACGCATGGATAAAGATACTTACCAAAACGAAGCAGTCGTCAATTATTTAAACGCCAATTATTACTGCGTAAAACTTGATGCCGAAATGCACGAAGATATAAAATTTAACGATCACATTTTTAAATTTGTAAGTGATGGCAGAAATGGTGCGCACGAATTGGCATCTTCGCTCATGGATAATAATATGTCTTATCCAACAATAGTTTACTTGACGCAAAATTTTGAACGCGTTTTAATTTCACCCGGTTATAAAAAACCTGAAACACTTTTACCTGAATTAAAATTCACTGCTGAGGAAATTTATAAGAAAAAATCTTGGCAGGATTATACTGCGGGTAAATAATTCGTTGTTCGTTGTTCGTTGTTCGATTAAGAACGCTCGTAATAGGACAACGAAAAACGAATTATGCAACTCACAGAACACTCAAACACAGGCGATTCTTATTCTCAATCTGTATCGGTTTTTAACCCTACAAAATTTTTTTTCATCAGTGGGCAAGTACCTGAAACTGATTTAAATTTTATTCCGACCGATTTTAGAAGCCAATGTCTTTTAGTTTGGCAAAAAAATTTGCAACAACTGAGCAATGCTGAAATGAATTACAGTAGTCTCGTAAAAGTTACGATATATCTTTCAGACAGAAGATATACAGAAGAAAATAAAGCGATTCGGAAACAAGTTTTAGGTAAAAACGCGCCTGCACTCACAATAATTATTGTAGGTATTTACGATGAACGTTGGCTTTTAGAAATTGACGCCATTGAGATTTCTTAAATTTTTTACAACATTCTATACTTTTATTCGTGCCTAATAACGTTAATAAAGTAAAAATTTTTTGTGAAACCTTTGTAGATTTGTATCGAAAATATCTAAACTGCGTTAACTTTTAGTAAATAACTTTTTTAGAATGCACTTCGAACACCCAGAATATTTTTTAGTTTCCATTTTATTACCGGCAATTTGGTTTATTGTCAGTTATGCACAAAAAAACTATCGGGCAACAATATTAAAAAGTATTGGTTCACCCGAGTTAGTTGAAAAGCTCATTACCCAAATTCCAACAAGGATTTATAACATTCGATTAGTATTAGGACTTTTCGGTTTTATTTTTTTGACAATCGCTATTGCAGATCCAACCTTAGCTAAAAGAGAAATTACAACCAAACACCTCAGTGGCGATATAATTATTGCGCTTGATATTTCTAATTCGATGCGCGCACGCGATGTGGCGCCGAGTCGTTTGACGCGCGCGCAACTTTTTTGCGAAGAATTAATAAAAGAACTCGGTGCCGAGCGCGTAGGATCAATTTTGTTTGCTGGAAGTGCTTATTTGCAAATGCCACTGACAACCGATTTTACTGCCGCACTTCAATTACTCAGTGCTGCAAATCCAAACCAAATTACAAATCAAGGAACTGCCATTGCCGAAGCTATTAATTTAGCAACAAATACTTTCGGTCCGCCTAATACACGCGGTCGCGCATTAATAATTATTAGTGATGGTGAAGATCATGAAGCGGAAACGGTAGATGCTGCCAAAAAAGCGCGCGAAAATAATATATTGGTTTATACCATCGGCGTTGGCACACAAAACGGCGCCGAAATTCCGGTGAGTGATGATTTGAGTGCTGAAAGTAAACGCGACGAACACGGCAACACAATCATTTCAAAATTAAATCCTCAAATGTTGACCGAAATTGCGAATGCTGCTAACGGTAACTATTTTAATTTGAGCGAAACGCGTTATGCTGCGTCAACATTAAAAAATGCTATTGACAATTCTATAAAAAAAGATTGGGTAGAAGGCAAACTGAATATTGCTGAATCGCTGTATATGTATTTTGTAATTCCTGCGTTGCTTTGTTTTTTAACAGAAATTTTGTTGCGATATAAAATTTTAGACCGTCAACTCAGTTAAAAGAATATGCTTGAATTTGCGAAGAATGAGTAAAATTTTTTGTAAACTTTCAGAATTTGTTGAAACAAAAGCCGTGCTCACGGAATAATTTTTTCCATCCATCACCATAAAATACCAGTTTTCACCAACAACTGCACAACCATATAAAGGCTTTTTAAACTGATTTTTTTCTTTGGCTATAAGCATTGCCAAAAGTATTTGAGCAATGGGATCTTTCGTTTTTTTACTCTGTTTATATTCGTGAAAATAAAAATAGGGTTGCTCAATTAAATCAATTGTTACTTTGGCAAGTGTATAATCGGCGATAACGTGTAATTTTTCATTTTCAACAATTCCCTGCAATTCTGCATCAAAAATTCCTTTAAAAGGCGTATCATCATAACGAATTAAATCCAGAATGAAGGCAATGAAATTCATTTTAAGCGTTTCTTCATTCCATAAATTAATATTCCTTTCCAACTGATTGCGCCTATACTCTAATTCTTCAATATCGGAGGTCGTTAAATTATTTACAACATTGAGCCATTCATTTAGCAATAGAAAGTTTCCAAAAATGCGGTTAAGTCCAAAAGTTTTGACAATAAGACCTTCAATCCAATTAATTTTTTCAGATTTTGATTTCGCCATTTCTAAAATTTATTACAAAAATAAGATTTTAAAACTTATCGAACAAATTAAAAATGACTTAACAGATTTATGCTTCTTTGAAATTCCAGGTATTTAAGAAATTGGTTGTGAAATTACCAGCGCGGAACTCAGCATTTTGCATGAGTTTTTGATGAAATGGGATAGTTGTTTTCACGCCTTCGACAATAAATTCATCGAGTGCGCGCTCCATTTTAGCCAAACATTCTTCACGCGTTTGTGCACGTACAATGAGTTTAGCTATCATAGAATCGTAATACGGTGGAATATTATAACCGGCGTAAACGTGTGTATCCACTCGAATACCGTGACCTTTTGGCGAGTGAAAAGAAATTATTTTACCGGGCGACGGACGAAAATCGTTAAACGGATCTTCCGCATTGATACGGCATTCCATAGCGCATAGTTTGGGCAAATAATTTTTACCGGAAATTGGCACTCCTGCGGCAATTTTTATTTGTTCTTTCACTAAATCAAAATCAATAATTTCCTCAGTAACGGGGTGTTCAACTTGTATGCGCGTGTTCATTTCCATGAAATAAAAATTGCGATACTTGTCAACTAAAAATTCTACTGTTCCTACACCTTCGTAATTAATACATTGCGCTGCTTTAACTGCTGCTACTCCCATTCTTTCGCGCAACTCATCGGTCATAAATGGTGAGGGTGCTTCTTCTACTAATTTCTGATGTCTGCGCTGAATAGAGCAATCGCGCTCGGAAAGATGGCAAACATTGCCGTATTGATCGCCTGCAATTTGAAATTCAATATGGCGGGGTTCTTCGATGTATTTTTCCATATAAATGCCATCATTACCAAACGACGACTTCGCCTCTAATCGGGCAGTATTCCAAAGCGATTCAAAACTTTCTTCTTCTCTGATAATACGCATTCCTTTACCACCGCCACCTGCTGTAGCTTTTATTATTACTGGATAACCAATTTTTTTCGCAATTTCTTTTCCTTCTTTCACGTCGTGAATTAAACCATCCGAACCTGGAATACACGGTACGCCGTTGGCAATCATTGTTTCTTTAGCCGTAATTTTATCGCCCATTTTACGAATTTGCATAGGCGTGGGTCCGATAAATTTTACACCATATTCGGTGCATATTTCACAGAAGTCAGCATTTTCAGAAAGAAAACCATAGCCTGGATGAATCGCGTCAGCGTTAGTGATTTCAACTGCTGCCATAATGCGCGTTACATTTAAGTAACTTTCGCGCGAAGGTGGCGGACCAATACAAACGGCTTCATCGGCAAAACGTACGTGTAACGAATCGGCATCGGCTGTGGAGTAAACAGCAACGGTTTTAATACCCATTTCTTTGCACGTACGGATGACGCGCAAAGCAATTTCACCGCGATTGGCTATCAAAACTTTTTTAAACATAGATTCTTTTTTTAAGCTTTGAGATATGCGCTTTGAGCTATGAGCACTGCTCGCTGTTGACGGCTCACAGCTCAAGGCTCAAAACTTATAGCTTATTTAGGTTTCACCATAAATAAAATCTGATCGTATTCAACAGGTGATGCGTTTTTAACTAAAATTTCTACAATCTCTCCTTTCACTTCCGATTCAATTTCATTGAAGAGTTTCATCGCTTCAATCATACAAACAACCGTACCTTTTTCAATGCTATCGCCAATTTTTATAAATGCAGGTTTATCGGGTGAAGCTGACGTATAAAACGTACCGACAATGGGCGATTTTATGGCCATTAAATTACTCGCAACTTCCACAACCGAAAGTGGTTTAGGTAGCGAAGATGAAAGATCGGCGGTAGGAAATGGTGGCGGAGGTGCCACTTGTTGAAAACTTGGCGCAACACTTTGCTGTGGCGCAGCATAATGAATTTGTGCTGTTTCCTGTTTATGCTTATTATATTTTGATGTTCGAATAACTATTTCTGCGTCATCCGTTTTGTAGCGAAACTCTGATAATTCGCTTTTATTGACAATTTGTATGAGCGCTTTGATTTCCTCAAAAGTCATTTGATGTTGATTTTGTAAAACAAAGTTAAATGTACTGAAAAATTTTTTATTTGCAAATTTAAGCCACCTAATTATTAAAAAATTATGATTTCACACGATCCATGTAATCGCGTGTCTCAGAATTTATTCTGATAACATCTTTAGTGTTGACAAACAAAGGCACTTTAACTTCTGCGCCAGTTTCTAAAGTAGCATTTTTAAGTGCATTGGTGGCGGTGTTTCCTTTTTCGCCAGGTTCGGTGTAGGTAACTTCCAAAACAACAACGGTTGGCAAACTTGCGCTCAATGCCATGTCGTTCGCTGCATTAAAACTTATATCAATCATTATACCTTCTTTCATTAAATCGGCATTATCAATTAAACCTTCAGGCACAAAAAACTGCTCAAAGTTTTCGGTATCCATAAAATTTAATCCCATGTCATCTTTGAAAAGATATTGAGATTGTCGCATCTCAACCCGAATTAATTCAATTTTATGTCCAGAAGGAAAATTGTTTTCCAAAACATTGCCTTTAGTTACACTTTTCATTTTTACATAAACAAACGCAGCACCTTTTCCTGGTTTAATGTGCTGAAAATCTACGACTTTGAAAATATCGTTATTGTGCACAAAACAAATTCCTTTTTTTATATCTCCAGTATCAGCCATAAAAATGGTTTAATTATTATTAATGTTGAATGAGAAAATTAATTCTGAATTTTAAATTGGGCGCAAAAGTAATAAACTAATGAATAAAATTATTTTTATTTCAAAGAGATTTGTTTTTTATTATTTATGGTTGGTTGTTGCAGTTAAAACATAAAATCGTGTAAAATCTTTTACGGTTCAATTCTTATCACCATCGTATGCCCATTTCACATAAACTGCACCCCATGTATAACCGCCACCAAAAGCTGTTAAAATTAAGCTATCCCCTTTTTTGAGTTGGCTTTCGTATTGCCATAATCCCAACGGAATAGTAGCTGCTGTGGTGTTGCCAAATTTTTGGATGGTTACCATTACTTTTTCGGGGGGTACATTCAGTATTCCGCCAACCGAATCAATAATGCGTTTGTTTGCTTGGTGTGGTACAAGCCAATCAATTTGTTCTATCGTTAATTTATTACGCTTTAATACTTCTTCGGTTGTACTCACCATGCCTTTTACCGCCGCTTTAAAAACGGGTTGCCCATTCTGCCAGAGATTATGTTCTTTATTATCAATCGTTTCATGTGTTGGTGGATGTAGTGAGCCACCTGCTTTCATGCGTAAAAAATCTTTTCCGGCACCATCTCCGCGCAAAACAGAATCTATAACGCCTTCTTTTTTTGTTGTCGGCTCTAACAAAACAGCACCTGCGCCGTCACCAAATAATATACAAGATGTTCTATCCGTATAATCTGTTATGCGCGACATGGTATCGGCACCAACGACAATTACTTTTTTGTGTGCACCCGTTTCAATAAATTTAGAGCCCGTTGTTAAGGCAAATAAAAAACCTGAACAAGCTGCACTCAAATCAAATCCCCAGGAATTTTTAGCACCAACCTTTAGTGCAATCGTATTGGCAGTATCTGGAAAGTGCATATCGGCGGTAACGGTAGCACAAATAATTAAATCAATATCTTCAGGATTGGTATTTGTTTTTTCTAATAAAAGTTTTACAGCCTCAGCACCCATATCGGAAGTTGCTTTCGTTAAATCTTTTAAAATACGCCTTTCCTTTATGCCTGTTCTCGAAGTTATCCATTCGTCATTGGTATCAACCATTGTTGAAAGCTCCCCATTTGTTAAAATATAATCGGGCACATAACCGTGAACGCCTTTTATGGCAGCATAAATTTTAGGCATAAGCAATACAAATAAGACTGGTTGTGTTTGAAAAATATTTTAAGTAGTGCAAAGTTAAGAATTTATACTGAAAATCGCATTTAAGAAATTTTCAAAAATAGAGAAGTTAAAAAATAAGTAACGTAAATACGGAAATTTTTAGGACGTTTGGTATTGTTTTTGGTTTAACTAAATAAATCTTTCGAACTTACTACAATTTAACTGCTGCTTACGATTATTTTTTTATTAAAAAATTTACCGTAATGTACAAGCATATTATTTTAATTCTCAGCACATTTTATTTTTTTTCTTCAACACTTCAATCTGAAAACGTTGCTTTTCTGAAAGATAATTTAAAATTAGCCCTTAAAAAAGCCAACACCGAAGGCAAACTTATTTTTGTTGATTTTTATGCAGGTTATTGTTTGCCTTGCAAAATTATGGATGAACATACGTTCACACAGGCTGAGGTGAGTAAAAAACTTTCTGCTTCGTATGTACCGCTAAAAGTAGATATTGAAAGTTTCGATGGTTACGATTTAAAAAATCAGTACCAAGTGACAGTGCTACCGACGCTTTTAATTTTAGACTCGAAAGGGAAACTCATAGCGCGCTACGAAGAATCTATGGGTGGCGCAGCGTTAATAAAAATTTTAGACAAGTACAACTTGCCAGAATATAAAACCAGAAAAAACGCAAATGCAATAGCTTACAACAAGCAAACGTTATTTAGTAATTCGGCGCCGTTTGTAAGTTTAGGTTCAATGAAACCTTCAACTGAAAATGCAGTGTATAAAGTGGGAGATGAACCCCACATAGAACCGACGAATCCTAAAAAACAAAAACCCGTTAAACCTTACGAACAACCCGAGACATCTACCGAAGATTTTGTGGAGCGTAAGCAAAATGCCAAATATGAATCGCCTGCAACGGCAAAACCTGAAAAACCAATTAAAAATTTGGTTCAATACTCAAAAGTTCAACGTGCCAATCCAACTTTTACGGCACCCGTAAAAAACAATAACGCCGCTACTTTACCGATAAAATCGCACGTAAATACGTCACCCACAAAGTTAAACCAAAATTTAGCTACTGTTGCCGAGCCGCAGTTGAAAAAAATTAGCAACGTCACGGATGGATTCACCATTAAAATAGGTGCTTTTTCAAACGATGCCAACGCACAAAAAGCCGCTGATGCTATTAAATTAAAATTAAGTGGTAATGCAGCGCGTATTATTATTCAGAAAAAAATGATTAACAACGAAACAAAAAACCGCGTGTTGGTGGGTAAATTTGCGAGCAATGAAGAAGCAACGGCTTTTAAAAATAAATTTAGAATTGAGGGAGTTGTAATGTCGTTTCAGCAGTTAAAATAGATTGATTAATTAGAATTTCCTATTAATCTTCTAATTTTATTAATTCTAAAGGATACATATTTTCTGACAGTCTGTTGTCATAAGTTTTGAGTTCATCAAATAGCAAGTTTGTTTTTTATCGAAATAAATGTTATCGTATTCTACTTTAGGAAACTTTAATAGCATTTTTATAAAACTTTAAATCTGTCAGTGAGTTCGGTCTTTTCTGTGTCCCTCAATAAGTTACTTCTGAGATGATAAGATATCTCGTTAATATCTCGCATTTAGCCGCTGCGCAATTAAAACCAAGATTTTAACGAGCGCGTGTGTTTTTAAATACGCTATGTAAGCAGGTGTAGAATTTATTATCCAACGACAGTAAAATATTCAAGTAAAATTAAAACTACATCTACCTTCAATTTTATTCACGGCATCAGTTATTCCATTAAAATTAAGTAAATCATTAAAAAATTAAATTTCTTACTTTATCTTTGATTCTTTGCAATGCTATTTCCGAAAAAAAATTTTTTAAAAATGGACAGACAGACAGACAGACAGACAGACAGACAGACAGACAGACAGACAGACAGAATAGAAGAGTATCATCCTGAACCGTATTGGTCGGAAGTAGCGGTGCGAATTTCGCAAAGGGAGCAAAATAATGTTATTGCGGGCGACGATGAACCGTATTACAGATATAAACGCGCAGCATTTTTGAAAATGCTCAACTCTGTTGATTTTAACGACAAAAAAGTTTTAGAAATTGGTTGCGGACCTGGCGGAAATATTGCCGATATTTTGAAAGATTTTAAACCCAAAGAAATGAATGGCGTAGATATTTCAACCAATATGATTGCTTTGGCTACATTAAATCTTTCTGATAAAAATGTTAAACTCACAAAAATTGATGGCTTAACGCTGCCGTTTGCAAACAATAGTATAGACATCGTTTTTTCTGCCACAGTTTTGCAACACAATACGGATGAAAAAATGCTGTTCCAAATTATGGCTGAGATGGCGCGTGTTGCAAAAGAAAAAGTCGTTATTTTTGAACGCATTGAAAACACCATTACCGGCGACGATTTGTGTCTCGGTCGTCCGGTAAATTATTACCAAAATTTTTTTGAATCGCACGGATTAAAATTAGTTGAAACACAATTTATTAATATTCGCGTGAGTTATTTTGTTTGTGGCGCTATTCGTAAATTATTGAATCCTAAAACGCGACAAGAAGGCGAGCCACTCAATACATTTTCGATCGTTCTTCAAAAAATAACTTTACCTATCACTAAAATATTAGACAAATTTTTTACTTCGCAAAAAGATTTAGCGAAGTTGGAATTTACTAAAAATTTAAAATAGCCAGCACACTCATCACGCCCATAACAATCACCACTAACCAACCTGCCGTTTGCATCCAAATAGGATGTTTGTAATTTTTCATGATGGATTTTTTGGAAGCGGCAATTAAAATAAGTGCGAGTGCGAATGGCAGAATAAATCCGTTAATTGTACCGGCAAAAATAAGTAGTTCTTTAGGTTTACCCACCAAAACAAAAACGAGTGTTGAAATAAGAATGAATATCGAAATGCAAATGCGCTCATATTTTATAAAAATAGGATGAAATGTTTTAACGAAAGAAACAGATGTATAGCCCGCGCCAACAACCGACGACAGCGCAGCAAACCACAACACTACGCCGAAAAGTTTAAATCCGAAAGCACCTGCCGCAAATTGAAAAACAGAACCTGCGGGATTATTTTTATCGAGTATAACGCCTTGCGTAACAGCACCGACGACGGCAAGAAATAAAATAAATCGCATAAAAGTTGAAATAATGATACCGCTCAATGCGCTTTTGTTAACGAGAGAAATATTTTTTTCGCCCGTAATTCCGGCATCAATCAATCGGTGTGCACCCGAAAAAGTTATGTAACCTCCCACCGTTCCGCCGACAATAGTTATGATGGCTGCTGTTGATATTTTTTCAGGAATAAAAGTATGCTTCATTGATTCAAACAACGGCGGGTGTGCCGCGTAAGCAATAAACAGCGTGAGTAAAATTTTAATTGTGCCCAGAATTTTTGTGAAACTGTCAAGCATACTACCTATTTCTTTTATCCAAAATAAAAGCAATGCCACAAAGCAACTGATAATAGCACCTTGCGAAAAACTTACGCCGAACAAAACGTTTAAACCTAATCCGCAACCTGCGATGTTGCCGATATTAAAAGCAAATCCACCAAAAACAATGAGTACCGATAAAAAATAACCCATACCCGGTTGAATTTTATTGGCGACATCTTGCGCGCGCATTCCACTGACGCTCAAAATACGCCAGGTATTGAGTTGCGCACCAACATCAAGGATGACTGATACAAGAATAACAAAACCAAAACTTGTTAATAATTTTTCGGTATAAACTGTTGTTTGCGTCAAAAAACCCGGACCAATAGATGAGTTCGCCATTAAAAAAGCTGCACCGATTGTTGCGCTGCTCAAACCCCAATTTTTAAACAGATTTAATTTCAATGCCTTTGGCTTTGAGTGTCTCAAAAATTTTTTTAGCAAAAGTAACTGCGTGCGCGCCGTCGCCGTGAATGCAAATAGTATCGGTTTGTATTTTAATTTTTTTATTTGAAACGCTCGTTACAAAACTGTGTTCAATCATTTCTAAAACTTGCGATAACGATTGAGATTCCGATTTAATTATTGCATTAGGTTCTTTTCGCGATGTGAGCAATCCGTCATCTTGATACGTTCTATCAGCAAATACTTCGCTCGCTGTTTTTAAATTTAATTTTTGCGCTTCGCGAATAGAAAGACTTCCACTCAAACCAAATAAAATTAAATTAGAATCGAAATCTTTTACAGCGTGTGCAATTGTTGCAGCCGTTCGAGCATCGCGCGCGGATAAATTGTACAATCCGCCATGAGGTTTTACGTGATGAAGCTGCGCACCAATGGAAGAACAAATTTTTTTGAGCTCTTCTATTTGTGTAAAAACTAACGCGTATAATTCAGCATCCGACAAATTCATTTCTGTTCTACCAAAATTTTTTTTATCGTCAAAACTCGGATGCGCACCAATTTTTACATTATATTTTTGCGCTAACAAAACGGTTTGACGCATCGTGTCTGCATCGCCGGCGTGTTTACCGCACGCAATATTTGCACTGCTGATGAACGGCATGAGCTGTTCATCGTTTCCAACGCCTTCGCCTGTATCGCAATTAATATCTATCGTCATTTTTTATTGAGGGTTCAAAAATGAACTCTTACTATTTTAATTATTGTACTCAATCCATTTTAATTGGCACGCAGTTTTAATTTTTTGTAAATACTTTTGTTGATGCCAAATTTTTTCTTCTGCGTGTTCAATGCTTACAATTTTAAATCGAATTTTTTTATTGGGTGGTAACTGCGCTAACGAAGAAAACGCTGCACTCGTAACGTTTCCAATTTTAGGATAACCACCTGTTGTTTGATGATCGCTCATTAAAATAATAATTTGTCCGTTCGGGAGTAATTGCATTGTGCCGCGCGTTACTGCCGAAGATAACAAAGGGGGATTTCCATTTTTAATTTTCAAGGCTTCACCTTCAAGTCTGTAACCCATTTTATCACTGCGCGAAGAAATTAAAAACTCAGTGCTCAAAAAATTAATTTTCGATTCATCGGTGAGGCTTTCAAAATCAATTCCCATAATTATTTCTATGTCTTCAAAATTGTACAGATTATCAATTTCGACGTGCCAAAGTAGCGACACATATTTGTGACTTTCGTAATCAGGGCGCAAATATGTGTCGTTACAACTAATTCGATCTCCACTTTTTAAATTTCTTCCTTCTAAGCCACCTGCCTTTGCAATAATGTTTGTACTGTAACTATTTAACCATTTTGAAATCGCAAAACCATTTTTAACAGCTAAATAAGTGCGCGCGCCCACTTTCCATTTTTTGAAATGTAGCGTTGCACCTTGATTAACAAATACTGGCGTGTTTATTGGAATTTCAACGTCATCAATAGTAGCTGTAAAATCGGCACCGCTTATAGCAATTAATGTTGAATGATTGAATAAAATTGTGCTTGCAGGAAAATGACATTCTAAAACAACTTCGTCGGCAGTGTTGCCAACTAAAAAATTAGCCGTTTGCGCGGCAATTTTATCCATTGCACCATTCGGATTTATGCCGAGATTTTGAAAACCAAATCGTCCTAAATCTTGGAAACTATCAGCTATACCCGATTTTTGAATCACTAAGTGCGTTGACAGTTTGGGGTTATCCGTTGAAGGTAGTGTCTCATTGATTGCATCAGTTAACCTTTGATTTTCTAAAGAATTATAAACTTCTAAAGTGATGGGTTTAAAAATAATTTCATCGCCAGGTTGCAAAAAAACGGGATTTTCTTTTTGCGCATCAAACATTTTCAGTGGAGTTTTACCAATAATATTCCATCCACCAGGTGAGTCGAATGGATAAATACCGGTTTGCACACCTGCTATACCCACATTTCCAGACTTAATTTTAGTTCGTGGCGATTTTTTTCGCGACGTAGCAATGCGTTCATCCACTTCACCCATGTAGGGAAATCCGGGCAAGAAACCCAACAAATAAACGCGATATAATTTTGAAGTGTGTGCCGCAACAATATCTGGGACAGACATTTTTTTTTCGAGAGCCATCTCTACTAAATCAATACCGAAAGAGGTATCGTAACACACTGGAATCTCGACTTTTCTATTTAAAGTTAAAGATGAAGCATTTACATTTGAAAAAGCTAAATCAATTTTTTCATGAATGTATTTTGCTGCCGAAGAATGTTTGCTTCTGATTTTTACGACATCATAAATAATTGAAACGCTCGAATATGCGGGTATAATATCTAAAATACCTTCAATTTTTAAGTTCTTGATTTGGGTTGATAAAGCTATAACTCTATCGTTTACAAGCGCATTGATTGTTTTGCCTAATTCAATTGTCAATGCGCTATCGCCCAAAGCATATATTTTGTAATCGTCCATGATTACATTTTTGAATAACCGACAGGCGTTGCAAAAACAATAGGTTTCGGGACGTTTACTTCAATCGTTTCTTTATAATTTTCGATACTCACGCTCGTTTTTCCCGTTTTCGGACTATTGAAAGTAATAATGCGTTGTAAAGAAAATGGTACGCTCTGTGTACCTACTGAAAGTGCATCAGGTTTTAAATTTTCAATCGTAATAGTGCGTGTTTGAGCAGGTTCTTCTATCAACATTTTTTGAAGCGAAAAATTTGTGGGATGTATGAAAAAAGAATTTTTATAACGCGCATTGCTACCGGAGAGCAGCAAATTTAAATCGTTTGTATTTTTTTCGAGTTTTAATTCATTCGCAGGCGTTAAACTCACAGGGTTGCCGAGTAAAATATTTTGAATAGCTGTAAAATCGGCTGGAATACCGTATTTAGTTTCTAAATAGCTCAAACTTTCTGCTAAGTATTGCGATTGAATTTGATTAACGATGAATACAGAATCGCGCGTAATTTTTGCACGTGCTACTTGTATAAAGCCAAGTTTCGTAATTTTTATCCAGATAACGCTGTCGCGATGCCAAATTATTTTTGCCGATGCGCCAATATTCATCGGTTTACCTTTATAATCTAAATCAACATCGCCCGAAAGCCAGTTGATACTTTTTTTATCATCGTTGATGCTTTGCCAAACTTGAGTCGCGTTTTTCATTTTCAACCCGTCTGAAGTTGTTGTTTTTAATGGCATCGTTGAAACCGCATTTTTACTTCCACCACAAGCATAAAAAAGTAAAAAGCAAAGTGCCATTGGCAAAAATAAAAGAAATGAAGATTTTGTGTACATTATGTTTGTTTTTAAAATGAACTTATTTAAACTTTTTCTTTTTAGGTGAAAATGATTTATTCGTAGTCGAAAGAAATAAGTTCATACAAGTTCAATAAGACTCTCGATTGTGCTTACATGATTACTCTATTTTTTTTTCAACAATTTTACGATTTAATACGCTCGATGCCGGCGCAACGCGTGCCGCTTTTTCCCAAAATGTTTGTGCTTTTTCTAAACTTCCTATTCGATATAAATAATCTCCGTATTCTTCTAAAGCGGTGGCATCTTTTTCAGAGAGTGAAGATACTGCTTGTGCGACTAATTGTGCCGCTTTTTTATTTTCTGCCTCGTTTCTATTCTGAATGGCATTTGCGTATTTCAATAAAATCCAAGCCGATTTTGGTGTGAGTGTTAATGCTTGCGAAAAATACACGTCAGTTGCTGCATCATCTTTTTGTTTCGATGCTATAAATCCTTTTTCAGCAAGCAAAACACTTTTAGAATCTGCCTGATTTCCACTCATCAAAATAGCTTGATCGAGTGCATCGTTGGCTTCTTTGTAGCGCATTTTTTTTTCTAATGCTTGCGCTTGATAAAAATACGTTACGTTCTCGTTCGGAAAATTATCTTGAATCAAATCTATTTTTTGAAGAATCGAATCCCACTCACCTAAATTTTTATGAATGTACAGTACGTGTTCCCAAACGCCAAAATTTGACCGATTGCGCGCAGTGCTTTCGTTATATTGTGTTTGCGCGTTTTTATAATCGCCTGAATAAAAATAAACGTCCCCTAAAACGGCATAACTCTGCGATTCATTCGGATGCGTCTGCACTATGGCTTGCGCTAAATCAATACAAGGTGCACTTAATTTTGTTTCACCTTCCGATAGACGTTGCAAGTAAGGCAAAAAAGTATTCGCTTTCTCTTTTAATGCAATATTAGGATTAACGAACAATGCTTTCAATTCTGTCGGAATATTAGATTGTTGCGTGCTGTTATTTGTTGGTTGTAAAACGGTTTGTGCCAAAATAGCTTTTGAATTTTTAGGATCTAAAGCTATAACACGTTTAAAATACGTGAGTGCTGTCGTTTTATCGCCAAGTGCTTCGTAATAACTCGCTACGCGCTCTTGGTATTCAGAATTGTTAAGGTGTGCATCGGCTAATTTTTTTAATTCCTCACCTGCTTTTTTGCTATCTTTTAAATCTAAATACAGGGCAAATTTTTTTCTGGATAAGCTTTCGCTCATACCATCCACTTTTTCCAAACTTTCCAAGGTCTTTATGGCATTTGGTAAATCACCTTGTTTCTGAAAACAATCTGCTAAACGCTCGTACAATTCGGGTTGATAATCGGACGTAAAATTGGGCACATTAATTAATTTTTGATAAACTTCTGCCGCATTTTTAAACTGATTTTGTTTTTCGTACATCTCAGCGAGCCACACACTGTACCATTTATTTTTCGGATCAGCAGCAATTGATTTTTTTGCCCACTCTAAAGCCACTTGCGTTTTTTCCATGCCAGCGTTTACGCGAGATAGATAATGCGCGCACGCATCGCATTTATCATCCGCCTCGTACACAGCTTTAAATTTTTCTTCCGCCGCAGCTAATTTACCGAGTTGTAAATCCTGAATACCTGCAATAAACTTTTCTTCGTTCTTAACCGACAACTCCGATTTCATTCCGGCTATGGCACCCGAAGTTATTTGCGCCGCAACAACGAAATGAATAAAAAACAAAACTAACGAAGCGTATAAAATTTTACCTTCCATTTTCAACTTTTTGTAATTAGAAAACGTCGAACCGCGCGTTCTTGTTGCATGAAAGTATTTGCATGTTGCTCATTCAGTTTATAATTTCTTGTTCAAAAAGTGTCACCCAAATATTCCAATAATGTTTTGAAAGTGTTGAAGGTGGTAAAAATTTATCACCAATGGTTTTAAAACCGAATTTTAAATAATAATTTTTGAGATTTTCGTTGTCTGCCCAAGTATCAAGTCGCAATTTTGATTTTTGACTTTCTAAAGCTTTATTTTTTGACCAATCCGTTATGCTTTGCATAAAATTATTGCCTTTAAAATCAGTATGCGTTGCAATGCGGTGCAAATATAAAGCGGTGTCATCGTCGCGTACATCCCAAATAATTGGATCTGAAAAAGCGATAGTAAAAACGCAAGCAATGACATTATTTTTTGTAATTTTGACGTGCCTTTGCGTTTCAATTTCTTGAAGGACAACATTTTCGGCTACAAGCGGCCAAACGTTATAGTTTTTCGATTGCTGATAGTGCGCTGCATTTTCGTAAACGCGCATAATTTCCGGCAAATTATGTTGTTCCGAAAGTTCAAATTTAAACATAAAAAAAATAAAAGTAGGACGCGAATAATTATGCGCGTTGTGTTAATTCAATTCAAATTAATAGCGCAAATAAACGATTAAAACTAAAATTAGTTAGTATTGCAACATCATTAAAAAAAGATTTATGCTTTGGAGGTCTGTACCTAATTTAGAATATCTAAATTTAATTTCTAAAAATACACTTCTCGAAACGCTTGAAATTACAATAACTGAAATTGGCGACGATTATATTATTGCCAGTATGCCCGTAAATAAAAATACGGTGCAACCTTTTCGAATTTTACACGGTGGTGCATCGGTTGCTTTGGCGGAATCGTTAGGTAGTGTCGCAAGTATGCTGTGTATTTCGGATTTAGCAAAACAGCAACCTGTAGGTATTGAAATAAATGCAAATCATTTAAAGTCTGCACCTGAAGGAACAATCGTTTTTGGAAAAGTTTCGGCGATTCGCGTTGGTAAAACAATGCACGTCTGGAATATTGAAATTAAAAACGAAAAGCAGGAACTTATTTGTATCAGTCGTTTAACGGTAGCAATTATTAACACGAGAACAATTTAATTTTTGACAAAAACATAACTTATGAGTCAATGGCGTTGGCAAATTGCACAAAGTTTTGAAATTTTATGGTGGAAACGGTATCTGAAAAACAAACCAAAAGATGCCTACTTGCAATGGAAAATGCAATATTGGCGAATTTTTTTGCACGATATTCAATTGGGCAATTTGTTAGATGTTACTAAAGACCAAAAATACATTCTCGATGCAGGTTGCGGACCATCTGGTATTTTTACGGTTTTAGATAATCACAGTGTCATAGGTTTAGATCCTTTGATGGAAGCGTACACAAAAAATGTTTCGCAATTTGTTATGGGAGATTATAAACACGCACAATTTTTAAATCAAAGTATTGAAAGTTTTGAAGGTTTTGGTTTATTCGATTATATTTTTTGTTTGAACGCCATCAACCATGTAGAAAATTTGAGTAAAGCCGTTGACGTTTTGGTTCAATCAACGAAAGACGACGGTACACTTATTATATCCGTTGATGCGCACCGCTCAAAAATATTGCAACGCATTTTTGCTGCACTACCCGGCGATATTTTACATCCACATCAATACACTTTGCAACAATACGAATCGCTTTTCAAAAATCAAGGCATTGAAGTCAGTCACGTAGTTCTAAAAAAACGCGAGGCTATTTTCGATTACTATGTATTGGTTTTGAAAAAAACAAAAAGCGAAAAATTTGAACAATCAAAATCGTTACGTAATTAAAAAAAGATTGATTATGAATCAATTTAAGCAACTCAATGTAAATTTGCTACGTAAAAAACACTTTAGTTTACCTTCGGCAAATATGCTTCGCTTACGAATACTTTTAATTTTTGGAATTGTTTTAATACAGGTTTCGGTTGCCTTTGCTCAGAACGAACGCATTGAGTTGGAAGTGAAACGTCAAAAATTATTACAACAAATTGAGCAAAATAAATTATTACTGCAACAAACGCAGGTTGAAAAGTCGGGCGCTAATTTGCGCGCAGAAATTTTACAAAATCAGATTGAAGACCGACAAAACCTGATTATAAATTTAGGGGACGATTTAGTTTTAACGGATAGTATAATTTCCAGAACAGATACAGCTATTGTTGCACTGAACGACGATTTATTTAAATTGAAATTGGAATTTGGACAAATGCTCCGCAAAGCGTACCGAATGCACGTTCCGAGTAATTCGCTTTTATTTTTATTTGCGTCTAAAAGTTTTTCAGAATCGTATAAGCGTTGGCAATATTTCAGACAGTATGAAAAATTTAGAAAACGCCAAGCCGATTTAATTACACAGATAATGCAATCGCTCACGAATAAAAATGCGGTACTGTTAAGTCAAAGAAAAACAAAAGACAGTTTAAAAATTGGATTAGAAACGCAAAAAGCGATTTTACAAATTGAGCGTGGCGAAAAAATTAAAATGTCAAACGCACTTAAAAGTGATGAATTAAAACTCAAAGGCAATTTAAAATCGGCGCAAAAACAAAATAGTAAACTCAACGATGCTATCGAAAATTTAATTAGTATCGAAATTGAAGCGCGCAAAGCAGAAGCAAACGCCAAACGAAAACGATTAAAAGAAGAAGCAGAACGATTAGCAGAACTTAAGACTATAAAGCAAAATGCTAAGAGCAAAGCGCAAAAAGAAAAAGAGAGTGTTGATAAACCAACCGTTGCACCGACAGAAGATGTATTAACCGATTCGCGCGAGACGTTAGAACTTTCTGCCGATTTTAGGAATAATAAAGGCAGATTGCAAACCCCTGTTAATGGTTCAATCGTTCGGGGTTTTGGTAGGCAGCAGGTTTTGAACAAGGTTGAATCGCTCAATAATGGTATTGATATTAAAACTGCGCCTGGTGCTGAAGTGCATGCGGTAGCTGCAGGAACTGTTACTGTTGTTTCGAGTATTCCGGGCTTAGGGCAAATTATTATTTTGCAGCACGGTAATTATTACACCGTTTATGCACATTTGAGTGCGGTTTCTGTTTCTAAAGGTCAATCGGTTTCACCACGACAAACGATTGGTAAATCAGGTGTAAATTTACTCACGAACGATCCAGAATTGCATTTTGAACTTTGGTTAGAGCGCGTTCATATTGATCCCTCACCTTGGTTTGCGCGCTCATTGAATTAGATATGCAAAAAGAAAAATACACCCAGTTTATTCGCGATGAAGCCTATAAATTGGGTTTTAATTTTGTCGGGTTTGCAAAAGCAGAGCGCATGGAAGCGGAAGCAAAACGTTTAGAAGCATGGCTCAATAATGGTTTTCACGGAGCGATGCACTACATGGAAAACTATTTTGATAAACGCATTGACCCAACGCTTTTGGTTGAAGGTGCTAAAACGGTGGTGTCGTTTATGTTTAATTACCACAATCCAGAAAAACAAACCGATACAATAGCACCCAAAATTTCGATGTATGCTTACGGCGAAGATTATCACCACGTCATAAAAAATAAACTTAAAACGCTTCTAGAAATCATTAATAATAATATTGGCGAAGTGAACGGACGCGCTTTCGTTGATTCAGCACCCGTTTTAGAGCGCGATTGGGCAAAACGCGCTGGAGTAGGTTGGGTTGGAAAAAATACACTCATTATAAATCCGAAAGCAGGTTCTAATTTTTTTTTAGCTGAACTCATCATTGATTTAGAACTCACGCCCGATGCGCCGATGAAAGATTATTGCGGCACTTGCACCAAATGTATTGAAGCTTGCCCAACAAAAGCCATCGCACCAAATGGTTATTTACTCGATTCAACCAAGTGTATTTCGTATTTAACGATTGAACTGCGCGATGCCCTGCCGAATGAATATCAGACTAAAATGGAAAACTGGATGTTCGGTTGCGATATTTGTCAAGATGTTTGCCCCTGGAATCGGTTTGCTACAAAACACAATGAACCTGCTTTTGAACCTAGCGAAAATTTACTTTCTATGAAAAAAAATGAGTGGCTCGAAATTACGGAAAGTGTATTTAATTCTATTTTTAAAAAATCTGCCGTCAAACGCACCAAATACGCGGGGTTAAAACGCAATATTGATTTTATAAATTTGCCGAAAAAAATTGAGTAGATTTAAATTAAAAAAGCGCCACTAACGAGACGCTTTTTTAAAAATTTTCCAACAAAAATAAAATTAAAACGCTGCCTGATTACCTGTTGAAGTAACCGTTTCGGCTTTCAAAAGTACAGACAACTTCTTTTTCACCAAAGCGTCAATTTTATCTTTCTTCAAAGTTCTAACAGCTGCTTCCGCGCCGCCTTTGTATTGATATTTTCCAGCTACAACTTGTGTATTCATCGAATTATCAACTTTAATAGCTTCTGCTCTGGCATAGCCTAATTTTTTTAATTTAACAACCAATGCCTTTGCATTATCCGGACTGGCAAAAGTACCTGCAACAACCTCGAAATCACCTTTAGCAGTGGCATTATCTTTTTTAGCATTTTTTGTAGCAAACGTGCGTTTAACACTTTTACTATGCGAGACTGTACCAACAGCTTTTTTGTGAATCCCTTTAGAGGTTACTTTTGGTGAAGCAGCAGCCACACTTAACGGCTCTGCTGTGCTTAAAGCGTTGTCATCCATCATGGAGTTGGCAGCCACAGATTCATGCTTGGCTTTACCTTTCATGCTTTTTTCATTGTAAGAAGTGGGTCTGTTGCCGCTGACGATTTTACCATCGAGCGAATTGTGCGTTGAATCATAGTGCATAGATGCCGGATTAGCAGAAGTGCTCAAACTATACGACGTATCGGATAGTGCAGGCGAATTGGAAAGCGTTGACGGTGTACTTTCTAAAGAAGAAGTAGCTAATTTGTTTTCGTCAACTTTTCTTTTTACTAAATATCCTAAGCCGACTAACAAACCGAGTATAAGTAAATAAGTTGCATTACGAGCGGAATTTGATCCCATAGTGTAATAGTAGAATTGTTAAAAAATAGTGTTAAATAGAAAAAAAATTGTTCTTAAAACAGAACATGACGCTAAATTATTTATTCTCAATGAATTTGACAAATAATTTTTAAATTTTAACGCTTTTAGGCATTAAAAATACTTATTTTTTTGTGTTAGGCTGTTTTTATTGTTAAAACTGAGATTCGACTTGTTAATTTATCTGAGGTGAAGCACTAAAAAAATTTGAATTGAAAAATTCACTCCTTAATGGCATACAAAATTATAAAACCCTTCATGCTCCAATTTATGGAAGAAGCATAAATTTTAGTGTTTTGATAAAATTGTAATAGTAAATTGGCAGACTAAGTTAACGGTGAAAGTAACTGGTATTTTTTGTTTATAAAAGTTTCTTCTTTGCTTCAGTATCTACCAAATTTCCTTATGTCCACCCAAACCCATTTTATTACGAAGTGCTTGAGCTGCCTGCAAACCTGATTGAATGGCACCATCAATATAACCTACATTGGCACCAAAATCAATCCAGTCTCCACAAAGAAAGAGATTGTCAAAACCGCTTTTATCCGTTTTTAAACGAAATTGACCGCTATTGGGCACAGAAAGTGTATAATGATCCGTCGGACGCACATTCGCTCGAAAATACTGATTAGTAAATCGGTCATAACCTGTTGTATTGTTGTCAGGGTCAGCGAGTAATTGAAAATCAATACCTTTTGGATACTGCAAAGTTGCAGCAGAGGGCCAGAATAACTTGGCGTTATCACTCAACCATTGTTCGAAAACATCCATGAGCCTTTGATTTTCCGTTGCTTGATATTGATGATTTGAAAATAGCGGTAAGGGGTTTCTTAATACAAAAGGACCTGTGAAGTAGGCAATAAATTTCGGAGCTTTATCTGAAGGCCAGTTTTCATTAGGCAAAACGAGCGAACTATCGAGCCAAGAATACATTGGATTTTGGTAAACCACCACATTTGCTGCTGCATTTTGTGGCGGTAAACCCCAATCTGTATTAATAAATCCCATTTCTTCAATAGTAGGCAAGAACCAAAGTTGTGCAGATTGAGTGGGTGTCGTTAGAACATTATCAACCATTAATTTCCACCGATTATCTTTTTTATTATTAATAATCTCGCTGCAAATCGTTTTAAGTGTGCCGATAGGAATACCGAGTATGATTTCATCGAAATCTGTCCCTTTTTTCAATTCATCTTTTCGGAAATCTACCCATTCAGTCCATGGATCTTCGAGATTAATTTTTTCAGCTTTCAATTTAGCAGCGGCTTCAGGGTTAATTTGTTCATAAAGTGGCTCAGAGGGCCAAGCGCTGAGTTTCCCAATTTTTTTAACAGGGTTATATTCTGGAACAGCCAATTGAACTTGTTCTGCAAAAGATATTTTTTCGATAGAACCGCTTTCCGAATAATGAACTTGATCAATTGTATGAAAAAATTTAAATTTTACACCTCTGTTTTTCAGAACTTCATACAATGGCATCACTAACACATCGCCTGTACCATAAACTAATTGATAAACAAAAGAACCCTTATAACCGATAGAGTTAGCGAAGAGTTCGAGTGCAGTACCAGCACTAAGTGCACCTCCTTTTTCATTAATAAGGTTAGCAAAAGTACCTGTATAAAAGAAACGCACAATAACTGAGCTTAACAACCATTGCGGAGCACCATACATTGCAAGCCATTCTCTGTAATCATATTTATTGATGACCTTGAAATCAAAAGTATTTGTATCTTGATTGTAAACATCGGTCAGAATACCTTTAAGATTATAATAGGCAAAAAAAATAGCTACTTTAGAATGTCGCTCTTCTAATTCGTTTTTCAAATAAGGTAATTCTTTTTCTTCAATTGAATTAATAAATTTTTCTAAAAAATTTAAAATATTACTGTGGTGTTCATAGTGGTTTTCAGAAACGTCTTGTTTTGACAAACGGAGGGCTTCGATTAAATGCTGAAACTCTTTTTTAAACAATCGTTCAAAAAATCCGCTTTTACCAAAGAAAGGTTTTAATAAATTATAGAAACATCCAGGTTTATCGGCTGGGTCATGCTCAATACCATTAATATATTCTGGAAAATAATGGTCGAGTATCCAAGTACTAATACGATTTGTGCTTTTTGAATACGGACTACCGAGCACTACTTCGAGCATCATTGCCATACCTTTGCGAATTAATTCCCACATAGGCAAAGATTCGCTTTCGCCTGGCAGTTCATTTGTTTGAGGGAAGATGAGCGGCCAATTTGTCCATTTGCCTAATTTATGGATGTATTCGGTGAGTAAAGTCGAATTATTAGCACGAAGTCCGTCCTTAAATAAATCTTGCAATGGGCTATCAGATGCTAAATTGTTTTTTTTGCGTTCATCATAAACACTTCTAAATAGTCGAAAGGTAGAGGCGTACCAACCTTGTAAAATATGAATACCATGTTCTTCAATTCGATCATTTTTACCACGACCTGTCGAAGTTTTCCCACCCAATCGCCAACCCGTCTGATAAATTGTAATTTCGTAATTATCCTGCCATCCTTCATATTCAGTTAACTCATGAGCGGCAGATAATGATGACATACCGCCACCTAAAATTACAATTTTTTTTTTCTGTTTAATCATTTTGCAAAGTATTTTAAATTTAAGTTTGACCAAAAATCACACTTATCTTACGTTCCACCCCAAAAAAATTTCCTTATTTTTATTAATAAATTTATGAGAAAGCCTTTTTTATCAGAATATCGGGGTAAGCTATGTGGATACGCGGGTTTATGATTAACTATGAGTTTAATCAAGTCGGGTTGTTGATTCCAGATGGAAGCTTTTTCATACAATCCTGTCAGTTCTGGCTCGACAAGCACATCGTCCAAAAATTTTACGCCAAATTCTTCTAAATTGTGTGCTTTACCAAGTATATCTTGTATTTCTTCTTTGGTCAAAGGATAGTGTTCTGGATAAAAACCATCGAGATGTACTATGAAATCAACTGCACCTCCTCTCGGATTAGCTATGATTTTGGCAAGCTGAGGTAAAATAAAATCACCCTCTACTAACGATTGAGCGAACAATAAACGGTACAATACCATATTGATAAAAATCTGCTCAGGTTTGGTTTCTTTTTCTGCCAAATGCGGATACTTAAAATAACCATCAATAATACTTGAATTATGTGCTCGATACCAAGTTGAAGGGTTTGGGCTTTCTATAAAATAAATCCATAATTGTGTAGGTATTGAAAGTTCATTGGTAGGTATTCCCTTTTCGTAAGCCTTTTCCGCCAATTCAGAATGGTATATAAGCCATAAATTTACTTCACTCCACCAAGCACTTCCAGGTAGTTTAAAAGTAGGCGAATTTAAAACGCCGCGTTGCTCCCATTTTAAAAAAGAAATTGCAGACTCGCCAAAACCAAACGGGTGATTAGAATCGCTTTTCCCGTATTTCTGATAAAAAGCTTCTGTCAATTGCAAACGAGTTTGAGGATTATTGCGCAAAGATTCTACATAATTCCAAACTTCAGATTCTATTTCTTTTAGATTGTTGGTATTCACTTTTTAATTTGCCCGTTTAATTGGTAAAAAGTTAGATTCATTAACACGATGAAATCAGCAGCAAGATAATCATCTGAGTTTTAAAAAAAAATTTTTATTGTAAAATTTTTGGAATAGTTGTAACTTCGCAGTAAATAAATCAAAATGAAATTTAGGATTTTGCTAATACTAATTAGTTTTTTGATGCCCATTAGAATCTTACTTTCTCAAGAAGTAGCTCAATTAAACGATGTTGATAATTGGCAGCCGATCGGTAAATCAACTTCTTATTTTAAGGATGAAAACTTTCTGAGCATTAATCAAATTCTACAAACTAAAAATCAACAAGAATTCAAACCATATAACCAAAATGCAGCTAATTTCGGAAGTACTTCGGATGCTGTATGGTTTCGATTTGATGTAGCTAAAGAAGTTGATGAATCATTTTATCTGCAAGTGGGTTCAGCTTTTATTGATAGTATCGCACTTTATGCCATTACTAACGGTCAAGTTAAAGAAGTTTTTTTATCGGGTGACAATTATGTCTTTTCTAACCGATTAGTCAAAGTGACTACTTTTCTTTTTCCACTAAATATACCCAAAGGAGGAAAACAAACTTATTTATTGCGCGCAAAAACAATGCAGCCCTTTTTCTTTCCTTTAAGAACCGGTACGCTCAAAGTTTTTATGGAAGATGCTCATTTATTGGATTTTATACAAGGTATTTACCTTGGTTTTATGTTGCTTATTTTACTGTACAACTTCTTTCTTTATTTTTCTACTAAAGAAAAAATTTACCTAATGTATGTAGCTTACGTAATGAGTATTACGTGGTTTATGTCAACAATTTTTCAATATGTTTTTGAATATGCTTGGCCTAATATGCCTGTAATTAATCAATATGCCGTAGCATCTTCCGCGCTTACAATTCTGACGGCTACCATTTTTACAAGAAGTTTTTTGCACACTAATAGTTTAGCTCCGCGACTTCATAAGGTTTCTTATCTATTTATTGCGCTGGGTATTTTAGTTTTGATTCTCGTATTTACGCCTTTTCAGATTCCTGCATTAATGTTGGCACAAATCGGTATTTTATTGATGGCTTTTTATTTTTTGATTAGTGGAGTCACGGTTTTGCGTAAAGGGTACAAACCAGCAAAATTTTATTTAGTAGCTTGGAGCTCTCTTATTGTAGGCTTCATTGCAGCTATTCTCGAAACTGTTAATATTTTACCTGTTATGTATTATATCAACTCAATGCAAATTGGATCTGCTATTGAGGTGACTTTACTTTCTTTAGCACTTGCTGACAGAATAAATGTTTATAAAAAAGAGCGAGAGGTAGCTCAAGCTGCTTCATTGAAATCCGCTCAAGAACAAGCCGAACTCATAAAAAAACAAAATATAATATTAGAAGAAAAAGTGACAGAACGAACCGTAGAACTTAATAAATCGCTTGCTGAGCTCAGATCTACGCAAGCACAACTAATTCACTCTGGTAAACTCGCAAGTTTGGGTGAACTTACGGCAGGTATTGCGCACGAAATACAGAATCCATTAAATTTTGTCAATAATTTTTCGGATTTATCGGTTGATTTAGTTAAAGAATTGAATGAAGAAATATCGAAACCGCACATTGATAAATCTTTTGTTACTGAGTTGTTCGATGATTTAGCGCAGAATCAAGAAAAAATAAATCTACACGGTAAACGCGCGAGTAGTATTGTAAAAAGTATGCTGGAACACTCGCGCGAGCGTACAGAAAAAAAAGAATTGACGGACATAAACGTTCTGGTTGATGAATATTTCAGATTGAGTTATCATGGTTTGCGCGCAAAAGATAAAAACTTTAATACGGCTATGGAATCTCGTTTCGGTGAGTCGCTTCCTAAAGTAAATATTATTCCGCAAGATTTTGGACGCGTAGTTTTGAATCTCATTAATAATGCGTTTTATGCGGTCAATGAACGAAAATATGCAGAAACACGCGCTCCAACCCTTCAGAAATCCTATGAACCATGCGTTATTGTTACAACTGAAAGAGTTGGTAATAATATTAGAATCAGAATAAAAGATAATGGAGTAGGGATTCCAGAAAATATTAAAGGTAAAATTTTCAATCCATTTTTCACCACTAAACCGCCCGGACAAGGAACAGGTTTAGGTTTATCGCTTTCGCACGAAATTATTGAGAAAGGTCATAACGGAATTTTAAGCGTTGAAAGCACTGAAGGTGTAGGTAGCGAATTTATAATACAGGTGCCGATTTCTGAATAAATTTTCTATAAATTTTCTAAAAGATTAACGCATAAAATCCACGAACTGATCGAACAGATACCGTGCATCGTGCGGACCTGGAGAGGCTTCCGGGTGATATTGAACTGAGAAAACGGGTTTATTTCTTAGTCGGATACCTTCAATCGTATCATCGTTTAAATTAACGTGCGTAATTTCTATTGTGTCCGATTTAGCGCGCACAATTTCCGGACTAATTCCAAAACCATGATTTTGACTCGTAATTTCGCATTTTCCCGAAACTATATTTAATATTGGATGGTTTATTCCCCGATGCCCATTGTGCATTTTATAGGTCGGAATATCGAGTGCTAAAGCTAAAAGCTGATGTCCGAGACAAATTCCGAACAACGGTTTACCCGACGCAACAATTTTTTTAACTGTCTCCACAGCGTATGGCATTGCGGAGGGATCGCCAGGACCGTTTGAAATAAAATAACCTGTTGGTTCAAACGCTTCCAAAACACTAAATTCTGTTTTAGCCGGAAAAACCTTGACGAAACAATGACGCACATCAAAATTTTTGAGAATTGATTTTTTGATGCCGTAATCTAAAGCAGCAATGCGCATCGGTGCGTCTTCATTACCATACGTATAGGCTTCTTTTGTAGTAACTACCGATGAAAGTTCTAAACCTTCCATGGACGGTACTTTTAGTAACTGCTCCATTAAAACGTCCACCTCAAAAATTTCAGAAGATATAATAGCATTCATCGCGCCTTTGCTTCTGATGTGCCGAACTAAAGCACGCGTATCAATATCGCTAATACCCACCATATTTTGTTTCTCAAAATATTGTTGAATATCCATATCTGCCTTTGCGCGCGAAAAATTGACATTAAAACTCGAACAAACCAGTCCAGCAATTTTCATTGTTTCCGATTCAACTTCGTCTGCTTTAGTGCCGTAGTTACCAATGTGCACCGAAGTTGCTACTAAAATTTGTCCAAAATAAGAAGGATCGGTAAAAATTTCTTGATAGCCCGTCATGCCTGTATTAAAACAAATTTCACCCGTAGTAGTGCCAATTTTTCCAACAGCTTTACCATGCCAAACGGTTCCATCATTTAAAACTAAAATCGCATTGGGTTTTGAAATCTCTTTAGTTGCAACGAGCATTTTCCTGTTTTTTTAAATTTAAAATTAATCGAACGCAAAAATACGTTTCGTAAACATTAGAAAGCGTTTTTTAGTCCTAAAAAAACTAAAAATGATAGTTTTTCACTGTTTAAAAATGTAAAAATTACAAATTAATAAAATTACAATGCAAATAACATCTCTTTGATTTTTGTTAACAAGCGGAAAAATAATTGTATTTAAATTTGTATCATATTATTTAAGAACATAAATAATTTAGTGCATGAACGAATCAAAACTTATAATTGCTTTTTTATTTTGCCTTCCAATTATTTTGAAGGCGCAATTAATACCTACAATTTTTTTTGAAAAAAATGAAATTGATTACGGTGTAATACCTTTAGGAAGCGATGGAATTCGGTATTTTAAATTTAAGAACATCGGCAAATCAGCATTAATTATTAAAAATGCTGTTCCGAGTTGTGGTTGCACAGTTCCGCGTTGGTCAACCGATCCGATAAAACCAAACCAAACTTCTTATATAGAAGTTAAGTATGACACGCATCGAGCGGGGGTATTTTTAAAAACTATTACAGTCGAAACGAACGATATTTCGAGTCCGCACAAATTATATATTCGCGGCATAGTGAGCGATAAAAATGTGAGCGTTGGGAATTAAGATTGAAGGAATGAAGAAGTGAAAGAAAGAAGAAATGAAAAATAGAAGTTGGTAAGTTTGGAGTTGAAAAGTTAAAAACAGTTAAGAACCAATAGACTAACAAAACTTAACGGCGTATTAACAAGTTGAAATAATTAATTCTGTTATCTTTGGAGCATATTTTAACGTATAATAATTTTTGATATTTTTTTGAATTTTTATTAAATTTTTATTAAATTTTTTATAGAACCTTTATAATTTCTAAGTCATGAAAAAGTTGTTTTCAATTTTTATGTTTTCTGCAATTTTAGCAGTAGGTGCACAAGCACAAGCGAAAGTAGGTGGCCCAGTAATGTCGTTTGAAAAAACGGAAATTGATTATGGTACCATTCAACAAAATGCTGATCCGCTTCGTAAATTTAAATTTAAGAACACGGGTACTGAGCCACTAGTTATCAAAAATGCGCGTGGAAGTTGCGGTTGCACTGTTCCTTCGTACAAAAAAGAGCCGATTATGCCAGGCGAAACTTCAGATATTGAAGTGCGTTATGCAACAGATCGTATCGGTGTGTTCACAAAAACTGTTACAATTGAGACAAACGAGGGCGACCAATCGCGCGTTTTAACAATTAAAGGTAACGTTTTAGAAAAGAAAGTTGAGCCTGGTACGCCGTTAAACGCACCAGCTCTATCAAATCCGAAGTAATTCAGTTGGAATAAAAGATTCCCATTTAGATCAACAAATTATAATCCCTGTCGGGTTGCACTCTTGAATGTGCAATCCGACTTTTTTTATTATTTAATCTGCGTTAATGATGACAATCATTTTTGTTAAATGCTTAAAATTTAGAAGTTTTCTATTTAAATTATTGTTGAGTTAGTAGAACTACCACAAATGCAAATGAAAATGTTTAAACAAGTTCAATAATTAAATTTCATCTGAAATAGGAATTGAGTAAAATTTAAAGCTTGTCAACATTTGCTTTAACGAAAGCTGCACGTTCTAAAATTTTTTCTAAATCTTCTGGATTCATTTTCCGCAAAGTCGGATACATCATTCCTATTCTTGGATTGCGTTCTAATTTTTCAGTATGTCTGTGATAAAAATCCCAATACAAACTATTAAAAGGGCATCCGCGCTCGCCAAGTTTTTCTTTTTTATTGTAGTAACAACCGCTACAATAGTCACTCATCTTGTCAATATAATTCGCTGAGCCAACATAAGGTTTTGTGCCGACAATGCCTCCGTCGGCGTATTGACTCATGCCCCGCGTGTTTGTAATTTCAACCCACTCAATAGCATCAATATAAATTCCGAGATACCAAGCGTCGAGTTCATCGGGGTCAACGCCGAGTAAAAGCGCAAACGCACCCGTTATCATCAATCGTTGAATATGGTGCGCATAAGCATAATCCAACGATTGATTGATGGCGTGATTAAGACAATTCATTTTTGTATCGCCGTTCCAAAACCATTGTGGTAGTTTAGCTTTATGTTCAAAAAAGTTTAGCATGGCAAAATCTGGCATTTTTGCCCAATATATTCCGCGCATGTATTCGCGCCAACCAATAATTTGTCGCACAAATCCTTCGATTTGTGCAATCGTTATGCGTTCCTGATTTTTTTCCCAAAAAGAAACGCAATGCTTTACAACTTCCAGTGGCGATAAAATTTTAACGTTCATTGCAAATGATAGCTGCGAATGAAATAAAAACGGATCGCGTACCGTCATCGCGTCTTCATACGTTCCAAAATTTACAAGGCGTTGTTTTGCAAAATCATGCAAGCATTGTAATGCTTCTTCTCGAGATGTAGGGTGACTAAAACTTTCTGCATCTATTCTGCCGATTGTTACTATTTCCATTTTTTCGAGCAGCGTAATTATATCAGAAACATTTTTCTTTATGTCATAGCGATTAGGTAAAACTTCGTTTTTGGGTAACGATTTTCTATTTTCTGCGTCAAAATTAAACTGACCTTGAAGTGGCGTTTTTCCATCTACTTCCATTAAAATATTAAAACGCGCGCGCATTTTCCGATAAAATGTTTCCATTAGAAAAGTTTTCTTGCCTGTAAATATTTCGGCAAGTTCATTGCGGGTACTCAAAAAATGTTCTGAATCGCAAACTGATACGTTAATTCCGCGTTTTTCTAAATCTTTAGAAAAATTTTTTAATAAGCCGTCCAATCGAAATTCATCGGGTAATTGATATTCAAAATTTGTAATCTTATGTTTATTTATCAGTTCTAAAATATTTTCTTCAAAGGAATGTTTGTTATCAACATCATCTAATCTGAAATATTTAAAATTAAAACCTTCCGCAGATTTAACATCGCAAAAGGTACGCATTGACAAAAAGAAGGCTATAATTTTTTGGATATGGTGCGTTACATATTCTTGTTCGGGTTTAATTTCCATCATCACATATAAACAATCGTTTGATTTGATTTTAAACCAAGAATGTTTGTAATTTAGTTGATCGCCAAGTATGAGTCGAATCGATTTATACATCGTTTTTTTGTTTTTAAAACAAT
The DNA here is from genome assembly GCA_043758385.1 of Saprospiraceae bacterium. Lineage (GTDB taxonomy): Bacteria > Bacteroidota > Bacteroidia > Chitinophagales > Saprospiraceae > JAAFJT01. Next base: position 112,417 of record JAYVNP010000143.1, read on the forward strand.
TGATTGTACTCAAAGTTTTCGAGAAAACAATTTATGTTGGTTGAAATAGGAACTAAACAAAATTTATTTTAGGAATTTTTCAAAAAAACTTAAAAAAACTATTGCGAATTTTAAAAAATACGCTATAATTGCATCTGTAATAGGTATAACTCAAATTTTAATTTTGAAATTGATTTTTGAATACCTTTTACTTTTTGTTATAGACTTAACAGTCGGGTGATTTCTTGTAAGGGCGAAGAGCAAAAGTTCTTTCGCTCTTTTTTTTATTTTTTAATTAATAATAACACTTACGTTAGCATTATTTTCTAATTTTGCATTCCGTAACAGGTTCGTCCAATCTTCTGACTGAGCCATAAATAAAAAACAAGATTCATGGCAAAGTATATTTTCGTTACGGGTGGTGTAACATCTTCTTTGGGTAAAGGTATTATTGCGGCAAGTCTGGCAAAATTATTGCAGGCGCGCGGATTTTCTGTTACGATACAGAAATTTGATCCGTATATCAACATTGATCCCGGCACATTAAATCCGTATGAGCATGGAGAATGTTACGTCACGAACGATGGCGCAGAAACCGATTTAGATCTCGGACATTACGAACGCTTTTTAAATACACCGACTTCTCAAGCGAATAACGTTACCACTGGAAGAATTTATCAAACAGTTATTCAAGAAGAGCGCGCGGGAAAGTTTTTAGGCAAAACTGTTCAAGTTGTACCACACATAACAGACGAAATAAAAAGACGCATCCAACTCTTAGGTCAAACTGGAAAATTTGATATTATCATCACTGAATTTGGCGGAACTGTTGGCGATATTGAATCGCTACCTTATTTGGAAGCATTGCGACAAATGCGTTGGGAACTCGGCAATGATAATTGTATCGTTATTCATTTAACATTAATTCCTTTTTTAAACGCTGCCAAAGAATTAAAAACGAAACCTACGCAACATTCGGTACGCGAATTATTAACAACGGGTATTCAAGCAGATATTTTAGTCTGTAGAACAGAGCATCCTATTTCGATGGATATTCGGCGCAAGTTAGCCGTTTTTTGCAATGTTGAAGTGGCATCAGTCATTGAAGCAATGGATGCTTCCACAATTTACGACGTGCCGCAACTCATGTTAAAAGAAAAATTAGATACCGTTGTCATTTCAAAACTCAAAATGCGCGATAGGCGAGAACCTAATTTAACAAAGTGGAATGATTTCATTTACCGTTTAAAAAATCCGGTAAAAAAAATAAAAGTTGCATTGGTTGGTAAATATAATGAATTGCCCGACGCTTATAAATCAATTTACGAATCGTTCTTACACGCGGGTGCAGAGAATGAATGTAAAGTTAAAGTTGTCCCGATTAAATCGGAACACATAGAAGACTTTGACGGAACGATGGCAGATTTTTTTAAAGGATACGATGGTATTTTGGTTGCGCCAGGTTTTGGAGAGCGCGGCATAAAAGGAAAAATAAAGGCGATTCAGTTTGCGCGCGAAAACAACGTTCCATTTTTTGGAATTTGTCTTGGTATGCAATGTGCAGTGGTCGAATTTGCGCAGAACGTTTTAAATCTAACAGATGCTGCATCAACCGAAGTTGTGCCAAACACCTCTCATCCAGTAATAGATTTAATGCCTGAACAAAAAAAAATCGTCGAAAAAGGTGGTACTATGCGTTTGGGTGCCTATTCGTGCGAACTAAAAAAGAAATCGAAAGCTTACGAAGCCTACAAAACCACAAAAATTAGCGAACGCCATCGCCATCGTTGGGAATTTAACAATGCGTACATAAAACAATTTGAAGCTGCGGGTATGATTTTTTCGGGAAGCAACCCAGAAACAAATTTGGTAGAAATTATAGAATTACCTGAGTTGAATTGGTTTGTGGGCGTTCAGTTTCATCCTGAATTAAAAAGTACACCCGAAAATCCACATCCACTATTTGTACAGTTTGTAAAGGCTTGCCTTAAAACGGGAAGGGACATTACAAAAAAGCCGAGTGAAAATTTAATATCACAAAAAGCGGAGGTGATTTAATTTATTCTAAAGTAAGTTGTTCTAAGTTATCTAAGGATTAGACTTATTTTTTTCACGGGATGGTTGAGTTATTTAAGCAATCAAAAATAAATTCGTATTTTTAAAACATTTTGTTTTAAATTATTTGTAAAATTGTTTTAAATACTTAACTTTGTAGCGATAACTTTATTACTTCAAGTAACGTGCTACACAATTAATTATGATGGACGAGAATAACATGAACGAGCGCATGGCGCGCATCGAAAAATTTATTACTTCGCAGGTGGTGTTTCAAAAAGAGTTTTTAACCGTTCAGGAAGCGGCGCAATTTTTATCGCTCCGCATAAACACCGTGTATAAACTCACAAGTGCGGAAGCTATTCCGTATTATTGCCCAAATGGTAAACGCGTTTATTTTAAACGGAACGAACTCATCAATTGGGTTTTTGAAGCGAAGAAAGTTTCTCAGCGAAAATTAAACACCAAAGCCAGACAAGCAGAAGATCAAATTGCGATTTAAACCCAATTTAAAAAAGAAAAAAGGCATCGCATAGGCAAATGATATTCGTTTGCTTTTGCGATGCCTTTTTTATTCGCGGGTTAAAATATAAACCCTTTAATTACTCCGTAGCTTCTACCAAACTTTTGCTCTATCAGCATCTGCACGATACATTTTATCGCCAGGTTTTACATCAAAGGCGTTGTAAAACTCCACCATATTTTTTAATGGTCCGTTACAACGATATCTACCAGGCGAGTGAGGATCGGTTACAACTTGTTGCGCTTCTGCTTCAGGTCTGATATTGGTGCGCCAAACTTGTGCCCAAGCTAAAAATAAACGTTGCTCGCCCGTGAAGCCATCAATTTTTGTATTCGATTTAGCTTGTGGTGAATACGTTCTGTACGCCTCGTAAGCCATCGAAAGTCCACCAAAATCGGCGAGGTTTTCACCTTGTGTGAGTTTACCGTTTACATGAATGGTATCTAAAACAGTGAAAGCGTTGTATTGCTGCATCACTTGATCGGCTTTAACGCCAAAATTTTTATTGTCAGCATCGTTCCACCAACCTGAAAGATTACCATTCAAATCGTATTGTCTGCCCTGATCATCAAAACCATGCGTCATTTCGTGACCAATAACGGCACCAATACCGCCATAATTACAAGCGTCGTCAGCGTTCGGATCGTAAAAAGGAAATTGCAAAATACCAGCGGGAAAAACAATTTCATTCATCGTCGGACTGTAATACGCATTCACCGTCGGCGGTGTCATTCCCCAACGCGTTCTATCAATCGGTTTGCCGAGGCGACTCACCATATCATCATGTTGAAACTGAATAGCTGCCATCACATTAGCATAATACGATTTATTTTTATCAATCGTGAGTGGCGTATAATCCATCCATTTATCGGGATAACCAATTTTGCGAACAAACGTGCCGAGCTTAGCCAATGCTTTAGTTTTTGTTTCGGCACTCATCCAATCCGAATTTTTTATTCTACCTTCAAAAACTTTCGCCATGTTGTCAATCATTCCAATGAGGCGTTGTTTCGCTTCAGGCTTAAAATATTTATCAACATAAATTTGACCGAGTGCTTCACCCAACATTCTATCCGTTAAACCCGAAGCTGTTTTCCAACGCGGCTGAATTTCTTTTTGTCCAGAAAGTGCTTTATTGAAATTGAAATTTTCGACGACGAAATCGTGGCTTAAATACGGCAACGCGCTACTTAAAACATCCCACGTAATATAAGTTTTCCACTCGTCCAGCGTTCCGTTTTTAAGCAAATTGCTCACTTCTTTTAAAAAAGTTGGTTGACCTACGATGTAATACGCATTGATCATGTTTTGTCTTTTCAAAAATTCCGCCCAATTCATCTGTGGACAAATTTTCTCCAAGTCTTCAATCGTCATTTTGTTGTAACGCTTTTCAGGGTCGCGCAATTCAGCCCGCGGCGTTGACGCTTTTGCAATTTGCTTTTCAAAGGTCATAATCAGATTCGCAGCGTTTTTGGCTTTAGATTCGCTTTCACCAATAAGTTTAAAACTGTTGATAATGTGCGTTTCGTAAGAGGCGCGAATTTTTTTATAACGGTCGTCGTCCTTTAAATAATAATCTCTATCGGGCAAATGCAAACCGCTCTGTCCGATTTTTGGCGCCATAACCGTAGAGTTTTTATCGTCCTGTCCGACGTATAAACCAAAAACTAAACCGTTACCTTCGGCATATTCAGTACCGATTTCAGCTAAAAGTTCTTTATAATTTTTTACAGCGGCAATCCGATCTAAACGCGGTTTAACAGGCGCGTACCCTAAACTTTCTGCTTTTGAACTGTCCATTGCAGTTACGTAAAAATCAGAAACTTTTTGATTAATAGTACCTGCCGGAAAAGTTTTTGTCGAAACATCGTCCAAAATACTTTTTAATGCTGTCCGATTGAACTCTGCCAATTCATTAAAACTTCCCCAACGACTTTCAGTTGCAGGTATCGGCGTAGCTTTTAACCACGCACCGTTGGCGTATTCGTAAAAATCATCTTGTGGTCTGACAGACATATTCATGTTCACTGGGTCAATAAATTTTCTTTGACCTGCTGGTGTAACCATATCTTTAGCCATATTTGTTGGAGTTCCCACACCTGTTGTATTAGAAACTTTAGGCGAACACGCCATACTGAACACAAAACACAGTACACTACTGTAAGTAAATACACGTTTAAACATTAGAGGATAATTTTTTCGTGAGTAAAAAGGTTTGTTAATGAGTTAATTAAAAACAAACGTAAACATAACAATTAAGAATTAAAAATCAAAAATTAATGCACGCCTAATAGCTAATTTAGATTTAGAAAATTTCTTTCTTAAGTTTGAAGGTTTTTCTATGGTACTTGCACAAACCAAATTCAGCCATCGCTTTTCTGTGCGCCAAAGTGCCATAACCTTTATTGATGCTCCATTTATATTCTGCACATTCGTCTGCAAGTTTTATGATGTACTCATCGCGGTATGTTTTTGCTAAAATTGAAGCCGCCGCAATGCTTGCAAATTTAGTATCACCTTTAATGATGCAAGTGTGTAGAATGGGTGTTTGCGACACAAAAAATTTACCATCAATCAATAAATGTGTGGGTTGAATTTTTAATTGAGACAAAGCGCGGTGCATCGCTAAATAATTGGCGTTCGAGATATTGAGCGCATCAATTTCTTCTACACTTGCAGAAGCTACAGAAAAAGAAATGGCATTTTTTTCAATTTCGGTGCGCAACGCACGGCGTTTATTTTCTGTAAGTTGCTTCGAATCATTTAAACCTTCGAGTACGAAATTTTTAGGAAGAATAACTGCCGCCGCAAAAACTGCACCTGCCAAACAACCGCGACCTGCTTCATCTATACCTGCTTCGAGTTCATTTTCATTTAAAAAAGGTTCTAAAAAAATATTTTTTGTCATGCGCTGTAAGTTTATTTACGAAACTACGTTTAGCTTTAATTCGTTGTTCGTTGCTCGTTTAAGCGTGCTCAAGAACGAACAACGAGCAACGAACAACTAATTTATGAAACCTTCAAATTACATAACGCTGCCGTGTATAATTGTTGCGTTGTTTTTTTTAGCGATAGCTTTCTTGAAAGATAATCACGTGTATGCACTATACGCAGCACCGCTCATCGTAATTTGTGCGGGCATATTCGTTATGTCGCCGCAAATTGATTGGTTTTTTCTGAAAAAAAATCCAAAACCTTTACCCACTGCTTTAGAAAGTTTGCTTTTGCAACATCAATTGTATTTCAAAAAACTTTCACCCGAAATGAAAATGCTATATTCAAAAAAAGCAGCGTTATTTATTTTAGGTAATAATTTTTTCAGACCGACAAGCGATGAAAATGAACGCGCTAAAGTACCCGAAGATTTAAAACTCATTATTGCTGCTGCGGCTGTTCAAATTTTATTAGGTCGAGAAGAATTATTTTTTTCAAAACTTGATAACTTTATGATTTGCCCAAATACTTTTCCGACGCCCATTTACCCAACGCAACACAACTCTGAATTATTTGCACCCGATAGCGTTATAATTTTTTCTGCACCTGCACTTTTACATGGGTTCACGCAGCAACCGCGCGTTTTTCAGTTAGCACTATACGAGTTAGGTCGCGTGTTTTTCACAACACTCGTATCAAAAAATGCAACACCTGTACTTAATGATTCGCACTGGCATTTTTTTGAAAATTTGAGCGGTATGAGTAAAAATTTTGTTGAATCTACTATCGGTTTAGCTAATCCCGATTTATTAGGCGTTGCTACACACCATTTTTTTGTTTTTCCACAAAAATTTAATCAACTTTTACCCGATGTGTTTCAACTACTGTGCAATGCGTTCAATCAAAATCCTTTAAAAGAGATGATGCCCGTTATTGCGTGATAAACAAATTGACAGTAAAGTAATCCCAATTTTAAAAAATTAAATCCAGAAAATCTAATAATCTGGTAAATCATGGTTCGGACAATTAATTCGTAATTGACTTCACTTATATTTGCACTTCAAAAAAATTATAGTCAGTAATTAGACACTCATATCATGGCTTTAGAGCAAGCAGATTCGCTTAAAAAAATTGTGGCGCACGCCAAAGAATACGGTTTTGTATTTCCCTCTTCCGAAATTTATGAAAATGGTTTAGCGGCGGTGTACGATTACGGTCCGTACGGTGTGTTACTTAAAAACAACATCAAAGAGTTTTGGTGGAAAGCGATGACGCAAATGCACTCGAATATTGTCGGCATTGATGCGGCAATATTTATGCACCCGAAAACATGGAAAGCTTCTGGTCACGTAGATGCGTTCAACGACCCGATGTTGGATAATAAAGATTCAAAAAAACGCTATCGTGCCGATCAACTCATTGAAGGTGAAATAGAAAAAACGGAAAATAAAATAGTCAAAGAAGTTGAAAAAGCGCGCAAACGCTTTGGCGATTCGTTTGATGAAAAAATGTTTCGCGATACCAATCCGCGTTGTGTTGAATACCGCGATAAAGCAGCTGATATCGAAAAACGCCTCGGCGAAGCCATGAAAGCGAACGATATGGTGGCGCTTAAAAACATGATTGACGAACTTGAAATTGTTGACCCGGAAAGTGGTACGCGCAATTGGACGGAAGTGCGCCAGTTCAACCTCATGTTCAACACACAACTCAGTAATATTGCAGGTGAAGAAGGCAAATTGTATTTGCGACCTGAAACAGCGCAAGGCATTTTTGTCAATTTTTTGAATGTGCAGAAATCAACGCGCCAGAAAATTCCATTTGGTATTGCGCAAATTGGCAAGGCTTTTCGCAACGAAATTGTAGCGCGCCAATTCATTTTCAGGATGAAAGAATTTGAGCAAATGGAGATGCAATTTTTTATTCGCCCCGGCACGCAAAAAGAATGGTATGCACAGTGGAAAGAAAATCGCATGCGTTGGCATTTAGCATTAGGTACTGACCCCAGTAAACTTAAATTTAAAGACCACGATAACTTAGCGCACTACGCCGATGCTGCTGTCGATATTCAATTCGATTTTCCGATGGGTTTCCGCGAACTCGAAGGTATTCACTCGCGCACCGATTTCGATTTGAGCGCGCACCAAGCTCTTTCAGGTAAGAAAATGCAATATTTTGATCCGGAATTGAACGAAAGCTATGTGCCTTTTGTAGTTGAAACGTCTGTCGGTTGCGATAGAATGTTTCTTTCCGTTCTCACCAATTGTTTAATTGAAGAAATGG
>JAYVNP010000144.1:0-2664 GCA_043758385.1 Saprospiraceae bacterium
TTTTCGCCGTTTTCGGTTGGCAACTCGCTCACGAGCGTTATGTTTTGCAAATAGGTTGAAAGCGTTTTATCGGGCGATATGGCTTCGTCAATCACTTCATCATTCTCTACAAATTCTTTTATCGCATCCAATAAAGCGTTTGCGTTTTCTAATTTGCCGATACCTTCAAGCGTTGTATCCATTTTTAAAGAATCAATCAAACCTGATTGCTTGGCAATATAAACTGCAACTTCATAAGCTGTACCTTTTTTGGCGCGTTGCAAAGCGGCATCAATTAAAAGTTTGAACGATTCTAATGCCGTTTTTTCGCGCGGCGTACCTTGATAGGTTGGTATAGCGTGCCAAAGTGAAACATTTTTTGTAGATGCTGCGAGTGAAAGTTTATCTATCGTGCTATCGCCGATGCCGCGACGGGGTAAATTAATGATGCGTCGGAACGCTTCGTCGTCGTTTAAATTAGTAATGAGGCGCAAATACGCCAAAACATCTTTTACTTCTTTACGCTGATAAAACGACATACCACCATACACGCGATACGGAATATTTATACGGCGCAGCGATTCTTCAAATGGACGCGATTGCGCGTTGGTGCGATACAAAATAGCAAAATCAGAATTTTTTAAATGATACCGATTCTTGTGTTCTAAAATTAAATCGGCTACGCGCTTAGCTTCCTCTTGGTCGCTCTGCGTTTTTACCAATTGTATGCGTTGCCCATCAATTTTTTCTGTCCAAATCGTTTTCTGAATCTGTCGCTTATTGTACATAATTACTTCATTCGCTGCATCAACAATGTGCTGCGTTGAGCGGTAATTTTGTTCGAGTTTAAAAATCTTTACGTCTTTAAAATCTTTTTGGTAATCGAAAATATTATCTATTGTTGCACCGCGAAAAGCATAAATAGATTGCGCATCGTCGCCGACAACGCAAATATTTTGCGGGCTCGTGGGATATTTCACTAACTTTTTGAGTATGGCATACTGCAAAAAATTGGTGTCTTGAAACTCATCCACTAAAAAATAACGGAAGCGTGCGCGGTATTTGTCTAAAATATCTTCATGTTGAAGCAATTCATACGTGCGGTACAACAAATCATCGAAATCCATGGCGCCTGCACGCTTGCAACGGTTAGTGTATTCGGCATAAATTTTTTGCACGTAAGGCCGTTTCGAGGCGTTATCCTGTTGAATAAGTTCGGCATTTTGAGCATACAGAACAGGCGTAATCAAATTTGTTTTGGCGGAAGAAATCCGACCGAGCATGGCACCTTCAGGATATAAATCTTTATTTAAGTTGAGTTCTTTCACAATCGTTCGCAACAAACTTTTAGAATCATCCGAATCGTAAATCGTAAAATTCGATGGAAACCCGATGCGCTCCGCTTCAACACGCAAAAGTCGCGCAAAAATAGAGTGAAACGTACCCGACCAAACTCGATTACCCCGATTACCTACCACTTCCGCAATCCTATTTTTCATCGCAAGTGCCGCTTTATTCGTAAACGTGAGCGAGAGAATTTCCCACGGCGCTACGCCACTTTCTATAATGTGCGCAATTCTATACGTTAGCACCCGCGTTTTTCCCGAGCCTGGTCCTGCTACCACCAAAACAGGTCCTTCTATATGTGTTACAGCTTCTCGTTGTATGCTATTGAGTTCGTCTAAATAAGTTGACATTTTTTAAAGAATAACGAATAAGTGATAGGGAATATCCTAAATCAATACATTGAAGATTTTTTGATCGCACAAAGATAGGTTTTTAAAAGTCATTCCGTAAATGCACACAAAATGTTTTTAAAATTGCGTTTTAAAAATTAATTTGGAAATCCGAATCATATTATTACCTTTGCAATAAATTAAATAAAATGTTTCACATTGCTTCTCGATTTAGTTTCTTCTATTTTACAAGTTAAATTGTATTAGAGGACTGTGCATTGTGAATTTAAAATATATTCAGCTAACACAAAGAGTTCCTCGCGAGGAACTCTTTTTTTATTTTAGGTATGTTGTTAACAGAAAGTATTGTCGCCGCGCAGCAGCAAAAAAGTACAGCGCATAAAAAAATTCGCATCGCTATTCAAGGCGTAGAAGGTGCGTTTCACCACGAAGCTGCGCTGCATTTTGTGGATGCCGATAATGCGGAAATTATTGCGTCGCCTACTTTCGACGATCTCATTGCAAACGTTGAGCGCGGCGATGCGGATTGCGCCGTTATGGCAATTGAAAACACAATTGCAGGGAGTTTGCTGCGCAATTATAATTTGCTGTTTAATTCCGAATTAAAAATTTACGGCGAATATTTTTTGCGCATTCGACAAAATTTAATGGCAATGCCAGGCGTAAGTATTTTTGAACTCGAAGAAGTACATTCTCATCCGATTGCTTTAGAGCAATGCACCGATTTCTTAAAAAAATATCCGTTCATACAAGTTGTGGCGACAACCGATACGGCGTTAGCTGCGCGAAATATAAAACAAAACAATTTGCGCAATATAGCAGCAATTGCCTCGGAAGAAGCAGCGCGTTTATACGATTTGCACATTTTAGCAGAAAGTATTGAAACATATAAGAAAAATTTTACGCGCTTTTTATTTATTGCGCGTGGCGATGTGGGTATTAAAACAGATTTAAACACAGCCGATAAAATCTCGATTGTTTTTACAAC
>JAYVNP010000145.1:0-8306 GCA_043758385.1 Saprospiraceae bacterium
AACAGTAGCAGCGCCGATGTGTGGCGAAACGCTAATACGCGGATGATTGAGCAATAAAGGATTAGGCGTAGGTTCGTTGTCGAAAGTATCTAAACCTGCGCCACCTATTTTACCACTTTCTAAAGCAGCAAGTAGAGCAGTTTCATCAATTAAGCCACCGCGCGCGCAGTTTATTAAAATAGAACCCTTTTTCATTTTCTCCATTTCCGCTGCTCCAATAAGTGCTTTACCGAGCGAAGGCGTGTGTAACGTTATAATATCCGATTTTTTCAACAACATATCAAGCGGATAAGATTTCAATCGAATGCTCAATCGAACATCTTTTGTGTTGTAAAGGCTTAACATCAACTCTGTTTCATTAATAGTCGGGTCAGAAGCCATAACATCCATTCCCATTGCTAATGCAATGCGAGCAACTTCTTGTCCAATTCTGCCGAAACCTACAATACCAATTGTTTTTCCGCGTAATTCAGTACCTTCGCTATACGCATTTTTAAGTTTTTTAAAATCACCTGTTGCCATTTCGCGATTAGAGCGATGTAAAAAACGCGATAAACTAAAAATATGACCAATCGCTAATTCTGCTACACTCTGCGACGATGCTGCCGGCGTTGTAATTACTTCAATGCCGCGTTCGCGTGCATATTCAACGTCAATATTATCTACGCCAACACCGCCACGTGCAATTACTTTTAGTTTCGGACACGCATCAATGAGTTCTTTGCGTACTTTTGTTGCTGAGCGAACAGTAATCGCATCGTATTCAGGAAGAACGTGCATTAAATCGGCTTGCGGTACATGATCTGTTTCTACCTGAAAGCCGGCATCTTCTAAAAGCAATTTACCGTCAGCTTCAATGCCGTCGTTAGCGAGAATTTTTATCATCATTTTTAAATTGTCGAGTGATTTAATACTTTAGGCTGCAAAGATATATCATACGTCCTGAAAACGCAGTGACAACTCAAAAGTTTGTCAGTCTTTGGATTAATTTAAGTTTAAAATGAAAGGAACTTCATGAACTTATTAATGCGCACGATTTTTGGAAGCGTTAATAGAGTGCCCTTACATACGAGTCAATTTTTTTTTGCGTTTAATACAAGGTTTAAATTAAAAACCAAAATTTTTCAAAGAATGAATAAAGGTAGGAGGGCGTTTTTCGTAAATTGTTTTTACAAAGACAGAGAACACTATAAATTTTTAGGCGTATTTTTATTTTTTGCTTTCTGTGTTTTTACAACGGCTTGCCATCGTGGCGTAGGTTGCCCGGCGCAAAAAAAATATACCAATTCAATGACGACTAAAAAGCATGGTACGAGCAATCTGTTTTCTAAAAAAATGCGCAGCAGAATGAATAATTAATAGAAACGAGTTTTATCTTTTCATTTCAGAAAAAATAAAACCCGTTTCTATTTTCTAAACAGACTAATATTTAGTCGGTTCAGGAATGGCTGGATACTGGAAGTGAATATCACCTTTTAAAAACTCATCCATTGCAATGATGGACGGATTTGGTAAGCGCTCATAGAATTTTGAAATTTCTACTTGCTCTTTATTTTCCTGAACTTCTTCAGCAGCTTCAACATTAACAGAAAACTCTTGCAGCTTCTGGCCTAATTCGAGTTTTATATCCGAAGAAAGTTGACGCGCACGTTTGGTCATTACAACCAACGATTCGTAAATATTACCCGTTGGATCAACCAATGCTTGCATATTGCGCGAAGACACATTAGGATCCAGATTTTGAACTTTCGTTTTTATATCTATCATTGTCTAACTCTTTGATACGTTTACTTGCAATTATTAAATAAGCTTCAGCCTCGCGTTTGTAGCGCGATTTTGGAAATTTCTCGTTAAAATCATTGTACTTCTCTACCATTGTTTTAAAACGATCTAATTGTTTTTCATAAATGGAATTTTCTGCAAACAAGTACGACGAGCGTAAAATAGTATAACGCACTGTTTCAGCTTCGCTGGTTTCGGGAAAATCTTTTAATAAGTTTTCAAAAACTTGAATAGCGGCTTGATACTGCGAAATGTTGAAATACAAATTACCTTCTTCAAAACCTTTACGCTCCAATTTTTTGCGCAATTCGTCAATTAATTTATTACAATTTTTGACGCGCTTACTTTCTGGGAAACTATTGACAAAACTTTGAAAACCATCAATAGCTTTGAGCGTACTTTCTTGTTCGAGTTTATAGTTAGGCGATTGTTTGTATAGAGAATATGCAGCCATATATTCTGCTTCTTCGCGCAAACTTGATGCACCAAAAGTAGTTGCAAAGTTTTTAAAATAAAAATTTGCAGAAGTGTAATTGCGTAAATTAAAATGCGTGTAAGCGTATTTAAAAGATATTTCTTCTAAAACAGGTTGACCCTTTAAACTTGGCATAATAAGTTCAAAAAGTGTTTGTGCCTTGATGTATTCTTCTTCTTTATAAAAATTTAAAGCAGACTTAGTCATTGTGCCTACATCGCCACTGGTGCGCAGTTTTTCAAAAGAATTTGAACAACTCGATGCGCCAATCAGAAACACCAACAAAAAAAGTAAAGGTATTCTATTCATTGAAACGCAAAATTAGATATAATGAGTGAAAGAAAAAACTTTTTTATAAATTGCTTGTAGTATTGAACGTACAATGACGCAAAAATGTGATTTAATGGCGCCAAAAAATTATTAAATCAACCGATAAAAGTTATTTTAAGTAATTTTGCATCAATGAAATTAAATTTTAGTAAGCCTCAACTTAAATATTTATGGAAAATTTAGATGTCATTATTATCGGTGCTGGTCCGATTGGGTTAGCGTGTGCGATTGAAGCGCAACGCGCGAAAATGACGTATGTTATTTTAGAAAAAGGGACACTCGTTAATTCGCTTTATAATTATCCTGCGAACATGACTTTCTTCTCTACATCCGATAAATTAGAAATCGGCGAAGTGCCGTTTGTTTCAAACAATATTAAACCAACACGCAGCGAAGCACTTGAGTATTACCGTCGCGTCGCGGATTCGCTCAAACTAAATATTAATTTGTTTGAAGCCGTTGAATCTGTTGTCCACAAAACTTACGATGATGTTTATTTAGTGATGACATCCAAAAAAGCGTATCAGGCGCGAAACATTATTATCAGTACGGGTTTTTACGATATTCCCGTTCTGTTGAATGTACCCGGCGAGAATTTACCTAAGGTGACACATTATTATAAAGAACCGCATTTTTATTATCGGCAAAAAGTGGTTGTGGTAGGTGCAAATAATTCTGCTGTTGATGCTGCTTTAGAGACATACCGAAAAGGTGCAGAAGTGACAATGGTTGTTCGCGAAAACGAAATTGGCGAGCGCGTAAAATATTGGGTCAGACCTGACATTGTGAATAGAATTAAGGAGGGTAGTATTAAAGTTTATTTTGAATCTGAAATTGATTCTATTCATCCAAATTCCGTCGAAATTAAGACACCACAAAGTATTGTTTCCATCGAAAACGATTATGTTATCGCTGCAACAGGCTACAAGCCTAATTTTTCTTTTTTAAAAAAAATGGGTATTGAACTGAGCGACGACGGAAAATTTTATCCGAAGTACGATAAACAGACGCAAGAAACCAATTTACCAAATATTTATTTAGCGGGCGTAATTTGTGGTGGCATGGATACGCACGTCTGGTTCATCGAAAATTCGCGCGTGCACGCACAAACTATTTTTGAGGTTATTAAAAGTAAATCTTTAGTACCGATTTCATAAATGTTATCATTGAAAAGCAAAAGCCAAAAGTGCATCAATGAAAGCATAGATTCATTGATGGGCAGATGTGCACAGATTATTAATTCTATCCGAAAATTCGTGAAAAAATCAGCTGCCAATCTGTGCACATCCGCATACCCTTGTTTGCGTTTTAGGTTTTGAATGTTTCCGCATTATACAATTTAAAAACTTAGCGTGTGTAAGGTAATTCAATAATTTCACGAATGACAAATATTTTATAATACACCGTACATCTAAATATCCTGGTGCTGACATTCTTTCGGAAGCGGATAGAATTTTATATGGGTTATACTTTAAGAATATAAATTTCGGGAATTAACGCAAAAAAAATTCAACATCAGGCAACGTTTTTTTGAATCTCTGCGTCTTGCTTAAAAATCAAAAAATATAGAAAAAAATTAAACACGTTTTTCAAAATCCATTTTAGTATTTTTAACAATTAATTTCTATGAAGTTCAATTTTTTTAAAGTGTTTGGTTTTGCAGCTGTGTCAGCGTTAGGCTTGTTTACAACTTCTTGCCAAAAAAACACCACTTCCGATGTTACACCAACTTCTGGCGTAACTTCAACTGCTGTATTAGTTTCAGCGTTAACGGTTTCGGTTGACTCAACCAAAAAAGATTCTGTGCACGTTTGTTTAGACCATGATAATGATGGTCATCCACGTGGTTTTTATCGGGACTCAGTAACGTTTGCTTCTTTACCAGTTGGTGTTGGTACCTATTTAACGGCTAATTATGCAGGCTACACTGTTAAAAGTGTTTATCATGTAGTGGATTCAGTCGCAAACTTTAAAGGTTTTGTTGTTGTCATTAATTTTAACAGTAATCCAGTGGCTGTTTTATTCGATTCAACAGGTGCATTTGTGCGCGTGTTAGAGCAACGCTCAATGGGTGATATGGACGGAAAAGGTCCTGACGGACATCATGGTGACGGCGGACCAAATGGCGGACCTGGTGGTGATCGCTTCGGCGACCGCGACGGTTTAGGTCGCGATTCAGTGAGTTACGCTAATTTGCCAGCTGTTGTAAAATTATATTTAACAACGACTTACAATCAAGATACATTTAGAAAAGCATTTAAAGATCCGCGTTCTGGAAATTACGTTGTAGTAACAACCAATAATGGCATTTTTGTCACTGTATTCGATGCGAATGGCATATTCATTAGCCATGTTGCAGCACCAACACCAGCAGGTAAACCTACTGAAGTTACAGCAACACAACTGCCTGCCGCAGCAACAACATATTTAACCACAACTTACCCAGCGTATGTTTTCAAACACGCTTTAGCGTTTAAAGATTCGACGGGTGCAATAACAGGTTATGGCGTTTTAATTGATGCGAGTGGTACAAAATATGTAGTGCGTTTCGATGCAACAGGCAAGTTTGTATCTGCAAAAGCAGTCCACTAAATAGTTATTAGTTAACAGTTATTCGTTTTAACGCTCTTAAATGAAAAACGAACAACGAAATTTGAGTTAATAGTTAATGAATGATTAAATGTAGCGGTCTCTAAAATAGAGACCGCTTTTTTTTAAGTTTATTGATTCGATTGCGCGTCAACGACCGAAATAGCAATCATATTAACTATCTCACGCGTAGTGCTGCCTAATTGCAAAACGTGAACAGGTTTTTTCAAACCTAATAGGATAGGACCTACTTTTTCGATGTTGGCAATACTTTTCACTAAATTATACGCAATATTTGAAGCTGAAAGGTTCGGGAAAATGAGAACGTTCGCACCGCCAGCGATAAGATTACTGAATGGATAATTTTCTTTCATCAGTTCTGGCTCGAACGGAAGATGTGCTTGCATTTCGCCATCAACGATAAGTTCAGGATGTTTGGCTTTCAATATGGCGACCGCTTTACGCATTTTTATGGCATCGTCGCCATCAGCACTGCCAAAATTAGAATACGTGAGTAGAGATATTCGCGGTTTGATATTAAATTTTTCAACTTGGATAGCCGCTAACTCTGCAATTTCTACAATTTCTTCTGCCGTCGGATTAAAATTAACAGTTGTGTCGGCTAAAAATAACGGACCAAAACGACTCATTAAAATATACATACCCGATACGCGTTTCACGCCCTCTTGTTTACCAATAACGTGCAATGCGGGTCGAATCGTTTCAGGGTAATTGCGCGTTAATCCACCAATCATTGCATCTGCTTCACCGAGTTCAACCATCATGCTGCCAAAATAATTTCTACGGCGAATAAGATCGTGTGCTTCCGTTTTATTTGAACCTTTGCGTTGACGTTTTTCGAAAAAGACATCGCCATATTTTTCTAAACGTGCTTTATCAGCAGCGTTGTGCGGTGTCATTGGATCAATAATTTCAACGTCTGTTAAATCAAGTTGATTTTCTTCTATCAAATGTTTTATTTTTTTGACGTTTCCGAGTAAAATCGGCGTTGCAATGCGTTCATCTAATACTTGTTGCGCTGCTTTCAGTACGGCTACGTTTTGCGCATCGGCTAATACAACGCGTTTCGGATTTTGTTTTGCTTTAGTAGTAATAACGCGTGTGAGTGAATTATCTTGACCGAGACGCTTAGAAAGTTGCATTTCGTATGCTTCCCAATTCGTTATCGGAAATTTTGCAACACCCGATTCCATAGCAGCGCGCGCAACTGCCGGTGCAACGGTAGTGAGTAATCTCGGGTCAACAGGTTTAGGAATAATATATTCTCTGCCGAAAACTAAATTGTCTTTGCCATACACCATGTTCACCATATCGGGTACAGGTTTTTTGGCGAGATCGGCTAAGGCGCGCGTTGCGGCTAATTTCATTTCTTCGTTAATAACTTTTGAGCGCACATCCAAAGCACCGCGAAAAATATAAGGGAAACCGAGAACGTTATTTACTTGGTTCGGATAATCGCTTCTGCCTGTTGCAAAAATGATATCTTTCCGCGCTGCCATGGCTTCTTCGTAAGGAATTTCGGGTGTCGGATTTGCCATCGCGAAAACAATACAATCTTTCGCCATCGGTTTAATCATTTCGCGCGTCAATATATTCCCTTTAGAAAGACCAACAAAAACATCCGCACCAACGAGTGCTTGCGTTAAATTGGTTGCAGCATCAACTGTTCCATTAGCAAATTCAGATTTCTTTCCATCTAAATTCGTTCTACTCGGATGAATTAATCCTTTTGAGTCGAACATAAAAATATTTTTTTTCTGTGCGCCCAAACTACAATAAAGTTTTGTACACGAAATCGCAGAAGCACCCGCACCATTCACAACAATTTTGGCATCCCTCATATTTTTTCCCACTAACTCAAGCGCATTGAGTAGTGCGGCTGCAGAAATAATTGCCGTTCCATGTTGGTCGTCGTGCATGACAGGTATATTCAATTCTGCTTTCAGTCGCTCTTCAATCTCAAAACAATCGGGAGCAGAAATATCCTCCAAGTTAACACCACCAAAAGTTGGTTCCAATATTTTAACTGTTCGGATAAATTCCTCCACGTTTTTAGTATCAAGTTCTAAATCGAAAACGTCAATATCGGCATAAATTTTAAACAATAAACCTTTGCCTTCCATCACTGGTTTTCCTGCAGCCGCACCAATATCACCGAGACCTAAAACCGCAGTACCGTTAGAAATTACCGCTACTAAATTTCCTTTTGCCGTGTATTTATAAACATCTTCAGGGTTTTCAAAAATTGCCATACAAGGCTCTGCTACACCTGGTGAATATGCGAGGGTTAAATCGCGTTGCGTCGCAGTTTCTTTCGATGGAATAACTTCAATTTTTCCTGGGCGACCTTTAGCGTGATAATGCAGTGCGTCTTCTTTCAATGTTTTATTTGTACTCATTTCTTATTTGTAATTCTAAAAATTATTGCTCAAAGGTAGCAACTCCTTTCGAGTTGTAGTTAGATATTGATTTTTTTGGTACAAAATTTTAACTCAGGTTTAAAATCATAAAACTTATTCATTAACCAATATTTTAAAAACTTTTCCTAAATTATCTATCACATCTGTTATGAGCATACTTTCCATACTTTGTTCAGCCAAAGTTAAGTCGGCTGCAAAGCTATGAATAAAAACACCCAACTTTGCAGCTTCGAAAGGTGCATAACCCTGCGCTAAAAAAGCAGTTATAATTCCTGTAAGTGCATCGCCTGAACCACCTTTAGCAAGCCCGGCATTACCCATCGAATTTAAAAAAGAAATTCCGCCCGACGTTATTAAAGTCTGATGCCCTTTTAAAACAATAATACAATTTAGTTCTTCCGATTTTTTTATCGCCGTTGCTATGCGCGCATCGGTATCTGCATGCGCACCGAACAGCCGATCAAATTCTTTGGGATGCGGTGTGAGAATTGTATTTTCAGGAACTTTTTTTAGTAAAGCAGCATTTAAAGAAATGAGGTTGAGCGCATCGGCATCGAGCAAAAGTGGTTTTGGTGTTTTTTTTATTCCCTTAAAAATATAATTGAGTAATTTTTTTGCAGAGGTATCAGTTCCTAAAGCTGGACCAACACCGACGGCAGAAAATTTTGAAATTTCAAAATCCAAATCAT
>JAYVNP010000146.1:0-2631 GCA_043758385.1 Saprospiraceae bacterium
TTTATACAAAATTACGCATTTTTAAAACATTCTAAAACCAAATTATCAACAAACAAAAATCACGTAAGTTTTTTAATACTTACGTGATTTTAAAAGTGAATGCACCAATTTTTATTTAAATAAATTATCGTAATCGTTGCGCAATTCAGTTGAACTCGGCGCGATACTCGTATTACCGATTGGGTTGAGTGCGAGTTTTTCTTCAATCTTTCCACCCGAAAGAATAAGCGTAGAGTTTTTTTCCCACTCTTCAAGCATTTTCATTCCTTCGTCTTCAAATACGCCGTTTTGCAAATCAATAGACTTCATTAAGTTGGATGACATATCCATGAAGCGTTCCATTTCGCCGACTTTTGTCGCCACGTCGTTATTAATATTATCCATCGCCATGTCGAACATCGCGCGTTTATCTGGGTCTCCGCTCAAAACGCTCATCGCTGAACGCATGGCAGTGTGCGATGTTCTGATAATCTGACTTTCTTGATCTTTAATCTTCACTTGATCTTTGGTGTCTTCCATCAAAATCTGTGAATTTTCGTACATCTTATTCAGTACGCGTTCTAAAATATCAATCTTACGCGATAGCACGCTGTATTTTTCGTTGCTATCTTGCATGCGCGCAGCTTTGCGCGTAAACAAAACGACTTGCGAATCTTGTCCCGTTTTTTTAGCTTGCTCTGCCATGCGCATATTAGAATCAATTTCGGCTGTGTTCGATTCCATGAGTTGCGTGAGTTGGCGTTTTTGTCCTTTTAAAATACCAATCTGCCGACTCATTTTAGAAAGATTTTCTTGCAAACTTTCTACATAACTTTTCAGAATACCAATCGGATCAATTTGTACAAACATTCCCGTAATTGAGCGCATGATACTTTTATACATAAACCCAACGATGTTGCGCACCTTAGGATCTAAAATCATATAAATAACGGCGGCGAGTGCCGCTAAAATTAAAACAAGATAGAGCGTATTTTCTGCCAATTTAATAAGCGTTGGTAATGCGCGATATAATAAATATGCGCCGCCACCAATAATGCCGAGCATAAAAATTCTGCCAGTTACGCCTTCAGGGCGTTGCCAAAAACTTTTTGGTTTTATATCCATTGAAGGTGTTGAAACTGGTGTGATGTTAGCCATAAAACTTGGTTTTTATTTTTAAGAACTTTTTGATTTGAAAATAATGCAGTAGCATAAAAGGCTTTTTTAATATTCTGTTAGGCATTTTGCACAACAAAAGTAAGGTAACTTTTTTCTAAAAAAAAATGCGAATTGGGTTGTTTCGACTAACGCACGGTTTATCCGCTTAAACAACCTAAAATATCAGATAAACTATAAATTGCTCCACGCGATTCCAAATACTATTCTTCTCTTAAAAATCATTATCTTTTGTTGGTATCATCAGTGCAGATTATTTTTGTAGTCAAAAATAATTTCTATTATGGAATACAACCCACCGCTCAGCAACAATTTAGACGCATCAACACTTCATGCTATTTTTCAACAATGCAACAGTGTTTGTACTGATACCAGAAAAATTACGACCAACTGTTTATTTTTTGCATTGCACGGCGATAATTTCGACGGCAATGATTTTGCGCTCGCTGCATTGGAACAGGGCGCAAGTTATGCCGTTGTGGATGATGAAAAATTTGAAAATTCGGATAATCCAAGACTCATTTTTGTGCCAGACACTTTAAAGTCTTTGCAAGTGTTAGCGCGCTATCACCGAGATTTATTCGATATTCCTGTTATCGCTATCACGGGCTCGAATGGAAAAACGACGACTAAAGCCCTTTGCGCAACTGTTTTGAGTGGTGCTTATAAAACGCTTTTCACGCAAGGTAATTTAAACAATCATATTGGTGTACCGCTTACTATTTTGCAACTTACACCAGAATACGAAGTAGCGATTATAGAAATGGGTGCAAACCATCAAGGCGAAATAGATTCACTTTGTTTTATTGCGCAACCGACACACGGTTTAATTACCAACATGGGTAAAGCACATCTCGAAGGTTTTGGCGGTGAAGAAGGTGTGCGTATCGGTAAATCGGAATTATACAGGTTTTTGCATCAAAACAACGGCACTATTTTTTACAACGCTAACGAACCTCATCTTAAAAACTATATTCCAGAAGCCACAAAAAGTATTTCTTATGAAGTGATAGACAACACTCAGCAGTTTAAAATGCATAATTTTGAATTGCGCATAGAAAGGACACAGCCATTTTTAAAATGTACTTTTATGGATATGCGCAAAGCAACTTTCGAGATGACGACGCATATTATGGGTGTTTACAATGCTGCTAATATTGCAGCGGCGGTTTGTCTTGGCAAATATTTTAAAGTCGAAGCATCAGTTATAGCAAAGCGAATTAGTAATTTTGAACCGCATGATAATCGTTCAGAAATAAAATATTTATCTTCAGGTGCTATGCTTATCATGGATGCGTACAACGCAAATCCTTCTTCCATGCGCGTTGCGTTGGATAATTTAGCCGTTGCAACACCACCCCAAAAAATTGCTATTCTCGGCGATATGTTTGAACTGGGTGAAACAGCTTTAACGGAGCATCAAAATATTGTTAATCATGCTTTAGATTTACAGATTGATACATTAGTAACGGTAGG
>JAYVNP010000147.1:0-23432 GCA_043758385.1 Saprospiraceae bacterium
CACCAACAGGTGGTACTTGGAGTTCGAGTTCATCAGCCGCCACTGTTGGCTTATTGACGGGAATTGTTACGGGCAAGGCTGTCGGTAATCCAACAATTACATACACTTATACCGATGGTAATGGTTGTGTGGGTACTACTACTCAAAATGTCACTGTCAGTTGTGGCGCACCGGTTATTTCATCGCAACCTGCACCGACAACACAAACTGTTTGTCAGAACACAAACACAACTGCTATTTCTCTGAGTGCTACCGATCCGAATACAGGTGCTGCGTCATCTGGTTTGACATTTCAGTGGTATTCTAATGCTGCTAATTCTAATTCGGGTGGTACTTTAATTTCTGGTGCGACATCTGCGAATTACACGCCACCCTCAACAACGGCAGGTACGGTTTATTATTACTGCGTTGTAACAAGTAGTTGTGGAAACACAACTACAACAAGTAATACTGCCAACGTTGTAGTTAATGGTTTACCTGCACCCATTATTAGTGGTGCAAGTTCCGTGGATGTCAATAACGTCATTGCTTTAGTGGGTTCACCAATTGGTGGAACTTGGAGTTCTAGTACTGCAAATGCCAGCGTAGATAAAAACTCAGGCGTAGTTACAGGTCAGAGTGTTGGTAATGCAACAATTACTTACACTTATACCGATGGTAATGGTTGCGTGGGTCAATCCACAAAAATTATTACGATTAATTGCCCTGCTCTAACTATCAGTGCACAACCTTCGGCAATTAGTCCGATTTATATTTTTTCAGGTGAAACTCCAACTGCTACTGCAACTTTTACTGCTAAAGCTTCTAATACTTTACCGATGACCGTGAAGTGGCAACGCAAAGGCATAAACGATGCCAGCTTCAGCGATATTACTTTACCAGTCAACTATACGTCAAATAATATTGCGAGTTATACTACACCCGTAATCGGAACGAGCGATGATGGCGCGCAATATCAAGCAGTGTTTAGCACTGTTTGTAATTCCGCCACTACCAATACTTCAACCGTTTCGGTGATAGTGTATCAATACATTGGTTTACGCCCTTACCCTAAAGGTATGCCCGAATGTTTGCGCTCGGCTTTCAGAGAATTAGAAAAAATTTATAACACCTGCAACGGTGCGAATTGGAAAAATAAATCGGGTTGGTTTACTGACCCTAACATGAATAATTGGTACGGCATTAAACTCACAGTTGATGGTTGCGATGTGGCAACAATTGATCTCTCGAACAATTTGAAAAAGTTTGCACCCGACGGATTTGAGTACATCGTGAATTTACCGCAATGTTTTGAAAGTTCGCTCAATCAACTCAGTTTTCCAAGACTCGATACTTTAAATTTGAGTGGCAATAATCTTTCAGGCTTTATTTTTTACTACAATTTCCCGAATTTAAAAGTCTTGAATTTTAGAAATAATAAATTGGTAAATAATATTCCTGATTTTCACGATTGTCCGAAGCTGCAAAAAATATTACTCGATACGAATCAGTTGAGTGGTAATATCCCTGACTTCAAACAAATTAAATTAGACACGATTGGCATCAGCAATAATAATTTTATTTTTGGCGACATGGCAAATAAATCCTGGCTATCGCGCAATGCTGTAACATACGCGCCACAAAATTTAATTCCATTAACCAATACCAATGGTGTTTTATCGGTCAATACAGGTGAGCCAGATGCTGTGCAGATATTTAATTGGTATAAAGATGGTGTTCTCGTAGCAACCACTAATTCGAGTGTGTATAAACCCGTATTATCGGGTGTGTATTCGTGTCAGATTTCGCACAATACGCTCACCATTCTGAATAATCCTGTGCGCAATTTAATTTTAATGACTTCACCTCTGAAAGTAGCGGTATCGAGCACGGTACAATTATCGGGTTTTGTTTTATCAGAAAACAACCAAGTTGTACCGAATGTAACAGTTGATGCAGGTCTTCCTAATTCGAGTTTAGTAACGCGCACCAACACAGATGTTAACGGTGCTTTCACTTCCGACGTTGAACGCAATGCGCGCTATCAACTGCGCGCCACCAAAACGAGTTTGGAAGATAAGTATCTCGGTGTTTCTACGTATGACATTGCACTTATTAGTAAACATATTCTGGGCATTGAAACATTGAACAGTCCGTATAAAATAATTGCTGCTGACGTGGATAAATCGAATGAAGTAGATGCGGCAGATATTTTAGTGCTACGTCGCTTTATTTTGAACATTGACAATACATTACCCGCAGGTGTTTGGCGATTTGTGGATAAATCGTACAATTTTATAAATCCGACGAATCCTTTTGGCGAAGATTTTCCGGAAGTTGCTACTATTAATTTATTAACAGGCACGCCTAATGCGAACTTTATTGCCGTAAAAATTGGTGACGTAAACCTGAATTATTCGGCACAATTTACAAATTCGGTATTCCGTTCAGCAAACACGGTGATATTAAATGTTGATGACCAAGAACTACAAGCGGGTAAAGAATACACGATTAAAATCAATGCCGATAACTTGACTGCGCAAGCGATACAAGGTACGTTTGAATTTAGAAACGCCAGTGTTAAAGCTATTAAATCGGGCAATGTGGCAAACATCAGCGATGAAAATTTTGGACTGTTTAATAATGCTGTAACCATGTCGTGGAATGGTACATCTTTACAATCATCTCAATTAGCAGAAATTACTTTTGTTGCTAACAGCAATTCAAAATTGAGTGACATACTCACTTTCGGTAGTTCAAAAACTTTGGCTGTTGCGAATGATTTGAACGGTGCAGAATCGGAAGTGACGTTGAAATTTAACAACGCGCAACCAACAGCACAAAGCAATCAATTATCTGTAATGAGTGTTTTGCCGAATCCTACAAAAGATCGCGTAACAATTGTATTCGATAATAAAAATGTTGCCACTATTCGCGTGTTAGATTTACTTGGGCGCGAACTGAGCATTTGTACATCAAGCACTAATAGTACCGATGTGGATATGTCGCAATTTAATTCTGGATGTTATATCATAGAAGTAACCGCGAACGGGGAGCGTTTTGTACAGAAAGTTGTGAAAGAATAAAATTGCAATGAGTTTTGAAATAAGTTTCTCGCTTAACCAGTTCAAATAAAATTATCCCGAATTGTACAAATGTATAATTCGGGATATTTTATTTGAATGAGGAACAAAATCAATTTGAATTTTTTCAGAAACACTTTTGAAAACGAAAATGATTTTGAAAACGAAAATGATTTTGAAAACGAAAATGATTTTGAAAACGAAAATGATTTTAGTTTTGCGGATACTAAGGGTTCATTTTTGAATCAAAAAACAATTTCTAAACAAAAAAATAAAACACAAAAAGTTTTTTATTTAAAAATAATTCCTACTTTTGTCGAAGAAATTGTATTAAGTGAACACTTTTTAAAAAGTGTTCGTTTGAAATCAGATCAGTAGCCGTTACCGTCAACCGTTATTTACTAACTTTCAACTTTATGTACACATCCGAAGCACAACGCGCATTCTACGAAGAATCGAAACAAATTTTAGAAGCAAACATCAGTGCGCCCACACAAGCGCATGTGATTGCACTGCAAAAAAATTTGCGTTTTCACGAATGGTGCTATTACGTACAAAATAATCCGTTGTTGAGTGATTATGAATACGATCAACTGTATAAAAAATTAGAAGCGTGGGAAAGTTTGCATCCCGAATGGCGCTCAGCAGATTCACCGACGCAGCGCGTTGCGAGCGATATTGGTGCCTTGAACCGTTCATCGCAATTAGAAACTCAAGATGCACAGCTCATAGCGCAAGGCTTAAAAACCGTAGGGCATTTAACACCGATGCTTTCGCTCGAAAATACATACAATGCAGAAGATTTAACCGATTTCGATAAATCTGTACGCAAATTATGCAGTTTGGATGAAGATGCCTTAGTTGAATACGTAGTTGAACCAAAATTTGACGGCGGCACAATTGCTTTGGTGTATGAAAACGATAATTTGGTGCGCGGTGCAACGCGTGGTAACGGCACAATTGGTGAAGAAATGACGGCGAATGCTAAAGCGATGAAAAGTATTCCGAAGCAGGCGAATTTTTCAAAACTAGGTATTAAAAAAGTGGAATTGCGCGGTGAAGCACTCATAAAAAAAGATTTTTTTGAAAAACTCAACGCTGAAAGACAAGCCGCCGGTGAACAACTTTTTGCCAATCCGCGCAATGCTGCGACAGGCGGATTGCGCACCAAAGATGCGCAAGAAACTGCTGCGCGCGGTTTAGAAGCGTTTATTTACCAAATGGGTTACGCCGAAAATTTCGATGGCTCGAACGCGCTCAGTAATTTTAAAAATCATCACGAAATAATAGATTTTTTGCGCAATCTTGGTTTTAAAGTACCGACCGATGGTGTAGAAACAAAAGTTTGCAATAACATTTCTGAAGTTACGGAATTTTGCGCAGCATGGCAAGAAAAGCGCGACACCTACGGTTATGAAATTGACGGTATGGTGGTGAAAGTTAATAGTTTGGCGTTGCAAAACTTGTGCAGTACCACATCGCATCATCCGCGTTGGGCAGTGGCGTATAAATTTAAAGCCAAACAAGCCACGACTAAACTTATCGGCGTAGAGTTTCAAGTCGGAAAAATTGGAACAATAACGCCCGTTGCAAAATTAAATCCGGTGGCGTTAGCAGGTGTAACAGTATCGAATGTGTCGCTGCACAATCAAGATTTTATTACCGAAAAAGATATTCGCATCGGCGATTACGTTCTCGTTGAGCGCGCCGGCGATGTTATTCCATATATCGTTAAACCGCTGGCTGAACAGCGCGATGGTAGTGAAAAGGTCATTACGTTTCCAAAATTTTGTCCTTCGGCAGAAAAACTCGGCACTGAAGCGGTAGAATTAATTCGCATTGAAGGCGAAGCAGCGTGGCGTTGCCCGAATTGCACTTGCGGTATGCAGGATTACAAAAAATATATTTATCACGCCTCGAAAGATGCAATGGATATTGAAGGACTCTCGAAAGCAACACTCGAGCGATTTATCGCAATGGGTTGGCTCAATAGTTTTGCCGATATTTACAGATTGGATTACGATAAAATTTCGCAACTCGAAGGTTTTGGTAAACGCTCGGCAGAAAATTTAGCCGCAGCTATTGAACGCGCCAAAAAAAATCCATTGCATCGTTTGCTGAGCAGTTTGAGTGTTCATCATCTCGGTCGTCGTGCATCGGTTATTTTAGCGGCGCACGTAGATTCTATATTCGATTTCGCGATGTGGGATGCTGAAAAATATCTCGCCATTAAAGAAATCGGACCTGTGCTCGCACAAAACGCAGCGAATTATTTTTCGGATGAAAAAAACATTGCTTTGCTGCACGAATTAGAATCGCTCGGTGTAAATACTTTGGCTTTAGACGAAGATAAAAGTGGTACTTCGACTGTTGAAGGTGTGCTTTCAGGCAAATCTATTTTGTTTACGGGTTCGCTCAGTACACTCACGCGCGAAAATGCAGAAAAAAAATCCGCCGCTGCCGGTGCAACAATTGCTTCCGCCGTGTCAAAAAACTTAAATATTTTAGTCGCAGGAGAAAAAGCAGGTTCAAAACTTACAAAAGCGCAAGCACTCGGCACTGTGCAGATTTTAAGCGAACAAGAATTTTTAGAATTGGTGGGTGTTTAAGCGTATATCTTGCATTCTAAATTGAAATACCACATTTCTGATACAAATAAAATAACTGCCGAAATCCCTCAATCTGTTTAAGATATTCACGCAGAGAAAATATCTGACTAGTATTCTTCTTTAGGTTATCGGCAATTTTCACAAAATAATATGAATTTGGTGAACGTAATCACCAAATTCGTATTATTTTTGTGAATAAATATTTTTTAAGTGATAATTCGCGAACTTGAAAGTGTCGTCCGTGAGAAATTAAATGCGCAAAAAGCGATTATAATTCTTGGCGCACGACAAACTGGAAAGACAACACTTGTTAAATCTCTCTTAGCACTCAACCCGGATGGATTATTTTTTGATGCGGACAATATTGAAGTGCAAGAATTATTCGCGAATGCCAATCTGGAACGACTCAAAAGCATTATTGGTAAATCCTCGCTCGTAATCATTGATGAAGCACAGCGAATTCCTGCAATTGGAATAACGCTTAAACGCGTCATAGATAATTTACCGAACATCCAACTTATTGTAACTGGATCTTCAACATTAGAAATTACTGATTTAACAAATGAGCCTCTCACGGGAAGAAAATGGGAATACACGATGTACCCTGTGAGTTGGAGTGAGCTTGTAAACTTTTTAGGGGTGATTCCTGCACGACAACAACTCGAAACACGCATGATTTTCGGTATGTATCCTGAAATTATCACTAATGCAGGCGAAGAGCGCGAGCGACTTTTGAATTTATCGCAGAGTTACTTGTATAAAGACATTTTGAGCCTCAAGCTAATCCGTAAATCGGATATACTTCAAAAAATCTTGCGAGCATTGGCATTACAATTGGGCAATGAAGTTTCCTATAACGAAATCAGTCAGTTGGTGGGTGCCGATAAAAATACTGTGAGTATGTATATTGACCTGCTTGAAAAAACATTTGTAGTGTTTCGATTGCAACCCCTCAGTCGCAATTTGAGAAACGAAATTTCCAGCAATCGAAAAATTTATTTTTACGATAACGGCATTCGTAATGCATTGTTGAATAATTACGCACCCTTAGAATTGCGCAACGATGTCGGCGCACTTTGGGAAAACTTCCTTGTTTCGGAGCGCATGAAATACAATCATTATCGTAAAAACTACGTCAACACTTATTTTTGGCGCACACAGGCTCAACAGGAAATTGACTACATAGAAGAATCAGACGGTACGTTTCGGGCGTTTGAATTTAAATGGAGTGCTACAAAAAATCCGAAACTTTCCGAAAAATTTGCCACTGCCTATAATCCGTCGAAATATCAAGTCATTAATCGAGATAATTTTGAAGCATTTTTGCTCTAACTTGAAGCAACAGAAAAAGATAAATTAGTTGACACATCTTTGCTCAAAAATTTAATTTAAAATGGGCTTTGTAGTGCTAAAAAAATATTTGACAAACATATCTGAACTTTTGTAAATTATATTGTATATTTGTCTTATAATTGGCGATGATTTTGGGCAGACGTTATACTAATTTCCCAGCCTACGCAAAGCCATATTCGTTGTATGATTTTATAACGACAATAAGATCTTCGAAGAAGCGGTGACCGGTGTCGTGGCTGTGACTTTTCACAGCCACGTGGGTTCAACTCCCACCCGAAGGAGAATTAAAAATTTTTCTTCGAGTGGGTTTAGCTATAAATATTTGCTCATGACAGCACAAGAAGTAGAACAATATTTTCAATACCATAATTCTAATATTAGGTTGCTCAAAATAGGATTTGACCAAATTAGAAATCAATTAAAAAATCTCTACAAAATTAAAGACAATCAAGGAGGCTTCATTTTTTCCTTGAGCGTCATTAATTCAGAAAAATTACAAAAAAGAAAAATTGAAAAAGCATTAAATCGCATCTTGTCTGGAATTCAAGTTTCTTGGGCTGAAGAAAGTATAAAAAGGCTTTGGTATGAAAAGAGCTTATTTACTGACAAACAAAGAACTCATTTAATTGGACTACGCGCACTTGACCAGCGGTGGTATAAAACATTAGAAATCGTTTTTTGCATTGCCTATGGCTTAGTACCAGCTAACGACGAGACTTGTAGTACTGTAAATATAAAAAGAGAAAAAAAAAATTTAGGCAACGGTCCTGTTGAAAAATATTTTGAATTGAAAGACATTATTAAAAATCATTTAGCGCCAAATTTTTCAATAAGAAACAAAGTACAACACGGAGAATGGGAGTTTGCATTTAAGCCTCCACTTTCATTCGAGTTTAGTCAAGACTTAACTGATAAATTAAATAATGAAAACATTGTAACGACAACTTCTCGTCATAATTTAGTGAATGCCTTTTACCAAATGATAGTTGATCTAGGTCGTTTTAAAAGCAAAAGTTTTAAGTTAGACCCAAAGAAGACTCCTTTTGAACATTTCTATGAACATTACATCCATAAAATAAAGTATGAGGTTAGCAAAATCAGTAACCCCAATTTAGAAATATTCATAAAGGAAATGCTGGAGAAAAAAATTCGTGGGCAGCAACATAGTATAAAGTAAAAAAAACTACACCTAATATTGGGTTTTGTGCAATTTTCAATTTTAAATTGACACATCAAAATAAATTATGGGGTTAGATATGTGACCAGCGGGGAAACTCAAGCCAGGACTCGAACTGTGCTTACTCTACCCGACAAAAACAAACGGATTTACAGCAGTGAATTAAGCGAATTATGTGTAAAATTCAAAGAATAATAAAATCTTCCTTGTAAAATTAAAATTTGATTTTAATTTTACAAGGTAAAATAATTTTATTTTGGATCAACACCTTATTTCGCGCACAATTGCAGCAAAAATCCTGCAAAATTTATCCTTTTTTCCTGTCGTTGGAATCGTTGGACCGAGACAGGTTGGAAAAACGACGCTTGTAAAATCGCTGCAAGAAGCTATTCCTAAACCAACGCTCTATTTGGATCTTCAATTGCGCTCCGATCTCTTTAAATTGCAAGATGCAGAGTATTACTTATCTCAATTCGAAGATCACTGCATCATAATTGATGAGATTCAACTAAAACCTGATTTATTCGCATTACTACGCGCTTTGATTGACAAGCGGCGTGAGCCTGCTCGTTTCATAATTTTAGGTTCAGCTTCGCCGCATTTATTGCGTAAGAGTTCTGAATCTTTAGCCGGCAGAATAAGCTACGTTGAATTAATGCCGTTTTCATTGACTGAAATTGGCGAAACAGACTATAAAAAGCATTGGTTTCGAGGTGGATTTCCGGATGCTTTTCTTGCACCCAGCGATAATTTAGCGCAAGAATGGATTCAAAATTTCATTCAAACGTATTTGCAACGCGATGTTCGAGAATTGGGTTTCGATATTAGTCCGCAGTTGATGGATAGGTTGTTGCGTATGTTGACTTCGGTTCAAGGCGGTTTATTCAACGCACAAATGCTTTCAATGTCATTGGGTATTAGCTCCCCGACTGTAACACGCTACATTGATATTCTGGAAGGCTCATTCTTAATGCACCGTTTGTTGCCTTATTTCAATAATGTAGGCAAACGCTTGGTGAAATCACCCAAAATTTATTTTAGAGACACAGGGATTCTGCACTATCTCCACTCGCTTAACAGCTTTGACAATCTTCTCGGCAATGCTTTAGTAGGTCTATCTTGGGAAGGCTATGTGATTGAAGAGATTTATAAAAAAATTGCTAACCAAAACTACCAAATGTATTTTTACAGAACACAAGCTGGCGCGGAAGCTGATTTAGTTTTGATTAATCCTTCGGGGGAAATTTCATGTATTGAAATAAAATTTTCGATCTCGCCTTCTATTTCAAAGGGTTTCCATATTGCTGCGGAAGACACTAAGGCTAAGAACAAATTTGTAATAACGCCACCCAACGCCATAATACGACGGAGTGATGGCGTGATTGTTTGTGGACTGGATGATTTTTTGAGAGAGTTTTTATAAATTTAATTTCCATATTATGATAAAAATCCTGTAACTACTCAGGTGCTGATATTTTCTTTTGAAAAATCAAGTATTCTTCCACTTTTTTTCTGGCAAAAAAAAAGTTCGCAAAAAAGTTGCCGCAAAAAGCCCGCGTAAATTTGCAAGTAAACCCCAAAAAGGCGGTTGCGCTCCTATCGTCGCTCAGCGTCCCGCCTTTTTTCGGGGTTTACTTGCAAATTTCGCTATACTTTTGAAAGTTTACCGTTAGCCATCGTTCGACTGAGGCTCTCGAACCGTCCATTTTAAGACACTAACAAATTGTACCTGAGTAGTTACAAAATCCTTTAGTTATATGGGCGGTATCAACGGATTTATTATTTCACACAACGGTGAGAATGGTTTATAGTTTAACGAAAATTTAAATTGAATCAAGTCGGCATTTTAGCTAATAAATAATTAATAAATGCTGAGCAGGCCACAAGCGTAAATTTAGTTTTTAAAACGCGTAAATTTAATTTCTTTAAGAACCATTGTTGATGATTTTAGAAATACAAATTTAACGCGTAACGCGCATTTATTTCCAAATTATTAAAAAAAACTACGTAAGGTTTCAAAATCTACGTCGTTTAATTTTTAGGAATTAGATTTGCGATAATTTAGAATAAAAGTGTTATGTCGAAAGAAATTACGTCGCGCGAAGTAGATTACTCGCAGTGGTATTTAGATATTGTAAAAAAAGCGGGACTCGCCGAAAACTCGCCTGTACGCGGCTGCATGATTATAAAACCCTACGGTTTTAAACTTTGGGAAAATATGCGCGACGCTTTAGACAATATGTTTAAAGAAACCGGGCATAGTAATGTCTATTTTCCGCTGTTTATACCGAAATCTTTTTTGAGTAAGGAGGCATCGCACGTAGAAGGTTTTGCGAAAGAGTGTGCTGTTGTAACACACTCGCGTTTGATGAACGACCCGAACGGCGGTGGCGTTATCGTTGATCCGGAGTCTAAACTGGAAGAAGAACTCATCGTTCGACCAACATCGGAAACGATTATTTGGGATACTTATCGCAATTGGATTCAGTCTTATCGCGATTTGCCACTCCTGTATAATCAATGGTGTAATGTGGTGCGTTGGGAGATGCGGACGCGCCCGTTTTTGCGTACAACCGAATTTTTATGGCAAGAAGGACATACCGCGCATGCTACAAAACAAGAAGCGATTGAAGAAACAGAACGTATGCTGCAAGTATATGCCACTTTCGCTGAAGAATTTATGGCGATGCCTGTTATTTGTGGTATAAAAACGCCGAACGAACGTTTCGCAGGTGCAGATGAAACGTATTGCATTGAAGCGTTGATGCAAGATGGCAAAGCATTACAAGCGGGTACTTCGCATTTTCTCGGTCAGAATTTTGCCAAAGCGTTTGAGTGTAAATTTTTAAATAAAGAAAATAAGGAAGAATACGTTTGGGCAACATCGTGGGGTTCATCAACACGATTGATTGGCGGTTTAATTATGGTGCATTCCGACGATGATGGTTTAGTGATGCCGCCCAAAATTGCACCGTTGCACGTTGTAATTGTACCAATTCCGAAACCTTCGGAACAAATTGATGCGGCGGCTAACACGATAATGAAAGCCTTGCGCGCAAAAGGTTTTACAGTTAAATACGACAGCGATGAATTAAAACGCCCAGGTTTTAAATTTGCAGAATATGAAATGATTGGTGTGCCTGTGCGAATCGCTATTGGTGCGCGGGATTTGGCAGAAGGTAAAATTGAAATTGCGCGTCGCGATACGAAGGAAAAAATAAATATTGCGATGGATGAAAACGTAGCATCGTATGTCACAACTTTGCTCGACGATATTCAGTCCAATTTGTTCAATCGCGCTAAAGCGTATAGAGATTCGCACATCACAATTGTTGACGATTTTAAAACTTTTGAAGAAGTGCTCGATACTAAAGCAGGGTTTGTTTCTGCACATTGGGATGGAACTACCGAAACAGAAGAAAAAATTAAAGAACTTACAAAAGCAACGATTCGCTGCATTCCATTAAACAATGTAAAAGAAGTAGGTGTTTGCATCTTAACAGGTAAGCCGAGTACGCAAAGGGTGCTTTTTGCGAGGGCGTATTAAAATCATTCAACATGACATTAGATCCAAACACAGCGACCGCTTTAGAATGTTACACGATGCTATCATCGGCAGTAGCACCGCGACCAATTGCTTTTATCAGCACTTTAGATGCCGACGGAATTAGCAATTTAGCGCCCTACAGTTTTTTTAATGCAGTTGCCGCTTCCCCACCGACAGTTATTTTTTCTTGCTCTGTTAGAATGCGCGATAACACGACGAAAGATACATACAGCAATATTTTGCACTTAAAAGAGTGTGTCATTAATGTGGTGTCGCATAATATTGTGAATCAGATGGCGATCACGAGTGTGAATTTTCCAGTTGGCGTAAGTGAATTTGAAAAAGGTGGATTTACGCCACTCGCATCAAAGCGCGTAAAACCTTTTCGTGTTGCAGAATCGCCTGTGCAAATGGAATGCGTAGTTGAACAAATTATTCCGATTGGTGGTGAAAAAGTATCAGCGCACGTCGTTGTCTGTCGGGTAGTGTTAATGCACATTGACGATGCCATTTTAGACGACAAAAATATGATTGACCCGAATAAAATTGATTTGGTCGGACGATTAGGACGTGCTTGGTACACACGCGCATCAGGTGAATCGCTTTTTGAAATTGAACGCAACGAGCGCACACTAGTCATCGGTTACGATAATTTACCCGACGCTATTCGCAATAGCCGCGTTTTTACAGGTAATGAAATTGCACAATTAGCATCACTCGTTGAAGCGCCAACAACTTCAGAAATTGCAACAATTAAAAATGATATGCGCATTCAAAAAGCAACTGTTATGGGTGATGCACAGCGCAATCTACAACTTTTAGCGCAGCAAGCACTCAACAAAAATGATTTAGACTTCGCCAAACTTGTGAGTTGGTTGAGTGTAGAATATTGAAGTGTCGTTGAATAAATTTTAATTTTTGATTACACCATTCCGTATCCATCCAATGGAGATTCCAACACTTTGGGTGTTTTTTTACTTTTAGTTTCAATCTCTCTTAAATCTACATTTTTAGCAATCTTTTTAATAGATTTGTGGATTGCATGCTCTGTTTTATTTTTAAAAATAGCCTTACTTAATGCCAATACTTTTTCAATAGCGACATAAAGTTTTTGCTCCAATACTTTTCGATCAATCTTTTTCATGTTTCTTAATTTAGTTTATGAACTTTTTTAAATAGTTTTTAGCCTTCACTTTAGCTTTTATTTTATTTTTTCCGAAAAACCAAAATAGGATGCTTAACCAAGCAGTATAAAATAAAACGCTTAATGTAGCATAACCGAAAGCAAAAAGTTCATGTGTCATAATTTTTTAATTTATACAAAATTAGGGAAATTTAAGACACCGTATGTTATACAATTCATGCTGATTATTACATCATTTACTGCTACGCATTTCATCAAAAAAAGGCGTTCTTTTTTCTTCAACACATTTAGCAGCGTATAAATACATGGATGCGCTCCAGGTTTGCCAATTTTGACCTTTCGGCTCTCCATCTTGTGCTTTTATCCATTCATTAAAACCAAATGAGCTTTGAGTATTCGACTTTGAGAAATTATCCGTCACATTATCTGACTGCTGATGGCTGATAGCTGACTGCTCATGAAGATTTGTTTTTTTTACGCATGCAGTGAGTGCTATTAATTTTTCTTCTGCCAAAGCAAATCTTTTTGCAGCCACTAAAGCAGCAACATAAAAACCAGCAATGAAGGGCCAAATGCCCCCATTATGATATTCGCCAGGATTATTAAAAATGGCGTAACGTGCGTGCCAGTCGGGATCTTCTGGATTTGTAAATGGGAAAAAATTAGGCGGTAAATCAAGTGTTAATTCGCCTTTGTTTTTCATGGCTTCGCATTCAGCTTCTATCCACGAAACCATATCGTCAGCGCGTGAAGGCGATGCAATGCCCGATAAAATAGCAATGCTGTTTCCTAATAAATCGAATCTTTCGCTGCTGTGAATTTTATACGACCAAAAAGCATAATAAGGTTTATTTTTTACTACCAAACCTTCATGTACATGATTGTGAATAACACCACCTGTAATAGTAAACCGACTCATTTCTTGCCGTATTTTTTTGGCTCTTTCATCTTGATTTAAAATTTTAAGATAGCTATACACCAAAGTATTTACAAATAAACCATAACCCGTCACCCATTGTTCGTCGCGCCAATCGCTTGTGGGTTGCTGCGCGACTAAAAATCTATCAGACGGACTTTGATATTCCATCCAAAGGAGTGATTTTTCAACGGCTTCTTTTAAAAAATCTGGCTCACATTTTACTTTTCTATACACACCGACACCCCATAAAAATAAAGGCGTAGTATCACTCGAACCGCGATCATCTTTATCGTGTACCAAAGATGGAATATGTCCTTTCTGACTTTGGTTTTTCGCCAACGTTTCTAAAACTTTGCGCATACTTTTTAATAATTCAACATTCTCTGAAACAGCTATGCCGAGAATAGAAATCATTAAATCGCGCGTGTAAGGTTCGGGATAACCCCAACCGGCTGTTCTTGGTAGCCCGTGAAACGGTCCGTGCATATTATGTAATAGCACTTCAAGGGCAACTTTTTTCGCCGTATTTATTTCTTCTCGATGCTGTACGTTTATCATATTCGTTGTTCGTTGTTCGTTGATAGTTGTTTGTTGATAGTTGTTCGTTTAAGATTTTTCTAAGATAAACAATGAACAACTATCAACGAATACCTAATCTATCGGTCATTATTTCTACAAATTTTTTTGCGACTATGCGATAATCGAAATTGGCGACTACACGATTTCTACCAGCTTTTCCCATTTTTTCGCGTAATGGAGCATCATTCATAAGCCTCAATAAATCTGTGGCAATATCCTGAACGTTGGCGCGATAATCAACCGTTCGAGGTTCTTTAAACTGTATTTTACAATTATCTTCAAAGCCCGATTCACCACCCAACGTAACTTCATTTACAACAATTTTTTGAGCGATATTCGCTAAAAAAGCAGTTTCACCATCAATTAAAGTATCTAACATTCCCATTGCTTTAATGCCGATGACAGGTTTTCCACACGCACCAGCTTCTACTTGTGGCATTCCAAAACCTTCAAGACGAGAAGGCGCTGCATAAATATCGCAGGCGGCAATTAAATAGGGCATAAAATTTCGAGAAATAGTATTAGTGGCATAAGTGACATTTTTCTCGATGCCTAAATCAATTGCCATTTTTAAATCTTCTGAATTTTGCAATTGCGTTCGCGGTTGAGGCCACACTTTGCAAACATATTTCCAATCGGGTGCTTTGGTATCAATAATCGCTAAAGCTTGCATAACTTCTTGCGCACCTTTCGATGCCGCATCTCCTCCAACAGTTAAAATCATTAATTGATCGTCTGAAATACCTAACGACTCGCGCACGGCTAATATTTTCGGATCGTTTTTGTTGTAGGGTTTAAAACGATCGGTATCGCAACCAACAGGTAATACTTCAATCTTATCACCATTTATACCATCTCTGACATACATTTCTTTCACCCAATGCGATGTGACCAATATCAATGGCAAAGCGTTTAAAACCTCCTGATAATTAGCAATGTATCCATCGGCAACCAACCAAGGAACAGGCTGAACGCCGTAACGTTGCGGATGCAAAACTAAGTTCGGAGTATGACCCCAATAGCCAACACCCACTACAACATCTGGCTCAAACCAACGATAATACCATTCTTTTTCTTGTGCCGATTCAAAATGAACCGCGTGTGCATCAATGCCTAATTCGAGCAAACCTTTGTAAAGAAGATCGCCTTGCGTTGCTAATCCGCCTGGTGAAGGCGGGTAATCGTAGAGTACTAATACTTTCATAAATTTGTTGACAGTTGTTAGTTGAAATTTGATAGTTGTTATTTGAAAGCAAACAGGGTTATTTACAACTGTCAACCGTCAACTAAAAACTATCAACTATTCTGTTTCCAAAATGCTTCTGCTTTAGGTGTTGTTTGTGCTTCCCAACTCTGCGTATCGAAGCCGTAGATTTGAGTTATTAAACTGTATTTCTCAAGCCAAATTTTTGGATCTAAAATTTCATACAGCGAAGCGTTCTTGATTGCCATTGGGAAGTATGCTTTGTTTCCATCTTCATAAGCAAAAGTCCAAAGTTCTTTAGATTTAATTTTTCCTTCATTCCAAAGCATTATGACAGCTTTACTTATTTCTTCATGTCGAAGATGTTTGGTGTATTCGCCATTTGGATTGTGTGTGATAATTAAATCAAAATTATTTTCTGGCAACAAATCTAAAATCGCCTGCTCTATTATATTTTCAGTCAAAGGTATTTGTTCCGCTCCGTCATCCAAGTCGCCCATAATTCCTTTAGCATTTAAATTTTTCAGCACCTTGTAAAACTTTGGCGCACGGTCTGTATCGTTTTTTCTACAAAGACTGATGATAAAACACTCCCACGACGGATTATTCAATATAGTGCCACCTGCCCACAATGTTTCATCGTCGGGATGAGCAACAACTACTAAAACAGATTTAAAAGTTTTACTTTCCATTCTTCTCCGTCTTTCCAGCTTTTTTTTCAGTTTCCAATTCATGCGCTTCGCTGAGTGCAATAGCGATTGCCTGTTTGCGATCAGTAACTATTACATCGCTTTTGCCTGAATGAAGTTCGCCTTCTTTAAATTCGTGCATTACTGTTTCAATTTTTTCTTGAACGGGCGTTTTTGGTTTCTTAATTGATACTTTCTTTTTGGTTGTCATAATCAATATTTAAAGAATAAAAGAAAAAGAAACAAGTATGAAGAAACAAGGAAATAGAAAAATTAAAAATATTTATTCCCTATTCCACTTCATTTATTTCATTTTTTCGCAATTCTTTTGGCAAGTAATAGCTTTATCGAGGTGCATTCTCAAATCAGGAAGTGATGCTAAGGCATAAGCTTTAATATCAACGTCAACACATTCTGATGAAGCAGTTTCATAAGTTTTGAGTGCCGATTTATGACCTGTTACCATCATGTCGCAATACGCTTTATCGAATGCCAATCCTTTTTTTGCTGAAAGGTTTTTATAATCCATTTGAGAACTATTAGTTAATGAATCTGGCAACGTAATCAATTTCTTTTTTGAAATTTCTATTAAATCTTTCATCATTTTTGTGTGCGCAACTTTCATCATTTCGCCCAATTTTTTAACTTCGGGCATCTTAGCACTGTTTTCAACCACAGCACCTAATTTAATTTCCTCTAAATTAATTTCGGCAGCGTTAACTAAAAATTGCGCATCGTGTTCGGTAGCAGTGTTACTAAATTTTGCAACATTGTGTTCTTCGGCTACTTTTTTAGTATCCTCAGGCTTATTCGCATCGGTACAAGAAGATACAAATAATAATGTTGTTGAAATTAGAATAGCTTGAAGCCATGTATTTTTTAAATTAGAGATACTTTTCACTTTGTAAAATTAATGCTGAAAATACGTTTTTGCAGCACCGCAAAGTTGCATGAGCCCAAACTTAAGAACATTACACAACTTTTACTAAGAATTGCATTATTCACGGATTTAAGCATGAAAAGGCAATCGAGATTTGAAACTTTTATGATAGCAGAATGATTTTATACAGCAAGTAACTTATTTAACCAAACAATTTTTCATCTATAAATTATACAAAAAATGCGTTGTAATTTTTAGTTAACATAAATGCGTTGTAATTTTAACTTGAATTTAAAACAACTCGTTATGAAAAAATCTTTCTGTTTATTTTTCCTACTCCTCTTTTGTATTTTATTTTCCTCGAGCTTGCGCGCACAACAAATTACAGGTACAATTACTGGGCAAGACGATGGTTTACCAATTCCGGGCGCAACCGTTGCCGTTAAAGGTACACAGCGTGCTGTTGCTACCGATGCAGATGGAAAGTTTGGCATCGAAGCAACTAAAACCGAAACACTTATTATTTCTGCAATTGGTTATGTTGTTCAAGAAATACCCTTGGGCGATGGTGTTTCCATGCGGGAAATTGTTTTAAAAACGGACGATAAACTTTTAAAAGAAGTTACAATCACGGGTGCATTTGGTCAGACTTTAAAGAAGAAGGCTTTAGGTTATAACGTGGGCGAAGTAAGCGGCGACGATGTCCGCGAATCGCAGCGCGATAACTTTTTGGCTTCATTGCAAGGTCGTGTTTCGGGTTTAGTTGTTAATGGCACGAGCGGACAGCCGGGTGCTTCATTTTCGATACAGTTGCGTGGTGTATCGTCTATCGGCAACAGTAACTCGCCGCTATATGTTGTGGACGGTTTACCGATTGACAATACAACTTTCAATCAAGGTGCGTTGTATTCAAACCAACCAAATCGTTCAAATGATTATTTAAATCGGGCTGGTGATATCAATCCAAACGATATTGAAACCATAACGGTTTTGAAAGGACCCGAAGCGGCGGCATTATATGGTAGTCAAGGCGCATCAGGTGCAATTATTATCACGACAAAAAAAGGTTCTAAAGGTGGCGGCAAACTTACTTATGACAACTCCTTTGGTTATTCTTCTTATTACCGCCTGCCAAGCATCCAGAATAAATATGTGCGTGGCACAAATGGTTTAGCACTCACTGGCTCTGATGAAGTCACCAAATTTTTAGGTCCGCAATTGCCAAGCGAAGCTAAAGTGTATAATAATGTTGATGCTTTTTTCGGAACTGGTCAGCGTCAGAATCATAACCTTACTTTTGAAGCAGGCTCCGATAAATTATCTTATCGTCTTTCTACATTTTATCAGAATACGAATGGTATCATTCCGACGTCGAGTTTGCAAAACCTCGGAGCGCGTTTAGCAGGAACAGCTAAACTTATGAAAAATTTAGAAATTACAACATCCGTAGCGTTTAGCAGCAACGATATTTCTAAAGTACCAGTGGGAGATGGCGGTGTGTTCCAAAATTTATATTTATGGCCCTCCTATGATGATGTAACTAATTATTTAAATCCGGATGGAACAAGGCGAAGATTAGTTTCAGCAGTACAAGATGCAGACAATCCATTTTATTTGATCAATAAAGATATCAACCGCGAACAAACGCGCCGAACAATTACGAATGTAGGATTAACTTATAAACCAACTGATTGGTTAATGCTTGTTGCGCGCGGTGGCGTGGATGCATACAGCACTTACGGATCGTCTTTTATTTCGCCAACAACCAATGCTGGTTTAGCTTTGAAAGGCATTATTGAAAATTATAACGAAACGTCGCGTATTTTAAGTAGTAATTTTTTAGCCTCAGCATATAAAAATTTTGGCGATTTCGGCGCAGCGTTATTAGTAGGTGCCACCAACGACGATCAGAATTATGAAGTGACCACAGCTTATGGAGAAAATTTATTCGATCCTAATTTCAACAGTATCAATAATACTT
Source organism: Saprospiraceae bacterium (assembly GCA_043758385.1). Lineage (GTDB taxonomy): Bacteria > Bacteroidota > Bacteroidia > Chitinophagales > Saprospiraceae > JAAFJT01. The sequence goes on from JAYVNP010000147.1 coordinate 19,145, forward strand.
TGCCAACCACGCAGCGCAATAAATACACCGTAACGCGTCATCGCTTGTATGGCGTATTTTCTAAACTCGATTTGAATTACAAAAGTTTAGTTTTTGTTTCTGTAACAGGTCGTAATGATTGGTCATCCACTTTACCAGTAGCCAATAATAACTATTTTTATCCTTCTGTTAATGGCGCATTTATTCTTTCTGAATTACCTGCTTTTAAAGAATTAAGTTGGCTAAATTTGGCAAAAGTGCGCGCAGCTTGGTCGAAAGCTGGAAAAGATGCGCCACCTTTTCGTGTTGATGCGGCACTTGCAGCACAAACGACTTCGGGTGGTGGTTTTATTTACGATTTTTACGGCGGCAATCCGAACCTTAAACCCGAATTTGTGACATCTCGAGAGTTTGGCATTGAGACACAATTTCTGAATAAACGCGTTAGATTTGAACTCACCTATTTCAATACAGACCGAACAGACCAAATTGTGACACAACGTTTGAGTTATGGGACAGGTTATATTTTTGGATTAATTAACGGTGGCGGAATAAACACAACAGGTTATGAAGCCCTTTTAGGGCTTACACCCATTAAAACAAAAGATTTTTTCTGGGATGTAACGTTTAACTTCACTAAATTGAAATATAAAATATTGAGTTTACCTGCCGATGTGCCGGAGTTTTACAATTCTGATACTTGGGCGATTGGCAATGCGCGCGCCAGCTCATTTAATTCGTTTGAGTTTTTACAAAAATCTTTTCCGAATAGTAATTTAACCTACAATCAAATAGGCGCGGGCAGCCCGACTGCCATTGGTGGAATTGGCTACGAGCGTAATAAAAATGGCGATATACTTATCAATCCTACAACAGGTTTACCCGTTTTGAGCAGTACTTTTTTACCTATTGGCGATAGAAATCCCGATTTTACGATGGGTATTCAAAACCACTTTAGTTTTAAAGGTTTCAGTTTGAATTTTTTACTTGATATCCGCAAAGGCGGCGATGTATTTAATGGTAATGATTATTTCTTTTTTATCAACGGTTTGAGTACGCGTTTTCTGGATCGCGCTACACCTTACACTTTCAAAGGTGTTGTGCGCGATGGCAAAGAAAATTCGGCAACACCTACCGTGAATGCGCAACAAGTAACGCCGCTCACACGCTCGGGGTTTTATTCGGCATTTGCTGAATACGATTTTGTAGAGCGCAACATAAATTGGTTGCGCATAAAAGATGTAACAATTTCTTATGCTTTACCAATAGCGTTACTTTCAAAAATAAAAGCCATAAATGCGCTCAGCTTCTTTGTAACGGGTACTGATTTGTATATGTGGACAAATTACACGGGCGGCGATCCGTCTGTGAGTTCATCTAACGCTTCAACACTTGGCGCAGGCTCGGCAGGTTTCGATTACGGAAAACCAGGTTTACCGAGATCTGTTTCATTTGGTGCACGCATTACTTTGCAATAATTGTTATTGAAATTTAAGGTGCAAAAAGTTCAATTATTTTTTAAAAAATAAAATTCAAGAAAAATGAAAAAAATAGGTTTTAAAATTTTATCGCTTACCGTCGTTCTATTTTTTATAGGCGGTTGTAGCAAATACTTAGACATCAATAGCGATCCGTCTGTACCTCAAACAGCTGATGCCGTTAATATTTTACCTCCAATTTTAGCGCAAATGGTGAGCGGAGAAGTATTTGATACGCGTTTTATTGGTCGTTACATTCAAAACTTTTCACTAAACAATGTTGGTGATGATTATGAAGGACAGGGATATGCGCCTAATTCGGATAATATGGGGCAAAAATGGCGTTGTCATTACTGGACAATCGGCAAAAATATTGATTTAATGATTGCTGATGCAACGCCTAAAAAGAACTTCGATTTAGTCGGTGCAGCAGAGGCAATTCGCGCTTGGAGTTGGCAATCATCAACGGATTATCACGGTGAAATGATTTTAAAACAAGCTTGGGAACCCAACCGTTATGTTTTTGATTATGATGGACAAGACTTAATTTATGCCGAAGTGGTGCGCCTTTGCACAGATGCATTAGTTAATTTGAACGATAAAACCACTGTTCCGCGGTTGGCTTTAGGCGATGCCACTTTCAAGGGCGATGTTGAGAAATGGAAACGTTTTGTGTATGGCGTTTTAGCGCGCAACGCGCAACATATCAGTAATAAAAAATCGCTGTATAAACCCGACGACGTCATCAAGTATTGCGATTTAGCACTACAAAGTAATGCCGATAATTTTGCTGTTCAACATACGGCATCAAGCAGTTTAGATGCTAATTTTTTGGGTATTTTGCGCGACAACCTCAAAGCCTACCGTCCAACAACAACTATTATTCAATTGCTTGATGGAACAGCTTTTAAAGGTGTGCGCGATCCACGTTTACCCATAATGTTTGTTCCTTCACCCGATTCCATTTTTCGCGGTATAGTTCCGTTTAGTACAGACCCGAGTGCTCCTAAAACATCAAAACGTATTTTGGATTTGTGGGGTGTCGAACCCACGCTTGTAAGCGGCACGTTTCCTGGTACAGGTCGTTGGATTTTTGACGATAAAGCACCACACTACATAATGACTTATGCAGAAATTCAATTTATGAAAGCAGAAGCGGCATTTATAAAAGGCGACAAATCGGTTGCTCTGGATGCTTACAAAAAAGGAGTTGCTGCGCACATGGATTTTTGCAACGTTAGTGCTACCGATAAAACTAAATTTTTAGCCAGTGCCGCCATAGCACAAACAAGCGATGTACTCACTATTGCCGATATTATGCAGCAAAAATATATTTCGCTTTACGGACATGGCGTTTTAGAATCTTGGGTGGATATGCGCCGCTATCGTTACAGTACCGATGTTTACACAACGTATGTGCCACCAACTACAATTACGTTTTATCCTAGCAACGGCGGAAAGTTTGCTTATCGCGTGCGTCCGCGTTACAATTCAGAATATGTCTGGAATTTTGCCGCGCTACAAGTTATTGGTGCCGATAAACTCGATTATCACACCAAAGAAATGTGGTTTATGCAACCATAATTAATTGTGGGATAATAGTTGTTGGTTTGGGGTAATAGCGGAGTTAATTTTTGAATCCTTCAAAACCCAAACGTACAACTATCAACCCAAAAATAATAATTAAATTTTTTTCATTCTCGAAAACAAAAAAATATGAAATTTATTCAGAAAAAAATATTCCAAGTGTTTTGTGTTTTGTCATCAGTGCTAATACTTGCGGCGTGCGGCGATAAAGCAACCTTCGATAATACAGTAGCTGTTGCGCCGGATGGGGCACTTTTACGATTTTATAATGCTGTGCCTGGCGGACAAGCTGTCCAATTATATAATGGTGATTCAAAAATTTCTGCGGTGAGTAATACTACTGCGTACGGTCCTGATTCAATAGTTGTCGGTGGAATATTTCCTATACTTGATTACAATGTTGTTTCATCGGGTAGCAATAAAATATCGTTGCGCTTGCCAGGTTCAGGTACAATTATATTGTCGCAAGATTTGAATTTAACGAATAAATCTTACTATTCACTCATCGCTTATGATACAGTTGGTGCGCAAAAATTTTTATTGGTCAACGATGATAGAACAGCTGTGAAAAATCCAGCTAAAGCCTATTTTAAAATTATAAATGTCGTCAATGGCATTTCGGGTAATGGTTACGATTTTTATATTAAACGCATCGGTTCAGCTGCTAATTTGGTGTCAACTTTAAAATCGTTTGAACAAAGTCCGTACATTGAGTACGATCCATACCAAACGGGTGGCGCGGGAAACGATTCTATGTTTGTTCGTCCAGCCGGCGGTTCAGCCAATATTTTTTCGGTAAGTTTAAATGGTGGCGTTGCAACGTCTAATGGTTTTTTACAACCCAATCGTATTCGGAATATCATTTTTAGAGGTGTTGCGACAGGCGCAACAACCATTAAATTAAGCGGCAACTCGTTTTATTACGTTAATTAATTGACTGACATTGCGCGGTCTAAAAATTAGGTAATTCGATATTATTTTTTGGGCAGATATCTTTGAGTTCGTTGATTTGTTTCCAAGCTACTTTCAAAGAGTCAATTAAAATCTGTCGTTTTAAAGTATAATGATTCTTTTTGGTTGCTAATTTCATACACTCAAGTTTGACCTGAGCAATCATAGAAGCAAAGACATGATTAGTTTGCGAATGTACCATTTTAACAGGCATTCTCTCTAAATCCGTGTTTTGTTTTAGAGAACGATGTACTTCTTCACACTTCCATCTTTTTTTGTAAGTGATAATTACA
>JAYVNP010000148.1:0-8143 GCA_043758385.1 Saprospiraceae bacterium
ATACGCGATTATCGCGGTGGTGGTCGCTCATCGGCGCGCGAAACAGCAGCGCGTGTTGCGGCTGGTGCATTAGCACAATTATTTTTGCAATCGCAGGGCATCGAAATTCAGGCGTATGTTAATCAAGTTGGGAATATTGCTACACAAAAAAATTACGCTGAACTCGATTTAATTTTAATTGAAGAAACACCTGTTCGTTGTCCCGATTTAGAAATTGCTGCACAGATGATTGAACGCATTGAAAAAGTTAAAAAAGCGGGAGACTCTATCGGTGGTGTTATTACCTGCGTCGTAAAAAATGTTCCTGTCGGTTTGGGCGAACCTGCATTCGATAAACTCCATGCTGATCTCGGTAAAGCAATTCTTTCCATCAATGCGTGTAAAGGTTTTGAAATCGGTTCTGGTTTTGAAGGTGTAAAGATGCTTGGTTCGGAACACAATGACGTTTTTTATACAGACAATGCTGGCAAAGTGCGAACGCGCACCAATAATTCGGGTGGTGTGCAAGGTGGTATATCGAACGGTGAAGATATTTATTTCAAAGCAGCGTTTAAACCTGTGGCAACCATAATACCGGCGCAAAAATCTATCAACGAGGCGCATGAAGAAGTAGATGTTGTTGGTCGTGGCAGACACGATCCGTGCGTTTTACCCCGCGCTGTACCCATAGTTGAAGCCATGACAGCGTTGGTTTTAGCGGATCATTTACTTAAAAACAACTGCATAAAATTTTAAAAAAAATTATGATAGGCGCATTCTTAAACTCTCCAAAGCATTTTGAAGTTAAAATAACAGCCATTCCCGAACCAAGCGAAGGTGAAGTGCGCGTAAAAATAAAAATGGTCGGCGTTTGCGGAACAGATGTGCATTTGTTTCAGGGACATCGTTTATTAGAAAAACCCGATATTATTGGTCATGAAGGTATTGGTATGATTGATAAACTCGGCAAAAATGTTAGTCAGAGAAAACTCGGTGAGCGCGTAGTGATTGAACCCAATATTCCCTGCAAGCAATGCAAATATTGCATGAGCGGTCGTGGCAATATTTGCGTTAATAAAAGAATTGTAGGTTTGAGCGAGGTCGGCTGTTTTGCAGAATATATTGTTTTGCCAGAGGCTTTTTGTTACAATATTCCTGACACTGTTTCTGATGAAGATGCTGTCGCGATTGAACCGACAGCTGTTGGTTTACACGCGCTATTCGCTTCGAAAGCAAAACCTGGTGATGCGATTGCCATTTTCGGATTAGGGGCAATTGGTTTACTGCTTACTCACTTAGCTTTAAAATTAGGTTATAAAGTTTTAGTGCTTGAGTTGGATGCGGATAAAATAAATTTAGCAGTTTCGATGGGTGCTATAAATTCTAACGTGATAGGTGAAACATCAGAAATCAGAGAAGAATTATTGGCAAAATTTTGGATGAAGCATGATGTCGTCTCAATTTTTGAATGTGCCGGTTCGCAACATACGGCTTCTATGGCAACGGCGGCAGCACCGCGTGGATCAGAAATAGTTTTGGTAGGTCTTTCAGGTAATTTGGCAACTTTCAAACCGCTAAAAATTGCGCGCGAAGGTATCTCTATCATTCCTTCCATGATTTACGATCATCCCCTCGATTTTCAGCGCACTATTCAACTCATAGCTTCGAAAGTTATTGCGCCCAGTTTTGTTATTTCGCGCTACATGGAACTCAATGATATTCAGTTAGCTTTAGAAATTGCATCCGTCGGAAAAGAAAATAAAATAGTTATTCGTTGTTAATTTCAAAGTTCCATGTTCCTTATTGACTGATGTCACATAGATAGGTGCTGAGTACCTCAAGATAGTTTATCTTATGATAAGGAGCAGAGCACCTTGCAAAATATTACTTTCTTTTGACTACAAAACGAGTTTCCTTGAAATATTAAGGCACGCTGTGCCTTGCGTAACAGTTATTGACCCTCTCTAACCATCAATGCGCAACTAATTTGCTGTGGCTTCGGCTGTAAAAAAAATAAATTAATAATCCTAAACTCATCCAACCAAAAAACACAAACCACGAAGCGGCTGGAATCTCAATCATTAAATAGGAACAGCACAATGCGCCGAGTACAGGTATGAGCGACCATTGTTTCATAAAAGTATAGTAGGTTATCCCAGCAGAAAACAAAACAAAAATGACAAATAAAAATTCTTGATAATTGTGTAAACCCGTTGCTGAAAAAAAGGTGGTGAAACGACTGTGAAAAAAATACATAAACATTAACCAAAAAACGGGAACAATAAACCGACCATTGTAATAAGGTAAATTAAACTTTTTGCTGCCTTTATCAACAGGTTTAAGCATTAGAACGCCACCACACACTAAAACAAAAGCAAAAAGCGTACCGATGCTTGTTAAATCGGTCATCAAATCAGCATCAACGAAAAGCGTTGGTACTGCTACCAATAAACCTGCGATAATAGTAGCAAATCCTGGCGTTTTATATTTCGGATGCAATTCAGCAAATTTTGGTGGCAATAAACCATCGCGCGACATAGACATCCAAATACGCGGTTGTCCGATTTGAAAAACCAAAATCACGCTCGCCGTCGCAATTATCGCACTCACCGAAATTAAATAACTCATCTTATCTAAATGTTTTTGTTCAAACACAAACGCTAACGGATCTTCCACGCCGTTGAGCAAGCTGTAATTCACCATTCCCGTAATAATGAGTGCCGTAATAATGTAAATAACGGTACAAATTATTAATGAGATCATCATACCGCGTGGCAAATCGCGCTGCGGATTTTTACATTCTTCAGCTGTCGTTGAAATGGCATCGAAACCAATATACGCAAAAAATACGGATGACACGCCTTTCATCACACCCGAAAAACCATTGGGCAACATCGGATTCCAATTCGCTGGCGTAATATAAAATGCACCAACCACCACCACAACAAATAAAATCGCTAATTTTAATACCACCATAATATTTGCCGAGCGTTTGCTTTCTTTGATGCCTATATAAACTAAAGCCGTGAGCAAAATGGTAATAATCATGGCAGGTATGTTAATTATTATTTTAAAACCTGCAATGGTTGGTGCCGAAAGCCAAGCATTATTATACGGTGAAACATTTTTTGCTAGTGCATCCAAGTAAATGCGTTTAGCACTAAAACTATCTGTTACTACCCAATCAGGTAAATTTATACCTACGCCATGCAGCAAATTATTGAAATAACTACTCCACGATACTGCTAAAACAATATTGCCGATAGCATATTCTAAAATCAAAGCCCAACCTATTACCCACGCCACAATTTCGCCAAAAGTTACATAACTATATGTGTATGCACTACCGGACACAGGCACACGTGAAGCAAACTCCGCATAACACATCGCCGTAAATCCGCACGACACTGCCGTGATGAGAAATAAAAAAATAACACCCGGTCCGCCATCGTACGCGGCTTTACTAATGGTTGAAAAAATTCCAGCACCAACAATCGCCGCAATGCCAAGAAACACCAAATCGGTGAGTTTTAAACTTTTCACCATGTCGCCTTCACCACCGTGCAACGCATTGCTATCGGCAGTTTCCATGGTTTGTTCAATTGTTTTTCTTCTAAATAAAGACATAATTAGTTTTTCGTTGTAAATTGACAGTTGATAGATGTAGGTTGAATCTCTCTAAGTAAAAAACTTATAATTGATAACCGACAACTATCAACCAAATATGGACAATGCCGACACTTCGAGCCACAACAATAGCCGCGTTTCAAATGAAATTTTTCTGTAAAAACTATTTTATCGTCTTCTAAATAGAAATCTTCGTTTTCGAGCATAAATGCAGCGCAATATAACACAAACTTAAAATAAAATTTGAAAGTTTTGACATTCGAACAAAACATTTTTTCAAAGTTTAATTAAATTGCCTTACACTCATGAAGAATTATAACAGAAACATCTTTTGATTTCCAAAATAAATCAACTCTAAATTTAAACGTGGCAATTTATATCTTAATCGAATGTTATTTTTGTTAGAATAAAACAAAGATTTGCTTTTTTGAGATTAATCTAAAGGTTAAACCTAAAATTCTTGCAAAAAATACTTACATTTGCGGCGCGAAACACTTAATGCAGCCATTGGTGTTTAGTATTTCATCCGATAATTAAAATTATGCAAACTAATATCCGCAATATTGCCATCATTGCACACGTTGACCACGGCAAAACGACGCTTGTCGATAAAATGATTCTGATTGGAAAAGTTTTTAAAGACCATGAATTAACGGGCGAACTGATAATGGATAGTAACGACCAAGAACGTGAACGCGGTATCACAATTTTGGCAAAAAACGTTTCTATCACTTACAAAGGAACAAAAATTAACATTATTGACACTCCAGGTCACAGTGATTTTGGTGGTGAAGTAGAGCGCGTACTCAATATGTGCGACGGCGTTTTACTTTTAGTGGATGCTTTTGAAGGACCAATGCCACAAACGCGTTTTGTACTTCAAAAAGCGATTCAATTAGGTTTAAAACCGATCGTTGTTATCAATAAAGTAGATAAACAAAACTGTACGCCCGATATTGTGTACGAACAAGTTTTCGATCTAATGTTTTCGCTGGATGCTACTGAAGAGCAATTGGATTTCCCAGTAGTTTATGGCTCGGCTAAAAACAATTGGATGGGTGTCGATTACAAAATACAAGAACCCGATATTACTTATTTGTTAGACCAAATTATTGAACATATACCCGCACCAAAAGCGGATATTGAAGGTAGTTTACAAATGCTTATCACGTCGCTTGATTATTCAAATTACATCGGTCGTATTGCTATCGGTCGTATTTCGCGCGGTATTCTGAAACAAAATATGAACGTGAACTTGAGCAAACGCGATGGTTCTTTACAAAAAACGCGCATTAAAGATGTGTATGTGTTTGAAGGGTTGAGCAAAGTTAAAGTAGAACAAGTAAACGCAGGTGATATTTGTGCCGTAGTAGGTATCGAAGGATTTGAAATTGGCGATTGTGTTTGCGATAACGAAAAACCAGACCCATTGCCACCAATTACGATTGATGAACCGACTATGAGTATGTTCTTCACTATTAACGACTCACCTTTTTTTGGTCAGGAAGGAAAATTCGTAACATCGCGCCATTTGAAAGATAGACTAGAAAAAGAATTAGAAAAGAACTTAGCATTGCGCATAGAAGCTGGCGAAACATCCGATTCGTATCGTGTATTTGGTCGCGGTGTATTGCACTTATCGGTACTTATTGAAACCATGCGTCGCGAAGGATACGAATTACAAATCGGTCAGCCGCAAGTTATTGTCAAAAAAGTGGACGGTGTTAAAATGGAACCGATAGAAGAATTAAACATTGACGTAACAGACGAACACTCGAGCAAAGTGATTGATGTTGTGACGCGCCGCAAAGGGCAAATGCTTTCGATGGCACCTAAAGGTGATAGAATGTTGTTACAATTTGAAATTCCATCGCGTGGTATCATCGGTTTGCGTTCATTACTTTTAACTTTGTGTCAAGGTGAAGTGATTATGACGCACCGTTTGTTAGAATTTCAACCTTGGAAAGGCGATATTCAAGGCAGAATAAATGGCTCGCTTATTTCTAAAGAAAATGGTCAAGCAATTCCGTTCTCAATCAATAATTTGCAAGAGCGCGGTACTTTTTTCATCAATCCGGGTGATAAAATTTACGGTGGTCAAGTTATTGGTGAAAACTCGCGTCCAGCCGATTTGGTTGTAAACGTGACCATCACTAAAAAATTAACCAATATGCGTGCCAGCGGTACAGACGAAAAAATGCGTCTCATTCCGCCGCGAATTTTCACTTTGGAAGAAGCACTCGAATATATTCAGGATGATGAGTTCGTAGAAGTTACGCCACAATCTATTCGTATTCGTAAAGTTTATTTAGAAGAAACTGAACGTAAACGTTCGGGTAATAAAGTGAGCGAGTACGCATAAACTAAAGGTAAAACGCAATAAGCAAAATACAAAGGGCAAAAGGCAGATTACAAAATTTGCTTTTTGCCTTTTGCTTTTTTATTATTCGCCCTTTGTTTTTTGCCTCAGCATTTTTTACTTTTGCGCTTCAAAATAGTTTGTAATGAATAACACAGAAGTTTTTAAGTTTGGCGGTGCATCTGTTAAAGATATTGAGGGTTTTAAAAACGTGTTTGACATTATTAAAGCGCATTCTGAAAATAATTTGATTGTGGTTGTCTCTGCAATGGGTAAAACGACAGATACTTTAGAGCTCATCGTTAAATCTTATTTTAAAAATTCTGCCGATGCTATCGCACTTTTAGAAGATATTAAGCTAAAACATTTTAATACTGCAAAACAACTTTTAAAAAATCCGGTGGAAACACTGCAATCTTTGAACGATTTATTCGTCGAGATTGAATGGATTTTGGAAGATGAACCGCACGACGCGTACGATTATATTTACGACCAAATTGTAAGTCTCGGCGAGTTGCTTTCCACGCGTATCGTTTCCGATTATTTAAAAGAACAAAAATTAAATGCAGAATGGTTTGATGCGCGCGACGCGATTAAAACGGATGAAACTTGGCGTGAAGCCCGCGTGAATTGGCAAAATACAGAATCGGCGATTTCTAAATTACTTTTGCCAAAACTCAATTCATCTATTCCAACAATCATCATAACTCAAGGATTTATTGGCTCTACTAAAGATAATAACACAACTACTTTAGGCCGCGAAGGATCTGATTTTTCGGCAGCCATATTTTCGCATTTCGTCCAACCCTTACACATGACTATCTGGAAAGATGTAGATGGAGTGTATAGTGGCGACCCGCGCGTCTTTAAAAACGTAGAAAAATTACCGCACATTAGTTTCGATGAAGCCGTTGAAATGACCTATTTTGGTGCAACTGTCGTGCATCCAAGAACGATTCAACCATTGAAACAAAAAAATATATCCCTTAAAGTGCGTTCTTTTTTAAAGAAAGATGTGGAAGGCACACACATTGGAAATTATGAAACTGCCATTTCTTATCCGCCTATTTTTACAATCGAGCGCGATCAAGCATTCATTAAAGTTTCTAATAAGGATGCGTCTTTTTTAGTAGAGCAACACATTGCAACGCTGTTTCAAATTTTCGCTCAGCATTTTATTTATGTTAACCTGATGCAAAATTCGGGTGCCTATTTTTATGTAGCCGTTACACACACCACAGAAAAACAAACGGCACTTCTCGCCGATTTACAATCGCATTTTAACTTCGAATATACCATACTGTACGACCTTTACACAATTCGTCATTTCACAGAAAACGCCATTCAATCGGTCATTGAAGGTAAACACATTGCGTTTGAAAAAACTTTTGGCGATACGTTTCAGGTGTTGCTGAAGAAAATATAAAATCCTCGTAGAATTATTTTTATAATTTTGTCGCTAAGAATTTTTCCAAATCGCTCGACTTTAAATTGACTACAACAATTTTTCCAGATTTATCGAGTAAAAAATTTGTTGGAAAAGCGTTAATGAATAATTTTTTAGATTCAATACCATCCACGTCCCACAATTGAATCCATTTTACATTGTGGTTTTTTTCAGCCTTCTTTCCCATTTTTTTAATCGGAACTAATTTGACGTAATCCAAAGTTTTTAAAAAATTGAGGAGCTGTTTGTATCGGTCTTCTTTAACTTCCAATACAATTTGTTTCATTGCAAAATTAATTTTCAACTGGATGCAAACCCACAGAAATCAATAAAACCCTTAGATTAACAACTTCTTCTCGATTTAATTTGAATTTCCTTATAGTTGCTCTGCCGCGAGGTGTAATACCTAAAATTATTGAATACGTATCATCCCAGCTAAAATGTTCTTCCCAGTTATTAGTCCGAGGATTGTAAAGTGCAGTAATTTCTCCAGTTAATGGGTCAATGGCGTGTGTAGCATTTGATTTGTGTTTGTTACATCCGCCACAAGCGTTAGCGAAGTTTTCAAACTCATCTTTTCCTCCTTCTGAAACAGGAAAAATATGGTCGCCTTCAAAATAGGAAGGACTAAAAAGTTCAGGACTTAAACAATACTCACATAAATACCGCGCTCTTTCTTTAATCTGTTTGCGCAGTTCTTTATTCATTCGTGTCCGACTTTAGACCCAATT
>JAYVNP010000149.1:0-8084 GCA_043758385.1 Saprospiraceae bacterium
GCTTTCGAGTGAAAGCTATCTGCAAATTCATCGGGTGAAAGTTCGAGACATAAATTATAGTTTGCGCGCGCTTGCGTTGTATCCTTTACGAGTTCGTAAATAATGCCGAGCTGCAATGCCGAATTACACGGATAATATGTACTCGATTTTTTATCGAGCACCAATGTTTGGTTGTAAGCGTCAATGGCTTCTTTATTTTTTTTGAGTGCTTGTGCAATACGTCCTTTTCGGTAATGATACTCTAATTTTTGTTCGGGTGTAATGAAGTCAATTTCTTTTTTGGGTTTAAGTTTTTCTTCTGCGGCTGTAAAATAACCACCATCGAAAAGTAATCGTGCTGCTAAAAGTGTGGCATCAGGCATTGTACCGCTATTCGCTTCCTTTAAAGCATTTTTATCAATTCCTTCTTCTGCTTTGCCAATTGTTTTACAAAAATACATTTCTTTCCAATAACCTTCGGCACTACCTTTTAAAAGTGCACACCAAGCCAAGCGTTGATGCGCCGATTTAACGTTATTAAATCCTTTAAAATTATCTAAAAAACTTTGTAGATGGCGCACTGCGGTTGTATCATTTCTGTACAATTTAGCTGATCCGAGCATATAATCGAGAAATGGAACCGGTAAGTACGCGTTACCTTGTGGCTGATTACTGAGAATTTCAATGGCTCTATCGTTATGACCTGTTCGCGTAGCAATATTCGCCATTGCAAAACACGCGAGTGGATTCTCTTTGGGTTTTAAATTCGTTTTACTCATTAAATTCCAAGCGTTACCCGGCGCATTATTTATATTGAGCTGAATGAGTGCATATATAACGTATGCTTCTTGCTCGAATAAAAATTCGTTTTTTTGTGCGTATTCAATCACTTCATTTAATTCACCCACACCTTGTTTCACTGTACCACTCATGCCGCTTAAAAATTTTACACTCCATTTCCAATTGTTTGGTATCGCGCCGAGTGCTGCATGAAATGCACCTAAGCTCATTTTATTGGGCATGAAGTCTGGATTTTTTTTAGCGTTACGTTCTAATTCGTCAAACGCTGCCGAAGCCTGATTCATAGAAGATAAATAACTGTGAAATTTTAAACAATTGAGCGTATAAAGCAATCGCGTTTGTGCAATACAAAATAAATAATACGGCGATTTTTCATCGCCTTTTTTCATTTGTTTTATGCGCTCTTTCACGTGGTTATCGAGTTTGTCGTAACCATCTTTATTTTCAGTTATGAAAACCTGCAAACACTCAACATAATTTTCGACGTAATAACGCACCAAATTATCTGGTTCAGCAGCGCGCATTTGCTGCAATAAATTATTTGCTTCCACCAAACGCAAACTCATAGCTTTGGCGTACGCTTGTTTTGCTAATGGCGTGAAATCGAAATAACCTTTTTCTGCAAAAGCATTTGGGTTCGATATAAAAATTAATAGAGCAATGCTAATGTATCGGATAAAGTGTTTTGTCATTATTTTTTATAATTCTTTGTAATTAATTAAACCTTCAAAAGAATTGGCGTAGTCGTACACATCAATAGTAATAGGCTTTCCATCAAAATAGGGATCATCATTAAAACCAACAGTAACTCAACGCCCTTGTTTTGCGGTATCAATAACTACTTCAACAGTTTGTAAATAAACGCCTGTTGCGTATATTTTATCGCTTGATGTAATTTTATTTTCAGTTTGAATATCCATTTTTTAATTTTTGAGAATTACTAACGCTCAAACCTGCGTTGCCGTTGTGCTTCATACAAAATTATACCCGTTGCAACCGACACGTTTAAAGAATCTGTCACGCCCAATTGCGGAATAATAAATCTATCGTTAAGTTTTCTAATCAAACCTGAACTAATACCTTCATCTTCCGAACCCATGACAATAGCTGTCGGCGACATAAAGTCTATTTCGCTTAATTGTTTTTTTGCTTTCAAATCGGAACCCACTATTTGCAAACCGCATTGCGTGAGATAATCTAAAGTAGTTGATAAGCTTTTTTCGCGACAAATGGAAATTGTGTTGAGTGCGCCAGCGGATGTTTTTACGGCATCGCCATTAATGAGCGCTGTGTTTGCGAACGGTACAACAATGGCATGAACGCCTAAAACTTCCGCCGAGCGTGCAATAGCACCGATATTACGCACGTCGGTAATGCCGTCGAGAATTAAAATGAGCGGCGTCTCCCCTTTTTCAAACACAAACGGAATAATATCGCCGATGTTTTTATATGCCACAAAAGCCGCAAGTGCCATCAAACCTTGATGATTGCCGCCCTGTGCCATTTTATTCATCTTCTCTTTAGGCACAATACCAATTGGTACGCCGAATTGCTTGGCGAGATTTCTGATTTCAACTTCGGCTTCACCCCGTAAATCGGATTGTACCCAAATTTTTTCGAGGGCTCTACCAGCGCGCATTGCATCCGCAATAGGATGGCGACCGTAAATTATCTGCGATTTTTCTTCCAAAATTTGTTTCGTTATTTATGGCAAGAGTTTATTCTTGAACCCTTATTAATTAGTAGTTGTCCGTTTAAGCGCTTCAACTATTAAAATAATTGCAAAAATACATTATAGTTTATATTGAACGCGCTTTGAAGCACTTATATTTACGTGCTTAATTAAACCGCGTAATTTTTGAAAATCAAGGAAGTTTAATTAAGTCACTAACGACTAAAATTATGAAAATACTATGTATTGGCGAAGCCTTGATTGATATGATTTGCACCGACCACGGTTCTACACTGGCACAAGGCGAAAATTTTAAAAAAAAAACAGGTGGTGCTCCCACTAATGTCGCCGCTGCAATCGGTGCTTTAGGCGGCGAAGTTGCGATTGCTGCACACGTCGGACCCGATCCGTTTGGTGCGCTATTAATTGAAACGATGAAAGATTTTAAAGTGTCAACAGAGTTTATGAGTGTTGATGCTGAAAAATTTACAACGCTTGCCTTCGTAAGTTTACTCAATGACGGTGGACGCGATTTTTATTTTAGTCGCGGTGCGGATGCCGAATTATCCGAATCGCTCATTGATACTATTGATCTTAATAAATACAAAATTATTCATTTTGGTTCTGCAACTGCTTTTTTGCCAGGTACTTTGCAAAAAACGTACTACGCTATGCTCAACAAAGCATTAGAAAATAATTGCTACGTGAGTTTTGATCCGAATTATCGTTCAGCATTGTTCGAAAATGATAAGCCTGCTTTCATTGCGCACAGCCAAACATTTATAAAAAACAGTCATTTTTTTAAAGTGAGCGATGAAGAAGCTTTGATTATAACGCACACCGCAGATTTAGATGCTGCTGTCGCTGAACTTGAAAAAATGAGCGATGCTACGTTTGTCATTACGCTGGGAAAAGATGGTGCGCTTTTGCGACATGGCGAAAATAAAATAACAGTTGAAAGTATGCCCGTTAAATCAATTGATAGTACAGGTGCAGGCGATGCGTTTGTTGGTGCGGTTTTAGCGCAATTAGCGCAAAAGTTTACGGAAGCCAATTTCAATGTTTCGTTGCTCGATTGGAAAAAAATTGTAGGATACGCTAATTATGTAGGTGCGCAAACGTGTACACACTTCGGCGCGATGGAAGCGTTTAAACATTTGGATAAAACGATGTTGGGTTAAAGTTTTTTTCTAAATTTATCAATCTGCGCGTGAATTAAAATTGAATCGGAGAAATATTCGTTCGCAATATTTTGTGCAGCGTTGAGCGCAGCAGCAGCATATTGTTTATGCCCCGATTTTAAATACGTGTCTGCATCAATCAAGAATTTATTAATCTCTTGCGATTTATAAAGTTTTAAATTTTTCATGGCACCCGCTTCATTGGCACTTGCAATGTCTGCATTTTTTTTTGCTTCGAGTGCGTTTTTTTCGGCGAGCGTTTGGTTTTTTTCCGCCATGCCTTGCTGTCTTTTAGCGTAGGTTGCAAAAATAGTAATCAATAAAAATGCTATCCCTACGAAAGTAATCCGAAAAATAACGCCACGCCTTTTACCTTTTACGCTGTTTTCAAAAAAAGATTGCTCTTCGGCGTTCATCCAAGAATTATCTTGATGGCGCAAAATTTCTAACCGCGGGTCGTCTAACCACAACATTTTCCGAACGGGATTGGCAGCGTAATCTTGAACAGCTTCATTAAATTTATTCTGAAGCGATACTTTATCCGTACCAAGTTCTTTTACCCAATCGGAAAGTTTTGTCCAAGCGCGCACGAGTGCATCGTGCGCAGGTTCAACATAATTTCTGTCTTGATTGTCTTTTCCCTGAACCACCAAACGTGCATCGTCCATCTGTCTGACAACGTCGTCAATGCGCGTGGTTTCATCCGTATTTTTATAAATGAGATCGATTTTTAAAACGCGCTTACCGGCAAACTCGCCGCTACCGATAGATACTAGACGCAACATAAAATTGCGCATCGAATTTTGATGCGCTGTATCAAGAGATGAATATATTGAATCAGCTTTTTTGCGCAGCGAGCCGATGACGCCACCGAGCGTTTTATAATCGGCGGCGGTCAACATTCTGTCATTACGCCCAGAGTTAACGTACATTTCGTAAAGTTCACTCATCGTGAATGAAAGCAAAGGCAATGCGCCCGGCGATTGCACCACTTCTTGCAAAATTTGATCTACTAAATCGGGATCGTCAAATTCTAAAACTTCTTGAACGGTCGGTTTTACAATCACTTCGCGCAAATCTTCCATCGAAAAAGGTGGTACAACAAATCGTCCGTCTTTCCATGCGTGCCAATCATCGGTTTGGAATTGCGGTTCAAAATCAGAACGTACCGTGACGATAACTTTTAATCCTGATTCTATGTGCGCGCGGAGTGCAATAATAAATTTATTTCTATCTTCGGTGGATACTTGCGTTAAAAGTTCCTCGAATTGATCAATTACTAAAACCAATTTATTGGTGTTTTTGGCGGCATCGGAAGAAAGTGTATCTTGAAATGCTTGTTGAACAGGGCGAATGACGGGTAAAACATTATAACCTATGTCGCGCAATTTTGGAATAATTCCTGCTTTTACCAAACTCGACTTACCCGTACCTGACGCACCCGAAACAACAGTCAGTGGCATTTTTTCGACAAAAGGTAACAAATTTTTTATGACTTCTGTGCGACCATAAAATAAATCTTTATCGGCTTCATTGAAGGATTGCAAACCTTTATACGGATTGCGTTTCGGTATCGGTGGTAAGTTCAATCTATGATTCGGTGCAAAAAAAATAAATTCGCCCCCATCGTGTTTCGGCATTGCAAAAATTGACGGTGTTTGGCGCAACTTCATACTAATTTCTGAAGTTGGCAGTTCTACTAATTCGCGCAGATACAAATACAATTCAGTAGCAGTTATAATTCCGTCGCCACCATCTTGCGGAATTATGTCTCCTTTTCCCGAAAGTCCGTCCATCAATGCTAATGCAAAAGGCGAGTGATCGCCGTCAGAATCGCGGTTGTCGTCAAATCCAGCTAAACTATCAAATGCTTTTTGGTTATACGATGCGGAAGTTAAAACTTGCCAAGCATTATCCTGAATGTAACGCTCGAATCGTTCTTTAAAAATTCTATTGGGCAAAAAAAGTGAATCAACATCGCGACTCGACGATGCCCAACGAATCGCGCCAGCGAAACAACAATCTAAAATGAGTAAAAAATGTCGGCACGGCAATAAATTAAAAGTATCGTTCAGCAAAGACATTGGCACGAGCGAATCGCGCTCATTCGATTTTGCATCTGAAGGAACAATATAACCACTCATTCCTTTATCGTCTTCTAAAGCAATGCCATGACCAGCAAAATAAAAAACGCACGCATCGTCTGCGCCGACAACGTCTTTCATCGCATTGATAAAACTTTCTAACGCCGCCTTTGTCGGGTTTTCCAAAACAGGATGCAATAGATATTGGTGCTGTGTTTCGAGCATTTTTGCCAACGCATTGGCATCATTTACAGGTGTTTTTAATGTAGTTACAAACTGATAGTCGTTAATGCCAATTAAAAAAGCGTGGTGTGTTTTAAACGGTTTAACTTCGTCTGTAGTTGAACTGTTGTCTGGAATATTACCGATAGCGCGTTGTTCGAGTTCCATAATTTTGCCCCCATTTTTTTAGAAATCTGTGTCAAAGATAGAAATAAATTCTTTGGCTATCGTAAAAGAAAAAGGTAAGAATGGAGAATTGAGGTTTAATTTGTGCATTGCTTTATTTAGACAAGTTTTTTTAGAACTACAATTCAAATTTAATCTCGTTGAAAGGAATGAGTGTATCGAAACCTTTGTTTGAAAAATAAAGACGCGTCGCATCTTCGTTGCGGTCAGAAGTGACTAAAACAAAATCGCCACCCCACGCACCGAGCGATTTTACTTCACCCCAATAATCTGAAAAATATAAAAATTTAGCGCGCGGCAAATGCACAAAACTTTGCACTATGCGTTCATGATCTGTAATGAGGCGTTCAAAATCGTGGAGCGTTTTTATGGTTAAAACAGCTTCGGTTATTTCAGAAATTTCTTCAATGGCAGCGTTTTTATTTTCCGAATTAGTTCTGTAAAGCGCAATACCCTCACGCGAATTTTGTTTTTTATTGAGGTATAAAAAATATAAATTGCTACTAAAAGCGGGTTGCCACTCGACGGCATTCACATGGCGCGCATTTTTATTTTTGAGTGTATAAATAATGGGTAACAGGGCATCGGCACAAGCAATATCGTAACCGGAGCCACCAAAAGTTTTTTCTAAAAGTAAATAAGGATTAATGTTGAACAACTGAGCGATTAAATAAATCAGCGTTGAACTTGAACCTAAACCCCATTCACGTGGATACGTTAACCAAGTTTCTATATTAAAAGCATTTTTTTTCAGACTTTCATTGGTACTGAAGTGGGCAGCACTAATCAATATTTTTTGGAGCGTTTTTGCAGTTACATCATCACTCGATTGTAAAATATCAAAAGTTTTAGGTTGAAATTGTGCATCAAACCAGGCTTCGCCAAACGCATCGTTACTGCGCCAAGAAAGTGTAGGATTTAAATTTACACCCTGAGTATCTAAACCTCCAATAATTTCTTCAACCTGTATCTGCTGACCGAATTTTGTTGGTATCGCTAATGCTTTAGCGCCGTCGAGCACAAAGTACTCACCCGTAATGAGAAGTTTTCCGTTAGCCGATTTATAGAAGTTCATCTTTTTAATGCAGGAATTATTTTTTAATGTATCATTTCATTTCAAGGAATCTTTGATTTCTAAAAAATCTCTGACCGCATTTACCGACACAGTTCGATTTTCAAAATATTTTTGTGCGCTTTCCGCCGCCGATTCAGACGCGTTGAGTTCGTTTAAAATATTACTTAAATGCAGTTTCATGTGTCCTTTCTGAATACCTGTTGTGACAAGCGAACGCACAGCGGCGAAGTTTTGCGCCAAACCCACCGATGCCATAATTGACATGAGTTGTTCTGAAGTTGGCGATTGCAAAAGTTCTAAACTTAATTTAGCCAACGGATGCAAACGCGTCAATCCGCCAACTGTACCAACGGCGAGCGGTAAAGTTACACGCATAGTAAATACGCCATCTTCAACTGTGCAATCGGAAAGACTTTTGTACGCGCCGTCGCGCGCTGCAAAAGCGTGTGCGCCAGCTTCAATGGCTCTAAAATCATTGCCCGTTGCAATCACAACCGAATCCACTCCATTCATTATACCTTTGTTGTGCGTCACAGCGCGATACGTATCTATTTGCGCAATGCGCACCGCTTTCTGAAATTTTTCAGTGTAATATTCAGCGTTCTTATCGTCAAATTCCGAAACCTTACATTGCACTTGGCTTTCAACCACGCAGTCGGGTGTGTAGTTAGAAAGTATAGACATGATAATTTCTGGCGCAATGAGTGTCTCTGCTGTTAATTGCACCGAAAAAAAATGCGCTAATTCTTCTAAAACGCTATTAATGAAGTTTGCACCCATCGCATCTGCCGTTCGGAATTGCACTTTTAATTGGTAGTAATGGGGTTCGACAGCGTTAAAATCGCGCAATATTACACTGTGCATTCCGCCGCCACGTTTTTCCA